>JBLHSG010000015.1:0-105901 GCA_047626725.1 Ascidiaceihabitans sp.
CATTTACATTAAACCCTTATAAACAAGGCTCAATCGGATGTCACTGGACTTTAAAATATGGTGAAATGGTGCCCCCACACGGACTCGAACCGCGGACCTATTGATTACAAATCAATTGCTCTACCAGCTGAGCTATAGGGGCACTACGAGGGCGTTTAATGTGATTGATCGCGTCGCGCAAGACGAAAAATGACACCTCTTTCAAGGTTTTCCTAATCCTCTTTTGCGATATAACGAGAACAGCAAAAACTTTGAGTTAGGCAGGATCATGCAGCTCGTTTTACACGCCGGAGCACACTTTACCGAAGAGGAACGACTGCTGAAATGCTTGCTGAGCAATCGCGAGGCGTTTTCAAAGCGTGGGGTCGCCGTGCCGGGCCCCGGAAAATATCGCGATTTGATCCGTCACACGCTGCATGCGCTGAAAACCGCGCCGCCAGCCGAAGGCGCGCGTGACGTTATGTTGGACGCAATTTTGGACGAAGAAGACGCGGAGCGGATGATCTTATCCAACGCACATTTCTTTGGGTTTGCCATGTCAGCCGTGCGCGGTGGCGTGCTTTATCCGACGTCAGCCGTAAAATTACAGCAATTTTGCAGCCTATTCCCTGACGATCAAATCGAATTGTTTTTCGCGATCAAGAACCCGGCGACGTTTTTACCGGCGATCTATCAAAAATCCAAAGCCCCTAATTTACAAAGCTTTTTGGGCGTCCCTGATCCTTGTGACATCCGTTGGTCAGACATGCTGATGGCGTTGCGCGCGGCCTGTCCGAATGTGGCGATCACCGTCTGGTGCTCTGAGGATGCGCCGCTGATCTGGGCTCAAATCGTGCGCGAAATGGCCGGGCTTGAACATGGTGAAAAGATCATAGGTGGCTTTGATCTGTTGCGCGAAATTATGTCGCCTGAAGGCATGAAACGCTTTCGCGCCTATCTAAAAACGCATCCGGTAATGACAGAAATGCAAAAACGCCGCGTGATTGCAGCGTTTCTGGATAAATTCGCGATCGAGGATCAGATCGAAGAAGAGCTGGATATGCCCGGTTGGACCACCGAAATGGTCGACAACCTAAGCGATGCGTACGACGAGGATGTCTTTGCGATCCAACGTATTCCGGGCGTGAGCGTCATTATTCCGTAACCGAATAACGCGCTCAGCGCCACAGTCAGGCAAGGTGCCAACGTCGCGTGGGCTACATGCCCAACGCTTCTTTATACATCTCAAGAATGGCTTCTTCTTCGGCGATGTCGTTCTGGTCACGCTTGCGCAAAGAAATTATTTTACGCAACACCTTGGTGTCGTAGCCGCGCGATTTGGCCTCTGCCATCACTTCTTTTTGCTGCTCGGCGAGGTCTTTTTTCTCGGCATCCAAGCGTTCAACCCGTTCGACAAACTGGCGCAATTCGTCTGCTGTGACACGGTAGCTTTCGGCATTTGTGGCGGTCTCGGTCATGTCGGGGCTCCTAGGGTTGATGCAGTTGGTTTCAGCCATCGGTTTTGCGCAGATTATTTGTGCCAACGGCGTGACTGGACCACTCGATACCCGCGCAAACAATGGCCTGCAATGGGCGATCTTGCCCGATCCGGTTTTTTCGGATAGCGAGCATGCATGGAACAGCAAAACACTTCACTTTTTGACATCATCATCTGGTCAGGGGCCGCGATTTCGCTGATCGGTCTGCTGGGTATTTTGGGGTGCGTCGTCAAAGTCGTTCGCGCGCGCAGTGCCAAACTGCCCGACGATGAAATGCAGGCTGTTTTACAGTCTGTCTTGCCGCTGAATTTGGGCGCTTTGTTTTTGTCGATCATCGGTTTGATGATGGTTGGCGTCGGCATCGCATTTTCCTGATACTGCAAAAACCGGAGAACTACTGATGCCAATGGACTGGATTTTCGGATTGATCGGCGGCCTGCTCATTGGGTTGGCTGGCGCAGTTTACTTGCTCGGCAATGGTCGCGTGATGGGGGCCAGTGGCATTATCGGCGGACTGGTTGATGGCACCGCGCACAGTGCATGGGCTGAACGCCTCGCGTTTTTGGCAGCCCTGATTGCTGTGCCTGCAATTTTGCAATTTGGTCTGCCCGTCGTCACCGGCGCGGCAAGTGCGCCGTTTTTACTGATCGCCGCGGGCTTGTGTGTTGGCGTTGGAACACGCTTGGCAAACGGGTGCACATCCGGTCACGGCGTGTGCGGAATTTCACGATTTTCACCACGCGGGATCGTCGCCACATTGATCTACATAGGCGCTGGGGTGGTGACGGTTGTCATCCTGCGCGCAATGGTTGGGACGATATGATGCGAGTTATTTTGGCAGCGATTGCAGGCGGATTATTCGGCGCGGGCCTGCATCTGTCGGGCATGACAGATACGACCAAAGTACAAGGATTTCTTGACCTTTTTGGCGCGTGGGACCCGACGCTGGCCTTTGTGATGGGTGGTGCAATTGTGCCGATGGCGATTGCATGGCGCATGGTTCCTGGCCGCACGCCTTTGGTGGGGGGGGATTTTGCCCCTGCCCCTGATCCGCTGCTTGATCGTCGCCTGATTGTCGGATCGATCCTGTTCGGAATCGGTTGGGGTCTGATCGGATTATGCCCTGGACCTGCGCTTGCCTCCCTTAGTTATGGCGGTTGGACTGGCGCGGTATTTTTGATCGCGATGCTTGCAGGTATGTGGTGTGCACCACGGCTCAGCCCTTATCTGGACAGGACCGGACAAGCAGTCTAAACCATCGAAATGGACATACGCGCAATTACCGACACTTACTATGTAGCCCCTCAAATCGCGCCAAGCGATCTGCCTGACATCGCGGCAGCCGGGATCAAAACCATCATCTGCAACCGGCCGGACGAAGAAGTTCCGCCGAGCCACTGTGCAGCAGAGTTGGAAATCGCAACACATGCGGCAGGTTTGACGTTTCACATCCTGCCATTGACGCATCAAACCATGACGTTGGATGTGATTGCGCAGCACATGGAGTTGGTAAAAAGTGCGGGTCCGGTTCTGGCTTATTGCGCGTCTGGAACACGTTGTACAATTGCTTGGGCAATCGGATCTGCGGCCCAGGGGTTGGACATTGACGATATTCTAGCTGCCGCGCGCCAAGGTGGTTACGCTTTGGACAGCATGCGCCCAACGTTGCAATCAGCGGCAGACGCGGGCACCAAAACTTAACCGGTTTTCATCATATCAGCGAGGTCTGGCAGGTCGGCAAGGTCAGGCAGATCATCCAACTCTGGCAATCCTGCAATATCCGGTAACGCCGCCTTTGGTGTCGACATTTTCAGATCAGGCAAATCTGCCAAATCGCCAATATCCGGCAAGCCAGCATTGAAATCTGTCATAGGTGCCTCGTCCATCGTCAGATCAGGCAGCGCGGCGAGCATGCCGGGGGCGTTCGCATTGCGCCGTTGCCCGGTTGGCAATGCTTCAATTTCGGGCAGGTCGAGTCCCTCAAGATCTGACATTCGGCGACGGGGTTGCGTGGCATGAATAGGTTCGCGCGCCAGACGCAAGGCGCGCACGCCAGCGATTTGACCCAATGTACCCGACCCGATCACCTGTCCCGTCGCTGCAACAACCTGGGTTTCAGGGAATGTATTTTGCGGCAGCTGCAATATTTGTCCCACATGCAACCCTTCGACTGTGGCCAATGGCAGGGTCAAATTGCACAGCACCATGTTCAAATCCGCAGGCAAACGCATGACCGCATCGTTCAGGGTTTGTGGCACAGGAGGTTGTTCATTTTCGCCGCTTGCGTCGTCAGAATCGTAAACAGACACGGCTGGAACATGCGGAAGTATGAGCGTTAAATCACCTTGCCGCGCGCCGCTTGCCATATCGACGGTCAAACGCACCACATGATAATCTTGCGCATCCAGCGCCATGCCCATCACCCGCGCATCATCCGCACGCGCGCCAAAACTATAGCCCGTCATCATCCGCTTTTCGGCGTCAATTTCAAGCAATGGGGCAATGCGTTCAAACAGCGCGTCAAGCAACGGCGCTACCATTGCGGCATCCGTCGCCGTCATCCTGCGGGAATTTCCCAGCGGCGCGGTTACCCGCCCCATCGTTTGTTGTTGGATCAAACCACCGACAATGTCAGGCGCGATAATCGCTGCACCAACACGGCAATCAGGGCCATCCAACAACGCCAACAAAGACGTATCGTCAAAGAACGAGGCACAGGCATCACATGTCGTTTGCTCAACCGCGATACCAATCACAGCCAAAGGCATATCGAACAAGTCGTCGGCAATTCGCGCGGCTTGCAAACGCAACACCTTGGCAAGGGTCATGACCCGCGCCTGATGCACTTGCTTGCCTGCTGACGCCTTACGCTGCAGGATTGATTGTGGTTGTTCTACGCTCATCGCCTCCGCCAAAATGGTCGGGTTTATCGTTATATATAGTGATAGGCTTGCAGAGGTTACCAAGGCCTTTAAACGCGCAGTTTTAGGCAAAATATCTATGCCAACTGTGTGATTGGCCTAAATTATTGCGCCGCCAAGGCCACATTTTGCGGCAAACGCACGACAAAACGATTGCCGTCGGTCATTGGCAGGTAAAAAATATCGCCCCCCAGACGCGCCATGATTTCGCGACAGATCGCCAGACCTAAGCCCGCACCACTGCCATCCTGATCATCAATGCGCGCGAATTTTTCAAAGATCAGCGCGCGCGTGTCGTTCGGGATCGGCACACCATTGTCCGTGAACATGACCTCGATATGGGCCCCGTCCTCGCGCAGTTCGATCGTCAGTTCCGGGATGTTTGCCTTGCAATATTTTTGCGCGTTGCTGACCAGATTGATGAACACCTGTGCGAGGCGATCAAGGTCTGTGTGCACCATCACCGGTACCGGCCCATTGATGCGTTTGATGCGCAACGTCGCCCCGCCCGCTTGGGTCGTGGCCACCGCGTGATCGATCACATCATCCATCGCGCCGGTTGCCTCGTTCAGGCTGACTTGACCGTTTTCAAGCACACTAAGGTCCAGCAAATCATCCAACAGCCGCGTCAGGCGAATGGCCTCAACGTGGATAATCGAGGCGTATTTGGTCTTTTCCTCGCCACTTAGCCGTTTCGTGTCGCGCAGAATTTCCGAGAACGACCGGATCGACGTCATCGGCGTGCGCAATTCGTGACTGATCTGGCTCAGAAACGCGTCTTTTTGCACCGACAATTGCGTCAGCTTACCGTTGGCGACACGCAGTTGACGGGCGGTATCGGACAGTTCGGTTGATTTGGCCTCAAGCTGGCTGGAGTATTCAAGAAGCTGTGCAGATTCGTCAGCAACCGCCATCAAATCATGCACAGAAACGGACGTGCCGCCGACCAATTGGCTGATCATCGCGTGTGCCGTCGCCGCCCCCACAGAGGCCGCCAATTCGCGTTCAAGGCGCTGCAGAAAATCAGGTGACGGTTCCGGCAAATGCCCATCGACGCCTTGTTTGCGCGCCTCGTTGCGAAACAGGTCCTGTGCCTCGCGTGCGCCCAAAATCCGCTGCGCCATAATCATCAAGTCTTCGCTTTCGGCAACGGATGCGCTCCAGCCGCGCGCGTGTCCTGAGTGGGCAAAAATGTTGACAAATTGCGCACCCTGCAAGCGTTCCAGCGGCGTCGGGAATGACACCAATGATCCAACAATGAACGCGCCCGTGTTCAACATCAGCGACCACAAAACCGCATGCACGGTCGGATCTAACCCTTCGACCCCGAACAAGGCCTGCGGGCGCAACCAGTGAATACCAAACGGGCCAAAATCAAACACCGACTGGCTTAGCACCACGTCCGCGCCAAAACTGGGCAAAAGTGACGCGTAAATCCAAATCGTGAACCCCGTGATCAAACCGCACAGCGCCCCCACCCGCGTCGCCCCACGCCAAAAAATACCACCCATCATCGAGGGCAAAAATTGCGCGACACCAGCAAATGAAATCAGGCCAATCGCCGCCAACGCGCCACTGCCCCCCGAAATGCGATAATATAGATAGCCCAGCGCGATAATGATCAGGATCGACGCGCGCCGCGACAGGATCACGACACTGCGCACATCGCCGGACACCGACGCGCCCTCGCCTTGCATCGACAGGTAAATCGGCATGACCACGTGGTTCGACACCATCGTCGACAGGGCCAAGGTCGCGACAATCACCATCGACGTCGCGGACGAAAATCCGCCCAGAAAACTAAGGATCGCAAGCCCGTCTTGGCCTTGTGACAAGGGAACGGTCAAAACGAACAAATCTGGGTTCGATCCTGCTGGTAACAGATCAAGGCCGACAACCGCGATGGGCACCACAAACAGGCTCATCAACATCATGTAAATCGGGAACGCCCACGAGGCGATGTGCAAATGCCGTTCGTCATCGTTTTCAACGACCAAGACCTGAAACATCCGCGGCAGGCACAAAAACGCAGCACCAGACAGCACGGTCAAAGCCGCCCAGCGACTGCGATCCATGTGCCATTGCCCGATTTCAGAGGCATCAATACGCGCCATTGTTTCGCTGATTCCACCGGAAATGCCCCAAACAACAAAAATACCAACGGCCAACAGCGCGACCAATTTCACCACCGCCTCGACCGCGACGGCAATCACCACACCGTCGTGACGTTCGTTCGCATTTAGATTGCGGGTGCCAAAAATCACCGTGAAAAGCGCAAGGCCCAGTGCCACCCAGAACCCTGCCGACAACAGGTTCATACCACCGTCCGTGGCCCCGCTGGGATCTGCAAAAATCGACAGAGACAAGGTCACAGATTGCAATTGCAGCGCGATGTACGGTGTCACACCAATCACGGCCATGACCGTCACAATGATCGCCAGCGTGTTGGATTTACCGTAGCGCGCAGAAATCAAATCAGCGACAGACGTGACCCGCTGCGTGCGCCCGATCCGCACCAATTTACGCAGCATCCACCACCAGCCGATCATCACCAAAGACGGGCCCAGATAAATGGTCACAAATTCCATACCGGAACGCGCAGCGTAGCCAACCGCGCCATAAAATGTCCACGCGGTGCAATAGATCGACAAGGACAATGTATAGACCAGCGGTGATCGCAACCACGCGCCTTTGCCCCGCGCCGCCGCCCGTTCGGCCACAAACGCCACCCCGAACAACAGCGTCACATACGCAAGGCAAACGCCGATCAGTAAGTTAACGGAGGCCATTACAGGTCTGTCGTTTCAGGACTATTTTTCGAAGCTTTGCCCGTCAAAACATCTGTCAGGCGGCTCCATAATCCGGCGGCGCACGCGATTAGCACCAACCAGACCACAAACACATATGTCACCGCTTGGGACATTTTAATCGGGCGCACGGCATCGACGGCCCCAGCAGAATCAGCCACCGGCCACAGCACCGGCACCATCCACAACAACATCCCCACCAGCGGCAACAGACGCAGCGCGTCCATCAAACGGCGTTGGCGATAACTGCGGTGTTCCAGAAAAACCGGCGGGGCCGCGCGGACCGGAGGGGTTGGTTTCTTGCCCATCCCTTAGGTGTGCGTCAGGTCGCGCACGGCGTTCAGCACCTCGGTGTTTGAAAACGGTTTGGTCATGAAACGACTGACGCCTGCCTCTTCGGCTTGGGTGCGATCCCGCATCTGCCCGCGCGCCGTCAGCATCAGGATCGGCAACGCATCATAGGCCGTGTCGCTGCGCAATTCGGTCAAAATGTCCAAACCGCTTTTGCCCGGCAACATGTGATCCAGCATCAGCAGATCAGGTGCCACATCGCGCACGCGCGCCACAGCTGTCGCCCCGTCAACATGCGTATCCACATGCCAGCCCTCACGGCTTAATAGAAATGTAATGGCTTCGATGATGTTTGGCTCATCTTCCACCAGCAGAACACGTTTGCGCATGTTCGGATATCCTCTCCCTTAAGGCACGCGCACGAACAGACCAGCTGTTCCTCCCTGTACGTGTGCCCCGTAATTTGGGTGACTATCCTTGGTTTTGGGCAGGCTGTCAAAATCCTTCGCTCAAAATCGACGGTTCGCGACGGCCTGCGCATTTGGATCGCGCGCAAACGCGGCAGGTTGATCCGACCTTAAGCACGCCTTGGGGCGGTGTTGTTGTGCTGGTGGTCAGGGGCAAAATTAGCATGGTGGCTTGGACCAAAGGGGCGATGTTGTAGCCTGCATGCCCCGCAGGTTCGGCCACGGCAAAGCAGTCAAATTCCGCACTGCCGCGTCCGACATGCTGCACCGTGCGACGTACAACTTGGCCGGGCAACGCGAACACATCAAACAGCGGCCACAGCGGGCACGCCGCCCCGAACCGAGGAATCGCAAAGCCAGACACCGGCTTGCGAAACACAAAACTGCCGGAACGATCGCACACAACCAATCCGGTTTGCGTGTCAGGCAAGGCCGCAAGACGGCGCAGCATTAACGACACCGGCACATCAAACTGGCGCGCCAAGGCAATCGGATCAATCGCGTCCTTGCCCAACGCATCACGCAACGCCACCAGCGTGACCTGTTTGGCGTCAGATTGCAGGCGTTCCAACGTCAGCCGCGCAATATGTTGGGCCGCGACCGATCCCAGTTGCGGGGCGTCCTGCAATACTTCGGTCACAGTGGCGCGGCCGTTCTCAAGTGCGTGAAACGAATATTCATGTGCCTCCAGGAAGGCATCAAGTTCGTCTTGGGGTGAACCGACAGTTTGCACATCACCGGCGGTTTCGGTCGAATCAAGATAGCCCACCAACGCCTTGGAACTGTCAGACAAACGGCGGCTGTCTTGATCGATGTTGGCGTGGAATTTGTCGCGCCATTCTGCGGTGATGGTTTTATCCTCGGCCAAAATTGACGCAGTTGACCGGATCGCAGCGGCTGTTGTCAGCAATTCATGCACGGATGCGGCGACTTGCGGATCATGGGCCATGCGGTCGTTCAATGTTTCGACCGTACGTTCCAATCCGGCGATGCGACGGTGCGCGGAGTTCAGAACCTCGGCCCAGCCCGGAAAGCGGCCTGCGAATTCTTCGGCGCGGTCCAGTTCGTTTGTGGCAATGCTGGCGCCTGATGCGGCCTCGCGCAGGCTGGCGATCAATGCGGCCTCGGCCCCTATGGTTAATGCGCCTGCCTCAACGCCCAAGGTCGCGGCGATGTCCAACAGCAGTTTACCACCGATTCTGCGCCTGTTGTGTTCAATCAAGTTGAGATAGGAGGCGGAAATGCCGATTTTTCGAGCCAAATCAGCTTGTTTGAGGCCGGCAATGATGCGGCGTTCGCGAATGCGGCTGCCGGTTAGTCCCTCTGACGCCATAATCCATCCCCCGATTGTGTCGCGTTTTCAATGGTTTTCTGCACTGCAACATAACAAACTTTACAAAGTATACCGTGGTATTGTGCAGTTGTTTACAAAATAGTTGTGATTTTCAAGGGGGTTATTGCGCAATTTTCAGAAAGCAGGCGATAACAGCTTTGCATCTTTATGCGCGTGTTCAAGGTCTAGGGAGATCCCTGAACACAAATCAACAACTGGGAGGATATTTATGTCCAATTCTAAATTCACTCGTCGCGGCGTGCTGAAAACAGCCGGTGCCGCAGGCGCTGGTTTGGCAGTACCGACGTACCTGAGTGCTGCAAGCCACGCGGGTTATACAAACGCACCAACGGGTTCTACAGTCACGCTGGGCTTTAACGTTCCACAAACTGGCCCCTACGCTGATGAGGGTGCAGACGAACTGCGCGCCTATGAGCTGGCAGTCGAGCACCTGAACGGTGGCGGCGACGGCGGCATGATGAACACATTCTCGTCCAAAGAGTTGCAAGGCAACGGCATCTTGGGCAAGAAAGTCGAATTCGTAACAGGCGACACGCAGACAAAATCTGACGCGGCGCGTGCATCTGCGAAATCCATGATCGAAAAAGACGGCGCAGTGATGATCACTGGCGGCTCTTCTTCAGGTGTTGCGATTGCTGTTCAAGGTCTATGCCAAGAAGCTGGCGTTATCTTTATGGCTGGTCTGACGCACTCCAACGACACAACCGGTAAAGACAAGAAAGCCAACGGCTTCCGTCACTTCTTTAACGGGTACATGTCTGCGGCGGCTTTGGCCCCTGTTTTGCAAAACCTGTACGGTTCCGATCGTAACGCATACCACCTGACGGCCGATTACACGTGGGGCTGGACTCAAGAAGAATCCATCGCCGCTGCAACCGAAGCCATGGGCTGGAACACAGTGAACAAAGTACGTACGCCACTCGCGTCTACTGACTTCTCTTCCTACATTGCTCCAGTTTTGAACTCCGGTGCTGACGTTCTGGTTCTGAACCACTACGGTGGGAACATGGTTAACTCGTTGACCAACGCTGTTCAGTTTGGCCTGCGTGACAAAATCGTCAACGGCAAAAACTTTGAAATCGTTGTTCCATTGTACTCTCGCCTGATGGCGAAAGGTGCGGGCGAAAACGTTAAAGGCATCCACGGTTCCACAAACTGGCACTGGTCTTTGGCTGACGAAGGTTCAAAAGCATTCGTTAAATCGTTTGGTACAAAGTACGGCTTCCCACCATCACAGGCCGCACACACTGTTTATTGCCAAACCATGCTGTACGCAGATGCGGCAACACGCGCCGGCACATTCAACCCATGCGGCATTGTTGAAGCACTCGAAGGCTTTGAATTTGACGGCTTGGGCAACGGTAAGACGCTGTATCGTGCAGAAGATCACCAGTGCTTTAAAGACGTTTTGGTTGTGCGCGGTAAAGAAAACCCGACATCCGAATTCGACCTTTTGGAAGTTGTCGAAGTTACACCAACATCACAAGTCACGTACGCACCGGATCACCCGATGTTTGCGGGCGGTGCGTTGGGCGCATGTAACCCAGGCGCATAAGTCAGCGTTAAAAACAAAGTCGGGTGGGCATTCGTGCCCACCTAACCTTGACGGCTTTTTCATCACATTCGAAACACGACCAGCACCCACGCAATCGATTATATCGTCGCGTGCGCGGCCCTCTCCGATACATCCAAGGCGGGACCAATGGACCAGATCCTACTGCAAATTCTCAACGGGCTCGACAAGGGCTCTGCCTACGCGCTGATCGCGCTTGGGCTTACTCTCATTTTCGGCACGCTTGGTGTTGTGAACTTTGCCCACGGCGCATTGTTTATGATCGGTGCGTTCTGCGCCGTCACGCTACAGCGCATCCTGAACCTGTCATCGGTCGTCGAAGACCCGACACAAAAGGATTTCCTGGGCAACGCGCTCAAGGTGAAAACCCCCTATGTCGAAAGCTGGTTTGGACCAGAGATGGGCGCGTCGATCATTGACTGGTCCGTCCCTTTGGCCATTATTTTTGCCATTCCAATCATGATTATCGTCGGTTTTGTTATGGAACGCGGCCTGATCAAGCATTTTTACAAGCGTCCGCACGCGGATCAGATCCTTGTGACATTCGGTCTGGCGATCGTTCTTCAGGAACTGATCAAAGCATTCTATGGTGCCAACCCGATCCCTACAGGCGCACCTGATGCGTTCCGCGGGTCGTTCGATTTTGGCACCTATCTGGGCTACGAGGCCAACGCGATTATCTATCCCTACTGGCGCATGGTGTACTTTGCCTTTGCCGCAGTGATCATCGGGGCCGTGTTTGCGTTTCTGCAATTCACCACCTTTGGAATGGTTGTGCGCGCTGGCATGGCAGACCGCGAAACGGTGGGTTTGTTGGGCATCAACATCGACAAACGCTTTACCATCATGTTCGCAATCGCGGCCTGCGTGGCAGGGCTGGCCGGTGTCATGTACGCACCGATCAATTCGCCGAACTATCACATGGGTATGGATTTCTTGGTCCTGTCGTTTGTTGTGGTTGTTGTGGGCGGCATGGGGTCACTTCCCGGTGCGGTTCTGGCGGGCTTTATGCTGGGCATCCTCGAGGCGTTCGCGTCTATGAACGAAGTCAAAGCATGGTTCCCCGGCATCGACCAAATCATCATCTACCTTGTCGCAATCATCATCATCCTAGCGCGTCCGCGTGGCCTTATGGGTCGCAAAGGCGTGATGGAGGAATAGAAAAATGCTGAACCTTACAAAACGCGACATGACGCTGTTTATCATCGTGGGCATCATGGTTATCTTTGCCCCCTTCCTGCTTAACCCCTTCCCCGAAGGCACATCGCTCGCGCAGATGTTCAACGCGGGTTACCCCGATTTGATGCAACGGTTTGTCATCTTTGGCATCCTTGTTATCGGGTTCAACATCCTGTTCGGCCTGACCGGATACCTTAGCTTTGGGCACGCCGCCTTCTTGGGCATAGGGTCGTATTCTGCGGTCTGGATGTTCAAGTTGCTGGGCTACAACGTGCTTCCGGGTATCGTGTTGTCCGTGATCGTTGCTGGCCTGTTTTCACTGGTGATCGGATATGTGTCGCTGCGCCGCTCCGGGATTTACTTTTCGATCCTGACACTGGCCTTTGCGCAAATGTCCTACAACTTGGCCTACTCGGTTCTAGGCAACCCGAATTCCAGCTATAACCTGACCAACGGCGAAACCGGTTTGCAGGTCTATTCCAACGATCCACAGTTTCTAAAAATCGACAGCATGCCGGAAAGCCCGCATTTGTTCGGCCTCGCCATGCGCGACAGCTATCAATTGGAAATGGGCGACTGGTTGTTCACGTTCAACGCGGGCTACTACCTGAGTGCGGTCTTCTTGCTGATCAGCTTTTACATCTCGATCCGCATCTTCCGCTCGCCTTTTGGGATGATGCTGCGCGCTGTGAAATCCAACCAGCAACGGATGAACTACACCGGCCTGAACACCAAACCCTACACACTTGCGGCGTTCGTGATTTCCGGAATGTATGCGGGTCTGGCCGGCGGTTTGCTGTCCTCGATGGATCCATTGGCCGGTGCAGAACGGATGCACTGGACCGCATCAGGCGAGATCGTGATTATGGCGATCCTTGGCGGTGTTGGCACCTTGATCGGACCGATTCTGGGCGCGGGTTTCAACGAGTATTTCAAGAACATCCTGTCCAAGATCAACGACAACGTTCTTGAGGCATGGCTGTCGTTCCTACCGGACGGGCTCGAAAACGTCATCGTTGGCTTCCTGCACTACTTTGTGGGCAAAGGCTGGCACCTGACGCTGGGTCTGCTGTTCATGATCGTCATCATTTTCTTACCCGGTGGCTTGGTCCAACTTGGTCAAAAGATTGTTGGCCTGTTCAAACGCAAGAAGGCCCCCGATACGCCTGATGGCAAAACCACATCCCCCAGTACACCGGCGGAATAAGGAACAAATCAATGGGTATCCTTGAAGTCAAAAACGTAAACAAACGGTTCGGCGGCCTGCAAGCATTGGGCGACGTGAACCTAAGCGTGGCTGAAAATTCGGTGCATGCGATCATCGGGCCAAACGGCGCGGGCAAATCGACACTGCTGAACTGCCTTGTCGGCAAACTGATCCCGGACACAGGGTCGGTCATGTTTGACGGGCAATCTGTGTTGGGTCGTAAACCGTTTGAAATCAACCAGATGGGCATCAGCCGCGTGTTCCAAACACCAGAGATCTTTGGCGATCTGTCGGTGTTGGAAAACATGCTGATCCCGTGTTTTGCCAAACGCGACGGTGCGTTTCATCTGTCTGCGTTCAAAAACATGCTGGACGATCGCGAGATGGTCGAACGTGCTGAACACATGCTCGAAGAGATGAAGATGGCGGACAAAATCGATATGCACGCCGCTGCCTTGTCACGTGGTGATAAACGTCGCCTAGAGATCGGCATGTGCCTGTCGCAAGAACCGCGTTTGCTGTTGTTGGATGAACCCACCGCCGGTATGGCGCGGGCCGACACCAACAACACCATCGATCTGCTTAAGCAAATCAGCGACGAACGTGACATCACAATCGCGATCATCGAACACGATATGCACGTGGTGTTTTCACTGGCTGAACGGATCACCGTACTGGCCCAAGGCACCCCATTGGTCGAAGACACGCCCGACAACATCAAAGGTCACCCCAAAGTGCGCGAAGCGTATTTGGGCGAGACCCAAGACGCGGCGTAAAGGAATATCACATGAGCAATATGAACGCCAATCACGCCAGCAGCGCCCCCGCATTTTTATCGATCTGGGATTTGCACGCCTACTACGGCGAAAGCTACATCGTTCAGGGCATTTCCTTTAACGTTCACGAGGGCGAAATCCTTGCGCTTTTGGGCCGTAACGGCGCTGGCAAAACATCGACCTTGCGCGCGATTGCCCGTCTGGATGACCCGCAGATTACCAAGGGCGAAATCTGGCTGGATCACAAACCGCTGCACGAGATGTCCAGCTACGAGGCGTCGCAATTCGGTCTGGGCCTTGTCCCCGAAGATCGCCGTATCATCGCGGGCCTCACGGTCGAAGAAAACCTGAAACTGGCACAAATCGCGCCGCCAATCGGGTGGTCTATTGATCGCGTTTACGACCTGTTCCCGCGCCTGCGTGAACGTCGCAATCAAGAAGGCGTGACACTGTCTGGTGGCGAACAACAGATGCTCGCTATTGCGCGCGCCCTGTGCCGCGACATCAAGGTTTTGCTGCTGGATGAACCCTACGAAGGTCTTGCGCCTGTCATCGTCGACGAGATCGAAAAAACGCTGCGCATCATCAAGGACCAAGGCATCACCACCGTAATTGTGGAACAGAACGCTGTGCGCGCGCTAAAGCTGGCGGACCGTGCAGTGATTCTCGATACGGGCGGAATTGTCTTTGATGGCACCGCGGCCGAAGTTCTCGAAAACAAGGAACTGCGCGAAGAATACCTCGCGATCTGATCTCTACCTAACCGAGAATTTCAATCTGAAGTACTTAAAAAACCGGTCTTTTGGGCCGGTTTTTTGCTTAGTATACCCGCCCAGAGTGCATTGTTTCTATTGAAGAAACGCCAAAATTCACGCATTTTTTCTGGCTATAATTTTTCGCTTAAATATGACAAAATCAACTCATTAAATTAACTAGGATTGTATAATGACCATTCACACATTCGATTTTATCAACCAAGGCCCCACAGATTTTCCTGACGTGGTTATTGGCGGAACATTCGACACCGCAAGCACCAACATCAATGACGGCCTTGGCGGTTCTTATGTGGTTGGCTACGCTTATTCATCGGGCGACGTGTTCTTGACGAACGACGGCCTGATCGCGGGATTTGTTACATACACGGGCAGCGACAGCTTTATGCTGGTCAACAACGGCCTGATTGGCGGCGGCAGCCCCTTTGGTGCTGGCGATGTGACGGGCGACATCCTGATGAATGGCGCGGGCACACACCTGATCGAAAACGCGGGCGACATCCGGTCCAACATCCAGATGGGCAGCGGCCAAGATGCGATTTTCAATACCGGCCTGATCACTGGCGATGTCCGCATGGGCAGCGGTGACGACTATTTCATCAACGATCTGGAAAACGGCGTGCTGTCCGCAACCTCGGGTACAGTAAGTGGCCGCGTCAACATGGGGTCCGGCAATGACGTGGTCCTGAACGCAGGCCAAATGGGCCGTGTCGATCTGGGATCTGGCAATGACAGCTATTCCGTCATCAACGCCGGTGACGTAGGCAGCAATTTGAATAGCACAATCGCCCACGCCGACCGCGTGGCCGGTGGATCAGGCAACGACACCATTATGGGCGGGGCCAGCAATGACCGTTTCCATGGCGGCAATGACGATGACCGCCTGATCGGAAGCCGCGGTGACGACAAACTGTACGGCGAAAACGGCGACGACACTTTGTTCGGCGGCAATGACAACGACAAATTGTATGGCGGCAACAACAACGATTCATTGGATGGCGGCAACGGCAACGATAAATTGTACGGCGGCGCGGGCGAAGACATCCTGATCGGTGGGCGCGGTAATGACATCATGAGCGGCGGCGCGGGTGCTGACACGTTCATCTTACGCGACAATCTGGACCGCAAGGCCATTGGCCAAGACACGATTACCGATCTTGGTGCCGATGACAGCGTTGTCTTGTACCCGACCTTTGGCGTGACCATCGATGGCACGACACAGCCCTTGGTCACAGACGCATTGGTGCTAAGCCATATCGAATATTTCGACGGCTTTGCGGTTCTTGATCTGAATGCCCTTGGCGCGGCCACCGGCCTGAGCCAATTGACCAACGGCACCAATTCCGTGACATTCCTGAACGTAGAAGAGGGCGATATCACCGCCGACAATTTCTACACCGGGACTGACTATTTCGCTGACACCTACACGCTTGGCTAATGCAAATAGGTGGCATGGCAATTTGAACCACGCGTTCAGACCTGCCCTGCCACCGTCGCGCGCAACTGCGTTTTCAAAACCTTGCCGTAGTTATTCTTCGGCAAGGACTCTAACCAAACATAGGCTTTTGGTGCTTTGAACCGCGCGATGTGATCGCGGCAAAGCGCGTCCAATTGCGCCGCAGAAACATCCCCAACAATACAGGCCACGACTTCTTCGCCCCAATCAGCGTGGGCGCGCCCTATTACCGATGCTTCGCGCACGTCGGGGTGGCGCAGCAATACTTCTTCGACCTCGCGCGGATAGATGTTGGAACCGCCTGAGATGATCATGTCTTTGGATCGATCCAACAGCGTCAAATACCCGTCATCGTCCAGCGCGCCGATGTCACCGGTGGCCAACCAGCCATCCTGCACTGTTGCGGCGGTTGCGGTTTCATTGCGCCAATACCCCGGCATGACGGCAGCGCCACGCACCATGATTTCGCCAGCCTGACCTGATGGCACACCGTCCCCGATCCGCAGCGTGATCCCCGATTGTGCCTGCCCGACAGACCCAAGGCGTTCATGCCAGCGCGGGTGGGTTTCGTCCTTGATCACATTGCGCGTCAACACGGTGATCGCCATCGGGCATTCGCCCTGCCCGTATATCTGCACAAACACGTCGCCAAACTGGGCCCGCGCGCGCAAAATATCGGCCACATACATCGGCCCGCCCGCATAAACGATAGTGCGCAAGCCCGTGCCATCACGCCCTGCCTGTTCGGCGTAAGACGTCAGACGGGTCACAATTGTCGGGGCGGCAAACATATGCGCACGTCCATGAAACGCGGCCAAATCCAGCACCTCCCCCGCATCAAAACCACCAGAGGCCGGAAACACATGGCGCGCACCACACCGCACATGCATCAGGTTGTACAGACCGGCGCCGTGGCTCATTGGGGCGGCGTAAATCGTGGCGTCCTGCGGCGTGACGTGATCCACATCCGATTGATAACTGTCGGCCATCGCAATCAACATGCCATGGGTGATTTGCACGCCCTTGGGCTGACCGGTTGTGCCAGACGTGTAAAACAGCCACGCCAAATCATCGCGACATCGCACGACAAGGTCGCCAAACGGATCACCCATCGGCACGCCATCATCTGTGTTCACAATCGGTATCAGGCAGGGTTGCAAAGTCGCGGCTTCGGCCGCGCTCGCGAACACCATAACCGCACCGCTGTTGTCCAAAATGAACGCCGCCTCGCGACCATGTAGTTTGGCATTGATTGGCACAGCGACGGCGCCAACCGCCCAAATCGCGTATAAAACCACCAGATAATCCGGCGTGTTTTTCATAAATATCGCAACGCGGTCGCCTGACTGAATGTCTTGCGCGTGCAGCCACCCTGCCAAACCGGCAGCCCTGCTCTGAAATGCACCGTAAGTCGCGACCATATTTTCGCCCAGAAACAACGCCGGCGCATCCGGTGTCGCCCCACCCTGATGCCAAAGCCAATTTGCCAAATTCATCGCGTTCTCCTGATTTGCACAAGGCCTTCAATCCGCGCCCGATGCACCCTATATCGGATAGGCATCACGACGCTTTCCTTAGGTCAACCCTTGGCCTATAAACTGGATGCAAAGAACAAGGTGCTCCGAGACGCGCAGCAAAATCGCCAAACACCGGCAAGCACCACAGGGACAAGGCACAAAGACATATGACAAAAAACACCCGCGACGCAGACGTAGCATTTATTCAGGCCTTGGCCGAAGTGCTGCGCGAAAATGACCTGACAGAGGTCCAAGTGAAACGCGAATATTCCGCCGACGACAGCCTGAATGTGCGCGTTAGCCGTTTGCAGCCACAACAAGTGGTCACGCAAGTTGCCGCACCTGCTGTTGGGGCACCGGTTGCCGCAGCGCCAGCCGCCGCAGCTGCACCTGCCGCAAACGTTGATCCGGCATCTAACCCTGCTGCCGTGACATCGCCGATGGTCGGAACCGTCTATATGGCCGCCGAACCAGGTGCGCCAACGTTTGTCAGTGTTGGCACAGTCGTTGCCGAAGGCGATACGATTTTGATCGTCGAAGCCATGAAAACCATGAACCACATTCCAGCCCCGCGCGCAGGCAAAGTCACGCGCATTCTGGTCGATGATGGGGCCGCTGTAGAATTCGGCTCGCCCTTGGTGATCCTCGAATAAGGCGTTCAAAATGTTCAAGAAAATCCTGATCGCCAACCGCGGAGAAATCGCACTGCGCGTCATCCGTGCGGCGCGCGAAATGGGCATCGGTTCTGTTGCGGTGCACTCCACTGCGGACAGCGACGCGATGCACGTGCGTATGGCAGACGAATCTGTTTGCATCGGCCCGCCTGCGTCCCAGCAGTCTTATTTATCGATCCCTGCGATCATTGCAGCCTGCGAAATCACCGGTGCCGAGGCGATCCACCCTGGCTATGGTTTCCTGTCTGAAAACGCGGCATTCGTGCAAATCATCGAAGACCACGGGCTGACATTCATCGGACCAACGGCTGAACACATCCGTGTCATGGGCGACAAAATCACCGCCAAAGACACAATGAAAGACCTAGGTGTTCCGTGTGTTCCTGGATCTGACGGCGGCGTTCCAACATTGGAAGACGCACAGCGCATCGGCGCCGAAGTTGGCTATCCGGTGATTGTCAAAGCGACAGCAGGCGGCGGCGGCAAAGGCATGAAAGTGGCCCAAACCGCGGACGATATGGAAAGCGCGTTCATGACAGCGCGCGCCGAAGGGAAATCAAATTTCGGCAACGATGAAGTATACATCGAGAAGTATTTGACCACGCCACGCCACATCGAAATTCAGGTGTTTGGCGACGGCAAAGGCCGCGCCGTACATTTGGGCGAACGCGACTGTTCGCTGCAACGTCGTCACCAAAAAGTATTCGAAGAAGCACCCGGCCCCAGCATTTCACCCGAAGAACGCGCACGGATCGGCAAGGTTTGCGCCGACGCGATGGCCAACATCAACTACATCGGTGCCGGCACGATCGAATTCTTGTACGAAAAAGGCGAGTTCTATTTCATCGAAATGAACACCCGCTTGCAGGTCGAACATCCGGTGACCGAAGCCATCTTTGGCGTCGATCTGGTGCGCGAACAAATCCGCGTCGCCGAAGGTATGGACATGTCGTTCACCCAAGACGATCTGGTGATCAACGGTGCTGCAATCGAGGTTCGGATCAACGCAGAAAAGCTGCCAAACTTTACCCCCTGCCCTGGCACAATCAGCCAGTATCACGCGCCGGGTGGATTGGGTGTACGCATGGATTCTGCACTGTATGACGGCTATTCGATTCCGCCGTTTTACGACAGCTTGATCGGGAAACTGATCGTGCATGGGCGTGACCGGCCCGAAGCCTTGGCGCGTCTAAACCGTGCCTTGGGCGAACTGATCGTGGATGGTGTCGACACCACAGTTCCGCTGTTTCATGCGTTGTTGCAAGAACCGGATGTGTTGAATGGCACATACAACATCCACTGGCTCGAGCATTGGCTGGAAAGCAATCTAGCAACTGAGTGAACGCACCATGGCCCTAAACGCGGACCTATTGCTGCACGGCTATTCCATCGGTATTTTCCCGATGGCAGAACACAGGGACGATCCGGAAATTTTCTGGGTCGACCCGCAAATGCGCGGCATCATGCCTCTTGATGGCTTTCACATGTCACGATCCCTCGCCAAACGAATGCGCAGCACAGACATGACTGTCAGCGTTAATCAGGATTTTGACGGGGTTGTTGATGGCTGCGCAGACCGCGTTGAAACTTGGATAAACCCTGAAATTCGCCAGCTTTACAATACGTTGCACGAGACAGATCGCGCCCATTCGTTAGAAGTTTGGGACGGCGAAACCCTTGTTGGTGGCGTTTATGGCGTTGCACTTGGGGCCGCGTTCTTTGGCGAAAGCATGTTTTCAAGGCGAACAGATGCGTCAAAAATTGCGCTGGCCTGTTTGGTCGAATTGCTGGTGCGTGGCGGATACAAACTGTTTGATACGCAGTTTATCACCGATCATTTGGCCAGCCTTGGCGGTGTCGAAGTGACCCGCGCGCAGTATCATCAATTGTTGGACACAGCACAGGCACAACCCGCGCGGTTTTTAGCGCCGAACAGTCCTCAGGATGTGGTGCAGCGGATGACCCAAACGTCGTAACGGGCGTGATCCATGGCGCTCAGTGCTGGGGCTGATGCAATCATCCAGCCGGAAAACACAGTGCCGATTTTGCCGTTTTCGCTAATTTCCAGCGCGGCATAGGCATTGCCAGACTTATTGCCTGCAGGATAACGGCATTCCATCAAAGTGATGTTAAGGCGGCCAAATGCTGTAATTTCACCAGCATTAATTTCAATATCGACAGACGTGCCGCTAAATTTATCCAACCCGCGCAGGATCGCCCCAGTGCCCGTGCTTGCCTTTGGTTGGGCAAAAACGGGCGTCGCGATGATTGCCGCACATGTCATCAACACACCTGCCGCGCGCATGATCATTCGCTTTGACCACCCGACACAAATTTCAAAAGAAGCGAGATCAAGCTGACCGCCCCTTGGGTATCCAAAATCTCGTCCCCAGCTGCAAAGCTAAAGGGCGAACCGCCTGGCACAATTTCAACAAAGTTGCCGCCAAGCAGTCCTTCGGAAGCGATAACAATCGCACTATCATCAGGGATTTCAACGCCTTGCTTGACGTTGACAGTTGTGTCCGCACGAAACGTTTCTTGGTTCAACGCGATTTCAGTGACGGTACCGATTTTAACGCCGGCCAATCGCACGTCTGATCCGACACTGACGCCTTCAAGACTGCGGAAACTTGCTGTTAACGGATATGCATTGCTGCCGCCGCCGGCCAAGCCTGCGACTTGGGCTGCGTAAACACCAAACGCCAATGCGCCTGCCAAAACGACGCCGCCCACGATCACTTCTGTTGTGTTTTCAGCCATTTTGATCGCCCCTATTCCGGAGTCCATGCCTCGTAATCGGCGCGCGGTGCTGGCTCGTTGCGTCGAATAGACCCTGAAGGCGCATAGGCCATTGCAGTGCCGGTCAGGTTTTCATGGTGTGGCTTTTCCCAAGACTGGCGCTTGAGCGGTTTTTTGGTTGGCGGTTCGTCCCACGTGCGGTGCAACCAGCCATGCCATTCGGGATCAACGCGCGTGGCCTCGGCCTCACCATTAAAAATAACCCAGCGTTTGGAATCATCCGCATTGTTATAAAAAATGTTGCCTTGCGCATCTTCACCCACGCGCACGCCTTTGCGCCACGTAAACAGTTGCGTGTTCAGCGTTTGACCGTTCCACCACGTTACAGAACGCAGCAATGTGTTCAGAATGCCCATCAATTTGCCTCCGGCGTTTCGTATCTGGTATGGCGCATCCCACACGGCGCGTCCAGTGACAAGCGGCGCAATTCAGCTTGCCAATAGTGCTGTGACTTCAATCTCAATTTTGTATTTCGGATCGATTAACGCGCACGAAATCATTGTGGCCACAGGTGGGTTTTCGCCAAAGGTTGCGGATAAAATTGGCCAGCATGCTTCAAAGTCGTCCGGATTTGGCAACATATACGTGACACGAACGGCGTGAGCAAAATCGCTACCAGCGTCTTTGAGGGCCGCGGCGATCACATCCAAGGCAGATTGGCATTGGTCTTGAACTGTATCACCCTGCCCGACGGTTCCCGCGACATGCACAAATCCGCCAGCAACCACTGCGCGGCAGTAGCCGATTTTTGCCTCGTATGGGCCACCAGAATGTATGCGTTTTATCGACATCTTTTTTCTCCTCAGCAAGAAGGCGAAATGCCATCCGAGCAACAGAGTTCCACACTCGTTTCAAAAAGAAAAGGCGCGCCATTGGCACGCCTTAAATCTTAATTTCTCAAAGTTCGTTAGGTGCTTAGCCCGCGCTTGCTGGTTCTTTTGCAGCGTCGGCGTGGATCATCAAAGGCTGTGCATCTGACATCACCGCTTCTTCGTTAACCACAACTTCGGTAACGCTATCCTGGCCCGGAAGATCAAACATCGTATCCAGAAGGATTTCCTCAAGAATAGAACGCAAACCACGTGCACCCGTTTTACGTTCGATTGCACGCTTGGCGATCGCGTTCAACGCATCTTCGGTAAAGCTAAGTGTCGTGTCCTCCAGCTCGAACAAACGTTGGTATTGCTTGACCAGCGCGTTTTTAGGCTGCGTCAAGATCGTAACCAAAGCATCTTCGTCCAAATCCTCAAGCGTCGCCAAAACTGGCAAACGACCGACAAATTCTGGGATCAAGCCGAATTTCAGCAAATCTTCTGGTTCGAGGTCCGTAAAGATCTCGCCAACGCCGCGTTCATCGTTGTCACGCACGTCCGCGCCAAAACCCATAGCAGAGCCTTTGCCACGTGCTGCAATGATTTTATCCAAGCCGGCAAATGCACCGCCACAGATGAAAAGGATATTGGTCGTGTCCACTTGCAAGAATTCCTGCTGCGGATGCTTGCGACCACCTTGCGGTGGAACAGAGGCGACCGTGCCTTCCATCAGTTTCAGCAACGCTTGCTGCACGCCCTCACCCGATACGTCGCGGGTGATTGACGGGTTTTCAGACTTGCGTGTGATCTTGTCGACTTCATCAATGTAAACAATCCCGCGTTGGGCGCGTTCCACATTATATTCAGAAGCCTGCAGCAATTTCAGAATGATGTTCTCGACGTCTTCGCCAACATAACCTGCTTCGGTCAATGTCGTCGCATCTGCCATAGTGAACGGAACATCCAAAATACGTGCCAAGGTTTGGGCGAGCAGCGTTTTGCCGCAACCCGTCGGGCCCATCAGCAAGATGTTAGATTTCGCCAGTTCAATATCGCCACCCTTTTGGGCGTGATTCAAACGTTTGTAATGGTTGTGAACAGCCACCGACAACACACGTTTGGCCATTGCTTGACCGATCACGTAGTCGTCCAGAACTTCGCAAATGTCCTTGGGAGTCGGCACGCCGTCTGTCGCTTTCAAACCCGAGGCTTTGGTTTCCTCGCGAATGATATCCATGCACAATTCAACGCATTCATCGCAGATAAACACAGTGGGGCCCGCAATCAGCTTGCGCACCTCATGCTGGCTTTTCCCACAAAAGCTGCAGTAGAGCGTATTTTTGCTGTCGCCGCCGGTATTCGATGCCATGACAACCCTTTCAGGTTTTAACGTTTCGCTTTGCGCAACTTGCACAAAATCAACTGATTTGGATTAGTTTAGGTCAGCCCCCGCGCGGCCACAATCGCAAAATGAAAGTGACTGCTGGTCGCGCGAGGTGTTCAATTATTCAGTCTTGTCGTCTTCTTTGGTGCGGTTCTCGACGATTTCATCGATCAAACCCCAATCTTTGGCTTCTTGCGGCGACATAAAGTTGTCACGCTCGAGCGCCGCTTCGACGTTTTTCAGCGTCTGACCAGTGTGTTTGACGTAAATTTCGTTCAAACGCGTTTTCAGTTTTTGCGTTTCTTGCGCATGGATCATGATGTCCGTCGCCTGCCCCTGATATCCGCCAGATGGTTGGTGAACCATCACACGAGAATTCGGAAGCGAGAAACGCATGCCTTTTTCACCAGCTTGCAACAACAATGACCCCATCGATGCCGCCTGCCCGATGACCAACGTGCTGACCTTGGGACGGATGTACTGCATCGTGTCATAGATCGACAAACCGGACGTCACCACGCCACCAGGCGAGTTGATGTACATGCTGATTTCTTTTGACGGGTTTTCCGCCTCAAGGTGCAGCAATTGCGCGACGATCAGCGATGACATGCCATCATGCACAGGACCGCTCAGGAAAATAATGCGCTCCTTCAGGAGGCGCGAAAAGATGTCGTACGCACGTTCGCCACGACTGGTTTGCTCAACCACCATGGGGACCAGCGTGTTCATATAGGTGTCGATTGGATCGTTCATAAGATGTCTGCCTGCGCTGTTGTCTGACAGGACCATACCCGCCAGTCGTTACCCGAATATTAGTGCCCCGAACAGGGGGCCGCAAGGGGGGCTTCCTTGCGATTGTTTGTCGCGAGGGTCCAACGGACCACCCGTCAGGCAAGCACACGTGGCCTATCGATAGGGCGCAAAAATGAAGGTGGCGTTAAGGCGCGGTACACCATAATCAAAAAACAAAATGCAGGCTTTGGGTCAGATCACATCCGACTTTGACCAATTAGTTCAGTCGATTAGGAAAATTTCAAGCCACCGGTGCCTCAAGGCCGATGGCTCAAACCCGCTGAAATGACGAACCTAAAATACGGGAAATTCCCGATCTGTCAGGAATCGCCGCAGCCTGTGGGGACGTACAGCGCCCTTGGCAGGTTCACATTTAATCACCAGAATGTTCCATCCGGTCTGTCTGGATTAATGCAGCCCAGGTCATGCGACCCACTACACCATCGCGCGTCAACCCGGCGCTGGTCTGAAAACTGCGCACAACACTATCTGTTTTTGGCCCAAAAATACCGTCGTCCTTGATCATCAAGAACCGCTGCAAAAGCGCGACAGCCTCGCCTCGATCACCACGCCGGATTGTTGGCAAGGCATCAGGCGCGCGTTCATCGTGCGCCGCATGGGCCAGCGGGCGCGTGCTAGCCCCTGTCAAACCAAGCCGGCCGAACGGGTCTAACTTCAGGATATCTTTGTAAAAATACACAGGGCACGCTTTTGCCGCGACTTCTTTGTGACCATGAAACGTCAGATTGCCACCATAGGCATTGTTGATCTCGACGCATAAATCAGTCAGCCGATCATACTGGGCGCGCGTGAAATTCGGCTCGTCCAACCCGTGCATGCAAATCGCAATTGTACCGGTGTTATGACCCGCTTGTGCGGCAGGTGTTTTTTCCAATGGGCGACCCGTTTCAAGCTGCCCATTTTTGCGAATAAACAAGTGGTATCCAACATCAGACCAGCCCCGCCCCTGCGGTTTGGGATCAGTGTGCCACTTGCGCATGGTGGCGACATTGTCATGTGATGCGACGTCCGACGCAGAACAGTGCAAAAATACGCGATCGACTTTTCTATTGGGTTTCGTAAACATGTTTTTCTCCGAAAATTATCCATTCAAATTGAGCAAAATTTGCCCGAACCAGCGGTCCAAAAAATAGGAATGTGAAAAACCACATGCAGCAGGTTCGCCCATAGGTTATTCGGAAAACCGATCGGGACAAGTCAGGTATTCCTGCCCATCTCGCCCCGGCTCATGCGGTTTTGCGACCACATGTTTGGTATACGGCCCTGTTCTGCACGTTACGCTTAACGCACAGAACGCATGGCCCGTTTGAAAATGAATTTAGTTGCTTAGACACCCATCAAAACCGTCGGCTATTTGGGTCATTAGCTGAACATACATGTCTGGCCCCAGCGGCAAATCAAACCCCATTGGATCAATCGTTCCAACCTTAACTTGACCTGATACAGCATCCACAATTCCCGCGTTAAATTGCGGTTCGGTGAACACACAAACTGCACCGGTGTCTTCGATAATATGTTCAATTTCTCTTAAACGACGTGGGCTTGGCGCTTGGGCGTTTGACGCAGAAATTGCACCAACCGCCTCGACGCCATAACGTGCCTCAAAATAGTGAAACGCGTCGTGAAACACTACGAAAGGACGATTGCCAAGGACCGCCATGCGCGCGCGTAGTTGTGCATCTAATACATCTAGTTGCGCAGCTGCTTCGGCCGCATTTGCATAATATGTTTCAGCATTTTCAGCATCTTGCTCCGCCAATGCAATTGTAATTTCAGCCAACCATGCACGTGCATTTTTCGGATCTAGCCACATGTGCGGATCAATTTCTTCGGCACTTTCATCATGCCCTTCTTCGTGATCATCGGCGTGATCATGCGCGTCGTGTTCATGGGCCTCAAACTGTGCGCCTTCACGAAACGGCAGCACGTTTGGTGCGTAATCTTGCAACGCGAGATGTGTTGCATTCGGCGCCAACGATACGATTGAATCCGCCAGCCAAGGGGTCAACGCCGGCCCCATCCAAATCACGATATCAGACTGCGCAATGCTACGTGCTTCTGACGGGCGCATCGCATGATCATGCGGCGATGCCGTGGGTGGAACAATCAATTCAGGTTCGCCTAAATCCCCCATGACCATTGCCACCAGCGACTGCACTGGCGCAATATCTGTCACAACTTTTGGCACATCCGCCCACGCCGAAGACGCGAACGCGCACATAACAGCAGTTACCCAAATTTTCATATCCGACCTCATTTTTGATGATCCGATTGCTAAACGTAATGTTATATTATATCAACCCCTCGATTGACCAAAGGAATCCATCATGTCCGCCATCGGATTTGAACATCACGATCATGCGCGCTGCATCGCGTCGACCCTTGCGCGGGCCGAAGCAGAATGTGCAGAAAAGGGGCTAAAGTTCACGCCAGTTCGCCGCCGTTCGCTAGAAATTCTGTTACGTGAACATCGCGCTCTGGGAGCTTATGATTTGCTTGCCGCACTTGGAAAAGATGGCCATAGTGCGCAGCCTCCTGTCGCATATCGCGCACTTGATTTCCTTGTCAGTGCAGGATTTGCCCATAAAATTGAACAGCTTAACGCGTATATCGCTTGTTCGCATTTGGGCGACGACCATACACCTGCGTTTCTGATTTGCCGTGATTGCCGCGCCGTTGCCGAAGCAGATGCAACCGCCGTTGAAACTCGATTAGACATCGCAGCCCAAGCCGCCGGTTTTCGAATTGAACGCACAGTGGTTGAGGCCGAAGGCTTGTGCCCGTCCTGCCAAGAGGCGCAGCAATGACCCTGATCACAGCCCAGAAAATGACCCTCAATCACGGCCGCAAAACCGTACTGCGCGACGTGGATTTCACCATCGCCAAAGGCGAGATTGTGACCATAGTCGGCCCTAACGGATCGGGTAAATCAACACTTTTACGCGCCCTAATCGGGGCGATAAAACCCAGCAGCGGCACAATAAACCGCACGCCAGATTTGCGCATTGGCTACGTCCCTCAAAAACTACACATCGACGCAGCATTGCCCCTGACCGTGCACCGTTTTTTAAATATTCCGAAACGTGTCAGCCCTCAAACTGCTGCAAACGCGCTGGAGGCTGCCGGCGTCACGGATCAAGCGGCAAGCCAAATGGCGCATCTATCTGGCGGGCAATTCCAGCGCGTTTTGCTTGCGCGCGCCTTACTTAACCGTCCTGACTTATTGATCTTGGACGAGGCCACACAAGGCCTTGACCAACCTGGATCTGCTGCGTTTTATCGCCAGATCGAGGATGTCCGCCGTGATCTTGGATGCGCTGTTGTGATGGTCAGTCACGATTTACACGTGGTCATGGCTGCTTCGGATCGGGTGCTGTGTTTGAACGGGCACGTGTGCTGCGAAGGAACGCCAGACATCGTTGCAAGTGCACCGGAATATCGCGCATTGTTCGGGTCCGGAACCCAAGGGGCGCTTGCGCTTTATCGACATGAACACACCCATGATCATCACCATGATCACGATCATTCTCATTAAAGGTCATTGATAATGTTAGATGATTTTATGGTACGCGCCGCATTGGCTGGCGTCGGCGTTGCCCTTGCTGCGGCCCCCTTGGGGTGTTTTGTGGTATGGCGTCGCATGGCCTATTTTGGCGACGCAACTGCACATGCAGCCTTGTTGGGCGTAGCGCTTGCATTGGCCTTTGATGGGCCGATTATGTTGGGTGTTCTGGCGATTTCGCTGCTGGTTGCAATCATGGTCAGCACCTTGTCCGGACGCGGTTTGGCCGAAGACACGCTGCTTGGCGTGTTAGCCCACACAATGCTGGCGTTGGGCTTGTTGGCCGTATCCTTAATGAGCGGCGTACGGATGGATTTGATGGCCTATTTGATCGGCGACATTTTGGCCGTTTCCAAGGCTGATGTGGCCCTGATTTGGGCTGGTGCGGCTGGTGTCTTAGGGCTGTTAATTTGGCGTTGGCAAGCATTGTTAAGCGTCACGCTTAACCCCGATTTGGCAACGGCCAGCGGTATAAATGCGCGTCGTGAACAACTGGTTCTGACCCTCGCATTGGCTGTCGTTGTGGCTGTTGCAATCAAGGTCGTCGGTGCCCTACTTATCTCGGCTTTGCTGATCATTCCCGCCGCGGCGGCCCGCCCCCTCGCCCGCACACCCGAGGCCATGGCAATACTGGCCGCCTGCATCGGAGTGTTCGCGGCCTTAGGCGGTCTGAACGCGGCATTTCAATGGGACACACAAACCGGCCCAACGATCGTTTCGATCGCGGCCGGTGCGTTTGTATTGACCAACGTAATTGGCTATATTCGCAATCGAACCTAGCGTTATGTGACCCGATTGCGCGCTTTGTATTTTGGTTCATCCCACAGTCGATTGTTCATGACATCGGCGATGATAGCGACCGCGCCACGCACATCCTTTTCGTCGATGTAGAGCGGTGTAAACCCAAAACGCATGATGTTGGGTGCGCGGAAATCGCCGATAACGCCGCGGTCGATAATGGCCTGCATTGCGGCGTAACCATCTAAAAACGAAAACGAAACCTGACTGCCGCGTTGTTCAGGATCACGAGGACTGGCCAGCTCTAGCTCAGGCACTTGCGCCTCAAGTTCGGCAATGAACAATTCTTGCAATCCAATAGATGCGGCGCGCAGGTCTTGCATATCAATGCCTTCCCAAACCTCCATCGCGACCTCTAGAGCGGTCGATTGCATCACCGATGGCGTGCCAACACGCATGCGTTCGATGCCCTGACCGGGGCGGTAATCAAGGTCAAAATCAAACGGCGCGTCATGGCCCAACCATCCCGACAACGCCGGTTCAATCTGGTCCTGAATATCAGAGCGCACGTAGATGAACGCGGGGCCACCGGGGCCAGAATTGAGGTATTTATAGGTGCAGCCAATCGCGAATTCGCAGTTCGACGCCACAATATCCACAGGCACCGCGCCCGCACTATGCGCCAAATCCCAAATCATCACTGCGCCGGCATCATGGGCCAGTTTGGTCACACCGTTCATGTCGTACAAACGACCCGTGCGGTAATCGACCTGCGTCAACATCACCACCGCGACTTGATCCGTAATGTGTGTTTGGACGTCTTTTGGATCGACAGTTTTCACCTCGTACCCATCGTCCAACAGCTTGGCCAAACCATTGGCCATGTAAACATCCGTCGGAAAATTACCTGTGTCACTTAGGATCACACGCCGTTCAGGGCGCATTTTGATCGCGGCCGCCAAGGCCTGAAAAACTTTGATCGACAGTGTATCGCCCAGCACAACCGTGCCTTCGGGGGCACCAATCAGCGCGCCAACTTTGTTCCCAACACGCGCGGGCTGATCCATCCATCCTGCTGTGTTCCAGCCTTTGATCAGCATGTCGCCCCATTCATCTGTCAGCATTTTTTGCAAACGCGCAGGCACTGCTTTTGGCAGCGGACCAAGGGAGTTGCCATCGAGGTAGATCACCCCCTCAGGCAGTCGGAACATTTCTTTTCTAAGCACCGAATTCATCATAAATCTCCTCTGACATGCCAAAGTTCTGGAAACAGTTCTACTTCGAGCATTTTGCGCAAATAGCCCACTCCGGACGTGCCGCCGGTACCTCGTTTAAAGCCGATGATCCGCTCGACTGTGGTCACGTGGTTAAACCGCCACCGGCGAAAATAGTCTTCTAAATCAACAAGCTTTTCAGCCAATTCATACATTTCCCAATTGTCTTTCGGGGCCTCGTAGATCGCCCGCCAACGGGCCTGCACATCTGCATTCGGGGCCCAAGCGGTTTGCCCGGGCGCGCCAGCATCCATACCAATTGCGGTAATCGCAACCTGATACAAACTGGGCAATGCCAATTCAGTTTCCAACGCCGCCAACGCATCTGGGCGGTGTTCATGGACCTTTTTCAACGCCAATTGACGGTTGCCCAAAAGATATTCAATCAACCGATATTGATGCGATTGAAACCCCGATGAATTGCCCAAGCTCGGACGAAATTCGGTATATTCGCTTGGCGTCATCGTGCGCAAAACATCCCAAGCATTGTTCAATTGCTCAAAAATCCGTGCGACACGCGCCAGCATCTTAAACGCAGGCTGTAGATCATTTTCCATGATCTTGGTGCGCGCATTTTGCAGCTCGTGAATGGCCAAACGCATCCACAATTCTGACGTTTGGTGCTGCACGATAAACAGCATTTCGTCATGCGCATCAGACCGCGGATGCTGTGCGTTCAACAGTTTGTCCAACCCAAGATAATCGCCATACGACATATCGTCGGCAAAGTTCATCTTGGCTCCGTGATGTTCGCTCATTGTGGGCTCCGAAATACAAGGCAACTGGTTTTGCGGTGGTGTTTTTTACATGTGTGCCAATGAATTGCACATCGCCGTGGCGTTGATAAGGGGCAAGTGTGATCTGGAACAACCCGACCTTGATCGCGCCCGCAAAACAGTCTGGACTGGATTGTTTGGCGATAAACGATTATGTCGCCAGATTACAAACAGCGGGCGCGCATGACAGATAAAACAATCAATTTCATCGGCTGGATTCTATTTTGCGTGTCGGCCATCGGGTTTATAATCGCGTCTATCGGCAACTTTTGGGCGATGTTCGGATCGGTGTTTTTCCTGATCGCATGTCTGGTGTTTATGATCCCGTTTTTACGACGCGAAAAATAAAACTACAGCTTTACCCAACCTTCTGGCGGCTCTTTTCCGGGGTGAATAGCACCGCAATTCGGGCACTTACGCTGTTCTTCGGATGCGTAAAACCGTTCATAGACAGGCGGTAAATCATCAACGATCGATGTCAATTGCATCTCGGCGCGATGCACCAACGCACTACATTCAAAACAATACCATTCAATCGCGTCCAACTGCCCTTCGGCGCGTTTCGGTTCAATAACCAACCCGATCGAACCTTCTTGCGGACGTTGTGGCGAATGGCGGACATGCGCGGGCAGTAAGAAAATCTCGCCCTCACGGATCGGCACGTCGTAAAAATCAGTGCCATCATACAGCTTTAGCAACATGTCGCCTTCAAGCTGGTAAAAGAATTCCTCAACCGGATCATCGTGATAATCGGTGCGCTTGTTTGGGCCGCCAACAACCGTGACCATCATGTCAGAATCCGACCAGATCATTTTGTTGCCAACAGGTGGCTTTAACAGATGGCGATGTTCGTCGATCCATTTTTGAAAGTTAAATGCAGCCAGCTTTGACATTTTGCGTTCCTCGTCATGATTGAGCCAAGTCTGGCCACACCCCCGCCGCCCGTCAACTGCTCTGTCGCGTTTTTCCGCCTCCCAAATTGTCCCTAATCTCGACAATTTTGCTGACCACGCTCATCGCCGCCAACGCCGATGTTTTAGGATTATCGGGCAACACCTCGCCTGCGATTTCGAAACTAAAGCTGCCAAAATCGCCCTGCGCGCGAATTTCATGGGTGTTCGCCCGCAAATCAGCATCGGCAATCAACTGCACCTGCGTGTCATCGAATCCGATGCCAGCCAAGGCCACCGCCGCCGCAACATTTGCGTTTTTTGGATAGGCCAATGCCGCATTCCGCGCGTTGCCTTCAAAATGAACCGCTTGGCCAGATGTCAACGCGCCAAGGTCCACCGTCTTTTCTGCCACAGAACCGGCCCAGCCCAATGGCGGCTTGCGACCAACATACGTGACACTGTGTAACCCCCCGATTTTTGCGGCAGCCAAACAATCAAGCGCGCCAATTGCACCACTGGCCAAATGCAACTTGGCCCCGCCAGATCGCCCTGCATTCTGCAATGCCTGCGCGACAGCTTCATCTGCCAACGCGCCGAGGGACAAGGTCAACAAACCAAACCCCGCGTGTAAAACCTGTGGTCCGATATCCCGCAAAGCCTGATGACCAGCACAATCAACCACCAACGATATTTCCGGATTAAATTCGGATACTTGGTGTACCGCTCGCGCACCACCTTGCAAAAGATCACGCCCAGAACGAAGCAAAATATCAACAACTTCAAAGCCGTGAGTATCGGCTTGCGCCATCACAAATTGCGCAACAGCGCCCTGCCCGATCAGTGCAATTTTCATCGCAATCCTCATGTGTTTGCAAATGCCCGTCACAAACACCTTGCATGCGGCACGCAGGCTGGCAATATTTTGTGGATCGCGATCATCCTTTGTAACATGCAGGACATACGACGTTTATGACCTCCTCAGATCCCGCAAAACCCCGTGTTATCAAGCGGGAAGACTACGATCTGATAACCGGTCGCGGCTGTTTTGCAGATGATGCCCGCCTTGATGCGTCTTTGTATGTTGCGTTTGTGCGCGCGCAAATGTCGGTCGGCCAAATCACGCAATTGGATGTAACGGCGGCACAATCTGCGCCCAACATTTACGCGGTTCATACCGGCGATGACGTCAACACATTGGGCGCGCTTTCTGTCAATCAAGTGCTGGAAACCTGCGATCTACCCGCTTTCGACGTTTTGGCCCGCACGCATGTCGCAGCCATTGGGCAACCCGTGGCCGCCGTGTTGGCAACAACTGCGCAGTCTGGCGTAGACGCCGCTGAAATGATTGATCTCGATACCACAGACTGCGCGCGAAATTTCAAAACCGTTGGTGAACAGAAATGGAAAACCGGTGATGCAGCATCGATATTGGACACCGCGCCGCATGTCGTAACCTGTACGGTCCAGCATCCTCGGCTTGCTCCTTCGCCAATAGAACCACGTTCTGTTTCAGTACGTTATGATACAAAAACCAATTGCGTCACGGTCTGGCATTCAACCCAAACACCGCATCGCACGCGTTCGGAACTGGCATCAATCCTATCTGTCGATATTGCGCGTATTCGCGTTATTGCCCAGCATGTTGGTGGCGCATTCGGGCTGAAAGCATCGCTTTATCCCGAAGAGGTTTTTACCGTCTGGGCTGCCTTTCATCACAAGCGCGACGTGAAATGGACAGCCACCCGATCCGAAGAATTCCTGTCCGCCACCCATGGACGTGGCCTGACATCAAAGGGCTGGCTTGCCTTTGATGCGGCCGGAAAATTTCTAGCATTGCGCGCTGAAATCGAAGCACCGATTGGGGCGTGGCTGCCCAATTCTGGCCTGATCCCTGCATGGAATGCCGCGCGTATTCTGCCGTCCGGGTACCGGATTGACGCGCTCGATATTACCACCCGCGCGGTTCAGGACGGACGCGGTCCAACTGGCATTTATCGCGGTGCAGGACGCCCCGAGGCGAACATGTTGATGGAACAACTGATCGACAAAGCCGCGCGCGTTTTGGGCAACGATCCATTGACGGTCCGACATCAGAATCTGCTAGACAGCCACGATCTGCCGCACACAACGTCAACTGGTAACACCTTGGATTCAGGTGATTACCCCCGCGCTTTGCGAGGTTTAAGCGATGCATGCGGATACACAGAACTGGTCAAAATCCGCGATGCACGGCGTAAAGCAGGCGAATTGGTTGGCATCGGCACCGCCTTTTATCTGGAACCCTCCGGCAATGGTTGGGAAAGCGCGACAGCCACCTTAACCGCAGAAAACAATGTCATCGTCGCCAGCGGATCATCCTCGCAAGGGCACGCGCGCGAAACCACATTTGCTAAAATTGCATCGCAGATTTTTGACATTTCCACCGACTGCATCAGCGTTAACATGGGCGACACAGACCAGGCACCGACCGGCATTGGCGCATTGGCCAGCCGATCAACAGCCATTGGTGGCAGCGCGGTTTTACAAGCTTGCCAAGAGGTCAAAACCCGTGCGCAAAACGACGAAACCCGCCCCATAGTTGCAAACGTTCGATATGAAAACAAAGGTCAGGCATGGGGGTATGGCGCCTACCTCGCGCTTGTTTCGATTTGCCGTGACACGGGTACGACCACTTTGGAACGCGCGGTTTGCGTTGATGATGCCGGCACGCAAGTAATGCCTGATTTTGTCCACGGGCAGATCATCGGCGGCTTTGCCCAAGGGTTTGGCGAGGCGATGATGGAACGTATCGTGTACGACGATGATGGCCAATTGTTGACCGGATCGTTCATGGATTATGCGATGCCGCGCGCGCGCGATGTGCCCCATCTCGAGGTCCACACAATTGAAACGCCCAGCCCCATGAATTTGCTTGGCGCAAAGGGCGTCGGCGAGGCCGGAACAATCGGTGCGCCTGCCGCGATTTTAAATGCAGCCCTTGACGCGCTGGCCCCGCTTGGTGTGACTGACCTGCAAATGCCGCTGACGCCTCACCGTATTTGGGAGGCGATAAAAGACAGCCAAAAGGATCTTGATTAATGAAGTATTCCAAATCCGAAGCCAAAGAATACGCGCGCGAAAACATGCGTGGCATTTGGGCGGCTGCACTAAATCCGTTTGATGAAACCGGTGCATTTAACGAGGTCGGATTGCGCCAAAATATTCGCCATTGGGTCGATGATCTTGAGATCGCGGGCCTGTTTATTGCAGGCAAACAAGGCGAGTTTTTCTCAATGTCGCTGGATGAACGCAAGCGCAATATGGAAATCGCCGTAGACGAATGCGGACAGACTGCCGCGACGATCATGTCGGTATCGGATCAGAACGTCGAAACAGTTCTGGAACTGGCGTTGCATGCGCAAAATTGCGGGGCGGATTACATTGTTGTTCACGCCCCTGTCCTTAGTTTTTGCCATGATCGGGACGAGGTTTTATACAACTATTACAGCTATCTATGCGACCGTCTTGATATCGCAATTGCAATGTGGAGCCATCCCGACAGTGGCTATTTGATGGAGCCAGAAACCTGTGCACGCATCGCTGAATTGCCCAATATCGTAGCGATAAAATACTCGGTTCCGCGCGAAATGTATGTGCGATTAACCCAGATGATCGGGGACAAAATTCAGGTTTCGACCTCACTTGAGGACGATTGGTTGGACAATATCGAGGAACTGGGGTGGCAGTTGTATCTGTGTTCATCGCCCCCTTATCAATTGCAAACAAAAAACGACAAACGCATGCACGACTACACGCAACTGGCCTTTGCCGGTGATTTTAAGGCTGCGCGCAAAGTCCGCGATAGCCTTGATCCTGTGCGCGCCGCGATCAAGTCGACAAAACCTGCGGGCAAACCCACCGCGCATGGCAAATATTGGCAAGAACTGTTGGGCCAAGTCGGCGGCACTGTGCGTCACCCGATGCTCGAACTGACCGACGCAGAAAAGCTGGCCACCCGCACAGCATTCAAAGCCTGCGGGCTAAAATTGTGATCGCAATGCTATGACAGATCGCACACCGAAATGGCGTGATATGGATGTGGAAACCCGCGCGCGCGCCTATTCGCCCAGTTCCGTTCTAAACGGTTCAATTGATCCATTTATCCAAGCGTATGTGGATAAAAGTGCAGCGGCCTATGACGCCTTCAGGCACGTCCAGACGATCAATTATGGCCCAAAATCAAGCAACTCTATCGATCTGTTAATGCCATCTCAGGCCGCGCCAGCGCCGCTACATATTTTTATCCATGGCGGATATTGGCAACAGCTAAGCAAGCGTGAATCGTTCTTTTCCGCGGTCGATACACTGGCGCGCGGTATCGGATTTGCTGCTATCGATTACACGTTGGCCCCTCAGGCTAGCCTTGACGACATCGTTTCTGAATGTTGCACTGCGGTCAGTTACTTGTACGAAAATGCCGCCAAATTGGGTATCGATCACGACAAAATTATCGTGTCCGGCAGTTCAGCAGGTGCGCAATTGGCGGCCATGTGTTGTCTGAAATTACCGCAAGCAAAACGCCCAAAAGGGTTGATTTTACTGTCTGGCATTTACGATCTCGAACCACTTATTGGCACGTATATCAATGACGCGGTTGGGATGGATATTGAAACGGCCCGACGCAACAGTCCGATGCTTGCAGATGTCGCAAACTTCCCCAACACAATCATCGCCTGGGGCGCGCAAGAGACGGATGAATTCAAACGCCAGAGCCAAACTTTTGCTGACCATTTAACCAACGCCGATGTGCCCGTGACCAGTTTCGAAGTTGAGGCGCGCAATCACTTCGACATCGTTATGGACCTTGCAAACGACACGAAACTGGGGCGGGCAACAAACGGGTTGTTTGCGTTTTAACGCGATTCAACAAACGCTCAATAATTATACAATCACGCTTAATAATTAGTCTTCAGGTTGCGAACTGATACCATCGCCACCCGCTTTTGTGCTTGGCTAGTGACCCCTTTTTACCAGTGCTTTTTGGTGGCTCAAAGAAAAGGGTCACACGGTGTCAGATCACGATATCAAAATGCACAAAGGCGCACGATTACAACGCGCGAACGGGCATTTATCACTGTCGGTTAAGGCAAGTGAACGTGGTGTGACCCGTCTGGCTGACTTACGTCAACAGGGGTCGTTTCGGATGATTTTTCCGACGTCTCCGGTCGGGTCAATCGATGCGGTTATTCTGAACACCGCGGGTGGAATTACTGGCGGGGATACGTTTACCATTCAAGCAAATGCAGGCGCAGACACGCACCTCAACCTGACCACTCAGGCCGCAGAGCGGATTTACGGCGCCGCCGGCCACGATGTTGGAACGCTTAGCACAAGTTTGAAAGTTGAAGCAGGCGCGCGGATCAATTGGCTGCCTCAGGAAACAATCTTGTTTGATGGCTGTCGTTTGCGGCGTGAATTGACCGTCGACTTAGACAAAACCGCTACGTTCTTGATGGTTGAATCACTTGTGTTCGGCAGGATTTCGTCTGGTGAAACTCTGCAATCCGGGTTGTTTGAGGATCGCGTTAAAATCACGCAAAACGGTAATCCAATATATCTGGATGGCAGTCAACTGTCTGGCAATATTACACAAAAACTCGCACATCCAGCCATCGCAGATGGGGCAAACGCCATGGCGAATCTGGTGTTTTGCGCACCAGATGCAAATCGGCACTTAGTAAATACGCGCGCCCTTTTACCCACCACCGCAGGTGCCAGTTTGATTTCCGAAACCGTGCTTGTGGTGCGAATACTCGCGTCAGACAGCTATGTAATGCGCAAAACTTTACTGCCGATTTTGACCCTGCTGACTGACAACGCTGTTCCCAAAAACTGGAGACTTTGAGCCATGAAATTGACCCCGCGTGAAAAAGACAAATTGCTGATCGCGATGGCAGCCGAGGTTGCGCGCAAGCGGCTCGCGCGTGGCGTAAAATTGAACTATCCAGAAGCGATTGCGCTGATCACTGACGCGGTGGTTGAAGGTGCCCGCGACGGGCGTTCGGTGGCCGATATGATGCAGGCCGGTGCCCACGTCATCACCCGCGATCAATGCATGCAAGGCATTCCCGAAATGATCCCAGATGTGCAAGTCGAGGCAACGTTTCCCGACGGCACAAAACTGGTCACTGTCCACACCCCAATTCGCTGAAAGAGGCCCCGATGATCCCCGGAGAAATTTTTCCCGCTGACGGCACATTAACCCTGAATGAAGGCGCGGATTGCGTGTCCTTGATGGTCGCCAACACTGGTGATCGCCCCGTGCAAATCGGCAGTCATTACCATTTTACCGAAGCAAACCCCGCCCTTGATTTTGACCGTGACACAGCGCGCGGCATGCGACTGGATATTGCCGCTGGCACCGCTGTTCGCTTTGAACCAGGGCAGCGTCGCGATGTGCAATTGGTGCCATTTGGGGGCGCGCGTCGTGTCTTTGGATTTAACCAAGAAATTATGGGAGATCTGTAGCATGCCCACCCAAATCAACCGCGCTGAATACGCCGCGATGTTTGGCCCGACCACGGGTGACAAAATGCGTTTGGCCGACACTGACCTGATCATCGAAGTCGAAAATGACCTGACCACTTACGGCGAAGAAGTGAAATTTGGTGGCGGCAAAGTCATCCGCGACGGCATGGGCCAATCGCAGGTCACCCGCGCAAATGGGGCTGTCGACACTGTCATTACCAACGCGCTGATTGTCGATCATTCTGGCGTGTACAAAGCAGATGTCGGGCTGCGCGATGGGCGTATTCACAAGATCGGCAAGGCTGGAAACCCCGACACACAAACCGGCGTTGACATCATCATCGGACCCGGAACCGAAGTGATCGCTTGCGAAGGTCGTATTTTGACCGCAGGTGGTTTTGACTCGCACATTCACTTCATTTGCCCGCAACAAATGGAGGACGCGTTGAATTCAGGCGTCACCACATGTTTTGGCGGCGGCACCGGCCCTGCGCACGGCACTTTGGCCACCACGTGCACGCCCGGATCCTGGCACATTGGGCGCATGTTACAGGCCTTCGATTCCATCCCGATGAACATCGGATTGGCGGGTAAAGGCAACGCGAGCCAGCCCGACGCTTTGGTCGAAATGGTCAATGCAGGGGCCTGTTCGCTCAAGCTGCACGAGGACTGGGGCACAACCCCTGCCGCCATCGATTGCTGCCTGTCCGTGGCCGATGATATGGACGTCCAAGTGATGATCCACACCGACACGTTAAACGAAAGCGGCTTTGTCGAACACACCGTCGCCGCCATGAAAGGGCGCACAATTCACGCCTTTCACACCGAAGGCGCAGGTGGTGGTCATGCCCCTGATATCATTAAGATTTGCGGCCTTGAAAACGTGCTGCCATCGTCCACAAATCCGACACGTCCCTACACCGTCAACACCCTTGAAGAACACCTTGATATGTTGATGGTTTGCCATCATCTAGACAAGTCCATTCCCGAAGACGTCGCCTTTGCCGAGAGCCGTATCAGACGTGAAACCATCGCGGCCGAAGACATTTTGCACGACATGGGCGCGTTCAGTATTATCGCGTCCGACAGTCAGGCGATGGGGCGTATTGGCGAGGTTTTGATCCGCACGTGGCAGACCGCCGACAAGATGAAAAAACAACGTGGTCGCCTGCCTGAAGAGACCGGTGAAAACGACAATTTCCGCGTGCGCCGCTATATTGCAAAATACACGATAAATCCGGCGATTGCGCATGGGATATCGCATGAAATAGGCAGCATCGCCGAAGGGAAACGCGCTGATCTGGTCATGTGGGACCCCGCCTTTTTCGGGGTCAAACCAGAAATGGTTTTGATGTCAGGCACTATTGTTGCGGCGCAAATGGGTGACCCGAACGCATCGATCCCGACGCCGCAACCCGTCTACACGCGGCCAATGTTCGGCGCGTTTGGTCGCTCGCTCGAACGATCCTCGGTTAGCTTTGTATCCGAGGCCGCGCAGGCAAATGGCATCGGCGCGCAATTGGGTTTGGCCAAGGACACAATAGCCGTGCGCAACACCCGCAACATCGGTAAATCCGACCTGATCCTGAACACCGCAACACCGCAAATCGACGTCAATCCCGAGACCTACGAGGTCCGCGCGGACGGCGAATTGCTCACCTGTGAACCGGCAACCGAATTGCCCATGGCCCAAAGGTATTTCTTGTTCTGATGACTGATTATAAATGCTCTGAAATCCGCCGCGCAGGCGATTGGACCGGCAGTTTTGAACTGTGTCTTCTGACCTATGATGAACGTTTTTTGCGACGCAAAGTGATTGAAACGGTGCATGATGAAACCGTGCTTGTCGACCTTGCCCAGACCACATCGCTCAATGATCGTGACGCGCTGCTGTTGGATGATGGCCGCCTGATCGAAATCATTGCCGCACAGGAGCCGTTGCTTGAGATCACCGGCAAAAATCTGGTGCAGTTGTCGTGGCACATCGGCAATCGCCACACACCGTGCCAAATTGAAACCACACGTTTGTTGATCCAAGCCGATCCTGTCATCGGGCATATGCTGGAACATTTGGGGGCGCGCGTGACCGAAATTTCCGAACCCTTCACACCCGAAGGCGGCGCATATGGCCATGGCCGCACCCATTCGCATGAACACGTGGCCACAGCACATGACCACTGATGCGCTAACGCTTGCGCAGCTTTTATCACCGTCATTTCCGGTCGGGGCGTTTGCCTATTCGCACGGACTGGAGGCGGTGATTGATGACGGCACGATCCAAACTGCAGACGATTTACAAGGCTGGTTGCATTGCCTTTTGACGTCCGGTTCCGCGCATTCGGATGCGGTTTTGCTGACCTTAGCGTTTGATGCAGATGTGGCAGATGTTGATCATATCGATGCCCTCGCGCGGGCGTTTGCCGCATCAAAGGAACGATTTATGGAAACTGATCTGCAAGGTGGCGCATTCTGCGAAACCGTTGAATCTGTTTGGGACATTGATTTGGGGCGACGCACATATCCCGTGGCTGTGGGCCGTGCGGCACGCGAAATGAAATTGGATCGCGATCTATGTACTCCGATGTTTTTGCAGGCTTTTGTCGGTAATTTATGTGGGGCAGCGATGCGTTTGGTCCCGCTGGGCCAAACCGATGGGCAGCGAATTCAAACCGCATTGAAACCAGTTTGCGTTGCCGTTGCACACACGACAAAAAACGCCACACCAGATGATTTGCACAGCGTCACATTCGCCTCTGACATCGCGGCGATGCGCCATGAAACCCAACACACCCGTGTTTTCCGCAGTTAAAAAGGACACAACAACATGTCGAAAAATGGACCTTTGCGGATCGGTATTGGCGGACCAGTTGGGGCCGGAAAAACCACGCTCACCGCAACCCTTGCGCGCCTCTTGCATCCTGAATTGTCGATCGCTGTGATCACCAACGACATCTATACTCAAGAAGACGCCGAGGCCTTGATGCGGCTTCAAATCTTGCCAAAAGACCGCGTGATCGGCGTCGAAACCGGCGGTTGCCCGCACACTGCAATTCGCGAGGATGCCTCGATCAATTTGGCCGCAATCGCGCAAATGCGCGCGCGTCACGCTGATCTGGAAATTGTATTGATTGAAAGCGGCGGTGACAATTTATCCGCCACCTTTAGCCCCGAACTGGCCGATGTAACCGTCTATGTGATCGACGTTGCCGCAGGCGAAGAAATCCCACGCAAAGGTGGGCCCGCGATCACAAAATCAGACATTTTGGTCATTAATAAAACCGATTTGGCGCAGCATGTCGGTGCCTCGCTTGAGGTCATGGAACGCGACGCTGGTCGAATGCGTGGGACCAAACCGTTTGTATTCACGTCGTTGCGTCACGGCAAAGGTGGCGATCAAGTCGCGCAGCTATTGGCGAAAATCGGCGGGTTCACGGTGCCGAACTAGCGTACACATTAATTGGCTGTTCAGTTTTTGCTTTCAAACCTGAACACCGCCCCTATCCTGATCACAAAATTGCAATCACACCACGCGCCCCCGATCCCGCGCACGTGACTGCGCCGATTTGGGTGACCAACCGATGACCAACGAGACGATATTTGCAAACGCTCGCGTAATTTTGGAACGCGAAGTGGTCCTTGGATCGGTACGCATTCAGGACGGTGCCATCACCGACATCGACACTGGCGGGCACGTCGCGACCGGTGCATTAGACATGGGCGGCGATTTTATCGCGCCGGGACTTGTCGAATTACACACCGACAATCTTGAACGTCACCTGACACCGCGCCCCAAGGTGGATTGGCCCCAGCGCCCTGCCATTCTGGCCCATGATTGCGAGCTGGCGGCGACCGGTATCACGACCGTTTTTGATGCTATCCGCGTTGGATCTGTGGTCAGTAACGATGCGAAACGATACAACCGTTATGCCCGTAAAATGGCCGATGAAATTCTAGCGATGCGGACAGCGGGCGCGCTGCGCGTACGCCATCACATTCATTTAAGAGCCGAGGTTTGCTCGGAAACGTTGTTGGATGAACTGGATGAATTTGGGCCTGATGATCGCATTGGCATTGTGTCGATGATGGATCACACGCCCGGCCAGCGACAGTTCAGCGACATGAAAAAATACAAAGACTACGTGTGCGGTAAACACGGACTGGATGCCAACCGTTTTGATGAATACGTCGCCTTTTTACGCGGGGTACAGACCGAATTCGGGCCCAAACACGAACAGGCTGTCGTTGCCGCCGCGACACGTTACGGCGCGACCTTAGCCAGTCACGATGACACCACATCCGCTCAAGTCACGGCCAGTGCCGCACACGGCGTTATCATCGCCGAATTCCCCACAACACTAGAGGCCGCACAAGCTTGCCAAGACCGCAAAATCGTGACTGTTATGGGCGCGCCAAACCTCATTCGTGGCGCATCTCATTCCGGCAATGTCGCCGCGTTGGAATTGGCGAAACGTGGTCAATTGGACATCTTGTCATCCGATTATGTGCCCGCAGGTTTGTTGGGCGGCGCAGTACAGTTAGGTCAATTATGGGGCGACGTACCGCGCGGCATTGCGACCGTCACATCAGCCCCCGCACGCGCAGTTGGCCTGAACAATCGCGGCGTTTTACGTGTTGGAGCCAGCGGTGATTTGATCCGTTTTGCCATGGTGGGTGACGTGCCTGCACTCAAGGAAACATGGTGCCGCGGCGTACGTGTTTTTTGATGATGTGATGTAGGTCCCCAAATTTAAACTGGCAGGCTATCGACAATCCAGCACCTTAATGTGAACACTGCGCCCTCGCAGTTCACGACATTTAGGGCGCATTTTGCTGATCTCAATTCACACGCATCTGGTCTATTCTGCACGCCAGTCCTGTAGCCTTTTGTTGCAGATCGAAGCGGCGCAAGACGGCGCACAAACCATCGAAAGCGCCACCTTAACCAGCGAACCTAATCAGGACTGGACCATCATTTCTGGTGAAGAAAACATCGGTCTGCGCCGTTGGACCCGTGTTGATGATCTGTTCGACTGTACCTACCAAACGCACGTCAACGTGACCCGACCCGCGGTCGTTCTCGAGACATTGGATTTAACGCCATATGCCATGATCCCAAGCGATGTGACCAAATTCCTGATGCCCTCGCGATATTGTTTTCCCGAAGATTTTCTAGATTTTGCGCCTCAGTTTTTTGGGCATCTGACTGGCGGCCCGCTGATTGCGGCGATGGCCCGTTGGATCACTGATAATTTCACCTACGACAACAGCGCCAGCCACGCCGCAACCACGGCAACCGACAGCTTTCGCGCGCGCGCCGGTGTATGCCGTGACTACGCGCATGTGATGATTGCCATGGCGCGATCTGTCGGCATTCCCGCGCGGTTTGTCAGCGCCTATGCCCCCGATGTCACCCCGCAGGATTTTCACGCTGTTGCAGAGGTTTACCTAGATGGCGCGTGGCATTTGATTGATCCGACAGGCATGGCGCAGGCCCCTGAAATCGTGCGTATTGGTGTTGGTCGCGACGCCGCTGACGTGTCATTTATGACGTCATATGGCTGGATGGAGCTTATCAAACAGGCAGTCCACGTCGCGCGTGTCGACTAAGTCATATTAAACACCGGATTGCCTTGTAACCTTGACCTTTCGGGTTACCATCACGTCATGGATTCAGAACGAAAACACTTTGATGAGATGCTTTTGGGCAGCGATGGCGTGCGTGCACCCTAAGCCGAATACCAAAAGTGGTTCTCGCAAGAAGACCCCGCGCGTTTGGCCAAAAAGTCAAAAGAAGCTGAGGCGTTTTTTCGCCGCACAGGCATTACTTTTAACGTCTATGGCCAATCAGCAGCCCAAGAACGGTTGATCCCGTTTGATTTGATCCCGCGCATTATTGCCAATCGCGAATGGACCAAATTGTCCAAAGGCATTGAACAGCGGGTGCGCGCGATCAACGCGTTTCTGCACGATATTTACCACCGTCAAGAAATCTTGCGCGCAGGCATTGTGCCGGTTGAACTGATCTCGCGAAATGTCGCGTTTCTGCCGCAGATGATTGGCGTTACGCCCCCCGGAAATGTCTACACCCACATCGTTGGCACCGATATTGTGCGCACAGGCGAAGACGATTTCTTTGTTCTCGAGGACAATGCGCGCACCCCGTCTGGCGTGTCGTACATGTTAGAAAATCGCGAAACGATGCTGCAAATGTTTCCGGAATTGTTCAGCCAAAACAAGGTGCAACCGGTCAGTGACTATCCAAAAAATCTGCGCCGCTCGCTTGCCGCTTGCGCCCCTGCCCATTGCGAGGGCCGCCCAACTGTCGCGATCCTGACGCCCGGCATTCACAACTCTGCCTACTTTGAGCATTCATTTCTGGCGGATCAAATGGGCGTCGAACTGGTCGAAGGCCATGATTTATGCGTGGTCGACGGCCACATCGCGATGCGCACAACCGAAGGCTACAAAGTCATCGATGTGCTGTATCGCCGTGTCGATGATGACTATCTTGACCCGTTAAATTTCAAACCGGATTCAATGCTGGGCGTGCCTGGCATCATGGATGTTTATCGCGCGGGCAACATCACCATCGCCAACGCGCCGGGCACAGGCATCGCGGACGACAAGGCGATTTATTCCTACATGCCCGAAATTATCGAATTTTATACCGGTGAAAAGGCGATCTTGAAAAACGTCGAAACATGGCGCTGTTCGGAACCCGACGCACTGAAATACGTGTTGGATAACTTGGCCGATCTGGTGGTCAAAGAAGTCCACGGTTCGGGCGGTTACGGAATGTTGGTTGGCCCCGCCGCAAGCAAATCCGAACTGTCAAATTTCGCTGCAAAACTGCGCAGCAATCCGTCAAATTACATCGCGCAGCCAACGCTGTCTTTGTCCACGGTTCCGATCTTTGCCAAAAAGGGGCTCGCGCCGCGACACGTCGATTTGCGCCCCTTCGTTTTGGTGTCACCGGACGGCATAAACATCACGCCGGGCGGGCTCACGCGTGTGGCGCTCAAAGATGGATCACTGGTGGTAAATTCAAGCCAGGGCGGCGGCACAAAAGACACTTGGGTTCTGGAGGAATAGCGCCATGCTGGGAAAAACCGCAGGCGGCCTGTATTGGATGTTCCGCTTTTTAGAACGCAGCGAAAACACCGCGCGTCTGGTCGAAGCCGGATTTCGGATCGCGTTAACCCGATCAAAAGATGCGCAATCAGAATGGAAATCTGTCCTGACAACAGCCGGTGTCCGGTACGGATATGACGCCAAATACGACAGTTATTCGGCGGCCCAAGCTGTTGATTTTTTGCTGCGGGATACGGCCAATCCGTCCAGCGTTATGTCATCGATCGAAAATGCACGCACCAACGCGCGCACCGTACGCACCGCCCTGACCACCGAGGTTTGGGAGGCCGTCAACGAAAGCTGGATGGCGCTGCGGGCCGCGTTGAAAAAACCGATCACCGAAACACAATTGCCCGCAATCTTGGGTGAAATTCGGCGCCACACCGCCCTGGTTCGTGGGGCCCTGCACGGCACGATGCTGCGCAATGACATCTTTGATTTCACCCAGATCGGCACCGCGCTGGAACGGGCAGATAACACCGCGCGCATCATCGATGTGAAATACTATACGCTGCTGCCGTCGGCCAAATTTGTCGGCTCGACCTTGGACAATGTGCAGTGGGAAACCATCCTGCGATCCGTGTCGGCACATCGTTCGTTTCGCTGGATCAACGATCACGACATGTCGCCTGCCAGCATTGCAGAATTTCTGATCCTGGACAGTCGGTTTCCGCGATCTTTGTCGTTCTGTAGCCGTATTCTGGATGAAAGTCTGGGTTATCTGGCCAAAGACTACGGTGCGCGAATGCCCAGCCACGATCTGATTGATGCACAACGTAACATGCTGCGAGACCATACAATTTCGTCAATTTTTGATGAGGGGCTGCATCATTTCATCACCTCGTTTATTCGCGACAATAATGCGATCGGGTTGCAGATCGAAAAAGATTACCGGTTTGTTGGGTAGACACAAAACATGAAGCTGAGCATCACACACACGACCAAATATTCATACGACGCGCCGGTGTCTTATGGCCTGCAACAGGTGCGTTTGACGCCAGTCAGCACCAAACATCAGACCGTTACAGACTGGAAAGTCGCGATTTCAGGCGGCGCACCCGAAGCATCATTCGAGGATCAATATCAGAACCAAACGCTGCTGGTTCAGGCCGACAAAGGCACAACCGAAGTGTCTGTTACCGTCTCTGGCGACGTTGAAACGCATACATCTGACGGTATTTTTGGCAAGGTTTACGGTACAGCACCCCTATGGCATTTCGCCCAAAGCACGGCGCGCACGGCTGCGGGAAAAGGCATTCAAAACCTTGCCAAGCCTTTGATTAGGCATTCTAATACCTTGGATTCCTTGCATGACTTGTCGAAATCAATCCTTCAAGCTGTGCCTTATGGTCATGCCGACACGCTTTCCGGCACCACAGCTGAAGACGCGTTAACTGCCGGTGGTGGCGTCTGTCAGGATCATGCGCAAATTTTTGTATCTGCGGCGCGTGTTGCCGGCATCCCTGCGCGCTATGTCAGCGGATATTTGATGATGAACGACCGCATTCAACAAGACGCAAGCCACGCCTGGGCAGAAGCGCACATTGACGGTTTGGGGTGGGTTGGGTTTGACGTGTCCAACGGCATTTCCCCCGATGAACGTTATGTGCGGATCGCAACGGGCCTCGATTCACGCGATGCCTCTCCTATTTCCGGCGTCCGCTTGGGGTCTGCCGCTGAATCGATGATTGTATCGTTGCAAATTCAGCAATAGATACGGGGCCAATCGTTTCCCTTTTTTAATCCACACTGGACCCAGACAATGACCTATTGCGTCGGACTTCGCCTGAACAAAGGGCTCGTCTTTATGTCAGACACGCGCACCAACGCAGGTGTCGATAATTTTTCAGTGACACGCAAAATGTTCACGTGGGATGTGCCGGGCGAACGGGTCATCACGATCATGACCGCGGGCAATTTGGCAACCACACAATCCTTGGTCAGCCTGCTGGATGAACGTTCAAAAGTTCTGGCAGATCGCAGCCCAACGATTTTGGAATTGCCAACGTTGTTCCAGATCGCGCGACTGGTCGGCGACACATTAAAAGAAGTGATCCAAGACAGTGGGCCCGATGGTCAACAGGCATCCTCAAAGTTCAAAGCATCGGTGATTTTGGGTGGTCAGATCAAAGGCGGATCGCCGACGTTGTTCATGATCTACCCTGAGGGAAATTTCATCGAAATCACCGACGACAGCCCGTTTTTTCAAATTGGCGAAGCGAAATACGGCAAGCCGATTTTGGTGCGCGCCTATGAACCAGACATGAGTTTTGAAGACGCGATAAAACTGCTTTTGGTGTCTTTTGATTCCACAATCAAAGCGAACTTGTCAGTTGGACTGCCGCTTGATTTACAGGTTTATGTTCAGGACAGTTTTGAAGTTAGCAACAAGCCACGCATCGAGGCAGATGACCCATATTACCAAGCAGTTTCAACGGGTTGGGGTGATGCCCTGCGCCACGCGTTGTCGCATTTGCCACCCTACAAGTTCGACTGAACATCGAGAAATTTGGGTTTCATGCCGCGCCAGGGATTTGAACCCGTCGGCCACCTTCGTGAAAATCATCCATCGCAAAGCTCCAAGTGGTGCCAGGCCAACGGACCTCCATTTGTTGCAATCGAGGGCGGTAAACTGCGGTGTAAATCGTGCCAAACCCCGCATCAAAAGCCGTCGAATACAACGGCGGACGCAAGAACGCATTGATGAATTTATCTTCGGGATCACGGTGCAACGTTAGGCGCTGTAACAAGAACCGCTCGCGTTCAACCGTGGCCGTGAACCGCGCGTGGCTGATCCATTCGACATTTTCTTGATGGTTCGTCGCGACCGCAGCGTGGGTGATAATGGCCGGCCGATCAGGGGCCAACATCGCCGTTAAATACTGTCGCTTGGCGTCCAGCACAGTCACATTATAGCTCATGTGTGTCGGAACGCGTGCCAAAACCGCGCCCGCTTCTTCGGCTGTTGTGCAGGTCTGCAGAACATACCGCAGGATCAGCGGGATACCAAAACCACGCCCGACAATCCGGCGCCCGCCAAAGGTCAGCGAAATCGCGAGACCCGCGTCATTCATCCCATCGACCATGCCCCACAGCCCGTCAGATGTGCCCATGACCCGCCTGCCCTGCCAACCGGTGTGCAAAATCAGGCTGTCAAACGCGCTGGCCTTGTAGTCATAATTGCGCACCATCACGGGCTCTTCGCCCGGCCAAATCGCCTGACTACAGCCCGCCAAATAGGGCGGCGGGCAATAAAAACTCAGGAACCTCGCGGCCTGATCGCCCCCACCGGCAAGATCGCACAGCTCATCATACAGCGGCACGATCTCGGGCATGTGTTCGGTTAGAGCGCGCCTGCTTTCCAAATAGCTCGGCCGCGCACTGTCACCCTCTTTGAGCCACCAGCGTTTGTAATCGGGCCAATATTCCGCGAAAAGCCCGGCCCATTTCGGACCGGGCGATACTTCGCTAAGGGCGCGCCAAAGCATTTTGTTTCCTTACAAAATTTTGAACGCAGGATCTGCCAAAACAGGGCCCGCATTGGCCACAGGCAACGGTTTTCCATCGACCGTCCGTTTGATCCCGTGGATCCACTTTTTTGCACGCTCATTCAATTGGAAACTCTTGGTCATCGAACGACCACGCGTCACCAAAATACCGATGTCGGCACCTTCATACCGATAGTCACCCGGCTGCATGATCCGTAGGAAAAACGCTTCGTTTTCGCTTTCGACGGCGCGCCTGTGATAATCGAAACGGTCATACACAACACTGCCGTCCTCAAGCATTTTGTAGATGCCGGTTTCAGGCGCAGTTGTGCAAATATCGACGCTGTCATCCGTGTGTTTGATAACCATTTGCGACCAGCTGTCGATCATGTTCGGATTGGCCCAACGATCGTTTAGCTCACTGGTATCAAGGTCGAATTTCTTTTTCGAGAATTCAAGCAAGTGGAACAAAAACAGCGGCGCATCCGCATGAGCAAAGGCCGCGTGGTTGGTCATTGACGACGCGCCGGTAATGCGAGGATTGAGTTCGCCCAGCCAAATATCACCCGTTTTTTTATCGATCAAAAAGTCGAGTTCAAAGTACCCGCGATAGCCTTCTTTGCGCAATTGTTCGCCAAATTTAAACGTCAGTTCACGTGCTTTTTGGCGCACTTTGGGTGGGAATGCGGTGGACAAAATTTCGTTACCACACCAACCGCCGCGATATGGCGTCAGTTCATTAAAGCCGACAAGTTCGGTCATCAACGGGCCAACAATTGTGCCCTCTTTTGTCGCGCAGCCTTCGATCGCCGATCCACGACAATCGATGCGTTTCATAATCTTGATCTCACCTTCGCCGATAATCTCGTGCTCATGACGACGGAAATCAGCCTCGGATTTGATAAAGAACGTGGTGTGCCCGCTGTCACCAAAGGCCGATTGCAGGACCAGATCATGGCCAATGCCAGCTTTTTCACAGGTCGCTTGCAGGTTTTCGTAAGACGTCACTTCGGCCAAAACGTTTGGCACAGACGGGACCCCCGCCTTGTTACCGATGCGGACCGTTTCGATTTTGTTGTCCATGTTCGTGCGCAGTTTGGCCTTTGGGAACCAAACATCGGCGCCCAGTTCTTTTGACAGGCGTTCGGTTTCTTCGTCGAACATCAAGAACACAAATTTCGGCTTGCCGCCGCGGCGTTTGATGAAATCGATGACTTCTTTGTGCTGCAACAAATAGTTATTGATATCTTCGATCGATTGGAATTCGGCGTGCGGCTGTTCGGATGGGCAAAACACGTTCGGATGCTTGCCGCCGTAGCAGTCAATGTAACAGATGTATTTAAAGTTTTTGACCCATTCATCGAGCCCTAAAAGGTTAAAGTTTGTGGCCGAAATGAAGTAGATAGGATCTTCGTTACGGTGAAAGAACCGGCGGATTTCCGAGATATTCTTGAGCACTGTTGGCATTGTTTGTCCTTTTCTTATCTTTTTCGGTTTTTTACTTTGCGCAAAAACGGCTTAGGATTTTTTAGCTTGTGGCAGGGCCATAACGGCTTCGGTTGTGAAGACGCGCAAACCCAGATCGGCGCGATACCCGTGGATTTCACTGACGTCCAAGGCCCGCATAAACGCGAGGATTTCTTTGCTCACGACCTGCCCCGGCACCAAAATCGGAAACCCTGGCGGATAGGGAATAATAAAGCCTGCGGAGACAACTTCTCGCCCCGCATCCAGCGCATCCTGCAGTGATCCCTCAAGCTCCAGATAGTCGCAATTTTTCTCATCATAGCTTAGGTAATAGGCGGTGCGAATGTCACCCTCTGATGTGATATTGTCCGGGCGAAATGCATCGTGAAAGCGGCTGAAGTCTGGAAGCGGAGGATAGTTTTCCGTCAGGTTTTTCACCCGCTTATCGAACGACAGACGCTCCATTTTTGATGCGTCATCCAGCAATTCGTCCAGCTCGTTTGCGATCTCGACCAGTACTTCGATCAGGTAGGCAACGGACGATCGCGTGGTCCCGATATTGGTCATGAACAGGACCGTGTTGCGTGATGTTTTGTTGATTTGGATGCCGTATTTATCCATCAAAACATCATTTTTGAACGTATCGCCGTCCCAACCTGTACCACCAACAGCAAGCGTAACGCGGGTTGCATCCAGAACAAAATCGTCCTGTTCCCAGCAATCCCACATGTCCGTCCAGCCTTGATCGTTGTCAAAATAACTGGTCACACCGCTTTGGCGATGGTGTTCTGGAATCATGTCGCCAGCCGTCAAAACCTTAAAGTATTTTTGCAGCAAAGGATGGCTACTGATGGCCTTGCGCATCGACATCGCCGCCTCGATTTGGCGCTGCACAAATTCGAACCCTTCAAGTTCAACTTGCCGGCGCCCCACATCCAAAGACGCGATAATTTGATAGTTGGGCGACGTCGACGTGTGCGTCATATACGCTTCGTGAAACGACTGCTCGACCTCACCTTTAAAATCTTGATCGTTCACATGGATCATCGAACCCTGACGCAAAGATGTCAGTGTTTTATGGGTCGATTGCGTGGCATACACCCTAATTCGGGCATCGGGCGGCGCGATCAAACGCGTCTCGATCAGGGTTTCATCCGTGGCATTTTCTAGCTGTTCTTGCTGTTCTTTATACGCCTGTTTGTGCGTATCCGTGCGCAAACGCGTGCGCAAATTGTTGGCCGTGCGCATACCGGTGCGTTGGCGATATGTTGGGCTGAAACGCGCAAATGCAAACCATGCCTCGTCCCATAGGAAAATCAGGTTCGGCTTGATCGCAAGGCATTCTTCCATCACCCGTTCGACATTATAAACCAGACCGTCAAAGGTGCAATTGGTCAGCAATAGCATGCGGACGCGATCCAGTTTGCCTGCTGCTTTTAAAGCCAGCAATTGATGTTTGATTTCCTTCAACGGCACGGCGCCATACATCGAATATTCGTTCAGCGGATAGCTGTCCAAGTAGACAACCTCGGCACCGGCCAAAACCATCCCGTAGTGGTGCGATTTGTGACAATCACGGTCCACCAAAACGATGTCGCCGGGGCGCACCAACGCTTGCACGACGATCTTGTTACAGGTCGATGTGCCGTTGGTCGCAAAGAAGGTTTGCTTGGACCCAAAGGCGCGACTTGCCAGTTCCTGCGCCTCTTTGATCGGGCCGTGCGGTTCCAACAGACTGTCCAATCCGCCCGATGTCGCAGAGGTTTCAGCCAAGAAGATATTGGGCCCGTAAAAGGCACCCATGTCTTGGATCCAATGCGAACGCGTGATCGATTTACCGCGACTGATTGGCATCGCATGGAACACGCCGGTTGGTTGTTTGGAATATTCAACAAGCGCTGTGAAAAACGGGGTTTTGTTGCGTGCGGCAACACCCCGAAGAATGTTCAGGTGCAATTCCATGAAGTCTTCTTGGTTGTAGAAAACCCGACGGCAAATCCCTAGATCAAGTCCTGCAATGTCTTCGACTGACCGTTCCGTAACCAAATAGGCGTCAAGTTCGGGGCGCACACGCGCGATCAAACGGCACAGTTCCGGGCCGTAATCCTCGGGCAACATCGCTTCGATTTCGGCGGCATTACTGGCGTTACTGATGTATTTTGCCAGAATTTCATTGTCGTTTTTCGACTTCAGCACCAGTCCGGGGCGCACCACAATTGCCTGAATATTGTGGTTAAAAAGCACGGCAATTAGTGCGTCCTCAAGGCTTGGAACAACCACCGCTTCGTAGTTAAATGGATCCTCGGGGCGGCGCATGCGCGAGACGTTGCTTTTGAGCCAACGTTCCTGCTGATCGCTGACATTATCAACGATCAAAACTTCAAAATATGGACGGGCCATCGCGCGCGCTTCGGGCGACAACATCGCCTCGTCGTTGTGTTCTTCGTCGTCCGTGCTGTCACGATCAAGCGGAATATGACGGCGACGATACGCGCCTGTGGTCAGCGCACGTTTGACGCGATTGGTGGTAAACGACAGATCATCATAGTGACCGGTTTCAAACTGGCGGCGCATATTTTCAAAGGCAGCCATGCCCGGAAACGCCCAATAGGGTTCGATCAAGGCCAAAGATTCGAACAATTCGGCAATGCGCGCTTTATGCGCAGTCGCCTTTTTCGCGTTCTGCTCACGACACAACGACGTCACAGCTTCGCGCAGCGCGCTCCATCTGTCAGCACGCAGCTGGGTACCGGAATAATAGTCACTGACGGAATCCATCGGTCGCTCTCCCCTGTGGGGCTGAAACACGATGGATCCGCAGTTTTACACCACTGGCCGCGTCTTTCAGCCGTCTGTTGTTTTGCCCAAGATAGGCGCAACCGCGACACCCAATTCGGGCGCACGATCAATCAATTCAGCCTCGGCGGCGGCCGGCACATCCACATGCAAACCTGCACGCGATCCTTGCTGGGGCACCTCTAGTGGGCCGAGTGTATTTAGGTAGCTGTCAACGCCGCTGGTGCGGTCATAAACAGAGAAATCGGCAGGCCGGTCACGGAAGCTTTTGAGCACTTGCCCCAAGCCTTTCATGCCGGTTTCGCGCTGACGGCGCACCATCGACAAGTCGATTTCGATCGGGAACATGTCTTCTTGTCCGCCGGACTGGTGCAGCACCATCGACGTCGGATCAACAACACAAGATTTACCAACCCCGCCAGACCCTAAACCGTTGACATCGATGACATAACACTGGAATTGCGCTGCGGTTGCACGGGCGATTGCCAATTCCGCATCACGGTCAGTTGTGCCTGTCAGAACCGGATGCAATAACACCTCGACCCCTTGGCTGGTCAGTTGGCGGGTCGTTTCCGGGAACCACATATCGTAGCAAATCGACAGACCAAAGCGGCCCACGTCCGGCACGTCAAACACACAAAAATCGGTGCCTGCAGCGACGCCTGCTTCATACGGTAAAAACGGGAACATCTTGGCGTACCGGCGGACAACTTCGCCTTCCGGATTAATGACCAACGAGGTGTTATAGACGCGGCCATCTTCGGGATGTGTCAAAAACATCGACCCCGGGATCAGCCAGATTTTGTGGCGACGCGCCGCTTCGCAAAACCGGTCGATAACCGCGTTTTCTTGGGGCAGTTTGTATTTCTCCAACGGGCCAAACGGAGCAAGTTCACTGAACAACACCATTTGTGTCCACGGAAAACGCATCATCAAAACGTCGAGCCGCTGCATCATCCCGTCGACATTGGGCTGCAGGGCGTTGACGTACATTTGTACGCCGGCAATTGCGAAAGGGGTCATGCTTTGAAAGCTCCGTGAATACACAGGCGTCCCATCGGGGTCGTCCATTTCTGTGAATCACGCATCTATTACACCTTCATTTCGCAAACAGAAACAGGCGATATTCGCAGGATTCTACCGACACTTGAACCAAGCGTAAACGCGCCGAATACAGATGTTTTGGACCATGCCGTAGCGCCGTGATCACGAATCTTTTCCAAAGATAATTCAATGGCTTGGCGGCACAAATTTCCCGCGTTTGAAACGATGGGATCAAATGAAAAAACGGCGCTGTCGCCCATGGAAATTCCCTGTTTACTCGTGCGCGAATTTTCGGGCGGTAGCGCCCCGTTTCCGCAATACAAACGACCCAGACGCTATTCGAACAAACATGCGTCTTTTTAGATCAGTACCTTAGGTAGAGTGACCGCATCCCCAGCGCCGCGCAACCGGTTTTGCCATCAAATTGCAAAATTTGTTTAAAATTTTGAACAGGCGGTCACAAAAGACAGCCAAATCTGCCTGAATGATGGGCATGACATACGCTTTGATCATGGCCAAATGTGCAGATTGCATAAAAAAAGCGGACCGTAATGGCCCGCTTTTCCGACTTTAGGTCTTGAATTTACGCGTGCTGTTCAGCAATCGCTGCGGCAAGCGAGGCTTCGAAGATATCCAAACCTTCGTTGATGATTGCATCAGACGCCGTCAAAGGCACCATAATCCGCAATGCGTTTCCGTGCATTCCACAGGCCAGCAGGATCAAACCGCGCTGAAGCGCATGCGCGACAACAGATTTGGTCAAGGCAGCATCGGGTGCCGCCGTTTCGAAATCTGTCACAAATTCAACAGCTAACATCGCACCTAGGCCGCGAATATCCCACATACGGTAGGGTGAAACCCGCGCGCCGATTTCTGCAAACCGTGCCCGAAAATGCTCGCCAAGGGCAGATGAGCGCGCCAAAAGGCCCTCTTCTTCAATCGCTTCGATTGCGGCAAGTGCGGCCGCGCAAGCCACAGGGTTGCCGCCATATGTGCCGCCCAAACCGCCAGGAATAACCGCATCCATAATGTCCGCGCGCCCGATGACACCGGCGATAGGATACCCGCCCGCCATGGATTTTGCGACAGTGATCAGATCAGGCACAACGCCGGAATGTTCGATGGCAAACCATGTGCCAGTCCGCCCAAATCCTGCCTGAATTTCGTCTGCGATCAACATGATACCGTGCGTGTCGCAAATGTCGCGCAGCGCTTGCATCATTTCAAACGGAACCGGCGTATAGCCGCCCTCGCCCAGCACAGGTTCGATGATAATTGCGGCAATCCGTTCTGGTTGCGCATCTGTTAGGAACAGGTTTTGCAAACCAATCAAGGCATCCTGAACAGTGATCCCATCACGCACACTTGGAAATGGCGCGCGGAAAATGTCGGACGGGAATGGGCCAACATCTTTTTTGTACGGCGACACTTTGCCCGTCATGCCAAGCGTCAAAAGCGTGCGACCGTGATAGCCACCGGTAAACGCAATGATGCCGGGACGACCCGTTGCAGCGCGTGCAATTTTAACTGCGTTTTCAACCGCTTCTGCGCCAGTTGTCACCAGCAGTGATTTCTTTGCGTGATCACCGGGGGCCAACGCGTTCAGTTTTTCGGCAAGCGCGATGTAGGGTTCGTACGGGACCACTTGGAAACTAGTGTGTGTATAGTGGTCTTCTTGTGCCTTTGCGGCAGCGACAACTTTGGGGTGACGGTGACCTGTGTTCAGAACCGCAATTCCGCCCGCGAAATCAACAAACCGGTTGCCTTCAACGTCCCACAATTCGGCATTTTCTGCGTAGTGGGCAAAAATCGGCGCGGCAGACGCAACACCACGTGGAACCGCGGCTTCGCGTCGCGCAATCAATTCGGCGTTGGATTTGGCCGCGACCAAAACCGGAGGCACAATTTCAACCACAACTTCTGGCACATCCGGCACGACCGAAATCGTCGGTTTAACAATCGCCGTGACGTTTGATGTTGCTTTGCGCGTGGTCTTGCGGGACTTCTTTTTTGCTTTGTCGGTCATGAGGTGGGCCTCCTTGTGCAGATTTACGAGAATCCCCAATCGCGGGGTGTTTAAAATTCTCATAATACGTTTATTTTATGTGTCAACATCGTTTCGCACGCGGCCTTACTGCGGACTTAACAGGGCACGTGCGCGACAAGTTTGGGCGAAGAATCCGATTTAGGTTCAGACACAGATGTACTACGTTGATCTTGCAACAAAATCGACAAACGCCAAAGGACCCGCGCGTGGATATTGGTAAAAAACTACAGACAATTCGAAAATCCTGCGGTCTGTCCCAGCGGGAACTTGCCGCACGTGCAGGCCTGACCAACGGCACTGTTTCTTTGATTGAACAGAACAAGACAAGCCCGTCGGTTGCCACGCTTAAGAACCTTCTTGATGCGGTCCCGATGAGCATTTCCGAGTTTTTTGCTGATCTTGACGATGCCCAGAACCCGCAGTTTTTCTTTAATGCCAACGAATTTACCGAACTGGCGCCGCAGTCAGATGGCAGCACCGTGTCCCTGCGCCAACTTGGCAATGCCAGCAATCACACGCTGCAAATGTTGGATGAAACTTATCCACCAAACGCCGACACCGGACCGGAATTGTTGACCCACGCAGGCGAAGAGGCCGGGATCGTGACCGAAGGTGAGATCGAAATCACCGTCGCAGATCAGGTTAAAATACTACGCGCAGGCGAAGGTTATTTGTTCGACAGCCGCCTGCCCCACCGTTTTCGTAACACAAGCGCCGCGACTTGCCGCATCATCAGCGCTTGCACACCGCCGACGTTTTAATCGCGCGGATGTCAAACAACACAACGATTTTCGCGGATGTCAGGATTGGAAATCGCACAAAAGGCTCTCAAATTACTAAACTAGATAAGTAAATGAGGCCAAATGGCGGAGGAACAGGGATTCGAACCCTGGGAGGACTTTCACCCTCGTCGGTTTTCAAGACCGGTGCATTCGACCACTCTGCCACTCCTCCGACAGCGCTGTTCCTAATACCCAAAAATTGATTCTGCAATTGGGTAATGCCCTTTAAACCTCACGAAAACATGGGGTTTTTTGCCGACGTCGAATCAGCCGCCTTTTCAGATGGGTGAAGCCGCGCTAGAGTGCCGTCAAAACGCCCTCTTGAGGGCGCGTAAATCGTGCCCGAATTGGCGCAAAAGGGTGTGTAAAACACCGTATAATAATGGGCGCGAGCAGCGCCAACTGACAGGCAAGGATCTAAAGCGATGGGCAGCGCGGTTTTCTTTCAACATTTTGGTACAAAAGCCAAATTGGGCCTCGGCGCCCTGGTAACAATGACGATTTTGACAGGGTGCGATGAATCCGGTCAGTTCAATCTGGGCCAAAAATTACGTGGTGACGCGACCGCGGCCGCACCAAACCGCAGTGGCGCAACCACAAAAACCACCGAACGTGACGTCGAGGCCCCTGACGTTTTTTCCGCGACCGAAGCAGGTCTTTGGGATGGACGACCATCACTGGGCGGCGTTTGGGTTGCACATCCTGACGTCACAGATCCCGAGCGCGTGATTATTCGCAACACCACGAACAACAAATTTGTCGTTGGGGCCCTGTTCCGTCGTGAACGCGATATTCCAGGCCCACGTTTGCAGATCTCGTCTGACGCCGCCGAAGCGCTTGGCATGTTGGCCGGCGCACCGGCACAATTGAACGTGACCGCCCTGCGCAAAGAAGAAGTCGCGATTGACCCAGTCGCATCGGCTGATGCACCAGCCGGCGAATTAACCGAACCTGCCGATGTTCAGGCAACGACACTGGACCCAATTGCCGGTGCCGCCGCCGCGATTGACGCCGCTGCCGCAACGCCACCCGTCGCCACGGCGTTGCGCCCGACAGGTTCAAGCCTTGATCGACCGTTCATCCAAATCGGTATTTTCTCGGTCGAAGCAAACGCCACGCGCACTGCAAGCCAAATGCGGACAGCAGGCCTTGTGCCGACGATCAAACGCGGTGAACGCGGCGGCAACGCATTCTGGCGTGTACTGGTCGGCCCTGCGCAAACCAGTTCAGAACGCAAATCTTTGTTGAATAAAATCAAGGGCGAAGGCTTCTCTGATGCCTATGCCGTGACCAATTAATCGCCACTTCAGGAGCATAAAACCATGATCCGCCAATTTTCTGCCCTCTTCGCGCTGATCGTGCTGAGCATGCCTGCGCAGGCCTTTGAAACTCGCGCGACGGCTGCCTATGTGGTCGATCAAACCACCGGCACCGTGCTGTTGAACAAGAACGCAGACACGCCTTTGCCGCCCGCATCCATGTCGAAATTGATGACGCTATTCATGGCATTTGAGGCAATTCGCGATGGGCGCTTGTCCCTGAACGAAAAACTGCCCGTCTCGCAACATTCGATGGACTACGGCGGGTCAACCATGTTCCTGAACACCCGTGATCGCATTCGGGTCGAAGACCTCTTGCGCGGAATTATTGTGTTGTCTGGCAACGATGCGTGTTCGGTCATTGCCGAAGCGCTAAGCACAGATGGCACTGAAAGTGGTTTTGCGCGAATGATGACCCAGCGCGCGCAAAAAATGGGCATGACCAATTCAACATTTGCCAATTCCAACGGCTGGCCGCAGGCAGGTCATCGCATGTCTATGCGTGATTTGGCGTTGTTGGCCACACGCTTGATCGAGGATTTTCCCGAGTATTATCCGCTGTTCGCAGAGACAGATTTTCAATTTGACGGACGTGCGCCACAGAACACAAAAAACCGTAACCCATTGTTAAAGCTAGGCATTGGCGCTGATGGTTTGAAAACGGGCCACACATCCGAGGCAGGGTACGGCCTTGTCGGGTCTGCAAAACAAGGTCAACGTCGTGTGATTTTTGTGATCTCCGGTCTCGAAAGCTCAGCAGCACGTGCCCAAGAATCCGAAGCAATCGTCAACTGGTCATTCCGCCAATTCGCCCAACGTCCGCTGGCGAAAAAGGGCGAACGTATTGCCATGGCAGATGTCTGGATGGGCGAAATGCCAACTGTTGGACTGGTTCCTGAAACTGACATTTCGGTTCTTTTGCCGGTACTTGCAGGCAACGAAGTCCCCGCCGAAGTCGTCTATAGCGGCCCATTACAAACGCCGATCACCGCGGGCCAAAAGCTGGCGGAATTGGTTCTGTCCCCCGAAGGATTGCCTGAAACCCGCATCCCGTTGGTCGCCGAAAATGACGTGGCTGACGGTGGATTTATGGCACGCCTCAGCACCGCCGCGATGAAGCTTTTGGACCGCGTAAACCAAAACCCAAACCGGAACCCATCGTGACATCAACCGGCACTTTTATCACGTTTGAAGGCATCGACGGCTCTGGAAAATCCACGCAAGCACGGATGCTAGCGGATCATCTGCGCGCGCTTGGCCAAGACGTTGTGTTGACCCGCGAGCCAGGCGGCAGCCCCGGTGCCGAGGAAATTCGCGCGCTGGTTTTGCAGGGCGATCCAGATCGTTGGTCCGCTGAAACAGAGATTTTGCTGTTTGCAGCCGCGCGTCGCGATCATCTAGAACGCACAATTCAGCCTGCAATCGAGGCTGGAAAAATAGTGATCTGCGACCGCTTTGCCGACAGTTCGCGCATGTACCAAGGACTGTCGCGCGGCGATTTGCGTGCCACCGTAGACCAACTGCACAAGCTGATGATCAAACGTGAACCCGACCTGACCATCCTGATCGATATGGACCCGACCATTGGCCACACCCGTGCCAAAGCGCGGCAAACCATCGAAGAACGTTTCGAGGATTTTGGCACTGATTTACAGGAAAAAATGCGCGCAGGATTCCTGTCTTTGGCACAAGAATTTTCAGACCGGTTTCGCGTCATTGATGGTGCGCGTGGTATTAACGAAGTCGCGCAGGACGTGGCGGATACGGTTCAAAAATCATTGGATGCGTGAACGAAACACTTGCCGCCTCTCGTCATTTGTTTACACATATTAAAACCTAAAAACGCTCGCCCTTTTGGAGGCCCACAATGTTCCTGAAAAACGCATGGTACGTCGCTGCATGGGATCACGAAGTTGTTGCTGACCTTCAGCAAGTTGTGGTTTTGGGCGAAAAAATATGCATGTTTCGCACCGCAGAAGGCGAAGTGATCGCACTAGAAGACGCCTGCCCCCATCGCAAATTACCGCTGTCCAAAGGCCGGATAAAGGACGGAAACGTTGAATGTGGCTATCACGGGTTAACCTTTGATTGCGCGGGCCAATGCGTTTGGGCCCCCGGCGGCGGGCGCATTCCATCCCAAGCAAAAGTGCGCGCGTTTCCTATTCACGAAAAATACGGCCTTGTTTGGATATGGATGGGCAACGCCGCGATGGCTGACGCCAGCGAAATCTTCGACATTCCAAACTTTGAAAACCCGGACTGGGGGATCAATCGCGGCGATGCGATGGACCTGCAATGCAACTATTTATACATGACCGACAACCTGCTGGACCCGACCCACGTGGCATGGGTGCACGCAGGATCATTCGGCCATGACGCGACCAAGGACACACCGTTGCGGATCACAAAAACTGATGATGCTGTCATTGTGCATCGCTGGATGATGGATGTGGAACCAGCGCCATTTTACAAGAAAGTCGTTGAATTCACTGGAAATTGTGATCGCCTTCAACACTACGAAGTCCGCTATCCAAGTCACGCGTTGATCCGTGCTGTGTTTACGCCCGCGGGCACTGGCGGCGTCGATGGGCCACTGCATGACCAGACATTTATCATGGACAGCTATAATTTCATGACCCCCAGCAGCGAAACGGAAACCCGGTATTATTGGTTCCAATTGCGCAATATCCGCCCTGACGATGCGGCCCTAAGCCAAATGATGACCGAAGACGTGCAGCACGCATTCGAAGAAGACCGCGCGGTTCTGAACGAGGTGCAAAAAGGCATGGATACAAAAAACTCACCCCACATTGATTTGCCGATTGATGGAGGCCAATTGCGGTTCCGTCGTCAATTACAGGCAATGATTAACGAAGAGGCGCAAGTCGACGCGCAGATGCTGGGTTAAACCCATTTCCACGGCGCAGGTCCGGTGCTACATCATTGATCATGGCTGACGAAATTTCTGATCCGACCCAAGTATCTGGCGCACCGCATCCGCGTGAAACCGATCAATTGATCGGCCAAGACGCTGCGCAAACTGCATTTTTGGATGCGTTCAATTCGGAACGCCTGCATCACGCGTGGATGTTGACCGGTCCGCGTGGTGTCGGAAAAGCCACCTTGGCGTGGAAAATAGCTAAATTCCTGCTCGCGACGCCGGACCCTGGCGGCGATGATATGTTTGGCGCGCCGCCTGCCCCAACATCGTTGGCAATATCGCCGGATCATCCCGTCGCACACCGTATTGCGGCTGGCGCTGATCCCGGGCTTGTTGCTGTGAACCGCACCCCGAATGAAAAAACAGGGCGCATGCGCGATCAAATCGTTGTCGATGATATTCGCAAATTGTCTGGGTTTTTCCAACTGTCCGCCACAGATGGCGGGCGTCGTGTTGTGATTGTGGATGCGGCCGATGACATGAACACCCAAGCGGCGAATGCCCTGCTTAAAATGCTAGAAGAACCACCAGAACGCGCGACCTTACTGTTGATCACCCACCAACCTTCACGCCTGTTGCCGACCATCCGGTCGCGTTGCCGAACACTGCGGTTGAACACGTTGTCAGGCACGGACATGCAAACGGCGATGTTGAATGCAGGCGTCGATGCAGGGCAAACCGGAACCGCGCTTGCGGAGCTGTCTGGCGGGTCCGTGGGCGAAGCGATGCGTCTGTCGTTGCTAGGTGGTCTCGAAATTTACAGCGAAATCATTGGCTTGCTTGGCACGTTGCCGCAACTTGATCGCGCACGTACCCTTCGTTTGGCCGAAGCCGCCGCGCAACGTGGGGCTGCCGAAAAGCTAGATTTATTGTTTACGCTGCTGGAAATCGCACTTGCCCGTTTGGCGCGCACAGGTGCGACGGGCACCCCGCCCGCAGGTGAAGCAGCCCCAAACGAGGCCGCGATCCTAATGCGTTTGGCGCAAACACCGCATCAGGGACGCGCGTGGGCAGACATAGGCCAAGAAGCGCTGGCGCGGGCCCGTCACGGGAGGGCCGTTAACCTTGACCCCGCCGCCCTCGTCCTAGATACGATGTTCAAAATTCAAGGTGCCGCAGCATGAGCATGGCGATGACAAACCCCGAAATCACTGACAGCCACTGCCATTTGGATTTTCCAGATTTCGAAGGCCAGTTGCCGCAAATTATCGAAAATGCAAAAGCCGCCGGCGTCACGCGCATGGTCACGATCTGCACAAAATTGCGGACTGAGCCACAGGTCCGTGCCATTGCCGAAGCACACGCACCGGTATTTTATGCTGCAGGAACCCACCCGATGAGCGCGGCGTCTGAACCACTTACGTCTGTCGATGAACTGGTCGCGATGGCGCAGCACCCGAAATTTGTTGGCATCGGCGAGACCGGATTAGACTATCACTACACCGCTGAAAGTGCTGAAATTCAAAAACAATCGCTGCGCATTCACATTGCGGCGGCCCGAAAAACTGGCCTACCGCTGATCATTCACGCCCGCGCCGCTGACGACGACATGGCCCGAATTCTGGCAGAAGAACACGCAAACGGCGCGTATTCATGTGTCATGCACTGTTTTTCGTCCTCTCCTGAACTGGCGAAAGCTGCCCTTAATTTGGGTTTTTATCTGTCAATGTCGGGCATCTCGGCCTTTCCAAAAAGCCAACCGATCCGAGATATTTTTGCAAGCGCATCCGTGGACCGGATACTTGTCGAAACAGATGCGCCGTATTTAGCGCCCCCACCCCATCGCGGCAAACGCAATGAACCGGCGTACACGGCACACACCGCGCGCGTCGGAGCAGAGGTGTTCGGGATGGAATACGCAGAATTTGCGGCCCAAACCCAAGTAAACTTTGAACGTCTTTTCGCCAAAGCTGCGGCATATGAGGCCAGCACATAATGGCGCAACTGAAGTTCACCATTTTAGGATGTGGATCATCAGGCGGCGTGCCACGTTTGGGCGGACACTGGGGCGCATGCGATCCTGAAAACCCGAAGAACCACCGGCGCCGTTGTTCTTTGTTAGTTGAAAAAATCGGCCCTGAGGGCACAACATCCGTGCTCATTGACACCACGCCGGACATGCGCAGCCAATTGCTGGATGCCAAAGTGGGGCGGCTGGACGGCGTCATTTACACGCACAGTCATGCCGATCACGTTCATGGTATCGACGATCTGCGTATGATCGTGATTAACATGCGCGCGCGGCTTCCTGTTTGGGCTGATGTGCCGACGCGTGCAGCATTGATTGAACGGTTTGGCTACGTTTTTGTCCAACCAGAGTGGTCATCCTACCCGCCAATTTTGGAACTGAACCCAATCGAAGGGGACGTCATGATCGACGGCCCGGGTGGGAAAATCACGTTCACCCCGTTTGAAGTTAACCACGGTGGCATGGACGCGTTAGGTTTTCGGATCGATAATGTCGTTTACCTGCCCGATGTCGCAAAAATTCCGGACGCGGCATGGCCACTCATGGATAATTTAGATTGTTGGATCGTTGATGCCCTGCGCCGTGAACCGCACCCAACCCATTCGCATTTGGCCCAAACGCTTGAATGGATCGACAAGGTTGCACCCAAGACTGCCGTTCTGACAAACATGCACAATGACCTAGATTACGCGACGGTTGCTGCGGAAACGCCAGACCACATCCAACCTGCATTTGACGGGCTAACGTTAACATTTGAGACATCGTAAAACGCTGACGTAAAACATCACAGACCAGAGAAACTGACCTTCGATCATGCAAATTCTTATCGATATTATTCTGCCTGTGTTTTTGGTTATCGGCTTCGGCTATGTCGCCGTTTGGCGCGGTTTTTTCCCGATGAGCGGTGTCGATGGGTTGATGAAATTCACCCAAAGCTTTGCAATCCCGTGCTTGTTGTTTCAGGCGATTGCAAAAATCGATATCCAAGCGTCATTTCATCCTGGTTTGCTGTTCAGCTTTTATACCGGTGCAGCGGTCTGTTTTGCCCTTGGGCTATTTGGTGCCCGCCTGTTTCTAAAACGCGATTGGGAAGACTGCGTTGCGATTGGGTTTTGCTGCTTGTTTTCCAACTCGGTCCTGTTGGGATTGCCGATAAGTGAGCGCGCTTTTGGCCCTGATGCATTGACGGGGAACTACGCAATCATCGCTCTGCATTCACCATTTTGCTACGGTTTGGGCATTACAGTGATGGAAATTACGCGAAACCGAGGGCAATCCGTGTTCGTCATGGCCCGTGCTGTCGGGCGCGCAATGTTTCGCAACGCCTTGGTTCTAGCAATTTTATGTGGATTTGCCGTGAACCTGCTGGGTGTCAGCCTGCCCAAAGTCATGGACGACGCGCTAAGTTTGATTGTCCGCGCCGCCCTGCCCGCAGCACTGTTTTCATTGGGCGGCATATTGCTACAGTACAAACCCGAAGGCGACAAATTGGCGATCGCTATGGTGTGTGTGATCGGGCTTTGTATCCATCCGGCATTGGTCTGGGGCATGGGCAGCGCGCTATCTGTACCACCTGATTTTTTCCAATCAGGGGTGTTAACGGCCGCAATGGCCCCCGGCGTAAATGCCTATATTTTTGCAAATATGTACGGCAGGGCACGACGCGTTGCGGCCTCAAGCGTTTTAATCGCTACGGGGGCCTCATTGTTTACTGTTTGGCTTTGGTTGATGGCCCTCGGGTAGAACGTTTTTCCAATTCGGCATTCAAAGCGCCGCCTAAAAGCACCAGCCATGCGCTGATAAACAGCCACATCAACATTGCGATCACAGCGCCGATTGATCCATAAACTTCGTTGTATGCACCAAAGTTTTTCAAATAAATTGAAAATCCTGACGATGCAGCTGCCCAACACAATGTCGCAAAAATCGCCCCCGGCATAACCAGACGCGTCAAACGATCTGCACGATTTGGACCAAGCCGGTAAATGATCAAAAATCCGGCCAGTAAAACGCTGAGCGCGACCGTCCACCTTGCGATGTCTAAACCCAAGCCAGCCCAAGGCCCCAATGGTAAAAAGGCCATGATCACTGGAACCAAAACGACGCAAGCAATAGCGGTGACGGCAACCCCGATCAGGGCAACGGTAAGCATCAGAGCACGTAAATAGTGCGCAAAACCTTGACGATTTGGTACTTTGTAAATTGCGTTCAGACCACGCATCAGCGCCGCGACACCTGCGCGCGCCGACCAAATTGCCAGTACCAAAGACACAAGTGATGCCCACCCAAGGGTTAACCCGTCAGCTCTGGATAATGCCCTGAGTTGCGTATCGATGAGCTTAAATACATCTTGTGGCAGAACCGCTTTGAACTCTGAAACCTGCTCAGCAACGGCAGCTGGATCACCAACAACACCCCAGATCGCAATCACGGTTGCGAGCCCGGGGAACACGGCCAAGATGCTATAAAAAGCAACACCTGCTGCGATGAGGCTAAGGTTACGTTCGTCCATCATACGAAACACGCGTTGCAACACGTGCCATAGTTTCAAATACTGCATTTCGTAAACCCCGGCTGAACTCTGAACAGGATATACAGCTAGTGTTCGCGCTTCAATGTGCGAGCAGTTTGTTTCAATACACAGACGAGGATTGTAAATTTTTTGGGAACGTCATGCTGTCTCGTGTTTTTAGTTTACCCTGACCTGTCATCGGAAAAATCCAGATCATTCCTCGTTTGGTCAATCCGGCCCTACTTCCTTCGAGGCGTTTAGAACGATAGCATCGACTTCTTCCAAACTGGCCCAGAGTCCCAAACACCGCTTTTCAATCGAGGCCAGTTCATGCCCCAATGGGCTATGCGGTTGGTAAACACGCGTTCTAAGAGATCGCAATTCTTGAATAATACTAGAAATTTTTGGCTGAAGAGCACTGACATGATGATGTTTCAAAAGAGACATCAGAGTATCCAAACGTTGTTTCATGTCGGCAAGTTCTGATGGTCTAGCCTCCGCAGCCGCGATTGCCGACAACACGAGTGTGTGCAACGTTTGGGGACTCAGAGCATCCTTGGGGATGTAATCCTGACACCCATTCTTCATGGCGCGCACCGCGACTTTTGATTGATCATCACCTGCAATCATTACTGTGGCTGCGCTGTGGTTTCGTTCGTGCTTTTGTATTTGCGCCAAAGCTTCAAGCCCATCGCCTTGGGGCAACTGAAAGTCGATTAAGACAACGTCAAAATCTTTGCTGTCTAAATTTAGGCTTAGTGCATCTAGGCTTTCAACTTCACTCAAGTGAAATCCGCTGCCGATGCTTTCAAACATCCGCCGAATGCGTTTACGGTCAAATTGATTATCATCCAGAATGAGGATGCTTACATCACTTGGTGCCACTGGCATCGTCGCCAATGTGTTATCAAAAGCCAAAGCACTTTTCATGTTACCCTCAACATATTGTTGGTCATCGTCTATCCGCTACAGAATATTGCTTCAGTAGCGTTGATGACCAATTAATGCTGCGGCCTGCTCCCTGCCAAAGCGTTCACAACGTGTGAATATCCGCCTAAGCAAACACGGATTACTTTAGCGCGGAAGTTCGACAACTTTAGTGTATATATCGATCATGTTCAAAGCACGGGTAAAACTATCGCCCAAATCATCCTTAACGATATAGCCTGCGATGTTGGCGCTATATGCCGCAGCGACGTCTTTGGGTGAATCGGATGTCGACAATACAAAGATCACTGCACGCTGTAGCGAAGGATCGTTTCGCACCTCTTCGAGAAACTCGAAGCCATCCATTCGCGGCATATTGAGATCAAGCGTGACCAAATAAGGCGGCAAAAGCTTATCGCCTTGGCATTCTCCGCGCATCATATCCAATGCTTCCTGTCCGTCGCATGCAACGACCACTGGGTTAATGATCTTCAACTTTCGCAGGGCTCTTTTAATGGCCATCACAGTGACCTGGTCATCATCTACGATCAAGAATTTTACTGGATCCGTCTTCACGTCAAAAATTGACCCCATTTGATGTTCACTCATATCCGCTCACTCCCGATTTTTTTTATGCTGCTTTTTTGATATCTTCAGTCGTCGCGATTCCGATGGGCACATCAAAGACAAACGTTGCACCACGCATTTTCGAAGGATCAGAAACCACTGATATCCTTCCACCGATCCGTTCTAACATTTTGTGAATGATCGCTAATCCAAGCCCACTTGCCTCAATTTCATCACGTGATTTCAGAGTTTGAAATAACCCGAAAATCTTCCCGTGATATTTCGGATCGATCCCAGCACCATCGTCATGCACACGGCAAACCAGTCGATCACCTTCGATACGTGCGTCGATGGTCACTTTGCCGATTTTCTTATCGTGATGCTTGAGAGCGTTGTTTACCAAATTCAATAAAATCTGGCGCAGTGGTGTCGCGTAGGTAACAACACTGTAGCAATTGCCAACAAAACCGATCTCAAACTTATGCATTGGATCCAGCATCTCTGCTGTTTCTTGCACAATCGCCTCTATCGAGACATTCGAGAATTCCAGCCCAAGAGATCCGACGCGCGAGTATTCCAGTAAGTCTGTCAAAAGTTGGTTAAGGCGTTCGATCCGCCCCGTCATCAGGGCCATATATTGCTGCCCATCTCCTGAAAATACATTGTCTGGATCTTCGAGTAACCAACCAGATAAATCCTGAATTGCCCGCAATGGGGATCGTAAATCATGCGCAGCAACATAGGCGAACTTTTCCAACTCTGCATTGGATCGGTGGAGCTCTTCGGCGTTCGACTTAAAGACCTTCAGCGCATCCGCCATCTTACCCAGTTCATCAGGTCCGCTCACGTCCACTTCGTATTCTGTATCACCGTCAGCGATTGCGAGAACGGCCTTGGTTAAGCGCCCCATACGCTTGTTAATTTGCCGCTCTACAACCCAAACCAAAGTCACAGCAATCACCACAAGCATAAGCAATAACACTGCTGCTAGGATCGTAACGAAATGCCGAGTAGCGCTTTCTAAATGCTGACGTGAAACGTCGATTTCTGCCCGCGCGTCGGTAAGCATTTTAGCGGAAATACCCGAAATGCGCTCAATTGGAACGAATTGTACTCGCTTTGCTTCAAGCAACGCGTCGCGAAGCGTTTGCGATTGTGAAACCTCATTGATGATTCCCGTTTCACCAAACAAAATGGTTCGGATCTCAAGAACAACCAGAGCCAGATCAACCCTTGTCTCATTGTCGATCAACTGGCCGGTCAAGACAGCAATATTACGCATTTTGTGGCGCAAACTGTTGTACGAAATTTCGAGGTCCCTGACTTCGCTCAAGTTTTGGAGACCAATGACAGCGTCAATGACAGCTTCAACTTCCAGAGAAATTGCAGTTATCGTATTCGCCAAAGCCAGGCTTTCATTGTAACCTTGGACAAAGGCTTCCAATTGCTTTGGTGACTCAATTTGAATGTCTGCTGTCGTACCTCGAGAGCTTAAAGCAGCAGCGTATGACATCTCTTCAAAGTATGTGCGTGCTTTGACACCTGCCGCTTCAAGAGCGTTCGCAAGAACCGCAATGTTAGTTTCCCGTTCTAGAATTGCACTTTGAATATCCAAGATACTGCGCGCGCCAAGGTCTATTTCCATCAACGCATTTTGCATGGCTGCCACAGTTTCACCCTGTGTGTGATATCCTGTCATTGCTAGCGTTTTAGCCCGCAAAATATTCAGCTGTTCTTCGGTTAGTGCGCCCAAAGGCCCTAGATCATTCAAGCTGCGCGCGCTGTCCACACGTTGCAACAACAGCAACAATGATTTCAGGCTACGTTCGGTTTCTTCGGTTGTAACAAACGCAGAAAACGACGTTTCGGTCAGTTCTTCAATCGAAGCATTCAACAGCCGCATTTGAGAAAAAGTCACTAAAGTCACGCAAACCAGCGCAATCGACACAGCCATAAACACAATACGCAAACGCAGCACGATCCCGGGCGCAAATAGTCGTAGGTTATGGTCAGGCATGCTGCACACTCAAATTCAAAACGTTACCGACGGTCATACCGAATGAGCATTAACGCACGGTTAATGTTGTTGAACGACACTGGTTAGGCTGGGGTTGTCGGGAGAATACCGTTTATGAAACGTGAAACATGCGGTGCCAACGAGGTTACGCGGCGCCAGCTTATGGCTGGGTTAGGAGCGGCGGCTATTTTGCCAAATTTCACGTCCGCGTCGCATGCGAGTGCCGCTAAAGATTTGCACATTCAGGCCGCTGATCAGGCCCGTGTGCTAGCCGCTGGACGAACTATTGAACTCCGCATGCTTCTGCCAAACGGGTCGTTCGCAAACGTGGCCCCCGTGATCAAAGCATTTACGCAAATGACTGGCATTCAAGTGCAGGTAAATGAAACGCAAGTCGATGAAATAAATACAGAACTCTATCTTGATGGCCTTAGCAGATCGCAACAATACGACGTTGCTTTACCTGCCACATTCGGCCTGCCTGACCTTGTTTCATCCGAGGCGATTTTGCCGATTACCGACTTTGCCAAACAGTATGAGCCCGAGGGTTTCAGGGATGGAATTTTGTTCGGAATTGGTGACAGTTTTGATGGGGAAATTTACGGGTTCCAGACCGACGGTGATGTTTACATGACCTTCTTCAACAAGGCGATGCAAGAGAACCCGGAAACAATGGCGCGCTATAGTGATTCGTACGGGTACGAATTGGGCGTACCAGCGACGTGGGCCGAGCTTGACCAGCAAATGGCGTTTTTCAATGATCCCGAAAATGGCAAATGGGGTGGCCTTCTGTTCCGCACCCCAAGCTATTTGGCATGGGAATGGTGGGTGAGATTCCATGCGAAAGGTGTCTGGCCATTTTCACCAACGATGGATCCTCAAATTGCATCGGATGAAGGCATCGAAGCGCTCGAAGACATGATCCGCGCGACTGAAAGCCTGTTACCAGAAACCAACAAATTTGGTCTTTTTGAAAATTGGGAACGGTTCAGTAAGGGCGATATTTACTGCAACATCGGCTGGGGTGGCACGCAAAAATTCCTGAACCAGGCCGGATCGCCAATGCGTGGAAACATGGTGCACGGCGAAATCCCAGGTGGCGTATTTTCGGGCAAAACTGTTCCGATGCCCTACTTCAATTGGGGATGGGATTATGTGGTGACCAGTAACTCCCAACACCCTGAAATTTCATATCTTTTTGCCCTATTTGCGTCCAGCCCGATCATGTCAACACTTGCTGTTGGTCAGGCCGAAGGTTTTTTCGACCCCTTTCGCCCCGAACACTATGCAGACGCCGGAATTCAAGACACCTACACACCAGAATTTCTCAATGTGCACCGCCGAAGTATGCAATCCGCAATTCCTGATCTGTACCTAAAAGACCAGGGGGAGTATTTTCGGATTTTGGCAGATTGGTTAGCACGCGCATTGGCTAAAGAAATTTCTCCAAAGCAGGCACTCGAACGTGTTGCTCAACGCTGGCGTCTGGTCACCAACGGCTCCGGACTGCGAGTGCAAAAACAACGCTGGCAAACGCTGCGCTCAATGTACCCCCCCGAAGTGCGTGCGGTGCTGAGGGACGTAAATTAACTGCCGAACGTTTACTATAAATCAACCGACATCGCCTATTTCCTATAAAAAGCGGAGGCAAAATGAACACTCAATCTGAAAATGAATCAAGCCAATCACTCAACCGTCGCCCTGTCGTGACAAAGGATTCAAAAGATTTTGAAGACTTCATTTACCTGCTAAGTCACGATGTCAGAAGCTCGATCCGTGCGCTTTTGGAAGTGCCTCAATGGATTGCAGAAGATCTGGTATCCGCGGGTCATAAAATCGACGGGCAGCTTGCTGACAACATCAACCTGATGAACACGCATACGCAACGACTAGACAGAATGCTGATCGATTTATTGGTCTATTCTCGTATCGGACGCTCACAACAGATCAGCACTATTAGCTTACAATCCGCGCTGGACACCGTGTTAGAGCAGGTCAAAATTCCCAAGGGTTTCGAAATTGACGTCGATTTCCAAATTGCGACATTGGAATTTGGCGAACGGGATATCCTAACACTGTTATCGTCCCTGATCTCGAATTCGATCAAGCATCATCATTCGAAAACTGGCAACATCAAAATTTCGTCACAGAACGAAGATAATGTTTGCGTCCTGCGTGTCAGTGACAACGGGCCTGGAATTCCTGAAAAGTACGCGCAGCGCGTTTTCGAAGCGATGACCACATTAAAACCCCGCGATGAAATCGAGGGCAGTGGCATGGGATTGGCAATCGTTCGCAAAATTGTTGATCAATATGAAGGCGATCTCGAATGCCTGTCCTACAGTAATGCCTCGGGAACAATTATGGAAATGCGCTTTTCGCAGGGCGTGAAATTGCCAATTTAACTTGCTGAAACTTGTCCCGCGAATGTTTCATAAGAAACGACGCATTCCGCTACCAAGATAGCTGAACGGCCCTTGACCACTAATCTGTGCAACATCACCCTAACAAACTGCCGGTCTGGACCAGATTGGAAAAAGGTGATGGCTCTAGTGACTAGTAGGTTGTTGCATGTCTTGAACAATTTGCTCACTCTAGTACCTGCAAAGATTTAAAAATCGGGGTATTTGAATGATCAAAACAGCATTAATTACCGGAGGTACCCGCGGTATTGGCTTAGCCATCGCCAAAGAACTAGCTGTGGATCATAACGTAGCAGTAGTTTGGAATTCGACACCGCCAGAGGGCCTGCCTGACGGCATTTTTACGATACAAGCCGATTTAACCAAAGACGGGAGTTGCAAAGCCGCGGTGGCTGCAGTGATAGGTAAATTCGGACAACTAGATATCATCGTGAACAACGCAGGCATTGTGCAATCGACACCCAAAGAGCACTTTGACGTCGACGCGCAAAGGGCCATTTTGGATGTTAACCTGTTGGTACCAAGCAATCTTTTGGCAGATGCACTTCCGCATTTGAAAGCAGGTGCATCTGTAATCAACATTTCCTCGGTTAACGCCCAACTGCCGCCACGCACTGCCGCGATCTATGGTGCAAGCAAAGCGGCCCTAAACCTTTGGACCCGCGCAATGGCCAAGGAATTAGGACCAGACGGCATTCGCGTAAACGGCGTCGCGCCCGGTGCAATCAATGTCTCAGAAAAACCACGCCCGCCTGAACTAACCGCCCTGTTTGTAAACGAAACCGCCCTTGGAAGAATAGGTGAGCCAGAGGATATCGCGCGCGTTGTAAGGTTTTTATCCAGCGACAGCGCGGGTTTCATAACAGGAGAAATCTTAACCGTATCAGGTGGATACAGGCTTTAGCCCTACGGTTCACCATCAGACAAAATGCGCTATGATTCTTTGCGGTTTTTCAAAACTTCCCAAGCTAGTTTCGCACGTGCGCCGATTTCAACAAACGGTCGCGGCGGAATAACTGTTGGCTTACCCAAACTTTCCATATCCGCAATCATTGGGTTATCTTGTCCACAGGCCATATCCGCCGCAAGGATTCCACTAATCGTTCCCTTGGTAACGCCAATCCCGTTTTGACAGGCCGCTACCCAAACATTTTGACCAAGATTCCCAAACATAGGTGCGCCGTTTGCCGACATGCAGATGAAACCCACCCATGTGTTTGCCATCACGACATTTGGCAGCATTGGAAACCGTTCATCTAACAAGCGCTTGTGCTGTTGCCCCAACTGCGCCGTGCGTTCGGTTGGGAACTTTTGCCCCATCGCGACTTTAATATCCTGCCGGATCAAGATGCGTTTGTCGTTTGTATAGCGCATCGTTATGCCACCGAAACCATTGGCCGGCGTCAAACCCCATGGCTTTTCGACGCCAAACGCGTGCTGTTCGTCTTGTGTTAACGGGCGCGTCAAACTGGCCGCCAAAGCCAAATGCACAAACCGTTTTTTGACGATCCCGAATTGATCACTAAAGCCATTGGCAGCCAAGATCATTTTGGGTGCGCGGATGATCCCATTGCTGGTTTCCAACTGCACACCATTTGCCTTTGCCATTCCAATGACAGGCGTATTTTCGAATAAGGTTACGTTGCAGGGCAATGTGTCCGCCAATCCGCGCACCAATGCGGCCGGGTTCAGTAACACACATCCAGGCGTGTAAATGGCACGCAAAAAGTGCTTTGTTCCCAAATTTCGGGCTAACTCCTCGGACTCAACCCAGCGATAAGGCTCACTTAATTTGTCCAATTCAGCAGCAAATGGACGTAACATTGCGTCCGATCCGCCCTCAGTTACAGCCGCGTGGTATTTGCCATCCCGCGACCAATCGCAGGCAATATTGTGGGCAGTGACCTGCGCCTCCAAATCTGAAATCGCTGCACGCGCAAGGCGCATGTAACGCTGGGCACTGGTCAACTGATCTAGGTTTGACGACACAGTATGAGGCAAATCAATCGCAAACCCAGAATTTCGGCCAGATGCATTTTCACCGCAAACACCGGCATCTACGATCACAATTTTATCGTGCGGGCGGTTTTTCGCGAGACGGCGCGCGGCGGCCAGACCAGCATAGCCAGCACCAACAACCACCCAATCCGCAATGATGTCGCCGGACAATGCCGGATGCGGCGTACGCATTGGCAAAATCGTGTTCCACGCGTTGGTTGCGTCATTTTGAGGAAGCCGAGTGATACGCATAATCTAAGCTTTCGTTGCCCAATTTGACGGATGAATTGCATAGAACAACAAAGCAGATTCAGCCTCGTAGGTTAATTTTGTGCCTGCTGGCAACCAGATCGAATCCAGTGGCCCCGCTGTCAAAACGGCATCTTGGGTACGCGCAGTGAAAGCGCCCTCAAGGACCAAAACAACTTCGTCGTATTGAACTGTCCATGGAATTCGGGCGTCTGTCAGACGCACCAAACCGGCCCCTAATTCGCTTCCGTCAACCTCGCCACACAGATGAGCGGCCTGCGCTTGATCGCCATATTCAAAACGTGGTTGGAAATCTGCATTGGTCCACTTCATCACCCGTGGTTTGGCTTTGGTCATGTCTTCACCCTCCGAATATTTCATCAACAATACAGGGTTGTATGGCACCATACAACTCTGTATGTTTTTTGAATGACTTTGAGCATTCTTAAAACCGAAAACCCCACAAAATCCCCTTTGGGGCGAGCAAGCTGGCTAACGATTGCGCTAGATACCTTAATCGTTGACGGCATAAACGCAGTGCAAATCACCCGACTGGCCAAGACGTTGAACGTGACACGTGGCAGTTTTTACTGGCATTTCAAAAGCCGCGATGACCTGCTGATTGCGATTTTGAAAGAATGGGATGCAGCTAACAATACGCACTTTGACAGCAGTTTTAACCGGTGCCTCACACTCGACGAAAGCGTTCTGAACTTTTTCGAAATTTGGGTAGGAGGCGCGCCATTTAGCCCGCCACTGGATCAAGCAATTCGCGACTGGGCCCAACTGGATCAGGGCGTTCTACAAAGTGTTCGCGACCAAGACAATCAACGTCTTTTGCGAATTTCCAAAATTTTTCAACGCTTTGACTACGCTCCGCAAGACGCTGATGTGCGAGCCCGCGTTCTTTACTTTTCTCAGGTCGGATACACAGCAATCAATTTAGGCGAGGCAATGGGCGAACGGCTATCACTTTTGGCACCCTACTATACGGCCTATACGGGGCGTGATCTTGACCCCGAAATCGCGGCAAAATTCACCAAAAAAATGCAGGCGAACACATGAAAACGCGACGCAAAGGCGGCCGATCAAGGCCAGTAACAACGGAAATCCCCCGCGCGCACAGCTATCGTCAATTGCGCCATCCTTTCGCCCCTCAATCCATATTTTCGCAAGACGGCATCGCCCGTATTCACGAAATGGCACTGCGCGTTGTTCAAGAACTCGGCATCAAAATTTTGCTGCCCGAAGCCCGCGCAATTTTCGAAACCGCAGGCGCATTGGTTGATGAAGACACACAAATGGTCCGTATCGGATCGGATTTGATTGAACGCGCGCTGGCCACGACGCCGCGATCCTACCGTCTACACGCCCGCAGCGCGAGCCGCACCCAAATGTTCGAAGACGGGGCAATGTTGTTCGCCCCGGGTGCTGGATGCCCAAACGTGTCAGATTTGGAACGTGGCCGCAGAGCTGGTTCGCTCTCAACGTACGAAGAGACGATCAAACTTCAGCAGTCCTTTGATGTAATGCACGTTTTTGGACCGTCCGCAGAACCACAAGATATTCCAGCGCATTTACGGCACTACGACATGATGCGCGTGCAGATGGAATGTGGCGATAAACCCAACTTTGTCTATGCCCGTGGGCGCGCACAAGTCGAACAATGTTTTGATATGCTGCGCCTTGGCATGGATATTAGTGACCAGAATTTCGATGAAAATATCTGGTGCTATACGGTCATTAATACCAATTCACCGCGCCAGATTGATGTCCCAATGGCCGAAGGAATTCTTGATTTTGCCCGCGCCAACCAACTTAGCATTATCACGCCGTTTTGTTTGGCAGGTGCCATGGCCCCAATCACCATTTCGGGCGCTTTGGTTCTGCAACACGCTGAATGTCTAGCCGCAATCACGCTCGCGCAACTGGCCCGCCCCGGTGCGCCTGTCGCCTATGGCGGGTTCAGTTCGAATGTCGATATGAAGTCTGGTTCTCCGGCATTTGGCACGCCAGAACACATCAAACTTTCCATTGGAAGTGGGCAACTTGCACGCCATATCGGGCTGCCTTGGCGTTCTGCAACGGGTGCTGCATCCAACACCAACGACATGCAAGCAGCCCAAGAAACCAACATGGCGCTTTGGGCACAACTGCAGGCAAATGCGACCCTTACGGTACACTCTGCCGGTTGGCTCGAAGGGGGTTTAACCTTTGGATATGAGAAATTCATCAACGATATCGAAGCATTACAAACCATTGCGGAACTGTGTCGCGAAACACCAGAAGACGAAGAAAGCCTAGGCTGGTCCGCCTTGTCTGACGTTGACCCAGGCGGGCATTTTTTCGCGACCCAACACACAATGGATCGCTACAAAGACGCATTTTATCAACCTCTTGTGGCTGATTTGAAAAACTACGGCGCGTGGCACGATGCTGGTGCACTATCTTCGGCCGAACGTGCAACAAAGATCTGGCAGGAAACCCTTAGGGATTTTGTCGCGCCCAGTGACAGTGGTGATGTAAAAGATCGCCTTGCCCCCTACATCGAACGCAAAACACAAGCAGGTGGAGCAGCGCCTTCGGGTGGTTAATGACCATGCGGCATGGTGTTTTAGTCGACAAGCAAAGCCTGTTGAACCGCGTCGTCCCAGCCAAGATACAGCGCATCTTGATCACGAATAACCGGACGGGCCATCACTTTTGGCTTGGCTGAAATCTGCGCTTCGGCCTCTGACGCCTTCAGCCAATCGTTTAACGCCCTGTAGTCATTTGACGTACGATCAACCAATCGGTCACCGAACTCGGCAATCAATTCAGCCAGTTCGATCTCGTTCAATGGGTCTGCCCGGATGTCGCGAAACTCGACATCCTTGCCGTCCGCTTCCAACGCCTTGCGCGCTTTTTGACAAACAGAACAAGTGCTCAATCCATAGATGATCATGTCGCGAACTCCCTTGGCGATGGACATGCAACCTCGTGCATCAATCGCCCCAACGCAACCTTTGGATTAAAAATAAGCCTATGATGAGACGCCTTGTACGAACACCTGAACAAGAGGTCCTCACCCGGACCATAAGCGCGTTAACTAAGCTACAAATCAAGCCTCAAGACCTCGATTCCTTCGGCTGGTACAGCACAGCAAATCAATACCTCATCCTCGTCAAGTTGTGCTGTGACGGGCCTGCGGTACGCAACGCTACCCGCTAGTTTTTTGACCGCGCAGCTGCCACATGATCCACTGCGACACGAGAATGCGGGCGATAATCCATGCGCCTCGGCAGTCTCCAGCAATGTCGCATCGCCTTTGACCCAGTGGTGTTCAAAACCAGATGCCTCAAATTTGACGATGGCCAAATCCGCCTCTGGCTCTGGTTCATTCAAGACCGCCGCGCTTTCAGGCCGTCGGGTCAAGGATGCGGGGCCAAAAGCCTCTGCGAAAATGCGAACATCACGGGCACCAAGATCGCGCAGTGCGTCATAAACAGCCTGCATAAATGGCGGCGGCCCACACAGATAAAAATCGTAATCATCATGGGCCAATGTTTCGCGGATCAACGCGTTGGTGACGTACCCCGCTGCGTCAAAATCAACACCCTGTTGCGCGCCTTGGTGCGGACGACTGATGATCGAAAGATACCGAATTTTGCCATCACTTGTGGCTTCGGCCTTGCGAAATTCACCCAAGAATGCCCTTTGATCCGCATCTTGCGCCACGTGAAAAATCGTCAGTGGTCGCGTAAACCGAGTGCGCGCCCCTTCGTCTAGCACATGACGCGTCATAGAAATCATCGGCGTGATACCGACACCACCGGCGAACAAGACCGCGGGACGGGGTTCTGACGCATCGATGAAAAACGCACCTTTAGGTGCTTTGGCTTCAATGACATCGCCGACCTTTAGGGTGTCATGCAAGTGTTTGGAAACGCTGCCAACCTGCTCATTTTTAACAGAAATTCTGTAACCCACATCCCCCGGTGCAGACGACACAGTATAGGTGCGTACCAGCGGGTTTTTACCATCAGGGGCAACACGAATGGTCAGGAATTGCCCTGCTTCAAAAGGCAATAACGGGGCACCATCAGTTGGCTCAAATGTGAACGATCGGATGACGCTGCTTTCATCTTTGATCGCTGCAACCCTCAATTTTCGCCAAGTGTTTCGATGTGCTTTGGACGATGCACGGGACTGCGATGTTGCCCAATCATCAGCCATCAAACTGTTTGGCGACCAACTGTCAAAATCGGCGCGAAACGGCAGTGCGTCGTGAATGCGAACCCCATGATCAAGCGTAAACCGCCAACCACGCTCCGCGCCTTTGAAGGCGGCGATTTCAGGGTGATCTTCCCACAACAGCTCGACCGTACCTGTCAGCATCAAGACATCACCCGTGGTAAAATCAGGAAAGATCAGGCCAGCCTTTGGGTTCACTAAAAAATTGCCAATTGTGTTGAAGAAATTATTGCCTGAGTAGTCGGGAATGGTCAGCACATTGCCTTCAACTTTGACAAACCCGGACCGCCCGCCACGATGCGACACATCAACGCCCGTGGCTGCCGGATTGATGTCTGAGGTCACGTAACTGGAAACAAAAAACGTGTCACTTGCGGCAATGAAATCGTGCGCGGCATCATCCAAAGTCGTAAACGTGTCGGTCATTTTACGATCGACTGGCGCATTGGGCGCGCGCACAAAATTGACGTCACGGGTCTGGATATATTGCGGGCAGTTCCCAAAAGACTGCGTCACATTCAAGGTCACCCGCCCCCCATCTAGCGAAACCACATTCGCATTCATCCGGTTACGCCGACGTGTTTCCATTTCGATGCCCAGCAGGCCAACCGGGGCCCCAACAGACAGCGCATCGGCCAGCGGATCATCGGCCAAAGGGTCGACATCTAGATCAAGTCGGCGGTTATCAGGCGAAGTGATGAATCCCGTCCCACCACTTAAGATCGAAGCCCAAGGCCAGCCCTGCGCATCGACACTGCCGACAACAATAAACGGCAGTTGTTCGAAAAATTGACGGTGCTGATCTGGCATAAACGGGCGAATTGCCCTTTGACCAATCGCCTCCATAACCTCGCGTTTGCCCGCGCGCGATTGGGCGTCTTGTTCGCCACGATGGAAGGGCGACAGCAGGGGCAATTCTATGGATGTCATGAGAAACCTCGTCAGATCAGGATGGGGAAAAGTGCCCGACCGTGCGTGGGTACGCGGGCCGGGCATCTGGGGACAATTGGTTTATGCCGCGTTCAGACCAACCGGCGTCGATGGCATCGCAACAAAGCCGTCGAGCGCTTCAATGTTTGATAAAAGACGACGCACATTTGGATAGGTTTCGAGCGAAACGCCGCCCTCTGGCGCATGTGCCGTGTAACTGTAGATCGCCACATCTGCGATGCTTGGCGTGTCCCCGACCAAGAACTGCCGACCCTCAAGATGCGCGTCGAGTTTACCAAGAACTTTGGCAGCAGTTGCATGGGTGAAACCAACATCAAACGGGGCATTGAACACGTTAATCAAACGCGCAGCAGCAGGACCAAACGCCAATTCACCAGCCGCAAGGGTCAAGAATTTTTGCACCTCTGCTTCGGCCACAGGGTCGTTCGGAATATAATCAGGCGCGTATTTACGGGCCAGATAAACCAAAATTGCGTTACTGTCCGAAATCACGATTTCACCGTCTTTGAGAACCGGAACCTGACCGGCCGGGTTCATCGCTAGGAAATCATCCTGCTTGTGCGCACCATTTTTAAGGTCAACATTCACGACCTCATGATTGATCCCTGCAAGGCTTGCGAACAGAACGACACGGTGGGCATGACCAGACAGTGGAAAGCTGAAAATTTGAACGGCATTAGACATCTAAGTGATCCTTGTGATTGTGAATGGGCCGAAATTTGAATTGCGGCGATGCGACAGGAATAGCTTGAGGCGTCGCAGGCGATAATATACCAAATTGTTCAATATTTATGAACAAGGTGGCGACAATGGATACCATTGCAGGAATGCGCACATTTGCAGCTGTGGCCACGCATGCGTCCTTTACCGAAGGGGCAAAACGGGTTGGCATCAGCACGAAACTGGCCAGCAAATACGTTGGCCAACTGGAACAACGACTGGATGCGCAGTTGTTTCATCGCACCACGCGCAGTGTAACCCTGACAGAAACCGGCAGTGCCTATTTGGAACGGTGCCTGCCCCTTTTGGAACAGTTCGACGAGTTGGAAGGGCTGGTTCAAAAGACGCAATCAGAGCTGGCGGGCCGCATTCGGATTACTGCGCCGACAGGTTTCGGATCATCACAACTGGTACATTTATTGCGCCCCTTTCAAGCCGCACATCCAAAGGTCACAATCGAGTTGAACCTGTCTGATCACCATGTATCTGTCGTCGAACAAGGGTTCGATTTGGCCATCCGATTTGGCGAATTAAAAGACTCCAGCTTGGTCGCGCGAAAATTGATGGACATGCGGATCGTCTGCTGCGCGTCCCCCGAATATCTTATGCAAAACGGGGAACCTCGTGATCCTACCGCCCTTTCGACGCACAACTGTCTTTTGCAAACCGTTTCAGGACAGTCCGACCACTGGGTGTTCAAAAACAGGGGCGGCGTTTACACGGTTCCTGTCTCGGGAAACTTCCGCGCCAATTCTCCGCTTGCCGTGGCAAACATGGCCGCAGATGGGTTGGGTATTGGGCGCATGCCATTTTATACGGCCGCACCATTTCTTAAGGACGCGCGCCTTAAGGTTTTGTTCGAATCCGAAGAAGCAAAGGTCATTGGCCTGTACGCCGTGTACCCACCCAGTCGCCATTTGACAGCACGCATTCGTGCGTTAATCGACCACCTCGCCGCTCAATTTTAAGGTTATCTTTGTGGATCAGTCAAACAGCGCATTTAGGTTTCTTCTGGTTGATAATTTTCTCGCGCCGAAACCCAAACCGCCCCCAGCGGCAAACAACCACATTGGCAACGCCCGATCGATAGCGCACCAAAAACCACCTGCAATTGGATCGCAAACCTGTCAATCATGTGGTCGCAATATACATTAGGCTCAGTCAGGAATTCACGATGGTGCTAAGGCTCGAAGCGGTTCAAAAATCCTTTCACGATAGCGAACGGGTGGTGCCTGTTTTAAAGGGCGTCAGTTTCGATCTTGAGGCGGGTCAAACACTGGCCCTACGTGGTGAATCCGGCAGTGGCAAAAGCACGCTGTTGCATATCGCTGGCGCACTTGAGGCCGCAGATGCTGGTCGTGTTTGGGTGTCCGGACACGACCTGACGCAAATGGATGATGGCGGGCGTGCGGCCTTGCGACGGTCTGATATTGCGCTTATTTTTCAGCAATTTAACTTGATCCCTTCCTTGACTGTCGCAGCGAACATCGCATTTCAATCAGCGCTGTCCGGACGTGTTGATCAGGCCCATATCAAACAAATCGTCACGGCCCTTGGCTTGGATGATCAGATGGAAAAATACCCCGAGGCCTTGTCTGGTGGCCAACAGCAGCGTGTCGCCATCGCGCGTGCAATTGCCGCCAAACCCAAGCTGATGCTGGCCGACGAACCCACTGGCAACCTAGACGAGGATACCGCCGATAACGTGCTAGAGCAGATGTTGAAACTGGTCGCGCAAACCGGCACCGCGCTGATGGTTGTGACCCACTCCCCAATCATCGCGGCACGCATGGACCGTCAGTTGCATTTGCGCAGTGGTCTGTTGGTATGATCAAATCCTGCCTGCGCGCCCTGCTGTCTCATTGGCGGCGCAACCCTGTTCAGCTTTTTGCCTATCTTGCCGGTCTTGCCTTGGCCACAGCGCTTTGGTCCGGTGTTCAGGCGATCAATTCTGAAGCCCGCGCAAGTTACGACGCCGCTGCGACAACGCTGGGCGAAGGGCAGAACAATCTGTTGATCCCAAAACAAGGCGATCGCATCCCCCAAGACGTCTACATTTCGCTGCGGCGATCTGGTTGGCTTGTCTCGCCCGTTATTGACGGGCGGCTTGGCGACGTGCGTTTGGTTGGCGTTGATTTGGTGACATCGGCTACGGGTTTGGGTGGCGACACTGATATCAACCAATCCACCAACTTTACCGGTGAAACCCTGCTGGCCAATCCTGAAACCGCGCAAAACCTTGCTGGAATCGCTGAGGTGATCGTGGATGCAAGCATCGCGCCCGGCGTTGCTGTCGGTGATATCGGGCTGGTCCAGCGACTGTTAGAACGTGATGATTTAACGCGTCTGATATTGCTCGCAGATCAGCCGATTGCGCAGCCTAGCCTAGGCACAATTGCCCCCGATTTGCGGATGCAACGCGCACAGCAAACGACAGATATCGCGCAATTGACCAACAGTTTCCATTTGAACCTGACCGCCTTTGGTTTGCTAAGCTTCGCCGTTGGTCTGTTCATTGTTCACAGCACGATTGGTCTGGCGTTTGAACAACGACGCGGCATGATCCGCACGTTGCGCGCGCTTGGGGTGCCGCTGCGAACGTTGGTTGTACTTATCACTGTCGAGATGATGATTTTGGCAGCCATCGGGGCCGGTTTTGGCATCGTTTTGGGCTATTTGATCGCGGCATTTTTACTGCCCGATGTCGCGGCAACAGTGCGTGGGTTATATGGCGCGCAAATTTCGGGCACGTTAGAATTGCGCGCGTCTTGGTGGGTTTCGGGCCTATTGCTGGCGTTGGTCGGCACCGCCGTGGCCCTATCCAGTCGAATTTGGCAGATCTCGCAGATGCCATTGTTGGCCAGCGTACGGCCACGCGCATGGGTCATCGCCACCGCGTCACGGTTTCGACTGCAAACAATAGGATCGATAATCCTCTTAACCGCGACTGTGCCAATGACCCTGTTCTGGGACGGATTATTGGCAGGTTTCGCTGTGCTCGGATGCTTGCTGATTGGTGCCGCGTTGGCCTTGCCTGCCTTGGCGGCTGGCGTTTTAACTGTCCTGCAAAAAAACACCGTCGCACCGGTTTGGTCATGGTTTTGGGCTGACACCAGACAACAACTTCCCGGTCTCAGCCTCGCGTTGATGGCGCTGTTGCTAGCCGTTTCTGCCAACATCGGGGTTTCAACCATGGTGTCCAGTTTTCGACTGACCTTTGTGTCGTTCCTTGATCAACGCCTTGCGCCCGAACTGTTTATCCAAGTCGACACCGCCGATCAAAGTGCCGCCTTAGAAACCTACCTAAAGTCCCGCAACATCGAGGCTTTGCCGCTGCTAAGAACCCAAACCACAATCGCCGAACAGCCCGTGGCATTGTACGGTGTTCGCGTCGGGCAAACCTATCGCGACAGTTGGGTGTTTTTGGACGAGACCCCGAACGCGTGGGAACAAGTCGCAGGAAACGGTGCCGTCGTGGTCAACGAACAACTGGCGCGTCGTGCTGATCTTTGGGTCGGTGATTTGGTTCAAATAACCCCCGACCTTGCGCTGCCGATTAGTGCGGTTGTCGGCGATTATGGCAATCCCAAAGGCCAAGTGATCCTGTCCGAAACCGTGTTCCAAAACCTGCATCCTGACCTGTACCCATCGCAGTTTGGGGTGCGCACGCAGCAGGCTGTTCAACTTCGCTCCGACATCGTCGACACCCTCGGGATCGAGGACAATGCGATCATCGATCAGTCAGCCGTCAAGGCGCTGTCACTCGCGATTTTCGAACGAACATTTGTCGTGACTTCTGCCTTGAATATCTTGACGCTGGGTGTTGCCAGCTTTGCCATTTTGATGAGCCTGCTGACCTTGGCCGACCTGCGTGTACCGCAATTGGCACCCGTTTGGGCTTTGGGTATGACACGTCGCAGATTGGGATGGCTGGAATTATTGCGCGCGGTTTTGCTGGCTGGGTTGGTCTTTGTTTGCGCGATTCCGATGGGCCTTGGGCTGGCGTGGGTGTTGTTGACGATCATCAACGTCGAAGCCTTTGGATGGAAATTACCGATGTATCTGTTTCCACTCGAATACATTCAACTGGGTGGTTACGCGATGATCGCTGCGTTTTTAGCCGCCATGTGGCCCGCCTTGCGCCTGATGCGCACCCCGCCATCCACATTGTTAAGGGTCTTTGCAAGTGAACGTTAAATTACTGATTTTTATGATATTTTTTCCCTTCACTGTTATGGCGCAAGGGTTTTCTGGTCTTGGGTCAGACGCCCAAGGGTTCGCCACACCCGATGCAAACCCAAGCTTTAGTTTCCCCGCGGATCACGGCGCACATCCTGATTACCGGATCGAATGGTGGTATCTGACGGCAAACCTAAAGGCGCGCGATGGCACCGCATATGGATTGCAATGGACCTTGTTTCGAACCGCCCTTGCACCGGGCGAAGCGGAAGGATGGCAATCGCCGCAAATCTGGTTTGCGCATGCTGCCGTCACCACGCCGGATCAACATTTTGCCACCGAACGTTTCGCGCGTGGTGGGATTGGCCAAGCAGGCGTAAACGCCGCCCCGTTTCGGGCGTGGATAGATGAATGGGCGCTAGAGGGTGCGGATTTTGACACAATGGTCCTAAACGCCGCGGGCCCAGATTTTGGGTACGACATGTCACTGCAGGCACGGGGGCCATTGGTTTTTCACGGGGACAAAGGGTATTCAGTCAAGTCAGCAGAAGGCCAAGCCAGCTACTATTATTCACAGCCGTATTTTGAAATTTCAGGCACCCTGAAACTACCCACTGGTGATGTCGAAGTCACAGGCGATGCGTGGTTAGATCGCGAATGGTCCTCACAACCTTTGTCAGACAATCAGACCGGTTGGGACTGGTTTTCGTTGGCGTTTGAGGATGGTGCTAAATTGATGGGGTTTCAGTTGCGCCAAACCGATGGATCGCTTTACAGCTCGTCAACTTGGATCGCCGCAGACGGCACAACAACGCCTTATGGCGATGGCGCATTTTCCGCCGCACCACTGGCCACGACCACAGTTAAAAACCGCGATATTCCAACACGTTGGCGCGTGACATTACCTGAACAAGACGTCGATGTCGTCGTTGATGCCTTAAATCCAAACGCGTGGATGGGCCTTTCGATCCCTTACTGGGAAGGGCCGGTTTCAGTATCTGGCAGCCACACCGGACAAGGATATTTAGAGATGACAGGCTATGAGTGACCCCAACGATTTGCAGGCGTTTCTGGACGAAGCATGGCAACATCTGGCCCGTGGCGTGGCCGACAGCAAATCCCCTGCGCGCTACCCGACATTCGCGACAGTTTCCGCCGATGGAATACCGCAAGCACGAACCGTGGCGTTGCGTGGGGCCAGCCAATCAGAGGAATCCCTTGAGGTTCACACAGACATTTCGACAGCCAAGGTCGCAGACCTAAAGCACGCGCCAATCGCTGCATTTCACATCTGGCTTCCGCGCGCAGATCTGCAAATACGCCTGACCACATCGGTTGAAATTTTGACCGGTCCCGACGTCACATCGCAGTGGGAGAAAATACCTGCCGCCTCGCGCGTATCGTATGGCACGCAACCTGTTCCCGGTGTTCCGATTGCCGATGTTTACGCCTATGAAAAGCCCGCAGAACGAAGCCGTTTTGCTGTGCTGAAATGTCAGGTGACCGACATCGACCTTGTGCATTTGGGCGCGCGCCATCGTCGCGCTGGGTATCGTGCGGCAACCAATTGGGCTGGAACGTGGCTGGCCCCTTAGATTTCAAAACCACCGAAAAGTTCGGAAAATCAATTGCCGCTACTCATTTTTGACAGCTTCACTTACACATTTTGGAACGGCGTTTAGCGCGCCTTTTTAAAAGGTAATGCAATGATCCCCTTGGATGTCATATTGGTTTTTGTCAGCGTCGCGTCAGCCCTTGCGGTGGTGCCGGGGCCTGACAATATTTTTGTGCTCACCCAATCTGCTGTGCACGGGTGGGTCGCGGGCCTGATCGTCACACTGGGAATTGCATTGGGTTTATTGGTGCACACCACCGCCGTAGCGTTTGGCGTTGCGGTGTTGTTTCAAACGTCACAATACGCATTTTCTGCGCTAAAATATGCAGGGGCTGCGTATTTACTGTATCTCGCATGGAAGGCGTTTACCGCATCACAAAGCAAATTCGATGGCAGTGCACCCCAAGCTGAGACTGCCCTGAAACAGTTCCTTCGGGGCCTCACGTTAAGTATCACAAACCCCAAGATCACGATCTTTTTCTTGGCGTTTCTGCCGCAATTTGTTGATCCGAACAATGGCGCGATCATCGGCCAGTTTTACCAACTTGGCACTATTATGGTGCTTGTCACGCTGGTTGTTTTTGGGTCTGTTGCAATCGCCGCAGGGTCGCTGGGTGTGTGGATTAAGGGATCGCAGAAAACACAGGTTTGGCTTAACCGGATTTCCGGAATTGTGTTTGTATCGTTGGCGATAAAATTGGCCACTGCAGAAAAATAGCAGATCGTTTTCGATTGGAAACGAGGTGGATTGACCTCGCAATACGACCCGTCACGACCAGCTCAAATCAGGCAGGTTTTTGCTGCAAGTTCGTCGATCAGAACCTTTTGGTTTTCGGAATAGTCGACCGGCAAATCGATTACATGCACGCCGCCTGCCTTAAACGCAGCCTCGAATGTCGGGACTAGATCATCGGCAGACGTGATACGATGACCAGTCGCGCCATAGCTTTGTGCGTAGGCCACAAAATCCGGATTGCCAAATTCCAGCCCCCAATCGTCAAAGCCCAAAGCCGCTTGTTTCCAGCGGATCATGCCATAAGAACTGTCGTTCAAAACCGTGACCACCAGGTTCAGCTTTAGGCGAATTGCGGTTTCAAGTTCCTGACTGTTCATCATAAACCCACCATCGCCGCAGATCGCCATGACCCGCCGATCCGGATTTAAAAACGCCGCCGCCATAGCAGAGGGCAACCCCGCACCCATCGTGGCCAATGCGTTATCCAGCAGCACGGTATTCGGTTCATAGGCTTTGTAATTTCGCGCGTACCAAAGTTTGTAAATGCCGTTATCAAGCGCGATAATATCCTTGTCACCCATCACCTTGCGCGTGTCCGCGACAAACCGTTGTGGGACGATTGGGAAACGCGGATCATCGATACCTTCGGACAAATGTTTTTCAACTTCGGCTTTGACTGTATCAAAATATGTCGTGTCGAAATTCAACGCACCGTCCAGTGCGATCCCTAGCTTTTTAACAGAAGCAGCCAGATCGCCAACGACTTCCGCTTGGGGAAAATACACCTGATCTACCTGTGCAGATTTGTAGTTAACGTGGATCACCTTTTTGCCGCCTGCCTCCATAAAGAAGGGCGGTTTTTCGACCACATCATGGCCAAAGTTAATGATCAAATCAGACCTATCGATTGCACAATGCACATAATCATTGTCCGACAGCGCGGCAGTGCCCAAGAATTTTTCGGACCGTTCATCCACAACACCCTTGCCCATCTGCGTGACAAAAAACGGAATGCCAGTGGTGGCAATAAAGTCAGAAATGGCGCGGCGCACGTCTTTGCGATTGGCCCCTGCCCCGATCAAAATCAGCGGCATCTTGGCCTTGGCGATGATATCAACAGCGTCCGCAATCGCGCCGTCCCCCGCCACCGCGTAATGACGCGTGTGTGGTTCGATAATTTGAGCGTCACACGGTTCTTCGGCGATGTCCTCAGGCAGTTCCAGCAGAACCGCCCCGGGCCGTTCTTCGCTTGCCAAACGAAACGCTTCGCGCACAAGGGCTGGGATCGTATTGCCGTGCACAATTTGCTTGGACATTTTGCAAATCGGATCAAACAGGCTGACAATATCTAGGATCTGGAACTGCCCTTGCTTTGACGTTTTGATCGGCTTTTGGCCGGTGATCATGATCAAAGGGAACCCGCCTAAATGAGCATAGGCCGCAGGCGTCGCCAGATTGGTTGCACCTGGTCCCAACGTCGCCATGCAAACCCCCGGCTTGCCCGTCAGCCGCCCATAGGTCGCCGCCATAAACCCCGCGCCTTGTTCATGACGCGTCAAAATCAGCTTGATCCTTGAGGTGCGCAACGATTCCAGCAGATCAAGGTTTTCCTCACCCGGAACCGCAAATATTTGCTCGACGCCCTCGGCCTCCAACGCTTTGACAAACAGATCAGAGGCTTTGGTTGATGCGGTGATTTGGTCAATCATAATCAGGGTGTCCTTAGGGTACAGATCGTTTCGGGGACGCACTAGAGTAGGGTAAATCTGCCTCGCATCCACGTGATTGTAAACATCGCCAATCGACAGAAAATGACCCGTTTCGAAACGCTAATAGGGGCTAATCCGGAACGGCAAACTTTGCTGCGACAACATCTCGGCGATGCGGTCATAAACCAGACGGATCCGCTTGGAAGAATGCAATTCGCGGTGCGTGGTCAGCCAATAGGGCACTGGCACGGGTTCAAGCTGGGGTAAAACCAATTTCATTTCGGGAAAACAGCAGGCCATGTCATCCGTCATCGCCGTGATGCCGAGACCTTGTCGCGCCATTTCCCATCCTGCCGGCCCGCTGTCGCCCAAAACCCGCAGGTTCGAGGACGTCACTGGCAAGCCCCAGCTTTCTAGAAACGGCAGGAATTCCTCGACCTCGCCGATTGCGATAAACGCCGCGGTTTTGACGTCATCCAGCGTCTCGATTGGCCCATATCGATCCAGATAGGATTGACTGGCATACAACCGACCGTGGGCATTGCGTACTTTGCGACTGATCAATTCCGGCTGGGTTGGCGCGACGTGACGCACCGCGATATCCGCCTCGCGACGCTGCAAGTCAGACAGACTGTTAGACGCAAGAACCTTGAGCCGGATTTGCGGTGCAATCCTTTGTAAATCAGCGACAATTTGCGGCATAACATACAGCGCCATGATGTCGGTCACCGACACGCACACATCACCCGCAACTGTTTGCGCACGCCCTGACGCAACCAGGGAAACCCGGTTTGCAGCCTCCCCCATCCCGCGCATTTGTTCGAGCAGATCACGCCCAGCCGGGGTCAATTCCAGCTTACGCCCGATCCGTTCAAACAACACCAAATCAAGCGCAAGTTCCAAGGCTGCGACCTGCCGCCCCAACGTCGGTTGTGTCAAATGCAACGCCCGCGCCGCAGCTGAAAACGATCCGGTTTCCGCAGTCACCAAAAAGGCGCGCGCTTGGTTCCAGTCAAATGTCAAAGAGGCCCAATTCATGCATATCTGTATATCAGAACAACGGATTTCGGCAATTCCGCATTCATTCATACAAATGTAGGGTAAGGCGAACACAAAGGACACCACATGACCGACGCCTTATTTTGGGATAAAATCGCCACAAAATACGCCAAAGATCCGATTACGGATATGGACGCGTACATCAAAACCCGCGACCGCATACGCGAAATTTTGCAACCTCACCACAGGGTGATTGAATTGGGCTGCGGCACGGGATCAACCGCGCTGGAATTGGCCGACAAGGTTGATCGCTACATCGCCACAGACGTGTCCCCAAAGATGATAGACATCGCGCAAAACAAACAAAACGGCGACACGCCTGCACACCTTAGTTTCGCTGTGCGCAGTGCCACCGACCTATCCGCAGGGCCGCATGATGTGGTTTTAGCGTTGAATGTGTTGCACCTATTGCCCGACCTCGAAGCCGTCTTGAAGCAAATTTACCAAGCGATGCCATCGGGCGGAGTATTGATCGCAAAAACTGCATTGCTCAAGGATGGCGCATGGTTTTTGCCCATGGTGATTCCGGTGATGCGCGCGATTGGCAAAGCGCCTTTTGTGCGAACACTTAGCGGAATTGAACTGCTCGAAATGCTGCGGCAAACTGGATTTTCGGTAACCGAAACGATGACCCAAACCGGCATCGCGCCACGCATGTTCACTGTCGCGCACAAACCCTAAGTGATCTGGGTTTCTACGCTAATCGGCCAAACTAGCCCTCTTCGAGGCGTGACAATAGCCCACGAAATGCAGCGCGAGCCGCACCGGGGTGTCGCAATTTTTTGGTGGCATCCAAGTTTTCCATGCTCTCACCGACAACGATCAATCCGACCATTCCCATTTCGTAATGAGGTAAACAAACGTATCCGTACACGCCCGGAACCGTCAATGTGATGGTGAATTCTTTGTCCATCCGGCTGTTCCACGGCTGCGCACCTGCCGGGATCATGCCGCGTTTTGACGCTGTATTGTGGCCTGTATCCGTCGGTACAAAAGTGACTGTATCGCCGGATTGAACGTGCAAGACATCAGGCGCAAAAACGTTTGTGTGCTGGACGTTTTCGGTCGCAGTGTTCAACATCAAGATCCTGAAATCTTCAGCTTGGGCGACAAACGGGATCATCCCGATCACCAAGACGAGGCTGGTTTTAGTCAACATATGCATGAACGTTAAGTTCCTTTCTTGGGCCCGCGGCCGTTTGCACCGCGACATCATAAGTTTGCGCAATAAGAGGGTCAGCCAACACCTGTTCGGGCGGGCCTTGTGCTAAAATTTTACCCGCGCCGATCAACAACAAATGATCAGCGTAGCGCGCCGCGAGATTTAGATCGTGCAGCGCGACAATGCCAATTGTGCCCCGTTTGCGCATCGCGGTCTTGATCCGGCCCATCACATCTAATTGGTGACGCAGATCAAGCGCGCTGGTTGGTTCATCAAACAAATAGACGCCAGAACGACGGATCAATGCTTGGCACACCGATACCATCTGGGCCTGCCCACCTGAAAGTTCGCCAATATTTGCATCCGCCAGATGCCCGATCCCTGCCCGATCAAGAGCGGACGCAACGGCAATCATATCGTCCTTTGACACACGCCAACCCGCCAGTTGTTTTTGCGCCATCAGCACCACGTCAAACACCGACAACGCAGCGTTGGCTGTAAAAAATTGCGGCATGAAACAGATGCTTTTCAGGCGGCGTTGGGTGGGCAATGTCGATAGGTCTTTGCCCTCTAGGTACACCTGCCCTGCGTTTGGTTTGATCAAACCGGCGATGGTGCGAAACAACGTCGATTTACCGGCAGCGTTTGGGCCAATCAAGGCGGTCAACTGGCCAGGTTTAAGGGCCGCAAACCCGGTATCATGCAGCACGGTACGCGTGCCAAACGACACGTTGATGTTTGTGGCGGTTAAGCTCATTGCCAATGCCTTTGTCGTTGGGACAGGATCAAACTGATGAAAAACGGGATGCCGATCAACGATGTGATCATACCGATCGGATAGATTACGCCCGGCGTGATTGCCTTTGATGCGATCGATGTGCCCGACATGATCAAGGCCCCTGCGAGCGCCGAAAATGGCAAAAATCCACGCTGGTCTTCGCCGACAATAATGCGCGCAATGTGTGGACCTACCAGCCCGACAAAAGCAACCGCTCCCACAAACGACACAGCAACTGCCGCCAACAACGACACGCCGGCCAGGACCGTAAGCCGCAAGAAAGACACGTTAACACCAAGGCTTGCAGCCTTTTCTTCGCCCATGCGCAGGGCCGTTAAGGCCCATGATCGTGACATAAAATAGGGTAAAACGATGGACAACACGATGACGCAGGTCAGCACCTTGCCCCAGCTTGCGCGCGCAAGTGACCCAAGTTGCCAAAAGATAATTTGCGCCAACTGCAGTTCTGATGCGCCGTATTGCAACAAGGCCAAAAGCGCGTTGAACGTGAACAACATTGCGATGCCGACAAGGATCATCGCCTCCGGTGTGACCCCGCGCAGGCGCGTAAAACCGTACAAGGCAAGGGACGTGATCATCGCCAAGGCAAAGGCGTTTCCAGTTACGAAAAACGCGCCCGCGCCCGGGATCAGCGACCATTGCATCACGATGGCCAACGCCGCGCCAAAACTGGCTGCTGACGACAGGCCAAGCGTGAAAGGATCGGCAAGCGGATTGTTCAAAATCGTCTGCATTTCGGCACCAGCCACGCCAAGCATCGCGCCAACCAAAACCGCCATTAAGGCGATGGGCAAACGTAAATCCCAGACGATGACTTTTTGCTGGGCGGACGCACCGGAAGGGTCAAAAATGACCGATAAAACGTCCGTGAATGACAGGCTAGCTGGCCCTGTCATAATGTCGATCAAAACAGTGAGACACAGCAGCGCAATCGCTGCAAGCAACATCAAAATTCGCCGGTACGTGCGTTTGCGGTAGTTCCCAACCAACGTGGTGACGGCATCGTCGGGAATATCAGTTGTGGCAGTCATAATTGCACCCTTCGCAAGCGGTAGACAGGTGGGTCGGGCATCGCTACCCGACCCAAAAAGGCTTTATTCAGGAAGACTTACCCAGAACTGACCATCGGTTTTGAAGGGCATAAAACGGGTGTGCAATGTCGCCAATGTCGCCTCTGGATCAAGGTCGGCAAAGTCATCAGGATGCAGCCATTTCGCAATCTGCTGGATCGCAACAAAGTGGTAAGGGCTGTTGTAAAACTGGTGGTAGATCGAATGCATCCGCCCGTCTTGAACTGCGCGCAAATCCTTGAACCCAACGCGATTTGCGAGGGCCTGAATACGGGCCGCATTGTCGACCGGATCTGCATCATAGCCAAGCAAGGTAGCGGACACTTCGGGGCGTGCTTCGGCCCAGTTTGCACCGGTTCCAAGTAAAACATCGGGGTCCGCAGCGATCAATCCTTCGAGGCTGACTTCGGAGCTGTAGCCAGAGAATTTTTCAGACCCGTAATTGCGCCCGCCTGCCAGTTCGATAAAGCGGCCATAATTGTAGCTGCCGAATGTGGAGCAGCAGAATTCAGGGTTCCAACCTGCCGCGTTTTCCATGAACACCAGCGGCTTTTCATCGACGGGCAAGGATTGCACGATGTTCGTAACTTTGCGCATTTCCGAGACATAAAAATTAATGAATTCAGCGGCGCGGGTTTCTTCCTCAAGGAGGCGACCTAGCAACAACATCGACGGGATCGCGTTGGCTGTGGGGTCACGACGGAAATCGATAAACACGACAGGAACGCCAGCCGCGTCAAGTTTTTCAATCAGACGCGTTTCTTGGGCTTTGAACAGATTGCCAAGGTCGAGGATCAGCAAGTCGGCCTTGTTTTCAAGCACAGCTTCGATGCTGAAATCGCCCGCGTATGGGTTGCCGAAATTAACCATACGCGCAGTGTCTTCGGGGAACGCGGATTCGAATTTGCGGAACGCGTCCGGGTCATAAAGGATCAGGTCGTCTTTCCACCCGACGACATGTTCAAACGGGTCGTCAGTGGCCAAAGGCGCGATCGCGTACATCATGCGACCTTCGCCCAGAATGATCCGCTGCGGCGCGTCAGGCAGTGTGACTGACCGCCCGGCAATGTCCGTGACGGTCATTGGATCGGCAAGGGCAATCGATGCCGAAAGCCCAAGGGCTGACGCGGCGCAAAGCGTTAATTTCATTGGTGATAGCTGCATGTTTGGTTCACTTTCCTAAGACGTTTCATCTGAATAACGTCGCTGGGGCGAACCTGGCTGCTGACCCTCACATCAAGTATCTGACTAAAATAGTCAACAAATGAATTTCTCGTGATCTAAGGGGGTTCATTATTGGATCTGCGTCAATAATTACGTTTAGACGCAGGCCTTAGCCCGCCATCCAAAGCAGGGCACCGATGGTCAGGGCAGCGATAAAAATCGTCTCCATCACAAGCAATGCGATGGCCGGCATGCCAACGTCGATCACCTCGCGCAGCGATGTTTTTAACCCAACTGCTGCGATGGCTGTCAACAATGCCCAACGTGACACTTCGGCTGACAATGCCGTGACCGCAACCGGAAAAACCCCGAACGAATTCAGCGCAACCAGCACAACAAAAGCCACCACGAAACCAGGCACAATCGCGGGGCGTTCGCCGGTGCCGTCATCAACTCCGATACGTCGAATAATAACGACAGCAACTAAAATCACAGGCGCCAACATCGCCACACGGATCAGTTTAACCACAGTCGCAATATCGCCTGTTTCCTGCGAAACGGAAAACCCAGCCCCAACAACCTGAGCCACATCATGGATCGTAGCGCCAATAAAAATGCCTGACACTTGCGCGTTAAATCCGAATGCGCCTGCAAGGATCGGATAGCCGATCATCGCGATTGTCGACAACAACGTCACCCCAACCACGGTAAACACCAGCCGTTCTTCGGTCCGTTCATCGCGCGGTAAAATCGCAGAAATCGCCATCGCCGCAGAGGCCCCGCAGATCGCGACCGACCCTGCCGACAAAAACGCGAACCGCGGGCCGTGGCCAAACAATCGGGCGATCGCCATGCCAAACAGGATCGTCGCAATCACGCCACCGATCACTAAGGCAACGATGGGCCAGCCCAATGCCGCCGCCATCTCAAAGCTGATCCGCATCCCCAAAAGCGCAACGCCAAATCGCAATACGGTACGGGCTGAAAACGCGATGCCCGCGCTGCATGGGCCCCCTTCGGACAGGAAATTCAGCGCAATTCCAAACAGCAACGCCATCAACATCGCGGGCGCGCCGTAGTGCTCGGAAATGAACTGCGCCGCCAATGCGATCAATCCGGAAATCAGGAACCCCGGAAACAAGGATTTGGCAAAGTTCAGTTTTTCGGTGGCAAAGGTCGTCATGCGGTGTCCAATCTGTGGCGGTCATTTCGCAACCGACAAAAGCAAAAATTCAGAGGGCTCTCTTGCGGAAATGATATTACCTGATTATTATAGTCAAGAATTATAATATCCCAGTGACTGCATAATTTGCACAGCCAGGTCGAACAGTGATTGCGCGCACCTGCGCCGTTACTTTCACCAGATTGCGGGAAAATCATGTCGTATCAACCACATCACACTGACCCACACACCGCCCATATGCAGGGCTCTCATGATGATTATCAACAGCTGGCGGACCTGCCGTTTGATCCATTCGAAGTGCTGGTTCTGGAAATCACGCGACATTTTATCGTTGGAATTCATCACCCTACGTCGCATGCGTGGATGGATGCGTTTTTTATCGCCGAAGACAGGATGGGTCAGCCGTATGGCGCATTGGTCGCAAGCCACGTTCTAAAGGTCGTGAATGCTGTGCGCAAAACCCGCAGTGCCGGTTTTAATTACTGCAATCCGCACTGTCTGGAATGTGCGCGTTTTATCACACAAGAAGAACGATATTTGATCACAGCATTGTACAGTTTGCGGCGCGATAATCGTTCGCATGCGCAGACGCAGGCGATGTTGTTGTGCCAAGGCGAAGACGACACAAACGTCATAATGACGCTGAAACACCTCGCGTTAAGCATCAATGACCCGATGAATGAAAAAACAGGAGCAATGTCTTGAAGGCACCTAAAAAAACACCGCGATCGTTAAGCGTCAGCGGCGTGCGCCATCTTACCCCGCACATGATCCGCGTGACGTTACAAGGCGATGACATCAAAGACATGGACGCCGGATGCGCAGGCGCAAATTGCAAAGTATTCCTGCCACAACACGATCAAACCCGTGACGGTTTTGCAGAACAGTTCAACACAGGGCCGCGCCCCGACGTGCGCACATATACCGTGCGCCACATTCGTCCTGAACTGGGTGAAATGGATATTGATTTTGTTGATCATGGCGACGGCGGACCAGCATCCGCATGGGCACGTGCCGCGCGCGTTGGATCATTCTGTGGCTTTGCAGGCCCCGGTCCGGTCAAGGTTACCGAGTTTTACGCCGATCACTATCTTGTCGTCGCAGATATGTCCGCCTTGCCCGTTGCAGCAGCCACATTAGAAGCCATGCCCCGAGACGCAGTTGGCGATGCATATTTCGAAATCACGCACCCTGATGACGCACAGATCATCGATGCCCCAGCCGGAGTACGCCAGCACTGGTTGATCCACCCCGATGCCCATGCGCCAAGCACGCAGTTGATTGAAAAAGTGCAGTCTTGGGCGTGGCCAACCGGTACTGTCCAGACATGTATTGCCGGTGAAAGTAGCGTGATCAAAGCACTGCGTCACCACATCACCAACGAGCGGGGGCTTCCGAAAAACGATTGCTATATTTCAGGATATTGGAAAATTGGCCTGATCGAAGACGAGCATCAGGAAATGAAAAGGGCACAAACAGCATCTGCCTAGATTGATTGCTGGTGGCTGGTAAACCTAGGCGCTCAAGCTTTGAACATCAGGGGCAATGCCGCCAATCCGTTTGCTTACAGCATTTGCTGACGCCATCAGTTCTGGTGCCCATTTGACCAATTCATTCAGGCTGTAACGGGTGTGCACCGACCATATATTCAACACCGCGATGGGTTCGCTCATGTAGTTGAAAATCGGGGCCGATATGCCGACCAGATGATCGTATTCTTCGCGGTCATTGGTCGCATACCCCTGCACACGGACCTGCTGGATAGCTGTCAAAAACGCTGATTGAGACGTCAATGTGCGCGACGTGGGTTGTGCAAAATCGTAACCCTCAAACTTTGCCACCAGAACGCTGTCAGGTAAAAATGCACACAACGCTTTGCCTGACGCAGAGCAGTGCATCGGCTCGCGCATTCCCGGCCTTTGATGGGCACCAAGGGTGTGGTTTGCCTCAAGCATACGCAGGTAAACCACCTCCAGCCCGCTTGGCACACCGATGGTCACATTGCTATCGCACAGCCCATGCAGACGCACCATTTCATCCAACGCGACCGCCTGAATATCATACCCCGCATAGGCATTGCGCACGAGGTCAAAGACCTTGGGACCCAGTAAATACGTCTTGCTCGCCTTGTCGAATTGCAGCACGTTTTCAGCGACACCAATCGACAGCAGACGGTGCATTGTGCTTTTGTTCAGGCCCGATTTCACCACCAGTTCGGAAAATGTCAAAGGCGCGCGCGCCTCGCTGATCAAGGTCAGCAGGGACATAAGTTTGGCGATGATCGAACTTTGCATGCAGACGCGCCCCTTAGTTTTGCTGGCGCAAATAATCCATCACGGCGGGCCGTACAGACATTTCGCCACGATGGCGCGCGTCCATAATCACCTTGCGCACATCTTGCAAATTCGACCGGCGCAGCAGGCTTTTTATTGGCCCGATTGACGCAGGTCGCATCGACAAACTGCGCAATCCAATAGCCGCTAAACACAACGCTTCGACAGGACGCCCGGCATCTTCGCCACAAAAAGAAACCGGCGTGTTTGTGTCTTGGCAACGTTCCACGATCTGTTCCAAAAAGCTAAGAAAGCTGACGTTTAGCGTGTCATAACGCCGGCGCACACGTTCGTTTTCACGGTCAGCGGCAAAAAAGAACTGCTTTAGATCATTGCCACCAATCGACAGAAAATCGACATCTTCAAAAAACTTTCGTGGCGCAAATCCCAAGCTTGGCGTCTCTAACATCGCGCCAATTTCGACCGATGCAGGCAGCACATGGCCCAGTTTTTCCTCACCCGCCATTGCCTTGTCAAACGCGGCACGCGCTTGGGTGTATTCTTCGTATTGGGCGACAAACGGGAACATCACGGTCAACGGGCGACCTGCCGCGGCACGGATTAACGCTTGCAACTGCATGCGCAAAATCCCCGGTTTATCAAGGCCCACACGGATCGCACGCCAGCCCAGCGCCGGGTTCGGTTCATCATTGGGTTTCATGTAGGGCAGTACTTTGTCCGACCCGATATCAAGCGTGCGAAAGATCACGCGCTTGCCGGGGGCCGCATCCAGAACCCGACTATAAAGCGCGCTCAGCTCGGACCGTTTGGGCATTTGGCTGCGTACCAAAAACTGCAGTTCGGTACGAAACAGCCCGACGCCTTCGGCACCTGAACTTTCCAAAGACGGCAGATCCGCCATCAAACCGGCGTTCATGTTCAGCTCGATAATCGCGCCGCATTTGGTTTCAGCCTTCTTGTCGCGGATCGAAACATAGCGTTGCTGCGCCTGCGCTTCCATGGCGATTTTGTCACGAAACGCGGCCACAACGCTGTCATCTGGACGCAGATGCACGATGCCCTGTTCGCCGTCGACCATCACGTGATCGCCGTTTAATGCCTCGGTTGTGATCCGGCCCACGTGCACGATCAACGGGATCGCAAGCGCGCGCGCGACGATCGCCGCGTGTGATCCGACAGACCCCGCCTCAAGGATAATGCCCTTTAGGCCGCGTCCGTAATCCAGCAGTTCAGCAGGGCCAATGTTACGCGCGACCAGGATCGGATCAACCGGCATTTCAGCACCGGTATCAGCACCCTGCCCCGTCAAAATCCGCAACATCCGATTGGACAGATCATCCAAATCGCTAAGCCGTTCGCGCAGGTAATTGTCGGTCACAGTTTCCATGCGGGCACGCGCCACGGATTGCTCTTTTTCGACGGCAGCCTCGGCACTTAGGCCACGGCTGATGTCTTCTTGCATCCGGCGCATCCAGCCTTTGGAATTGGCAAACATGCGGTATGCTTCAAGCACTTGGCGCTGTTCTCCGTCCCCAGCCATTTCCAGCATTTTGTCGACGCCAACGCGCAATTCCTCGACCGCTTCGGTCAGGCGTTCCAATTCGCGGTGCGGGTCATCCGAAATCGGGTTCGTGACCACAACGCGTGGTTCGTGCAGCCAAATGTGACCTTCGGCGACACCTTCTTGGGCCACGGTGCCACGCAACATCGTAGGCTGCGAATGGCGCGCTGACATTGCCGCCCCTTCGCCCACAAACGCACCCAGTTCGGTCATTTCGGCCAAGACCATCGCGACAACCTCGAGCGCGTAAACCTCGTCCGGGGAAAACAGGCGTGCCGCCTTGGATTGGACAACCAAAACGCCCAGCGCCTCGCCCAAGCGCTGCACAGGCACACCCAAGAAAGAGGAGTAAATTTCTTCGCCGGTTTCGGGCATAAACCGGAACCCTTTGGACCCCGGCGCATCGGCGGTATTGATCACAACCCGGCGCTTTGCGACACGACCAACAAGGCCCTCGCCCAGCTTCATGCGGGTCTGGTGAACCGACTCCGCATTCAGACCTTCGGACGCACATAATTCCAGCGTATCTTCGTCGCGAAACAGATAGATCGAACACACTTCGCAACCGATGCTATCCGCGATCAGTTGGGTAATTTTATCCAAGCGCACTTGGCCGGCTTCTTCGCCCGCCATGGTGTCGCGCAAGCGGACAAGCAGCTTGCGGCTTTCGGTTTCAAACTTTTCGGCCATTTTGGCACGTGTCCCCCGGGCCCTGTCCCACCCAAAAGGATGAGGTCAGGCCGCTTTGTCTAACTCAAACGCATCATGCAGGGCTTGAACGGCAAGTTCCATGTATTTCCGGTCTATCAGCACCGAAATCTTGATCTCGGATGTCGTGATAACCTTGATATTGATACCTTCCGCACTCAATACTTGGAACATCTTGGCAGCGACCCCGGTGTGGCTGCGCATGCCGATTCCAACGACCGACACTTTGGCGACGTCAACATCAGCAATCAGTTCGGCGTAATTGATGGTTCCGGCGTCTTTGGCCGCGTCCATTGCCGCCTCTGCGCGCGTGACCTGATCGGTGGGGCAACTGAATGTCATGTCAGTGCGCCCTTCTTCGGAAATGTTCTGAACGATCATGTCGACGTTCACACCGGCCTCGGACAAAGCGGTAAAGATCAACGCCGCAATCCCCGGACGATCCGCGACCGAAATCAGCGTCATTTTGGCTTCGTCCCGTACAAACGCGACCCCTGCTACAACATTGCTTTCCATGATTTCCTCCTCATCGCAGACCAGCGTTCCAGCTTCGTCTGACTGTTCCTCAAAACTGCTAAGCACGCGCAGCTTGACCTTAAAACGCATCGCCAATTCTACCGAACGGGTCTGCAAAACTTTGGCCCCAAGGGATGCCAATTCCAACATTTCCTCAAACGCGATCCGGTCGAGTTTGCGCGCTTTTGAACACACGCGTGGATCAGTGGTATAGACCCCGTCGACGTCGGTATAAATGTCGCAACGCTCTGCTTCAAATGCGGCGGCAAATGCCACGGCGGTTGTATCGGACCCGCCGCGCCCCAGTGTCGTGATCCGGCCCTCAGGGCTGACCCCTTGGAAACCCGCAACAACGGCAACCTTCATTCCGGCCGCAAAACTGGCCATGATATTGTCAGACGGAATTGCTTCGATCCGTGCAGCGGCGTGGGCGGATGTGGTTTGCACCGGCACCTGCCAACCTTGCCAAGACCGCGCAGGCACGGCCATTTCTTGCAAGGTCAAAGCCATCAAACCGGCGGTCACATTTTCGCCCGACGACACAATCGCATCATATTCGCGCGCGTCATACATGGGTGCTGTTTCATTCACCCAGCCGACCAGTTCATTGGTCTTGCCCGACATCGCCGATACGATCACGATCACCTCGTAACCTTTGGCCACTTCAACGCCGACACGTTTTGCCGCGCGGCGGATGCGGTCCAAAGTGGCCACAGACGTGCCACCAAATTTCATCACAAGAACAGGCATAAATCCCTCACATCGCTCGCATGCAACGCGCTTTACGCGCCATCGGGGTTAACTGCAAGACAACTAGGTCATCGCAGGTAAATCGAGCGGGACAAATCGTATGATCACGCAGGCCAAAAAGCGGTCAGTAATCGTGCGCACGGCCATCCCATGTTTCAAAACATCCCGTGGTCGCCATATTCAGCGCATCAAACCGCAACGCCAATCCTTGCACCGATGCATCCACGGAAATGTCAGCCGTTTCACCGCCCATATCCGTCTGCACCCAACCGGGGTGATAGATGCCAATCGCGATCCCTTCGGGTTTCAAATCAGTCGACATATTGCGCCCCATGTTAAGGACCGCCGCCTTGGACGCGCGGTACATATAGCTGCCCCCTGGGGCATGGGTACTGGACGCCATTTGCGACGAAATGATCGCGATTTTTGGCGCATCAGCCAGCCGCAACATTGGTAACATGTGCTGGATCGACAAAAACACGCCCGTCACATTGGCCGCAAATGTCGCCGCCCACATGTCAGCGCCATAGCCTTCGTTCAGGTCTTCTTGTTTGTCGAGATAGACACCGGCATTGCACACCAACAAATCGATCGGGCGATCTGCCAAGGCGTCGGCCATCGCGGCGTGATCACTGGGGCGCGTCACGTCCAACTGAATATCGGACGCCACGGAGCGACCCGTGCCCGTCACATCATGGCCCGCGTCTTTGTACAGGGCGGCCAAACCGGCACCAATCCCGCGGCTCGCGCCGGTAATCACAACATGCATAGAATTAGTTCGCTTTCGCTTTTGGAAAAAAGGGCAACGGCACAACCGGAATACCGTCTTCGATCAGGGCTTTGGCCTGTTCTGCGTTTGCGGTGCCGTAAATCGAGCGTTCAGGTTCGTCACCCGAATGCATTTCACGCGCCGTTTTGGTGAATTCTGTTCCCACATAATCCGAATTTGCCTCGACCTGTTTGCGCATTTCGCGCAGCGCAACTTCGGTTTCGGATTGGGGTGCGCTTAGGGCCGTCGACGGCTCGGGCGTTTGATCTGTTGTCTGAACCGCATTGCGCGCAGGGCGGACTTTGGGCGTCATCAACGATTTTGTGATCTCGGAACTGCCGCACACTGCACAGGTCACATGCCCGCCGGTCGCTAATTTTTCAAACGCATCCGCAGACTGAAACCAGCTGTCAAAGCTGTGCTGTTGGTCACATTTGAGCGTGTACTTTATCATGATCTCTCTGATGTTGGGCGGGTGCGCGCTGCATCAATGATGATCGCCATCAGCCACCAAAGCAAGCCGTGATCCGCAGATCAGGCGGCCTGACGTGGATCAAAGTCTTTTAAAATCCGCGCCAGTTCCGGTTCGTCCACCAATTTGGCGGCCTGCTTGCGGCTGACCCACTTGCGAACGCGCTGTCCTGCCTCGGGATAGGCCTTGGACATCGACTTGACCTTGATCGCGTAAACCACTGCTACACAAGGTAAATCCACCTCGCCTTCCGTGATCTTGGCGTAAGAATACAAACCCAGTGGCGCGCTGCTGACTTTGCCCTCAACGCCGGCTTCTTCCCATGCTTCTTGGGCCGCAGAATCCGCGGGTGTTTTGCCATCCATCGGCCAACCTTTGGGCACAATCCAACGTTTTGTCCCACGTGAGGTAATCACTAGGATTTGGACTTTGTCTTTGACGACACGATAGCACAGTGCGGCGAATTGCGTGCGCACATCGCTTTTGTGTGCGCCGCGAACGCTCAGAGGAAGCTGCTTGATCTTGGGGGCGGTCATTGCCTGCCTTTTTGCTTTTGTTTCGGCAGATATAGCTGGTTATATGAGGAAATTCCAGCCCCAGCGTATATCTGGCATCAAAGTGATAGGATCACGGTCTGCCCCCTTCCGTTTCACATCAAGGTTAACGCGGGATGAATTGACCGCTAATCAGCTTGTGCCACGTCACAGGCTGGGGAATAGTCCGCAAGATGAGCATTTTTGCACATATCAGAGCCATTGGGCTGGTCGTCGCGGCAATGACAGCGCCCTGTGCGGTTTCAGCCAAGGATTTAACGGTGTTTGCCGCCGCATCCTTGCGCGGTGCATTGGACGAAATCGCCGGTCTTAGCGCGGACAACATCACATTGTCTTACGCCGGATCAGGATTGATCGCGCGCCAAGTGTCACAAGGTGCGCCTGCGGATGTGGTCGTTTTGGCACATCCAATCTGGATGGACTGGCTGACCGAAAAGGACCTTTTGATCGCGGGTACACGCACAGACGTCGCCGCAAACACGCTGGCGGTTATTGCCCCCGCGCCTTCACCCGATCAAGACCTTAATCAGATCCTAAAAACCAACCGCATTGCGATGGGCCAGCGTGACGCCGTGCCCGCGGGAATTTACGCCAAACAATGGCTTGAAACCACTGGACTTTGGGCTGACATCGAGGCGAACGTGATCGAAACCGACGACGTGCGCCTTGCCCTTGCCCTTGTGGCGCGCGGCGATGTGCCTGTCGGGATTACATACCGGTCCGATGCGCTGTCCGACCCACGCGTGCGGATTATGCACGACATCAATCCAACCACGCACAGCCCGATCCGCTATCCTGCTGCGGCGATAACGGACGAGGGGCGCGCGTTTATGATGGTTCTGACATCGCCGCACGCGCAGGATATTTTTCGATCCCACGGCTTTGCGCCGCTTGTGCAGGATTAGCGGATGTTGAACCTAGATACCGCCAGCTGGGATGCCTTACGCCTGTCTTTGCTGGTCTCAAGCACGGCGACAATCTGCGCGCTGCCACTGGCGTTATGGGTTGCATGGCTGTTGGCGCGCGGACGTTTTCGGGGCAAAGCAGTGCTAAGCGCGGTGGTCCATCTGCCCCTCGTTTTGCCCCCTGTTGTGACGGGATATTTGCTGTTGATGGCCTTTGGGCGCAGCGGGCCAATCGGGCAATTTCTGGACAATGTGTTCGGGATCAGCATCGCATTCAAATGGACAGGCGCGGTACTGGCCGCTGTTATTATGGGTTTTCCGTTAATGGTACGCGCCATGCGTTTGGCCATCGAAGCGGTTGATCCCAAGCTCGAGGCCGCCGCCGCAACCTTGGGTGCGTCGCCGCGATCCGTATTTTTCAGCGTTACATTACCGCTGATCAGCCCCGGTATTTTGGCCGGCAGCGTCATGGGATTTGCCAAGGCGATTGGCGAATTCGGGGCCACAATCACATTTGTCGCCAACATCCCCGGCCAGACACAAACGTTGCCGTCAGCGATTTATGCGTTCCTGCAGGTCCCCGGCGGTGAAAGCCGCGCAACTGTCCTGGTGATCTGGGCGTGCATCATCGCAATCGGGGCGGTTTTGGTTTCAGAATGGCTGGCCCAGCGCGTCGCACGACGTATTCGCGGGGGCCACGCATGAGCGTGCAAGTTCACATCACCCACACCATGGGCAGTTTCAAACTGGACGCGGGGTTTGACGCCAACGCTGGTGTTACCGCGATTTTCGGGCGATCAGGTGCTGGGAAAACCACGCTGATCAATGCAGTTGCAGGGCTGTTGCGCCCAGACGCGGGGCACGTGCGCATTGACGGTGACGTGTTGTTTGACGCGGATGCAAAAACCTTTGTTCCGCCGCACAAACGGCGCATGGGATACGTGTTTCAGGACGCCCGATTGTTTCCGCACATGACCGTGCGCCAAAACCTGCGATACGGCGCGCGCCACGCTGGGCGTGGATCGCAAACGGGACAGTATGATCCGTCGTTCGATGATGTGATCGACCTGCTGGGTCTGGCAGATTTGCTAACACGCCAGCCCCATGATCTGTCGGGAGGCGAAAAACAAAGGGTGGCGTTGGGGCGCGCGTTGCTAAGCCGCCCGCGTATGTTGCTGATGGATGAACCGCTGGCCGCCTTGGACAGTGCGCGAAAAGATAGCATTTTGCCCTACCTTGAGCAGCTGAAATCCGGCGCGGTGGGATTGCCGATTTTATACGTCAGCCACGCGCTAGACGAGGTCGCGCGCCTTGCTGATCATTTGGTGATTTTGGCAGAGGGCAAGGTCGCGACAACAGGCCCGCTTTTTGATGTGCTCAGCGATCCTACCGTTGTCCCCCTGTTAGGTGTGCGCCAAGCAGGCGCCGTGATTTTGGCGACCGTTTTGGCGCATAATGACAACGGGATCAGCACCTTGAATGTCAGCGCAGGTCAACTGGATCTGCCCGGTGTTCAAGCCCCGATTGGTGCACGCGTGCGCCTGCGGGTCATGGCGCAAGACGTGATTTTATCGCGCACACGGCCGGTTGGTTTGTCATCTGCAAATATCCTGCCGGTCACGGTACGTAACATCCGAACAGGCGCAGGTCCGGGGGCGGCTGTGGCCTTGGATGCAGGAACAGACCGTTTGCTGGCGCGCATCCCCGCGGATGCAATTGGCAAGCTAGACTTGGCCGTCGGGCTAAGCTGTTTTGCCGTGATCAATGCCACATCAGTCGCCCCACAATCGATCGGGCGCTAGGGATTATGCCATAGCGTTCTAAACGGCGGTCAGTTGTTTTTATTCAATGGTAAGGGCAACAGGCGCGCGCGTAATTTCGCGACAAGATCTGCGTGCGGCTGATCAGCATCGATCGCCAATTTACGCAATCCAAAGTGAATATGCGCCATATCCGTGTAGTAGCTGGTGTAGGCATAATTGGTCGCAGCACCGGCAACGGCCCCTAGGATCGGTACGGCTTGGGCTGCTAGTTTCTGGCCCAGAACAACCGATAAACGCGGCGCGACCCGTGCGATGATACCTTGAACCGCAGCACCGCTAAGTGCCGTGCGCGCACTGAGAAACGCAAGGTCAGCGCCATCATCATGGGCCATCGGACCACCGGCGGTGAACACTTGTACGCAATCAAACCGCACACTTTCAGACGTCACATCAAAGCCGTGGGACTCAGCGACACCTTCGATCACGCGCAGCAACAATGTGGTCGTCACCGGCAATTCCGCAAGCGCTGTCGGCAACCCGCCAAAACCACCCGCAGCGCCCATGGCAGCACTGACTGACGCGTTTAGCCAACTGGCTTGATCCGGAACCATATCGCGCGATTTATGGGCCGCTTTCATCGCTTGGCGCAGGGCGGCTTCGGTTGCGCCTTGTAACCCGTCACGCGCGGGTTTGGGCAGACGTTGCAGCAAATGATCAGCCTGTAGACCCAGCGAATTCAGCAGATCAATGCCAATGCCACCAGCCCCTTTGTACCGCTTAGCAAGCGCGTCTAATTCCGCATCAACATCGACAACACGTAAAACTGGCAATTGGGTCATGGGTGCTCCTTTAGATCAAAAGATCGGGGTTACGCCCGCGAATTTCAAGTCTCGCTGCGTCTGACCTGCCCGTGCACACCTTCCCAAGCATGAGGTTTCAGTGCCCGTCCCAGCACACGATCCGGATTGGTTGGCGGTGGCATTATGACGCCTGTAAGACGCTGGAATCCAAAGCGATTATAATAGGGCGCATCGCCGACCAGCATCACGCGGGTCCAGTGTAATGTCATGGCAATATCAAGGCTGGCCTCTACCAATTGATGCCCTAAACCTTCGCCTTGGCGGGTCGGGTGAACGGCAACCGGGCCTAATAATAACACAGGCGCATCCCCGACCAACACCGGCCAATACCGAACTGCACCACCCAAAACGCCATCAATATCACGAGCAGCGAGGGACAAATCAGGCACGGGGGGGACATTGTCGCGCAAACGATACGACGATAACGCCTCGCGACCGGGCGCAAAACACAAGTCGTAGAG
>JBLHSG010000016.1:0-98525 GCA_047626725.1 Ascidiaceihabitans sp.
GTTGAATGCGCAGTGGATGGCCTTGGGGCAGGGTGCGCGTGTGGCCCTGTTTGACGGCGCGTCGCACCACCCTGATATGGGTGTGACTTGGCGGTTTGTTGCGGACGAAGGGCTGACATATTTTGGTGCAGGTGCCGCGTTCTTTTCAGGCTGCCTTAAAGCGGGGATTACACCGGCGCGGGATGTCGATTTGACGGCGCTGCGGTCCCTTGGTTCAACCGGATCGCCACTGTCGTCCGACGCCTATGATTGGGTTTATGGCCAAGTCAAACAAGACGTTTGGCTGGCGCCAATTTCGGGCGGTACCGATCTGGCTGGCGCCTTTGTGTTGGGGCATCCCGGCATGGCGGTGCGTGCTGGCGAAATGCAATGTCGCGCGTTGGGCAATGCCGTTCATGCCTTTGATCCGGATGGAAAGCCGCTGATCGGGCAGGTGGGCGAACTGGTTTGCACTCAACCTTTGCCGTCAATGCCGCTGTACTTTTGGGGTGACGATGACGGGTCGCGCCTGCACGACAGTTACTACGATACCTACCCCGGAATTTGGCGGCACGGCGATTGGATCGAGATCAAGGAAGACGGGTCTTCGGTGATTTATGGGCGTTCTGATGCGACGATAAATCGCAAAGGTTTACGCATGGGATCTGCCGAAATTTATCAAGCGGTTGAGGGGCTTGAGGTGGTTCTGGACAGTCTGGTTGTTGATCTGGAGTTCCTTGGGCGCGATAGTTTTATGCCGTTGTTTGTGGTGCTAAAAACCCCGCTAACTGATGACATCAAGGACCAGATCAATCAGGCAATTCGCACCTCGGTTTCTGCGCGTTTTATCCCCAACGACATCATCGAGGTCACGGAAATTCCGCGCACTTTATCCGGTAAAAAGCTTGAAGTTCCGGTGAAAAAGCTGCTTTTGGGTGGAAATGCGGACAAGGTTGTCAATCGCGACTCGATGGCCAATCCGGACAGTTTTGATTTCTTTATTGCATACGCAAAGGGGCGCGCATGAGCGACGCACACGATATTCTGCTAAACTTGCTAGAGGTCGAACGCCTGGAAGTTGACCTGTTTCGCGGTCTTGGCAACGGTGGTGAAACGCCCACGCGCATCTTTGGCGGGCAGGTCATTGCCCAAGCATTGGCAGCCGCCTATCAAACCGTCGATGATCGGTTGTGCCACAGTTTGCACGCCTATTTCATCCGCCCCGGTGATCCAAAAATTCCGGTGATTTATCAGGTCGATCGTGCTCGTGATGGTGGCAGTTTCACAACCCGTCGGGTGATCGCGGTGCAGCACGGCAAACAAATCCTGAACATGTCCTGTTCGTTTCATGTGGATGAAGACGGCTGGGGGCATCAACACCCGATGCCGGACGCAGATGGTCCGGATGGGCTAAAGGATCGTACCGAATTGCAGGACGAGATCGTTGATCGTATTCCCGAAAAGTTCCGCAAAGAATTCCTGCGCCAGCGCCCCATCGACATTCGCGAAGTTGCCCCGCGTGACTTTTTTGAGCCCACAAAAATGGACGACGTGAACCACCTGTGGTTCCGCATGTCTGGCGCCGCTGGGTCCAGCCCGCAAATGCAGCACTGTTTGTTGGCCTATGCGTCTGACATGAATTTGCTTGGCTCGTCATTACGTCCGCACGGTGTGACGTGGGTCAAAGGCGAGGTGATGATGGCCAGCCTTGATCATGCGATGTGGTTTCACGCGCCAGTGCAATTTCAGGACTGGCATTTGTACACGATGGACAGCCCCTGGAGCGGCGGCGCACGTGGTTTTAACCGTGGCGCAATTTACGATCGCCACGGCACATTGATTGCATCAACCGCCCAAGAAGGGCTGATCAGACCGCTAAAGCCAAAACCCTAGGTTTCAAACCCGCCAAACCTGCGGTTCAGTTTGCGCATGCCACCAATCCAACGGTCATAGTTTTCCGTTTTGGCACGCATGTAACCGACAACTTCGGGGTGCGGCAGGACAAGGAATGTTTCGGCGCGGATGGTCTGCACGCAGGCTTCTGCGACAGGTTCTGGTTCCATCATGCCGTCAATCGCGGCGACATGATCCTCGTGACCTTTGGTCATTTCTGTGCGCACGGCTTGTGGGCAAAGAACCGATACTTTGATCCCTTGATCACCGTAGGTCATGGCCATCCATTCGGCCAATCCGACGGCCGCGTGTTTGGTCACACCGTAGGGCGCGCTGCCGACTTGGTTCAGCAATCCGGCCGCTGATGACGTGTTCAGCAAATAGCCGCCGCCGCGTTCTGACATCAATGGCACAAGGTGACGGGCGGCCCAAACATGGCTCATCACGTTAATGTCCCAGATGCGCTGCCAGTCGTCGTTTGCGACCTCAACACCGCCGGCGATCGAAATACCGGCGTTTGAGCAGAACAGATCAATGGGACCAATGTTGGCCTCAACGTGATCGATCATTGCCGTGATTTCAGATTCAACAGCAACATCAACGGTGTACGCGTGTCCGTTCATGTCGTTTGCCGTGGCTTTGGCACCAGCCGCATCACGATCGACGCAGATTATGGCCTTGGCACCTTCGGCGGCGTAACGGATGCACATGGCTTTGCCGATACCGCTGGCAGCCCCTGTGACAACGATAATTTTGTCTTTAAGTTCCATGACTTATGCCCACATGCTAGAACCACCACAGACGGTTAACGCCTGTCCGGTCATGTATTTACTGGCATCCGACCCTAGGAAAACCGCGAGGCCTGCAAAATCATCGGGTTCACCCAAACGGCGCAATGGAATGCCTTTGGAATACTTTTCTTCGACGCCCGGTTTGTCCCACAATTCGCGGGCAAAATCAGTTTTGATCAGGCCAGGGCAAATCGCGTTAAACCGGATGCCTGAGGGGCCGAATTCCATCGCCAGATTGCGCACCAAACTGATCAACGCGAGTTTCGACATACCATACACGCCAAGCATATCTGACGGTTTGAATGCGCCAATGGACGACGTAAACATCATCGAACCGCTGCCTTTGGCCGCCATGTCAGGTGCGACCATTTTCGCCAGCCACAGATTGGATTGCACATTGGCGTTCATCGTGCGCTCGTAATCCTTGTCCGAAATATCGGCGATGGGGCCAAAATAGGGGTTCACGCCCGCGTTGCCGACCACGATATCAATCGGGCCTGCGATCTCGTGGGTTTTGTCGACCAGCACCTGAAGCGAGTCCTTGTGAACGATATTGGCCGCAACACCGTGGGCGCGTTTGGCCCCCACGGTGTCGTTAATTGCGGTCGCGGCAGTGTCCAGATCGTCTTGGGTCCGCGAAGAAATGACCACGGTCGCGCCTTGTTCGGCGAGCCCCTTGGCCATCTCGAACCCCATCCCCTTGGAGGCGCCGGTCAACAGCGCCACCTTGCCGGTCAGATCAAACATGTTCATCCGCGCACACCTGCGGACCCGCGTGCCGCCTTGTTCTCTGATTTGGCTGAAACCTGACGCGAATTGCTGTCTTTGTAGGTCTGTACTTCGTTGCGGGCGATGACGTGGTGGTGGACTTCATCCGGGCCATCGGCGTAGCGCAATGTGCGTTGCTGCGCGTACATGCCAGACAGCGGTGACCACTGAGAAATGCCTGTGGCGCCGTGTACTTGCATGGCTTGATCGATGATGTTGCACACGACCTCTGGCACTTTGGCTTTGATCATCGACACCCAAATTCGGGCCTCTTTGTTGCCCAGAACATCCATGGCTTTGGCGGCTTTCAACACCAGCAAACGCATGGATTCAATTTCGATCTTGGCGCGTGAAATCGTTTCCATATTTTTGCCCAGATCAACGATCTTTTTGCCAAAGGCGACGCGGTTCAAACCACGATCAATCATCAGATCCAGCGCCTTTTCGGCCTGACCGATAGACCGCATGCAGTGGTGGATGCGACCTGGTCCAAGACGCACTTGGCTGATTTCAAACCCACGACCTTCGCCCCATAGAATGCTTTCTTCTGGCACGCGAACATTGGTGAATTTGATGTGCATGTGACCGTGTGGCGCGTCGTCGTGACCGAACACGTGCATCGGGCCAAGGATCTCGACACCGGGGTGGTCCATCGGCACAAGAATTTGTGACTGCTGGCGGAATGCTTCGGCCTCTGGAGAGGTTTTCACCATTACAATCATGACCTTACAGCGCGGATCACCCGCACCGGAAATATAGTATTTCTCGCCGTTTATTACCCATTCGCCGTTTTCCAAAACAGCCGAGGTCGAGATATTCTTGGCATCAGAGGACGCCATATCAGGTTCGGTCATAGCAAATGCAGACCGGATTTTACCGGCCAACAATGGCTTCAACCAACGGTCTTTTTGCTCTTGCGTGCCAATGCGTTCCAGCACTTCCATGTTGCCGGTGTCAGGTGCCGAACAGTTCAGCGTTTCAGAGGCGAGGGGGCTTTTGCCCAGTTCCGCCGCGATGTAGGCATAATCAAGGTTCGACAGTCCTTCGCCCGTTTCCGCATTTGGCAAAAAGAAGTTCCAAAGACCGGCATCACGCGCCTTTTGTTTGACGGTTTCAAGCAGCTCTAGCTGGCCCTCGCCGTACCCCCAACGTTCCGCACGGCCTTCGCCCAGACGATAGAATTCTTCGGTGATCGGATCGACGTTTTCGCGAATGTGTTTGATGACGGCGGCCAACAGTGGCTTGGCTTTTTCGGACATCTCGAGGTTGTTCATTTCCAGTGGTTCGGACATGTGGTGCTCCTAAATTTTTATAGCGTTAGCGTGTTATTTGTTCACCCAATTGGGTTTGCGTTTTTCGACAAAAGCGGTGACGCCTTCGCGGTGATCTTTGGTTTTCATCAAATCGCCCAGCACTTCGTACGAATACGCAAGGCTGTCATCGAGGCCTTCTGCCTTGTTCAGGGCGTTCAAAACACGTTTGGTGGCGCGCACGGACGACGGGCATTGGGCGGCTATATCCTGGGCCATATCCATTGCCGTTTTCATCAGATCGGCAGCGGGCACGACGGCGTTCAAAATACCGTAACCTTCGGCCTCGGCCGCGTTCATGTTGCGGCCCGTAAACAGCAGTTCGTTGGCCTTGGTGCGTGACATAAAACGCGACAAACGCTGTACGCCGCCAGTGGCTGCAAAAAAGCCGACCTTAACTTCGGGCAGGGCGAATGTTGCGGTGTCTGCGGCGATGATCATGTCGCATGACAGCGCGGTTTCAAACCCGCCACCCATCGCAAACCCGTTGACGGCCGCGATGATCGGCTTGTCCAGATCAAAGCGTTTGGACAGGCCCGCAAACCCCGTGTCAGGAATGGTGCCGCCTTTGCCGGACGCCGAATATTTCAAATCGTTGCCCGCGCTGAATGCCTTGGGGCCAGCGCCGGTTAAAACGGCCACCCAAAGGTCTGGATCGTCGCGAAAGTCATTCCAGATCGCGTCCATTTCCATGTGCATAGGCGGGTGCACGCAATTGTACACATCGGGGCGGTTCATTGTCACAATCAGGACGTTGCCTTGCACCTCGGTGGTGACGAATTCATAGGCCATAGGTCAGGCTCCTTTTGTGGTGATCAGGCCACCGGTATCGATTTCAGTAAATTTGCCGTTTGTGGCGGCCAGCTTGCGCAGTGTTTCAGCTGGGGCAAAAGCCGGATCATCCGCGCCAAGCCGTTCCATCGTATCCAGAACCGCCTGTGCGCCAACCATATCGCCGTACAACATCGGCCCGCCTTTGTCCGGTGGAAACCCGTAGCCATTCAGCCAGACAACATCGATGTCCGACGGGCGCTGCGCCTTGTTTTCCTCAAGGATCTTTACCGCCTCGTTGATCATGGGATGAATGCAAACATCGATGATCTGCTGGGGGTCCATTTTGGTTGGTTCCGCGCCGGTGATATCGCGAATAATTCCAGCGGTCACATAAGACGGGATCGGGCGGCGGTTTTCATCATAGTCATAAAAGCCGGCCTTGGTTTTCTGCCCGCGACGGTCCAATTCACATAGTGCATCGCGGATTGGATTGTCGGTTTTGGCCCCCTTGGACCATCCTATATCTAAGCCTGCCAAATCCGACATCTGGAACGGGCCCATCTTGAACCCGAAGGTGTTTAGTGCCGCGTCCACATCCCATGGCATCACGCCTTTGTAGACCAGTTTGTTGGCTTGGATTTGGCGAGCAAACAGGATGCGGTTGCCGACAAAACCGGGGCAAACACCGACCAGCGTGGCGATCTTGTTGATGCGCTTGGCAAGGTCCATCGCGGTGGCCACGACATCATCTGCAGTGTGTTCTGCGCGCACAATTTCCAATAATTTCATAACGTTGGCAGGTGAGAAAAAGTGCAAACCAATGACATCTTGGGGCCGCCCTGTGTGGGATGCGATTTCGTCGATGTCCAAAGCCGAGGTGTTGGTCGCCAATATCGCACCCGGCTTCATGACACGGCCAAGTTCGGTAAAGATGGTCTTTTTCAGGTCCATGTTTTCAAACACGGCCTCGATGACGAGATCGCAATCCGCCAGTTCTGCAATCGCCAAAGAGCCGTGGAAACGCCCCATGCGCGCCTCGACCTCGTCCTGAGGAAACCGACCTTTGTCCGAAGATCGCTGATAGTTGCCGCGCACCACCGCAAGGCCGCGATCAAGCGCGTCTTGTTTGGTTTCAACGATGCGCACATCAATGCCAGCGGTCGCGAAATTCATCGCGATGCCGCCGCCCATGGTGCCTGCGCCGATGATGCCAACGGTCTTGATGTCGCGCAGTGGGGTGGCGGGATTTAGGCCCTCGACCTCCCATGCTTTGTGTCCTGAGGCGGCGATATAGTCGCCAATTTCGGTTTGTGTCATGCTCATGTGTGGTCTTTCAGGCAGGTGGCTTGCAGAACGCGGCGGTCAATTTTGTCGGTTGCACCGCGCGGCAGTGGATCGGTTTGGAACCAGATATGTTGCGGGATTTTGAATTTGGCGATGTGATCAAGCAGATACAACTGGATGTCTTCAGCGGTCGCTGACGCGCCCGGTTTTAGCTGCACACCAGCACCCACGATTTCACCCAACCGGTCATCGGGCACCGAAAACGCACAAGCCTCTGCGACAGCAGGATGGCGGTGCAACGCGCCTTCGACATCAAGGCAGGCGATGTTTTCACCGCCCCGGATAATGATGTTTTTCTTGCGATCTACGATGGTCACAAAGCCGTCCGCGTCAATAAACCCAAGATCGCCAGTTTTTAACCATCCGTTCTGAAAAACTTCGGCCGTCGCGTCCGGTTTATTGAGGTAACAGCGCATGTTACAGGGGCTTTTTATAGTAATTTCGCCAACGTCGCCTTGGGGTACTTCTGTACCGTTGTCGTCCAAAAACTTGAGGTCTTGAAGCGGCGGATACAGTTTACCCGCAGCACCCGGGCGTACAGAATAATCGGCACCGACCATGCCAATTCCGATGGCGTTGGTTTCGGTCATGCCCCAGCCTGTCGCGACCTCAGCGTTGGGAAACAGTTCTTCGAGTTCGGCAACCTGAGCTGCGGGGCGTTTTGCACCACCAGACCCAAGGAAATCAAGGGTTTCCAGCCGTTCGTTCATGTTACGCGCGGCCACCATTAGATCAGCGGACTGCGTCGGAACCCCAAGGAAACGTGTGATTTTTTCGTCGCGAATAATTTCAACCGCGCGGGTGGCATCCCACTTGGGCATCACCGCGACTTTGGCACCGGCCGCGATCGACAACAGGAACATCGGATGCGTGGCTGTGACGTGAAACAGCGGCGTTACAATCAAAACCGACGGGCGCGGGGCAGGGTTATCGGGATCAGGATGCGCATCAGCCATCAAGGGCACCATGACCGCTTGGATCAACCACGACATCACAGCATTGATAGCACCACGATGGGTCTGCACAACACCTTTGGGATGGCCCGTAGTGCCCGACGAATACATGATCGCAAAATCATCATCAGTCGCAATAACAACGTCAGGTATTGAATTGTTATTGTTCGCACTTTTTAGTTTTGTATAGCTGTGGTCGGTGATGTGTTCACCGTCGCGCACACCCACCAATGTCAGGCCCAAACTGTCCTGCAACGGCTGCATCCGCGTGATCCGGTCACCATCGCCAAACACCAATTTTGCGCCACTGTCGCTTAGCGCATAGTCAAGTTCCGTTGTCGTCCACCATGCGTTCACAAACACCGTCACAGCCCCAACAGAGGCGATGGCCATGGTCATAATCATCAGTTCGGGACAGTTGCGCATCGCGATGCCAACAGGGGTGCCATTTGTGACGCCAAATTCATCGCGCAACACATGCGCCATGCGGTTCACATCCGCGCAGAATTCATCAAACGTCCAACGTTCGCCCTCGAACACCAGATATTCCAGCGCACCGTCGTTATGTTGCGGACGACTGCCATGCAACATCGCGCCAATGTGGGGTGGGGCGTTTTCAAACACGCGGTAACTGACGCCCCGGATATCTTGATCTGCGACCTTGAATGCTGGGTTTTGCGAGGTCACATGCGCCAACGCCTCGTCTGCAGACAAGCCAATCATGCTGTACAACCTTGGTTGATCTGGCGCGCACGGCGACATGCTGAATACATCTGAACTCTCCCTGATCGCGCGTTGGTGCGTGGGCCATATGTCTGGCGACCGATCGCTGCGCTAAACAGATGCTAAGCTGGAATTTTCGATCTGCCAATACCGCAGAACGGAACGTCATTTCGCAAAATAGGGTTTGGGAGAGGTTTTTTATCGTCTGGGCGAAGGTGAGGTCGCTGAGTGGTCTGATTTGATCGCATAGATCGCTGTGAAATTGGCAGGATTGGGCAGTTGGCGATGCGAACTGTTCTAGTTGCGATCATCCACAGCATCATTTGCGTGTACAAATGCCGACGGCGATTGCCCCATGACGCGGGTAAATTCACGGTTAAAGTTGGATTTGGTGTTAAACCCGCTGCCCAACATGGCCTCGGTTACCGTGTCACCTGCGGTCAGACGTTCGCACGCATGACGAATACGAAACCCGTTCACATAGCGCGATACGTTTTCACCGTTGGCCCGGTTGATCGCCGCCGAAAGATGTTTGACCGGCACATGTAAGCGCCGCGCCAGTCGGGTCAGCGTCAATTCAGGATCTAGATACAGCCGGTCACGCGACATCAACGCGTCCAGTCGCGCGATCAATGCCGTGTCTTCTTCGGATGGGTTTGCGGCGATTTGCGGGGGCTCTGCGTCTTTATCCAGTGCACCGTCAGCGTCGCGCGACAGGCTTAGCATCCCGATCCCAAGCAGGGTAAACGACGTAAACACACTTATGATCAGCGGGCGCAACGCGCTGTACCCAAGGCCAAGCGCGACAGCGATCAAGATGTCCGAAAACGCCGACAGGATCAAAAGAACCGCGACGGCTTTCCAGATGCGCGCAGGTAGCGGGCCTGCCTCTAGTCGGGCAAGGGGCAACGTGCCTTCGCGGTGCAAACGGATCAGAATGGCGACCCCGTAACCGGCAAAAATCGCAGGCAGCACAACGTCCAGCGTGACGGGGGCAAACAGCGTGCAGAATATCGTGAATGCGGGCCCAATCGCATGGAACATATCGCGTTTTGCATCAAACGGGCGCAGCGCTGCGGACTGAAACGTCAGCCATGCAAACACTGGCGCCACAACTGCTGTTATTGGCTGGATAATCGTCAGCGCCAATACCCCATAATGCTGGGTTAGCGAAATCACGAGCGCTTGGATCACGCAGGCCGCCAGCAACAGCAGGAACAACACAGACCGATCCTTGAGCACCGTATGACGCACCATCAAAAAGCCAAGGATCAAGGCCACAAAAACAGGAATGGGTAAAGTCAGCATAAATTTGAATTAGACCTATATCCGGTTTGGCGCGACCTAAAACCGGTTCTAGGACGCGCGGCACGGCAAATTGCGCACAAAAGGGGGCATCTTTTTCGATCAATATGGAGATCATCGATGAAACTTGCATGCCTTACCACCGCCATCAGCCTAGCCGTGGCATCCCCCGCATTTGCCGATCCGACAGTTGGATTTGACAGGTTTGAGGTTAACGCCGCGCACCGCGCCGGCCCTGTGGCGGCCGCCCTTTGGTCACCGGTTGGGCGACCAACCTATGCCGCACCCGTCGGGAAAAACGCGGTTTTCAAGGGTGTTGATGCCTACATTGGCGCGGCACTGCCCAACACAAAAATGCCGCTGATCGTTGTCTCGCATGGGTCGGGTAGCAGCATCGATGGCACCGCATGGTTGGCGGCGGGGCTTGCAGGGCGGGGTGCGTTGGTGTTGGTTTTGAACCACCCCGGCACAACGTCGCGCGACAGTTCCCCACGCCGGACTGTACGACTGTCAGAACGCGCCGCCGATCTAAGCGCGGCATTAGATCACGTACTGGACGATCCGTATTTTGCAGCGCGGATTGATGTGGATCACATTTCAGCCCTTGGATTTTCGCTGGGCGGGGCGACTGTTTTGGGCCTTGGCGGTTTACGCTATGATCCAAAAGCGTACGCCGGTTTTTGCGAGGCCGCAGGCGACGCAGCCCAAGATTGCCTGTTTTTGGCGCGTGGTGGTGTGGATTTTGACAATCTGCCACCGCAGTTTTCTGCAGACATGAAAGATAACCGTTTCAGCCGTATTGTCGCGGTGGACCCCGGTTTTACGTATGCGGCAACGGTGCAAAGTGCGGCTGATCTGGATCGTCCTGTACAGCTTGTTTCGCTGGGGGATACGTTTCCCTGGTTCACCGTTGATGTCCGGACCGAAGGCAGCGGGTTGGTCGATCTGTTGCCTAATGTGAACCACACGATCGTTCCAAACGCGCACCACTATTCGTTCCTGCCGTTGTGCACCAAAATCGCACCGCAATTGCTGATCGAAGAAGGCGAAGACCCGATTTGTGACGATCCAGAAGGGTGGGATCGCGCCACAGCACACGACGCATCCATCGCAGCAATCGCCGCGTTTCTGGAACTGTAAAAAGTCTAAGTAGGCCACGAAAATGTCCATCATCGCCGCATTGGTTTACGTTAGTGCGGCGGTTTGATGTTGCCAAATCGGACGGCAAAATCGACGGTCCATAGCGCTATTTCGGGTGTACAATTCATGGATTTTCTGCCGGTTTTGTAACGCCGTTTTCAGGTGCATTTCAGCAGAGAATTTTGAGGCCGTTTGGGTAGACAAAATTGTTGTTCGCGGGTCGGTTTCGACACCTAAAAAAACCCTTAAAACGTGTGTAATTCAACGCCCGCGTGCGGTGATTGTAAGTCATGCAGTGCGCCACGTAACTACCTATAGTAGAATGATAATTATGTTTTTGACGCGAAACGGCATGTTGTGAAAAACGGATCAACTGGGGATGATTCTATTGAACTGCGCGCCATCGCATATTGTCGTGGTTAATCGCCTATTCAAATTCGTCTTTATTAGTCGAAAAAGTCAGCATTGTCGCGGGGGTAGGAACAGTCGCATCCCAATAATTGACAAAACGTTAACGCGCCAATAATTCTAGTGCCTTATTTATGACATAAATTAATCTGGGGATTTTAATCATGTTTTTTTTACTCACTCTTTTAGGGGTCGCGGCGGGTTCGGTATTTGTTGCCACGTCCGACTCTGACGAAGTTGTCGGCACACAAGAAGACGACAACGTATCGGGCGGCGAGGGCGACGACGTGCTACGTGGCCAACGCGGCGCCGATTTGCTGTCTGGCGATGCGGGCGACGATTTTATCACCGGATCCTGGGGCCACGATACGCTGTCGGGCGACGAGGGAAACGATTCACTATTTGGCGCACGCAATGATGACATGCTTTCGGGCGGCGAGGGCGACGACAGCCTGCGCGGTGGCACAGGCCAAGACGTGCTTGATGGGGGCGAGGGCAATGACTACGTGCACGGCGACGCCGGCCGCGATGTTGTTTCAGGCGGCGCGGGCGATGACGTCGTTTTTGGCGGGGCTGGCACAGATGAATTGTACGGCAACGACGGAAACGACACATTAGGCGGGAACCGTGGCCACGACACCTTGGACGGTGGCACTGGCGATGACATCCTTGCAGGCGACACTGGCATTGACATATTGAACGGCGGTTTGGGCGATGACACGCTGTTTGGTGGCGCGGCGGACGGATCACTGGATACATCCGACAACGTTCTAGACGGCGGCGCGGGTGATGATGTTCTGAACATTGCAGGCACCGGCACGGCGACGGGCGGCGTGGGCGACGACGTCTTTTCGCTTTTGAAAGGTGGCACTGATTTTGGCACGATTACCGATTTTGATGCGGCGAATGACAGCATTGTTGTGCAGGTTGAAGTCGGCGAAGTTGTTACGCTTGCCAGTCAGACAGTGGGTGAAAGTGGCCTGGAATTAGAACTGTCCAATGGCGCCGTGGTGACTTTGGCCGGTTTGAGCGACGCGATTGACGAGAGTGACATAACCTTTGTTGAAACGCCTGATGCACCGGCTGAGCCTGAAACGCCAGTCGAACCGGAGACACCAGTTGAGCCTGAAACGCCAGTTGAGCCAGAAACACCGGTTGAGTCAGAGCTGTTCCAGTACAATGATGCTGACGGTCAAAGCACAAACCTAACGCTAGAACCTGGTCCAAGCCTCGTGAATATGAACGATGGCGATGACACGGTAACGGGTGCTGCGGGCGATGATTCCATCCGCGCAGGTTCCGGCGATGACATGCTGAACGGCGGCGAAGGCAATGACGATCTAAAGGGCAACCGGGGCGAAGACACGATCCTTGGCGGCGCGGGCGATGACCTTGTTGGTGGCGGCGACGATGATGACGTCCTGAGCGGTGGCGAAGGCAGTGACCGTATTTCCGGCAACGACGGCGACGACATGCTGTACAGCACCGATGCAACCACGTCAGACGCCAATGCGGACAGTCTGTTCGGCGGTGCTGGTGACGATGTGCTGGTGCTGGGCGCTGGTGACACGGGCACAGGCGGCGGCGGTGCTGATGCCTTTACTGTGGCGTCGGATGTGTTTGGCGCGACCAGCAACATCACTGTTTCAGATTTTAATCCTGCCGAGGATGGAATTGTCATTCAGCTTGCAACAGGTGAAGAAGGTATCACGGTCAGCGAACAGGCTGTGGTTGCGGGTAACTTGGTGATCACCTTGTCCAACGGCGCGGCTGTGACGCTGAGCAATGTGGATGCGGCGATCAACGTCGATACTCTGGTCAGCTTCGTCGAGGTTTGATGTAAACACATGTGACCCGGGTCGATTGATCCGGGTCATTTGAAAGGCGTCTCTCGTCGTGATCGTTTGGACCAGCTGGGCAACCATGTTGGTGTAGATTTTTAACTAAAGAGAGAGCACGGCCAAAGGACTTCCTTAAGTCTTATAATCCATATTATGTTAAATAAAGATTGATGTAAAAAACGGCCCCACATAGCGATACGCGCAGCACTATCGTTTTAAATCAATACGTTCCGATCATCACCTAAAGTAACAGTGAACCTACAGCCCGTCTTTTGCGACAATACGTGCCAATTGCATAATGATACGCCCACGTGCTGCGGCGATTGCTGCTGGGCCTGCTTCTGGATCAAAAGGTTCGCTTAGTCGAAAGAAACCGGATTTGTCGCGCTGACCTTCGTAGGACGTGACAAAGTACTGACCTGACGCGCGAAACGTTCCATCGGCACTGGCCAGTAGTTCTTCGATCCGAACCTCTAGACGTGCTTGCGCGGATTGATCAAACGGCCACGGTTCTGCGGCAATGCGTGCGCCGGTCAATTCGGCCAGATTACGGCTCAGCTCAAGCGAGATCGCGCGCACAGGAATGTCGGCCCACAGCACATCGGCAGAACTGGACAGCGCCCCATCTAACCCTTGGATGTGGATTTCTTCGGCCGCGGCATACGACGGCAACGACACCTCGCGCACCTCGACAGATCGCAGCGTTGTTCTGATTTTATCGCCAGCCGTCGGTGCGGTGACCGGATACAATTTGGCCGGAGTCGAACACGCACCAAGGCATGCGACGGCGACAAAAAGGAAAGTATGCAGTTTCATATCAGCGTCCTAGCAATAGCGAATTCGGGTTGCGTTGAATGGTACGCGCCAGCGCGGTGATCGCGTCGGCGGCTTTTTGAATGTCACGCATGGCGTCGCGCGCGCTGCGGTTCACTTCGGATGTGCCATCATAACTTTGGAGCGTCGTTGTCGCCTGCCCCAGCACCGCGTTCAAACGCGCTACCAAGGCTGGCAAACTTTCGGTCGATTTGGCAACAGCGTCCGCCGCGTTTCCGACAGATGCCAAGGCGCGGTTGGTATTTTCGATCGCACCACCTGCGCGCAATTCAGCCAGCGTGATGCGCACTTCATCCAATGCAGCAGACAGTGACGCGGGCAATTTTGCGGTGTCATCTGACCCGATCAACTGTTCGGCGGCTTGCAATACGTCGCTCGCTGATTGCACCAAACCTTCGATATTCATTCCGTCAGCTTTGACTGCCAGCGCGTCGAATTTTTCGATCAACGCGGGGATTCCAGCGACGGCTGTGTCGGCTGAATTTGCGGCTTTGGCTGCGGCGTCCAGCGCACTGGTGAGGTTGGTGACAACCTGTTGGGTTTCGATATCAACCAACAGTGTTTCGATTTGGGCCAGCGTCGCATTTAAACGCACCGGGATTTGTTGGGTTTCACTGGCACCCACAAGGCTGCGCACATCGGCGATCAAGGCGGTCAAATCGTCGTTTGTAACCAATGTGTTGGCCGATGTGACCAACGTGTTGGCATTGCCAAGCACGGCTTCGACATCTAGCGCCTCGGCTTTGGCAGCGACCGCCTCGATACGTGTGATCAGGTCAGGAACGCCCGCGATTGCGGTATCGACGCCGGACGCTGTCGCGCTGGCCGCTTGCAATGTTTCGCCCAATTTACGGATGGTTTGTTCGGTGACAACTTGGGCAAAGACGGTTTCCATCTGAGTGATTGCACCGTTGATTTGCGCCAACGTGTCGCCAATTTGTGATGGGATCGCCTGAATTTCTGGCGCGCCAACCAACCCACGGACATCGCCAATCAGATCACTAACCTGTTGCGGGGTTTCGCGCAGTGCGTCGTCTGAAACCAGCGCATTTGTCGACTTCATCACGTCGATAATGCTGGTCATCAGTTCTTCGATTGGCAGGTTGTTGATACGGGTAAACACGCCTTCGGCAGTTGCCCCCACGTCGCTAATCGCGCTTTCGGTGACGGGCATAATCGGGAACGGATTACCGGCAATAATCATGGCCGTTGTCGCGTTTGGATCCTTAAGCAGCTCTACTTTAAGACCACCAGTCAGGATGCTGGCCGAGGCAAGGCGCGCGCGCAAACCGTCTTGGACCTGTTCGCGGAAAAACGTGAGCGCGTTTTGCGGCGTTGCATCGGTGGCAAGCCCCAAACGCGCGGGCTGAATGGCGATTGATGCGTTCAAACGCACACGCGAGTCGCCAAAGATTGTGCGATCAACAACCCCCGTCAAATTGGTGATTTCGCCGATCTTTAGACCCTTTAATTCAACAGGTGCCCCAACCGCCAATCCGGCGATATTGTCTGCAAAAATCACCGTCATATCCAGCGTTTCAACGTCTGATGCATTAAACACGCTGGACCGCGCCTTGGCCTCGCCGCTGAACACCTCGAACACGTATCCGTCTTGCACCGGATCGCCGCCAGAAATGATGGTATCAAAGGTCAAACCACCGGCCAAAAGTGCCGCAACCGATTTAAAATCAACCTCGGCGCCGCCTGGCCCCACGCTGAATTCAAACCCGGACACATCCCAAAACCGCGTGTTTTCGGACAACAGATTGCGGTGTTTGTCGAAAATGATCGCTTCGGCCACAGCAAAGCTGCCGTTTGCGGCGATGCGCGCCTGCCCGATCCGGCCGACTTCGATGCCACGAAACAGGATTGGCGAATTGTCATTTAATGCCGTTCCCGGACCGGATCGTAGCGTGATTTGCAGACCACCTTGGCCCGGTCGGATCAGAGGAACCTCGTTTAAGCCCTTGAAACCATTGGTCGCGCCGCCTGATTTGCCGTCCCATGACCCTTCGATGAACACGCCGCTCAGCACGGTGTCCAAACCGCTGATGCCTTGGGTTGTGACCTCAGGGCGCACCACCCAAAACTGTGCGGATTCGTCAACAAATGGTGCGATGTCTTTGTCCAAACGCACTTCGACCAACACTTGATCCAGTGACTTCGAAAACTTGACCTTTTCGACCTTGCCAACAGTCACATCGCGAAACCGCAATTCGGTTTGACCAGCCGATACCCCTGCCCCGTTTTCAAAGGCGATTTCGATCAGCGGACCACGGCTGGAATACGACTGCCACGCAACAGCCAGCGCAATAATCAGCGCCAAAACCGGAATGATCCAGACAATCGAAAACCTGCTACGCCAAGACGTTTTTGTGGTTTCAATTTGAACAGGTGGCGGCAGGTCGGTCATTCAGATTTATCCCCAGAAACATCGTAAATCATTCGCGGATCAAAGCTTTGGGCTGAGAGCATCGTGAATATAACAGAGAGAGCAAAAAACAGGCTGGCAGGCCCGGGGTTGATAGAAGCGAGAGCGTTTAACTGCACCAATGACGACAGGATCGCAACGACAAACACATCGATCATCGACCAGCGACCAATGTATTCGACGACCTCTAGCATGCGGTGCCGTTGATGGTTTGCGACCTTCGGGCCCCTGTTTTGAACGCTTAACGCCAGAAACGCGACGGCCATAAATTTGCCCACAGGAATAAGCACGCTGGCGATCAGAATAATCGCGGCGATGCCATAGGCGTGGTGGTGCATCAGCTCAATTGCGCCGCCGACAATTGTGTCTTCTTGGGTTTGAAACAAGGTGCGCGTGCGCAACATCGGGTACATATTGGCGGGAATGTAGCAGATCAGCCCGACGATCCAGAACGCCCAGACCCGTTGCAGGCTTTTGTCCATCCGCGCCGAAACACGTGCGCCGCACCGCGTGCATTGTGTGGTGCCTTGAGGCCATACTTTGGTGCAGCGACGACAGGCAACAACCCCCAGATCAACGGCCCGTGGTGGCGTGATTATGCCCACCGTGCCTGACGTTCCGAGTTCGGATCCAACGCGTTCCATACTGTCCATCTGCACATAAACCGGTCTTGAATGACCACCAAAATAACGAGCGCTGCAAACATGTAAAACGCAGGCCCCATCGCAATATCGGCCAAATCAGCGACCTTTATCAAGGCCACAGCGCACCCAAGTGCAAATATTTCTGCCATCGACCATGGGCGCAATGCCTCGGATAGGCGAAACGCTTGCATCGCGTGACGCGCAGGCGGTCGATCACGCACCATCGGGATCAGCACATACAGCACCAAAATCACGCGGGTCAGCGGCACCACCATAATCAGCGCGGCGGTGCACAATGCCAAAAACACCAGCGGCCCACCCTGAAACGCAAGGGCAGCATCAAGGATCGAAACCGCATTGGTATTGCCCGCCGCAGTGATCGACAAAAACGGAAAAACCGACGCGGCAAGGATCAGGATCATGACCGCCAGCGACACCGCGATAATCTGCAAACCGGCACGCCGACGCGGCGCAATCAGCACCGTATGACACTGCGTACAGACCGCGCGTTCGCCATTTTCGGGGCGCACGATCTGATAGACGGCATCACACTGCGGGCAGACAATTAGATTGTCTTGTCGCAGCGGTTGCGCCGTGTGCTGTGTCTGAATTGGCGGTAAATCGCTCATACTCTTATTATATCAGGCCGACTGGGCATGTACAAACGTCATAACGGGGTTTTACCGCGTCCGTTCACGTTATTTTGCGGTTACAAACGCTTGCGTCATCTGGCATGAGTTAACAAAATTAATGATCAAATCGAGGCGATGTTTTGGGGCCCCACCGTTCGTGTTTTCGGGGTCCAAAAAACGAGTAAAGAGGTCGACAGCATCATGCTGCAACGGTGCACTGTTTCAACGAAAATGACGATACGTGGATTGGCGATTGCGCTGGTCACTGCTGGTTTCACGACCGGTGCGGTTCAGGGCACCACGGTTCAATGGGACGGGCGCGATCCTGATTCCGATCTTACGGCGGCACTGGATTCTGCGTCCTTACTAAAGGCGCTGCCGGGTGATGCCACACCCCAAGACATTCTGGTCGCAGCCCAGGCCGATTACGCGCGTCTGATTGCGGCCTATTATAATGCCGGTTTTTTCGGGCCTAGCGTCAGCATCACGATCGACGGGCGCGAAGCATCCGGCATTGCCCCCGTGTCGCCGCCGTCTGTCGTGTCGCAAATCGTAATCCGCACGACGCCGGGCCCACAGTTCCGGTTTGGCAAGGCCGACATTACCCCGCTCGACCCTCAAACCGAATTGCCCGAAGGGTTTGCAACGGGACAACCTGCAGGCACCGGCGTCTTGCGCGAGGCTGTCAATGTCAGCGTCGATGCATGGCGCGCGGCCGGTTACGCCAAAGCGCAGCCTGCGTCCCAACAAATTACCGCAGACCACCCAAACGCGCAGTTGAACGCCTCAGTCACCTTAGATACTGGACCGCGCCTGACCTTTGGACAGCTGCAGATCGACTCGCAAAGCATAGTTTCAGACCGTCGGATCACACAAATCGCAGGTCTACCTTCAGGCAGCGTGTACAGCCCGCAAGAACTGCGTCTGGCCACGACCCGCTTGCGCCGCACCGGTACATTCAGCACGGTTGCGCTGACTGAATCCGACGCAATTGGCCCGAACAATACGCTGGATATCACCGCGAAAATCACCGACCAAACACCGCGCCGGTTTGGATTTGGTGCCGAGATTTCATCGCTCGAAGGTTTGGGTGTTTCGGCCTATTGGTTGCACCGCAATTTTCTGGGCGGCGCTGAACGGTTCCGGATCGAAGGCGAAATCAAAGGCATCGGCGGCGACAGCGGCGGCGTTGATTACCGCCTGACCGCCCGCTTTGATCGCCCCGCGACATTTAACGAAGACACCAATTTTTACGCGTTGGCCGAGGTCGAACGCCAAGACGAAGTCGCTTATGAATTGGACAAAGCCGGCGTTGAAATCGGGATCAGACGGTTTGCCACCGAAAAACGCGAATATACGTTTGGAATCGGCCTGCAAACCGCACGATCCATCGACGCATTTGGCACGCGCAACTACACGATCCTGACCCTGCCAATCGGTGTGCAATTTGACTACCGCGATAACAAACTGGACGCCAAAAAAGGCTATTATGCCAACATCAGCGCGACCCCTTTCCTGAGCATCAAAGGCGCGGGCAACGGCCTGCGTACCTACGCCGACATTCGTGCATTTTACACCGTGCAATCCGCGCGCCCACTGACGTTTGCATTGCGTGGGCAGCTTGGGTCGGTCGCTGGTGTTTCGCAGCAATTGGCGCCTACGGATTTCCTGTTTTATTCCGGCGGTGGGGGCACTGTGCGCGGCCATTCCTATCAATCGCTTTCGGTTGATTTGGGCGGCGGCAATCTGGTGGGCGGACGTTCATTCCTTGGCCTATCAAGCGAAGTCAGACTAGAGGCCAGCAAGACCATCGGCGTCGTCGGATTTTGGGACATCGGCTATATCGGAAGCGAGGCATTTCCAAACGGAACCGACGGCGATTGGCACAGCGGCGCGGGCGTTGGCCTACGGTACGCGACAGGCATCGGACCCATCCGTTTTGACGTGGCCGTGCCTGTGACCGGGCCAGAACCGGACTCGAATTTTCAGGTGTACATCGGCATAGGACAATCGTTTTGAAACGTTTCTTAGCCCTATTTATTTGCCTGTGCGCATTCAGCACGCCCGCGTTTTCCCAAGACGACGACAAAGGCTATCTGACGCGGCTTTTGCAAGACAACCTCAGCGGTGCCGGGCGCGATGTCCAGGTCGAAGGTCTAACCGGCAGCCTCAGTTCCGAAGCGCGGATTGACAAAATCACCATCGCCGATGCTGATGGTATTTGGTTGGAACTGGTTGATATCACACTAGATTGGAACCGATCCGCTTTGTTGCTTGGTCGGGTCGAGGTCGAACAACTGACCGCCGCGACCCTGAGCCTGCCGCGCTTGCCGCAATCCGAAGAAAGCAGCGCGCCGTCACCCGAAGCAGGTGCGTTCAAACTGCCGGAACTGCCGGTCTCTATCAACATTGAAAAACTGGCGATTGATAAAATCACGCTTGGCGCGCCGGTCATGGGCACCGAACTTGAACTCCAAACCGAAGCGGCAATGCGCCTTGGTGGTGGGTCGGGCACGGCCACGCTGGTGGCCACCCGTTTGAACGGTGTCACAGGTGTTTTCAAGATCAACGCCAGCTACGATAACGCGACGCAAATGATCGTTTTGGACCTAGATCTTCAAGAGGAAAAAGGCGGGCTGGTGTCTGACCTTTTGGGCCTGCCGCAAAACCCGTCTGTGTCTCTGGTCCTGAACGGCGAAGGGGTGCTGGACGATTTCGACGCTGATTTGCAACTGGCCACTGACGGTGTGGAACGACTGACTGGCAACGTGACCCTGCTTGCGCAACCTGCGGACCAGCCCCCTGCCCGCGAAATCAAAGCTGACATTTCCGGTGATATCACCGCACTGTTCGCGCCGCAGTACCGTGACTTTTTTGGCGAAAACATCGCGCTGCGTTTGGATGCCATTCGCACGGAGGATGGCGCGCTGGATATTGCAGCGCTTGATCTGGTCACGCAAAAAGCGCGCCTATCGGGATCTGCTCGTTTGAACGCCGACAGTTGGCCGACATTTTTGGATATCGAAGGGCGCATTGCCGATACGATTGGCGGGCCGGTTTTGCTGCCGGCTGCGGGCACTGAAACCTTCATCGACTCTGCCGATCTAAACGTGAAATTTGACGCAGCACAAAGCGATCAGTGGACTGCGGTGTTTGATGTCAAAAACATCAATCGCGACGATCTGGCGATTGCGCGCACAGACCTAACGGCGGTCGGCACGCTTAGTCCGGACAGGGGTGGCGTCGGGACTGTCAGTGCTGATATCAGCGCCCAAGCCGACGGGATCAGCGGACTAAAAGATGCGGTGGCACAGGCCCTTGGGGCAGCGGTCAAACTGTCTGCGAAAATCGATTACACAAAAGAAAAACCCCTGACGATTTCCGCGTTGGTGCTGGAAGGTGATGATTATGCGCTGAATGGCGAGGCCGTGATTGATACGCTATCAAGCGGGTTTCAGACCGATCTGCGCGCGACTGTTTTTGCCCAAGATTTGACGCGGTTTTCCGGCCTTTCTGGGCAGGCTTTACAGGGTGGTGCAAATGTTAACATCGCAGGTCGGGTCGCGCCGCTAGCTGGCAGTTTTGATCTGGCGGTCACGGGCACAGGCACCGAATTGCGCATTGGTCAGCCGCAAGCGGACGCGGTTTTGCAAGGCGTAACCCAGCTTGATATTAAGGCCGCGCGCGACGAAAAAGGCACCCGCCTAGACCGCCTGAACATCGAAAACCCGAACATCACTTTGACTGCCGATGCCAACCTGCGGACCAACGCCGCGGTGGTCAATTACGACGTAACCCTGCGCGAGGCATCGCTGATTGCAGACGGCATCAACGGGCCATTGATATCAAGCGGGCGCGCCACGCAAACCGATGCAATCTGGACCGTCGACACCACCGCGCGTTTGGTGGCAGGCGACCCTGCAATGATCAAAGGCCAAGCGATAATTGACACGGCAAGCGCAGGTTTTGACACTCAAGTCAACCTAAGCGTTGATGCAAAAAACCTAAGCCGGTTTTCCAAAATTGCGGCGCGTGATTTGAGCGGCGCAGTTTCAGTTAACGTCACCGGCATGGTTGGCGCAAAATCCCAAGACTTTGATCTGGACGTGTCCGGTACAACAACCAATCTGCGCACCGGTGTGGCCCAGGCAGACGCGGTTCTGCGCGGTAAAACCACGCTGGATGCAAAGGCGGAGCGGATCGGGGAAAACCTGAAAGTCGACCGTTTGAACGTCAACAATAGCAACCTGCGTTTGGTTGCAAATGGCGAAATCCGCAGCGATCAAGCCGCCTTGCAGTATGACGTGAACCTGCGCGATGCCTCGGTGCTAAGCAGCGGCGTAACCGGACCTTTGGTGTCAAACGGGCGCGCATCAATGGCGAACGGCGTGTGGTCAGTGGATGCAACCGCGCGCGGACCATTCGGGGCCAGCGCCGATGTCAAAGGCATCGCGACAGGCCCAAAAACCAACCTGGATTTTGAGGCACGCATCCCGAACGTCAGCGTCTTTGTTCCCGAGGTCAGCGGCCGATTGGTTCTAGACGGCACGTTGCGCAAACCGGGATCTGCCTATCAAATCAATGCGACCGCCAGCGGCGTGTCCGGCACTCAGGCGCGCATCAATGGCACGATTTCCGACACGGGTCGCCCGAACATCAACATCGCCGGCACCCTGCCCCTTGGCTTGGCCGCGCCGTTCATTCGCCCTCGCAGTATCCAAGGACAAGCGGCATTTGACATGACCATGAACGGCGGTTTCGGACTGTCCAATGTATCGGGTCAAATCTCAACTAATAACGCCCGACTAAGCGCGCCGACCTTGCAAATTGCTCTCGAAAAAATCGCTACGACCGTGCGGTTAAACAACAGTCGCGCCAACGTGCAGATGACCGGACAGGTCAGTTCTGGTGGCGGTGTGCAGGTGAACGGCGATATTGATCTGACCGGTCAGTTGTTGGCTGATCTAAACATCGCGCTGAATTCCGTCGTTGTGACTGATCCGACCTTGTACAAAACCACGATTGCCGGTGCGCTTGCCCTGCGCGGTCCGTTGACGGGTGGTGCACGGATTAGCGGCGATTTGGCGATTGGTGAAACGCTGGTAAACGTCCCCTCCTCGGGGTTTTCGAGCCTTGGGGAAATTCCGAACATCACACATATTCGCCCGCCGCAATCTGTTGTGCGCAGTCAAAACCGTGCGCGTTTGCTGGACGAGGATACAGGCAGCTCTGGGTCGTCATCCAGCAACGACGGTGGTTTTGGTCTGAACATCAACATCTCGGCCCCGTCGCGTATTTTTGTGCGTGGTCGTGGATTGGACGCCGAATTGGGTGGTCAATTAACCCTGACTGGCACGACCAATAACATCATCTCGGCGGGTCGTTTTAATCTGGTACGTGGGCGTCTGTCGATCCTGCAACAGCGCTTTGATCTGGACGAAGGATCGATCGTGATGCAGGGCGAATTGGTCCCCTACATCCGGTTTGTTGCGACCACAAAAACCAGTTCAGGTACCGCCAGCGTGATCATTGATGGGCCGGCCGATAACCCGCGGATCAGTTTTGAATCCTCGCCCGAAGCCCCCCAAGACGAGGTTTTGGCGCAGCTGATCCTTGGTCGTGACCTAAGCCAGATTTCAGCGTTTCAAGCGCTGCAACTTGCCAATGCAGTTGCCGTTTTAGCCGGACGCGAAGGCAACGGGATCATCAGCAAATTGCGCAACGGTTTTGGCCTGGATGATCTGGATTTCAACACAGACAGCAGCGGCAATACATCTGTGCGCGCGGGCAAATACATTTCTGACAACGTCTACACGGACGTCACAGTCGGCTCGCAAGGTGACAGTGAAGTGTCGATCAATATCGATCTGACACCGACGATCACGCTAAAGGGCAGCGCGGGCACGGACGGCAATACCGGCATCGGCGTGTTCTTTGAAAAAGACTATTAGGCGCGCAGTTTAGCCTAGCCCAGACTGTACCCAGACCCACGCACCGTGCGCACAGGATCGGTGCCACCAAATTGGGTTAGCGCCTTGCGAAGTCGCCCGACGTGCACATCGACAGTGCGCGTATCGACGTAAATATCACGCCCCCAGACACGATCCAGCAGCAACTCACGGCTCCAGACCCGGCCCGGTTTTTCCATGAAGGTACTGAGCAGACGAAATTCGGTCGGTCCCAGTTTCAACGCATCTTTACCACGGGTCACACGGTGGCTTTCGGCGTCCAGAACGATGTCTTCATATTCGATGCGCTGACCCACAGTCGAGGGGCGCACACGACGCAAATGACTGCGCACACGGGCCATCAATTCCAGCACCGAATAGGGTTTGATCACATAGTCATCCGCGCCGGTTTCAAGGCCACGCACACGGTCAACTTCTTCGGATCGCGCCGACAGCATGATCACAGGAATACCGCGCGTTTCAGGACGGATTTTCAAACGGCGACAGACTTCGATCCCGCTTAGATGTGGCATCATCCAGTCCAGAACAATGACGTCAGGCTTGTCCTCGTCGACCAGCAATAACGCCTCTTCGCCATTTTCAGCGCGGCTCACGGCGAACCCTTCGGCCTCTAGATTATAGGCCAGAACTTCGCGTTGCGCGGGCTCGTCTTCGACCACCAGAACGCGGGGTTGGGCGACTGACATTGCGACGTCTCCTATGATTTAATCGACGTGGTGTCTGATTTCACGCGGGCTTCGTCCGGCTTTTCACCGGTCACCAAATAGACTGTCTGTTCGGCAATTGCAGTGACATGATCGCCCATGCGTTCGACGTTTTTACCGATAAAATGCAAGTGCATGCAGGCGGTGATATTACGTGGATCTTCCATCATGAACGTCAGGAATTCACGAAACAGCGTGTTGTACATTTGATCAATATCACTGTCGCGATCGATCACGTCTTGGGCCAGTTCCGCGTCGCGATTAACGTAGGCATCAAGCGCGTCTTTCAGCATTGAACCGACTTCTTTTGCCATGCGGCGCAGGCTGGCGGCAGACCCGTTCACCGGTTCCATTTCCGCTAAAACCCGCGTGCGTTTGGCCATGTTTTTTGCGTAATCGCCGATGCGTTCCAGGTTCGCGCTGATCTTCATCACGCTCAACACAAGACGCAAATCACCCGCGGTCGGGGATCGCAGCGCAATAACGCGCGCGGCCTGTTCGTTGATCGTTTCCTCAAGCGCATCGATCACTTTATCAGCCGCGCGCACCTTGTCCGCACGCTCGACATCACGGCTTTCCAGCGAAATCGCGGCCTCGATAATGGCAGCCTCGACCAGTCCGCCCATTTTCATGATTTGCGCCTGAATGCCCTCAAGGTCGCGGTCGAATGCGGATGCAATGTGTTGTTCGTTCATGTCGTTCTCCCTACCCGATCCGGCCAGTGATATAGCTTTCGGTTCGCGGGTCGTTTGGGTTGGTAAAAATGGTGCCGGTTTCGCCGTATTCGACCAGATTGCCCAAATGGAAAAACGCGGTTTTTTGACTGACGCGCGCGGCCTGTTGCATCGAATGGGTTACGATAACCACGGCAAAGTTCTGGCGCAATTCGTCGATCAATTCCTCGACTTGAGCTGTCGCAATCGGGTCCAATGCCGAACAGGGTTCATCCATCAACAGCACCTCGGGCTCCGTCGCAATGGCGCGCGCGATGCACAAACGTTGCTGTTGACCACCCGACAAACCGGTGCCTGGCGCATCAAGGCGATCTTTGACTTCACCCCAGATTGCGGCACGGCGCAGTGCGCTTTCGACGATGTCATTCAGGTCAGATTTGTTTTGCGACAGACCGTGAATGCGTGGGCCATAAGCCACATTATCAAAGATCGATTTTGGAAACGGGTTGGGTTTTTGAAACACCATCCCGACCTTTGCGCGCAGTTGAACGGGGTCAACGCGGCGGTCATAAATGTCTTCGCCGTCGATCAAAATGTCACCTTCAACGCGGCAGATATCAATCGTGTCATTCATCCGGTTGATGCAGCGCAGGAACGTCGATTTTCCACACCCCGATGGGCCAATAAACGCAGTCACGGTGTTCGCTTCGATTTCGACGTTCACGTCTTTGATAGCGTGATTGTCGCCGTAATAGACCTGCACGTTGCGGGCTGCGATTTTGATGTTTGCGGTGTCCACAACGCTCTCCTGAGTGTTCGTATCTTTCATGTGTTGTCTCCTACCAGCGGCGTTCGAACCGGCGGCGAAGCAGCACGGCGATTGTGTTCATGGTGACCAAAAAGACCAACAAAATGATGATACCACCCCACGCACGTTCGTAAAATGCAGGGTCGGCGCGTTTCGCCCATTCATAGATTTGTGCCGGCATGGCAGAGTTCGGCGACATCAATCCAGCCGCGATGCTGTCGGGTGGATTTGAAGCGATGAAACCGACCATTCCGATCAATAATAGCGGTGCTGTTTCACCCAATGCCTGCGCCAATCCGATGATTGTACCTGTCAAAATGCCGGGGGCTGCTAGGGGTAAGACGTGGTGGAAAACCGACTGCATTTTTGACGCGCCGACCCCCAATGCCGCGTCGCGAATACTTGGCGGCACAGATTTCAAGGATGCGCGGGTCGAGATGATGATCGTCGGCAATGTCATCAATGTCAGCACCAAACCACCGACCAATGGGGCCGAATTTGGCAAGTGCATGTAGTTGATGAACACGGCCAATCCTAAGATCCCGAACACGATCGAAGGGACCGCAGCGAGGTTCGAAATGTTCACCTCGATGATGTCAGTGATCCAGTTTTTTGGGGCAAATTCCTCAAGGTAGATCGACGCGGCGACCCCGATGGGCAGCGCCAAAACCAACACCACGATCATCATGAACAGCGACCCGATCATCGATGTGCCAATGCCCGCGGCTTCGGGCCGTTGGTCTGACGCGTCTGATCCGGTGATAAAGGCCAGGTTGAACCGTTTTTCAAGCGATCCATTGTCGATCAACTGATCCACAAAATCCAACTGCGCGACCGAGATATTCTTGTCGTTGGCAATGGTGTCGCGGCTGACCCGCCCCTTTAGATAGCCGTCGACACGCGACGAGGCGAGGAATTCAAATTCGACCGTTTCACCAATCTTGTCCGGGTTCGCCAGCACAAAATTACGCAATTCAGCCGGCGCGCTTTTTGACAGGATACCTGCCATGGCTTTGGGTTTTAACGTGGTTTCAAGACCGGCTTTGGCGCTCTTTTCCTCAAGCGCGTTTTTCAACAGCGGCGCGTATCCAAAGGTCGATACTTTTTTCAAATCCGCCAGATCACGATTGCCCTTTTTATCAAGCTTATTTTCCAACAATTCGACTTCGAGTGTCACGAACGTTTGCTGAAATGCGCCAGTGCCGCGCGACACGATATTGAACACCAGAATGCACAACATCAACAGGCCAATCCCGATTGCAATCAGGCCATACGCCTTGAACCGTGTTTCGGCGGCATTGCGTTTGCGTGTCCGCGCGTCTTGAACCAACAGCGATGATTTTGGTGGGCTAAAGTCGCTCAATCGTACTGCTCCCGATAGGTGCGCACGATGTAGAGCGCGATGATATTCAGGCCCAAGGTCAACACGAATAGCGTGAGGCCCAAGGCAAATGCGACCAGCGTTTCGGGGCTGGCGAAATTGGTATCGCCAGTCAATTGGCTGACGATGCGGGTGGTGATTGTCGTCATCGCCTCTAGCGGATTGCCGCTGAATTTGGCGATGGCCCCTGCCCCTAAAACGACGATCATAGTTTCGCCAATTGCGCGTGATGCGGCGAGCAGAACAGCGCCTACAATTCCGGGCAGTGCAGCTGGAATAACCACTTGGCGGATGGTTTCTGATTTGGTCGCACCCAGCCCATATGACCCGTCGCGCAGCGATTGCGGCACCGCGTTGATGATGTCGTCAGACAACGATGACACGAACGGGATCAGCATGATGCCCATGACCAAACCGGCGGTCAAAACGGCGGTTGCGCCGCTCATCCATTCGACGCCCAGCAGCCCGTCTTCGCCCCGTCCAAAGATGTTGACCAACATCGGGCCAACCGTCAGCAAAGCGAACAGGCCGTACACGATTGTCGGAATACCGGCGAGGATTTCGATCAACGGTTTTGCGGCAGTCCGTATTTTTGGACCCGCATATTCACTTAAGTAGATCGCGGCAAACAGGCCGATTGGAACGGCCACTGCCAGTGCAATAAACGAAATATACAGCGTGCCCCACAACAGCGGCAGGATCGACAAATCACTATCGCCGCGAAAATTTGGAGCCCATTTTGTGCCAAAGAAAAAGTCTGTCCATGGATGCAACCGAAAGAAGTTGATCGATTCAAACAGCATCGAAAACACGATGCCCACGGTTGTCAAAACGGCCAAGGATGCGGCCAAGATCAGCAACGCCAAAATCCCGCGTTCGACTATATTTCGAGCGCGGAAATCTGGTTTTGATACTGCGACTGACACCCCAAAACCGATCAATGCCAAGGTCAGCGTGATACCAACCATCCAAAGGCGACCGCCGTTTGATTTCGCACGGTAGGCTTGGGCGGCGTTCAACACTTCGGGTTTCACATCGGAGCCAAGGGCGATGCCCAGTTTGGCCAATGTTGCGCGCACATCGGTGGTGTCTGTGTTCAGGTTCAGCGCCTGATCGCGCCCCATCACACCGTTGCCGACTGCGGTATCAAGCCCGTCTGCAACGCGGCGCACATCGCTCATCACCAGGCCTGCGGATGACCCTTCGCTGATGATGCTGTCAGGGATCAATTTGACCACTGAATTTTCGATCAACATCGGTTGAGCCAGCAGCCAGATCACCAAAACGCCCAAGGCTGGAACGGCGGTAAACATCGCTGCGTTGGTGCCGTAATACGTGGGCAATGAATGCAATTTGCGGCGATCACCGCCTGCCCCAGCCAAGGCCCGTTTGCGCGCCACAACGTAGCCCACAGCGGTCAACGCAAGGATCACGAGGATCAATAATGTGGTGGTGCCCATGAGTATTGCCTTTGGTGCGTTGGGGTTAGAAAGTCATGCAGGGCCACCCGTTTTGGGCAGCCCTGTATGATGTTTGTTTAGGAACCGGTGTTGATAACCGCCTCGTCAGCGACGGCGTTTTGGGTGTCTTCAAGTTCTGGATCAGAAACCAAACCGTATTCAGCCAATGGGCCATCTGGGCCTGCGATTTCTTCGGCGACAAAGAACTCAGCGAATTCTTTTAGACCCGGGATCACGCCGATATGCGCCTTTTTGACGTAAAAGAACAAGGGGCGCGACACTGGGTATTCACCGGTCGAGATGCTCTCGGTGGATGGTACGATGTCTGACATTGTCGCGACTTGCAGCTTGTCGGTGTTGTTTTCATAAAACGCCAAACCGAACACGCCAATGCCGTCTTTGTTGCTTTCGATGCGGGCCAATGTTTCGGTGTAATCGCCATCGATGTCGACAGATTTGCCATCGGTGCGCAGCGCGATGCAGGCTTTTTCTGCGGCTTTTTTGTTGTCGTCATTTGCGGCTTTTAGCACCTCGAATGCACCGGTGATTTCGCAGCCCTCAAGGATCACTTTGTCCTCGAAAACTTCGCGCGTGCCGTGTTTTGTGCCCGGGACAAATGCCTGGATCGGCTGGTCCGGGAACGATGCGTTCACTTGGTTCCAGTTGGTGTTCGGGTTAGCAACCATTTTTCCGTCAACCAAAATGGTGTCGGACAGTGCAAGGTACCAATCGGTCGGTGTGAAGGCAAAAGATTCACCCGCAATGTCAGAGGCAAAAACGATGCCGTCATAGCCAATGCGCACTTCGATAATGTCTGTCACGCCGTTGGCGGCGCAGACTTTGATTTCGGATGATTTGATTTGGCGCGATGCGTTGGCAACGTCGATGGTGTTTTCGCCGACGCCTTCGCAAAAGCGTTTCAGACCTGCGGATGATCCACCTGATTCAACAACCGGTGTTGGGAAATCAAAATTTTCGCCAAAGGCTTCGGCGACGATGGATGCATAAGGCAGCACGGTGGATGATCCGGCAACTTGGACCTGATCGCGGGCAACAGCGGCTGTGGCAGTTACGGCAGCAAGTGCCAGCGCGGATGTCGAGAGTTTTACGAGTGACATAAGTGTCTCCGAATTTTGGTCTAAACGATCACCCCCATGGCGATCTTGGCGCTGGTCTAGGGCGCGGTTGCATCGCTTTTGTGACAGTTGCGTAACAGTTTTATGACAAGGCGCTGATGCACAAAAATTTAGTCACAAATCGGCAGAACAACACTGAATGTCGACCCTGTTCCGACGGTGCTGTTAATCCGCAAACGCCCACGATGGCGATTGACGATGTGCTTGGTAATCGCAAGGCCCAAACCGGTGCCCCCCAGCGCGCGACTGCGGTGATCATCGACGCGGTAAAACCGTTCTGTCAGGCGCGGAACATGCACGGGATCAATGCCGCTGCCGTAATCCGTGACTTGAATATTAGCGCAAGGACCACGGGCAAACGCCTCGCGTGGCGTAAGGGTCAGCGCCACGGTCACGCGCCCGCCACTGCCGCCATATTTGATCGCGTTGCCGATCAGATTCGTGAACATTTGGCGCACTTGATCCGCATCCCCAAGGACATTCAGATGTGCGTCGACAAAATCGGTTTCGATGACGACACCGGCATCATCCGCCACCGGTTTTATCGAATGAATGGTTGATAGCAACAGATCGTTTAGGCAAATAACTTCAGTTGGCCTGACGCGTTCTTCGCTTTCCAAACGGCTTAGCGAGAGCAGGTCACCGACCAGCCGGTTCATCCGCTCCGCCTCGCTTTGCATGATCCCCAAGAACCGTTCCTGCGCCGGCGCGTCATTTTTCGCAGGCCCTTTTAACGTCTCGATAAACCCCATCAATGCGGTCAGCGGCGTGCGCAATTCGTGACTGACATTGGCAACAAAATCGCGACGCATCTGGCTGGTTTGGGTGACATGCGTGACGTCTTCAAAACACAGGATCACAGTGTTTGAAACCACACCCGGCACCGCGCGACAACTGACAGAAAACAGCGTTTCGTGGCCCGCATCATTGTGCATGTAACGCGTGGTGCGGTCCTTGCTGTCGCGCAATGTGGCCTCGATGCTTTGCAAAATATCAGGCTGGCGCAGCATCGTGATGTAATTGCGATCGACAATCTGATCGCCCAACAACACCAACGCATCCTGATTTGCCGCAATGATCCTGTCAGCACCATCAATGGCCAAACTGGGCAACGGCAACGCATTCAGAATGGGTTGAAACGTGGCGTTGCCCATCTGATCAGCTTTGGCTGGCGGCGATGGCTGTCGTGAACACTGCGCACAATGCGTCGGGATCCTCTAGGCCGACAGACACCCGAAAGAACCCCTCGGACATGCCAAGTTCAGCGCGTTTTTCAGCTGTCAATGCACGGTGCGATGACGACGCGGGATGCGACAAGGTTGTCCCCACATCACCCAAGGTCGGGGCAAAGCTAAGGCCTTCGGCGCCGCGCGTAAACGCATTGGCCGCCGCGCGCCCGCCTTCCATCTCGAAACTGACCATGTTGCAGAATTGACCATTCAGTAATTTCGCCGCGCGGTCATAATCCGGGTGGTCAGTGCGCGACGGATAGATCACGCGTTTGACGCCCGGCAGGCCTGCTAGATGATCGGCCAGAACCCCTGCGGTTTGTTGTGCGCGGTCAAAACGTAATTCGAAGGACAGCAATCCGCGTTCTGCCAGCCAGCAATCAAACGGGCTAGGCGACATGCCGGTTGTCACGCAAAACACGCGCATCCGGTCCGCCAATTCTTGGGTGTTGGCGGCGACATAGCCCAACATCACATCGGAGTGTCCGGCAAGTAATTTGGTGATCGAATGGATGACAATGTCCGCGCCGCCGTCAAACGCCTTGAATGCGCGCGGGGTCGTAAATGTATTGTCCAGAACCAGCAGAATACCGGTTTCTTTGGCCAATGCCGCCAGTCCCGTGATGTCGGCCACACGCAAGGTCGGGTTTGATACAACTTCGACCAAGATCATCTTTGTCTCGGGCCGGATCGCGGCGCGCACAGCATTTACATCGCCGGGATCAACCATTGATGTGGCAATGCCAAGACGCGGTAAATCTTCGGACATCAGACGCAAGGATCGGCCATAAAGCTGGTTGCCACCGATCACGTGATCGCCGGTCTTTGTCAGCCCTAACAGTACTGCAGACACCGCCGCCATGCCGCTGGATGTCACCACACCGGGGAACGGCGCGTCTTCTAGCTTGTCGATCAGACCGCCCAAAACATCGGCGTTCGGATGGCCTTCGCGCGAATAGGTGTAACCTTGCAGCCCGCCCTCGTATTGCTGATCCAGCATGTCCGGCGTGTCAGAGGCGTAAACAACCGACGGCGACAGCGGCGTCACAACCGGACGGCTGGCACTGGACGGAAGCGGAACAGGACGTACCAGTGATGGTTTTTCGTTTTTCATTTAGCCAACAACCTTCATTTGATCGCGAAAACGACGCATGTTTTCTTGGTAGTGAATTGCCGATCCTTCGAGCATTTTGATCGCCGGTTCATCAAGCTGGCGCACGACTTTGCCCGGCGCGCCCATGACCAACGAACCGTCAGGGATTTCTTTGCCTTCGGTGATCAACGCACCTGCCCCGATCAAACAATTCTTGCCGATCTTTGCGCCATTCAAAACAGTTGCGCCCATGCCGATCAATGAATTGTCGCCGATGGTACAGCCGTGCAGCATCGCCTTGTGACCGATTGTGCAGTTGGTGCCGACGGTCAACGGGAACCCTTTGTCGATGTGCATCACCGTGTTCTCCTGCACGTTTGATCCTGCCCCGATACGGATTTCTTCGTGATCAGCGCGGATTGTGGCCCCGAACCAAACCGACGCACCAGCCTCGAGAATTACTTTGCCGATCAGATTTGCGTCCGGCGCCACCCAAGTGTCGGCGTGCAGTTGCGGCGTGTCATCGCCAAGCGCGTAAAGGGTCATGGTGTGTCCTCGAATTGGGTTTGCAGCGTGCGCACGTGATCCAAAAGCCGCGGTTGTTGCGACGATTTCAAACGCTCTGCTTGAACGATGGTTTTCAGGCGGGCTTCGGTTTCGACCAGATCATCGTTGACCAAAACATAATCGTACCCGTCCCAGTGGCTGATTTCATCCCAGCTTTTTTCCATGCGACCACCGATCGTATCAGCGTCATCCTGACCACGGCTTTCTAGTCGGCGGCGCAATTCCGGAATCGACGGTGGCAGGATAAAGATCGACAGCACGTGGTGTTTCAGCGACGATTTCCCGATCTGCTGCGCGCCCTGCCAGTCAATATCAAACAGCACATCGCGGCCATTTTCGACAGCCGCCTGAACGGGCGGTTTTGGCGATCCGTAGTAGTTGCCGAACACTTGGGCGTGTTCCAGCATTTCGCCGTCGCTGACCCATTTTTTGAAATTGTCTTCGCTGACAAAGTAGTAATCTTTGCCTTCAACTTCGCCTTCGCGCGGGGAACGGGTGGTGGCAGAGACCGAAAATCGCAAGGAAGGATCCCAAGCCATCAAGCGTTTGGCCAGCGTGCTTTTGCCTGCCCCCGACGGTGAACTCAGGATAATGAGCAGCCCAAGGCGGTCTGATTTTGTGTCCGTCATAGCCGGTTACTCCACGTTTTGGACCTGTTCGCGCATTTGATCGATCAGCGCCTTTAGCGCCAGACCAACCCGCGTTAGATCGGTGTTTTGTGCTTTGGAACACAGGGTATTGGCCTCGCGATTGAACTCTTGCATCAAGAAGTCCAGTTTGCGACCCACAGATCCGCCCGCGGCCAACAAATCGCGCGCGGCCGTGACATGGGCACCGAGGCGGTCAATTTCTTCGGTCACGTCAGATTTGACGGCCAACAGCGCCAATTCCTGGGCGATGCGGGTTTCGTCCACACCGTCAGCATTGTCGAGAACATTGGCGATATTGCGGCGCAGATTTGCGGCAACGTCTGCTTGGCGGGCTTTGGCGATGTCTGCGGCCTGCGTTGTCAGGGTTTCGATTTCAGCGATTTGGGCCTGCATGACGGCGTCTAACGCGGCCCCTTCGCTCAGGCGCATTTCGTCAAAAGACGCGAGCACATCAACCGATTGCGCCATCAACGCGGCGGCGAGCGGTTTGGTGTCTTGATCCCCTGCCGTCTGATCCAGCACACCGCGCATTGCCGCGATATCCGACGCTTTTGACGGGGCCAATGACAGACCGCGATCCATGGCTTGTTCTTCGATTTCGGCCATCGCGGTCAGGATCGACGACAACATATCGGCATTCACACTAAGCTGTCCGGTCGAATCCTCGCGGGTGACGCGCAGCGATAACGTGACATTGCCGCGCGCGGCCACTGCCCCTAGTGATTTGCGCAATCCAACTTCAAGCCCGTCAATCCAGTCCGGCACACGCAGGCGTAAATCCAAGCCCTTGCCGTTGACGCTGCGCAATTCCCAGCTCCAGCTGTAGCCATCATGCGCGCCAGTTCCAGAGGCAAATCCGGTCATCGATTTGATCATATTACGTACCCTTACAAACCTGATGCCTTGCAGTACGGCCAATCCGACCAGTGGTTCAACCCCCAAGGCGCGCTAGGAATTGGTCCGCACGCGACGTCCTGATCAGCAAGACAGTTAACCATTCGTTAAGAATATGCACAATTTTCGGCATGTTCGCGCTATTAATCTCTCATCAACCAATAAGTCCTGAGTTGATAGAATTTTTATGGCATAAGAAGGTGAGAAAGCGCGTATGGATACCCCAATTGATCGGAACATCTTGGCCATGAACGATTTCAGAGCAGACAGCGGTTACGGCGCGATTGCGCAGGTCGAATCCTATTGGGAAGGTCTGCGTGGCAATCGTCTGGTGCCAAAGCGGTCTGAAATTGACCCGCGCGGCATCGAAATGGCGCTTGAATTAAGCTTTGTACTGGAACGTATTGCACCGGGAATGGCGCGTTTGCGGATTGCGGGCAGCCATTTGGGCGATCTGATGGGCATGGAAGTGCGTGGCATGCCACTGACCTCTTTTATCACGCCAAACGGGCGCCGTGCCTTGGGCGACACCCTCGAAGAAGTGTTTCAACGTCCGGCGATTTGCGAACTGGAACTGACCGGCGAAGGTGGTTTTGGCAAACCCGACCTTGAGGCGCGAATGATTTTGCTGCCGCTAAAAAGTGATCTGGGCGATATCAGCCGTGTGTTGGGATGCTTGGTATCAAAAGGCGACATGGGCAAAAAACCGCGCCGCTTTGACATCACCAAAACCACAATGCGCGCCATCGAAGCACCGGCAACCGTGCCAACACCCATTCACGTTATCGAGGCGGAAACGCTGGGGCAGCAACTGGCTGGTCTGGCCGAAGACGCAGCTGTGTTCAAGCAACGCACCAGCACGCCCGAAAAGCCGTATTTGCGGTTGGTCAAAAACGAAGACTAGGGTTTCAACGCTGTATCACAAACGAAAACGGGCGCTCGTGTATTTCACAAGCGCCCGTTTTTGTATTTGTAAGGCGTGGCTTTAGCCCGCTTTGACTTGTTTTGCAGCGCGACGGCCTGACAGTTCTTCGGCCACCAAGAACGCAAGTTCCAGTGATTGGCTGGCGTTCAGGCGTGGATCGCACGCTGTGTGATAGCGATCTGACAGATCTTCGTCGCTGACTGCGCGCACGCCGCCGGTGCATTCAGTCACGTCCTGGCCGGTCATTTCGAAATGCACGCCGCCCGGAATTGTGCCTTCGGCATCATGGATCGCAAAGAAATCGCGAACTTCGCGCAGGACACTGTCAAACGGGCGGGTTTTGTAGCCCGTTGATGATTTGATCGTGTTGCCGTGCATCGGATCGCAGGTCCACAATACGTTTGCGCCCTCTTCTTTTACGGCCTTGATCAAACGCGGCATGTGTTCGCCAACGTTGCCCGCACCAAAGCGGTTGATCAGCGTCAAACGCCCGGCTTCGTTTTCGGGGTTCAGTTTTTCCATCAACACCTTGAGGTCATCTGCCGTGGTTGTCGGACCACATTTCAGACCAATCGGGTTTTGAACGCCGCGTGCGAATTCAACATGTGCACCATCTGGCTGACGGGTACGATCGCCGATCCAGATCATGTGCGCGGACCCTGCGAGCCATTTGCCGGTGGTCGAATCAACGCGAGTCAGCGCCTCTTCGTATTCCAGCAGCAGTGATTCATGGCTGGTATAGAATTCAACGGTCGAAAATTCATGCGTGGTTTCGCTGGTGATGCCAGCGGCGTTCATGAAATCCATCGTGTCCTGGATACGATCCGCGATTTGCGAATATTTTTCGACTTCGTGCTGATCGCTAAAGCCCAACGTCCATGAATGCACACGGTTCATATCGGCAAAACCACCGGTCGAAAACGCGCGCAACAAGTTCAGCGTTGCGGCGGCCTGTGTGTAGGCGCGCAACATTTTCTTGGGGTTGGGAATGCGGGCTTCGGGTGTGAATGCCAGCTCGTTAATAATGTCACCGCGGTAGCTGGGCAGTTCCACACCATCAATGGTTTCGGTGTTTGAACTGCGTGGCTTGGCGAATTGGCCGGCCATACGACCAACTTTGATCACTGGAACTTTGGCACCATAGGTCAGCACCATCGCCATTTGCAGCATCACTTTGAACGTGTCGCGAATTCCATCGGAATCAAACTGTTCAAAGCTTTCGGCGCAATCGCCGCCTTGCAACAAAAACGCCTCGCCACGGGATGCCGCGGCCAGATGCGCCTTAAGACGGCGGGCCTCGCCTGCAAAAACCAACAATGGATAGGTGCTCAGCTGAGCCTCGACAGCGTTCAGCGCCGCCGTGTCTGTATAATCGGGCATCTGAATCCGCGGTTTCGTGCGCCAATCCGATTTGTTCCAATTGCTCATCTGTCTTCTCCGTTTTTGACCGTCATCAGGTCGCAATGAAGGGTTCACCGTTTAAAAGTAACCCCGTAGTGACTATATCTCTTTTAAGTCCTCTTGACGCAAGGCTAGGAGCATGACCAAGGTCGTTTATTCTGCCGTTATGGCAACCACGCTGAGCCTGCCCCGGGGTACGCTCCTCGATACAGGATAAGCCGCGATGTCAAATCCGCGCACGGTCTCGGCCCCGGGGATGTCCCCGAACAAAGCTGACGCTCTGAATGACAAGCCGAAACGCTATGTTTTTGTCTTGCTCGATAATTTTACACTTTTGTGTTTTTCCGCCGCTTTAGAAAGCCTGCGCATTGCCAACCGAATGGCCGGACGCACGGTCTATGAATGGCGGGTGATTGGCGAGGGTGGCGAATTCGTCAAATCCTCGGCTGGGGCGTGGTTCAAGCTGGATGGCGACCTAGAAGAACTGACACGCGATGACACCGTGATGATTTGCGGCGGCATTGATGTTCAAAATTCGACCACCAAAAGACTGTTGAACTGGCTGCGCCGCGAGGCCCGCAAAGGTGTGACAATGGCCGGTCTGTGCACCGCCGCCTACACGCTGGGCAAAGCTGGGCTGCTGGATGGTAAAAAGGCGACGATTCACTGGGAAAATCAGGACAGCTTTGCCGAGGAATTCCTCGAAGTCGAGCTGACAAAGTCGGTTTTTGTCGTTGATGGCGCGCGATTGACCACAGCTGGTGGCACGTCGTCGATCGATTTGATGCTAAAACTGATCGCGGATCACATGGGCGAGGATTTGGCCAATTCGGTGGCTGACCAGTTGATTTATTCGTCCATTCGTACGGATCAAGACACCCAACGCCTGTCTGTGCCAACACGTATTGGCGTGCGCCACCCGAAATTGTCGCAAGTCATTCAGATCATGGAAAGCAACATCGAAGAGCCGATCAGCCCGTCGATTTTGGCCAAAGATGTCGGCATGTCGACCCGCCAGTTGGAACGGCTGTTTCGCCGCTATCTGAACCGGTCACCCAAACGGTACTACATGGAATTGCGCCTGCAAAAGGCCCGCAATTTGCTGATGCAAACCGACATGAGCGTGATTAACGTGGCCCTTGCCTGTGGCTTTGCCTCGCCCTCGCATTTTTCCAAATGTTACCGTGCGCATTACGACACAACACCCTACCGCGAACGTGGCAGTCACGCAGGCCGTTTGTCTATTTAGCGTTCGTTATCATGGCGTTATCGGCTGATCTTGTACAAGACCCCGTCGCCAGCGCTTAGAAACCAGATCGACCCGTCGCTGGCCTGTTGAATGTCACGCACGCGGTTGGTTTGGTCGTTTTGCAGCCGCTCGACCTCTTGAACCGCACCGTTTTGGGGGCGCAGTCGACTGATCATATCAAACTTTAGGCTGCCAACCAGAATATCGCCCTGCCATTCGGGAAACATTTGCCCAGAATAAACCAGCAATCCGGACGGCGCGATCGATGGGTCCCAATAGTGTTGTGGCTGCTGCATGCCGTTTTTGGCCACGCCGTCGCCGATTTTACGGCCCGAATAATGCACACCGTAGCTGATCACCGGCCAGCCATAGTTCGCGCCGGTTTCGATCTTGTTCACCTCGTCGCCGCCTTTGGCCCCGTGTTCCGCTGTCCAAAGTGTGCCGTTTGCGTCCAGCCCGGCCCCTTGCGGATTGCGGTGCCCGAAGGAATAGATTTCCGGCGCGATGCCGTGTTGGCCAAGAAACGGATTGTCCCTTGGCACCGATCCATCGCGATTGATGCGCACGATTGATCCGTTGTGATTGCTGCGGTCCTGCGCAGACGGGCGATCGCCGCGATCCCCGATGGTGACAAATAGCGTGCCGTCCAATGCCTCGACCACGCGCGATCCGAAATGACGACCGGTTCGACCAACGGGCGCGCTTTGAAACAGATCGGTCAAGCCTGTCAGCGATTTGCCGTCTTTACTAAGCCGCGCGCGCGCGAGGGTTGTTCCACCACCTTGGGGCTGTGCCTTTGTGTAGGTTAAAAACAGTGTGCGACTGGTTGCAAAATCACGCGCCAAAGTGACATCCAGCAAACCGCCCTGCCCGTCAGCCCGCACTACAGGCGTATTCGCAACCACGTGCCGTGCGCCGTCTTTGATCAACAGCAGTTCACCGTCGCGTTCCGTCACCAGCACCGATCCGTCGGGCAATTGCGCAAAGGCCCACGGCGTATCAAGGCCCTGAACCACCGGATCAACCCGCATCGTTCCCAATGAAGTTTCCAGCGCAATTGCGGGAGATGCGATTCCCACGCCTGCAAAGATCAAAGTCAAATATTTGAACATGTTCCGCTCCTGATGCCACAATAAGGAAATAGGGTTGTTTTTCCCCCAAACCAGAGGACAAACGGTAAGTAATGTGTGATTTATTGTACTTTTCTTTTATTCGGCACCGCCGTAGTCTGACCAACAGGACATGAGATCCGACAAGGGAGAGACCAACATGAAAAAACTACTTACAGCCACAGCGGCAACAGCACTGATGGCAGGCGCAGCATTCGCTGGCGGCCATGGAAAAGAAGTCAAAATCGGCGTAATCTTGGGCTTTACGGGCCCGTTAGAATCCATCACCCCAGCCATGGGTGCCGGCGCTGAAATGGCGATGGCCGAAGTTACGGCGTCTGGCATGTTGCTGGATGCTGCCAAGGTAATCTCGGTACGCGCAGACAGCACGTGCATCGATTCCGGTGCCGCAACAGCCGCAGCCGAACGTCTGGTAACAGCCGAAAAAGTTGACGCAATCATGGGCGCTGACTGCTCTGGTGTGACCGGTGCAATCTTGCAAAACGTCGCCCGCGCAAACGGCATTGTTATGGTATCGCCATCCGCGACATCCCCTGGCCTGTCCACTGCAGAAGACGACGGCTTGTTCTTCCGCACGGCACCATCTGATGCACGCCAAGGCGTGATCATGACGAACATCTTGCAAGATCGTGGCGTCAAAGAAGTTGCTTTGACATACACCAACAACGACTACGGCAAAGGTTTGGCCGATGCGTTCCAAGCATCATTCGAAGCAGCCGGCGGTACAGTCACAATCTCCGCAGCACACGAAGACGGCAAAGCAGACTATTCTGCTGAAGTTGGTTCATTGGCATCTGCCGGTGGCGAAGTTCTGGTTGTTGCAGGTTACGTTGACCAAGGTGGTTCCGGCGTGATCCGCGCTGCAATCGACACAGGCGCATTTGACACATTCTACGTGCCAGATGGCATGGTTGGTGCCAAATTGAACGAAAACTTTGGCGCAGAAATGAACGGTTCTTATGGCGCATATCCAGGCACAGACAGTGCTGGTGCGGCAACGTTCGTTGAATTGGCCAAAGCAGCCGGTTTTGAAGGCACAGGCGCATTTGCACCAGAAAGCTATGACGCAGCCGCGTTGATCATGCTGGCGATGCAAGCCGCAGATTCCAAAGACTCTGCTGACTTCAAAGACCACATCATGGACGTTGCAAACGCACCTGGCGTTGAAATCTTCCCTGGTGAATTGGCCAAAGGTTTGGAACTGCTGAAAGCCGGCACAGACATCGACTATGTTGGTGCATCTGCTGTTGAATTGATTGGTGGCGGCGAGTCTGCTGGCAACTACCAAGAAGTCGAATTCAAAGACGGCGTGTATTCCACAATCGGTTACCGCTAAATCCGAGCGATAAATCTGGAGCAGCCCAAGGGAAACTTTGGGCTGTTTCAATGAGATAGGATCCACTGTTAAAGTGGCAAGCTGCGAAAAGTAGCAAAATTCGGGGGAATTGCTGATGATCGTCGTCAATGACGTTCACAAGAGCTTTGGCGGTTTTAAAGCCGTTGATGGCGCGAGCCTGTCGATCGCTGAAAAGTCGATTACAGGGCTCATTGGTCCAAACGGGGCCGGAAAAACCACATTGTTTAACGTGATCGCCGGGGTACTGCCCCCGTCGTCTGGATCCGTGACAATGGCGGGCGAGGACATCACGGGCCTGCCCCCACATGAATTATTTCACAAGGGATTGCTGCGCACGTTTCAGATCGCGCACGAGTTTTCCTCGATGACTTGCCGCGAGAACCTGATGATGGTGCCTGGTGGACAATCAGGCGAAACGCTTTGGAACACATGGTTCGGGCGCAAACGCATCGCGGATGAAGAACGCGCATTGGCTGCAAAAGCCGATGAGGTTCTGGAATTCCTGACTGTTGAACATTTGGCCGATCACAAGGCCGGTCAGGTATCTGGCGGCCAGAAAAAGCTGCTGGAACTGGGGCGCACCATGATGGTCGACGCCAAGATCGTGTTTCTGGACGAAGTTGGCGCAGGCGTAAACCGCACCCTGCTGAACACCATTGGTGATGCGATTTTGCGTCTGAACCAAGAACGCGATTACACCTTTGTGGTCATTGAACACGACATGGATTTCATCGGGCGCATTTGTGATCCGGTGATTTGTATGGCCGAAGGCAAGGTTTTGGCTCAAGGCACCTTGGCCGAGATCAAGGCCAACGAACAAGTGATCGAAGCGTACCTTGGCACTGGCCTGAAGAACAAAGAACAGGTGGGTGCATAATGGCTGAACCATTTTTGATCGGCGACATGATGACGGGCGGCTACGGCGCTGGCCCTGACATTTTGCACGACTGTACAATTGCCGTAAACAAAGGCGAGATTGCCGTGATTGTTGGCCCGAACGGCGCTGGCAAATCCACCGCAATGAAGGCTGTGTTTGGCATGCTGGATGTGCGCAAAGGCGCTGTGCGTTTGGACGGTGTGGATATCACATCGCTGTCGCCTCAAGATCGTGTGGTTCAGGGGATGGGCTTTGTGCCGCAGACCTCGAACATCTTTACGTCGATGACCGTCGAGGAAAACCTCGAAATGGGTGCCTTTATCCGGCGCGATGAAATTTCGGATACGATGGCGCAGATTTACGATCTGTTCCCGATCCTCAAGGAAAAGCGCAATCAGGCGGCGGGCGAATTGTCTGGCGGACAACGTCAGCAAGTCGCCGTTGGTCGCGCGTTGATGACCCAGCCCAAGGTTTTGATGCTGGATGAACCAACAGCCGGTGTATCGCCGATCGTCATGGACGAATTGTTTGACCGCATCATCGAGGTCGCCCGCACAGGCATTCCGATTTTGATGGTTGAACAGAACGCCCGACAAGCACTTGAAATCGCTGACAAAGGTTACGTTCTGGTTCAGGGCCGCAATGCGTTTACGGGGACAGGCCGCGAATTGCTGAACGATCCCGAAGTGCGCAAATCGTTTTTGGGGGGCTGATATGGGAACTGTAAACATCCGCCTTGGCGACGCCATAGAACCGGTGGCACAGGAATTACTCGGCGCAAGCCACGCGCTTATGCAAAGTATGTTCCCGTCGACTGCAAACCACTTTCTGTCGATTGAAGAACTGCGCGCCCAGCACATCAAATTTTGGCTCGCCGAGACGGACAGTGAAACAGTCGGCTGCGCGGCCCTCGCAACACAGCAAGACTACGGCGAGGTCAAATCGATGTTTGTGGCCCCAGCCGGTCGCGGCAAAGGTGTCGCAGCTAAATTATTGGAAAACCTGATCGCCCAAGCCCGCGCGGACGACTTAGCGTGTTTGAGGCTCGAAACTGGCACAGGCCTTGACGCTGCCCACCGGCTTTATGAGCGGTACAACTTTGTCGACCGTGAGGCATTTGGAACTTACGTTGTTGACGCGCCTTACAGCCGTTACATGGAGCTTGCGCTATGATTGATGTCCTAAACGCCCTCGTGGCCTTTACCAACTTTGTGTTCATCCCGGCCACCGCCTATGGCGCGCAGCTGGCGCTTGGTGCGCTTGGCGTCACGTTGATTTACAGCATCTTGCGGTTCTCGAACTTTGCGCATGGTGACACCATGGCGTTTGGCGCGATGGTCACGATCCTGTTCACATGGCTGTTCCAGTCGTGGGGCATTTCGCTGGGTCCGCTTCCGACTGCCCTGCTTGCCCTGCCCTTTGGTATCCTTGGCTGTATGGCGCTGGTGCTGTTCACCGACCGTGTGGTGTATAAATTTTACCGCGAACAAAAGGCCAAGCCGGTGATCCTTGTGATTGTCTCGCTTGGGGTCATGTTTATCATGAACGGCCTTGTGCGTTTTATCATCGGACCAGAGGATCAGCGGTTTGCAGATGGTGAACGGTTCATCATTTCTGTGCGTGAATTCAAAGCCTTAACCGGCCTCAAAGAAGGGTTGGCGTTTAAAACCACCCAAGGCATCACCGTGGTCACAGCCGTGATTGTTGTGATCGCATTGTTCTGGTTTTTGAACCGCACACGCACTGGTAAATCGATGCGCGCCTATTCCGACAACGAAGACCTGGCGCTGCTGTCAGGCATCAATCCCGAAAAGGTCGTGATGATCACGTGGTTGATCGTGGCGGCATTGGCGACCATCGCAGGCACGCTGTATGGCCTTGATAAATCGTTCAAGCCATTCATCTTTTTACAGCTGTTGTTGCCGGTGTTTGCCGCTGCAATCGTTGGTGGACTTGGCAGTCCAATCGGGGCAATCGCGGGCGGTTTTGTCATCGCCTTTTCCGAGGTCATGATCACCTATGCGTGGAAAAAAGTCGCGACCTACGTGCTGCCTGATGCATGGGCACCCGACAGCCTCGTTCAGTTGTTGTCGACCGATTATAAATTTGCGGTCAGCTTTGTGATCTTGATCATTGTGCTGCTGTTCCGCCCAACAGGTCTATTCGCAGGGAAATCGGTATGACGGATACAAATCGCAATATTCTGTATTTCGCACTGGTCGGGCTACTGATCCTGTCGACCGGATTTTTCTACAGTTGGAACACGGCGTTGTTTGTCCTGAACTTTGGACTGATCAGCGCGGTGATGTCGCTGGGCGTGAACCTTCAGTGGGGGTTTGCGGGGCTGTTTAACGTTGGCATCATGGGCTTTGTGGCCCTTGGTGGGTTGGCGACGGTTTTGGTATCAATGCCTGCGACGCCGGGTGCGTGGACGGCGGGTGGCGCTGGTGTTTTGGGCGGCTTGTTGATGGGGGCTGCGACGATTGTGGCCGCTGTGATCTTGTACACTAAAATGGCGCCGGGTCGTTGGCGTGGTGTTGCGATTTTTGCGCTGCTGGTTGTTGGTTTCTTTGTGTATCGTTCTGTTTTTGATCCCGCCGTTGCACGGGTCGAGGCCATCGATCCTGCCCTGTCCGGATATTTGGGTGGGATGAACCTGCACATTCTGGTCGCATGGCCTGTTGGTGGTATTTTGGCGGCCGCAGTTGCGTGGATGATCGGCAAAACGGCACTTGGCCTGCGGTCTGATTATCTAGCGATTGCGACCTTGGGGATTTCGGAAATCATCATCGCGGTGATGAAAAACGAAGACTGGATGGCACGTGGCGTGAAAAACGTCTCTGGCCTGCCGCGCCCTGCCCCATACGAAGTTGATCTGCAAAAGGATGCTGGTTTTATCGACACTGCCGCCAGCTTTGGCCTTGATCCGGTTCTGGCCTCAACCCTGTGGGTCAAAGTGATCTACGCCGGTCTGTTCAGCGTCGTTTTGGTGATCTTGTTTGTCCTCGCACAACGCGCATTGCACAGCCCGTGGGGGCGCATGATGCGCGCGATCCGTGACAATGAATTTGCCGCCGAGGCAATGGGCAAACACGTCACCGCCCGTCACTTGCAAGTGTTCGTTTTGGGCAGTGCGGTGTGTGGGATTGCCGGTGCGATGATGACCACGCTGGACGGTCAATTGACGCCGGGCACCTATCAGCCGCTGCGCTTTACCTTCCTGATCTGGGTGATGGTGATTGTTGGCGGGTCCGGTAACAATCTGGGCGCTGTTTTGGGTGGTTTCCTGATCTGGTGGCTGTGGGTGATGGTCGAACCGATGGGCAATGCCCTGATGTATTACGTGACCTATTTCATGCCCGATGGCAGCGATCTGAAATCGCATTTGCTGGACAGCACGGCGCACATGCGATTGCTAACCATGGGGCTGGTTTTGCTGCTGGTGCTCAGGCTTAGTCCCAGGGGTTTGATCCCGGAGAAGTAATAAAAAACGGCGCCCTTTTCTAAAGGCGCCGTTTTTGTTTGTGCTGTCGACTGGTGGCTTAGCGGCCCCGAAACAAACTGCCCAAAATGCCGCGCACAATGCGTTTGCCTGTGGTGCCTTTTAGTTCTTTGATCACCACGGATGCGATCGCGCCGCCGAACCCTTCGCTGGTGCGTTTGCGGGTCGCGCGCGATGTTGATCTGGTCACGCGGGTTCCCTCAAACCGTCGTCCTGCGTTAAATTCACGAAGCGCGGGTTGGCTTTCAGCCTCAGCTTTATCCTCGGCTTTTTCGGCTTCGGCTGCGGCGTCCTGAGCCCGTTTTTGCAGGATTTCATAGGCCGATTTTCGATCCAGCGTTTCATCATATTTGCCAGCCATATCGGACTTGGCCAAGATGTCCGCGCGTTCCGCTTTGGTGATCGGACCCAGTTGTGAGGATGGCGGGCGGATCAATGTGCGTTCCACGATCCCCGGCACACCTTTCTTTTGCAGCATCGATGTGACGGCTTCGCCGACGCCAACTTCGCGAATGGCTTCTTCGGTCGAAAAGCGCGGGTTTTCACGATAGGTTTCCGCCGCCATACGCAGTTCCTTGCGGTCTTTGGCGGTAAATGCGCGCAAGGCATGCTGGAAACGGTTGCCAAGCTGGCCCAAGATATCGTCGGGCACATCGGCCGGGTTTTGCGTGATGAAATACACCCCGACGCCTTTGGAACGGATCAAACGCGCGACCTGTTCGACCTTGTTCACCAAGGCTTTTGGCGCGTCCTCGAACAGCAAATGGGCCTCGTCGAAAAAGAACACCAGTTTCGGTTTGTCAGGGTCGCCTACCTCGGGCAGGACCTCGAACAGTTCGGACAACAGCCACAACAAGAACGTGGCGTACAAGCCCGGCGATCCCATCAATTTATCTGCCGCGAGCAAGTTGATCACACCGCGCCCGTCACTGTCACAGCGCATCAAATCCGCCAGTTCAAGCGCCGGTTCGCCAAACAAATTGGTGCCGCCCTGGTTTTCCAACACCAACAAACGTCGCTGGATTGCCCCGATCGAGGCCGACGATACATTGCCGTACCGCAAGGACAGCGCCTTGGCGTTTTGACCGATCCAGACCAGCAATGCTTGGAGGTCTTTTAAATCCAACAACGGCAATCCGTCTTCGTCCGCGAGGCGAAAGGCGATGTTCACGATGCCTTCTTGGGCCTCGGACAATTCCAGCAATCGTGACAGTAACAGTGGGCCCATTTCAGCAACGGTTGTGCGCACCGGGTGCCCTTGATCGCCGAACAAATCCCAGAATGTGACCGGAAACTTGTCGTAGACATAGTCGTCAAAGCCGATGATCCCTGCCCGTTCCATGAACGGCGTGTGCAGCTTGTGATCGGGACTGCCAGATTTGGCGAGGCCGGAAAGGTCGCCCTTTACGTCCGATAGAAACACCGGCACGCCCGCGTTCGAAAACCCTTCGGCCAGAATTTGTAAGGTCACGGTTTTACCCGTGCCTGTCGCGCCTGCGATCAGCCCATGACGGTTCGCGTATTTCAGGCTCAGCCCTTGCTGAACCCCATAGTCCTGCCCGCCGCCGCCAATAAATATCTCAGAAGTCATACACGTTTACCCTTTGGTCATCCCGTTCTTCGTGACGACCATACTAACTTAACCTTTGGGAGCCATAGTAATAATTGTCCGGCGCCTGCATGTCCTTGGTGTCAGACACTTCCTCCCTGTCAGACTGGCCGTGCCCTATGGGTGCGGCCCTTTTTTTATCACGTGGCCAAAGCCTTGGGCGGGCACTAAAAAATACAGTTTTATGTTGACCCCACGCGGTCTGGAACGTAGGCTCTGTCCAATAATAAGTCGGCCAGTCCGACGGGGAGACGACATTGGGAAAGGGAGCAGTAAATGCTCTCTTTTTCTATTTCTAGCGCTTGATGTTCGATATCAGGCGCAACAATTGTGACACCCCCGTAATACATCCTACAAATGACACGCAAAAATCTGCCCATCGGTTGCAAAAACTGGATCATTGGCCACTGACACTCGCAATCCGGCGTGATAATCAGGGGCAACGATAAAAAGTGGTGGACCAAAAATGATGACTTTTCGCAAAATAACTTTGTTAAGTGCGGCGCTTACGCTGGCGGCGTCTGGAATGGCATTTGCTCAAGAAACGGCAAATCCCGAAACCGGAACTGCTTCTGGAACAGCGTCCCAAGTTGAATCACAGCTCAGCCTTGGCGAAGATGCAAACAAAGACCCTGAATTGGGTCAGCCCTATACCAAAGAAGAAATTGGTGACTGGGAAATGCGCTGCATCAGAACCGAAGCCGAAGAAGACCCCTGCCAGTTGTACCAATTGATGGACGACGGCGAAGGCATTCCGGTTGCTGAATTCACGATGTTTCGTTTGCCAGAAGGCGGCAAAGCCATTGCGGGCGCGACAATTGTAGTACCGCTGGAAACCGCATTGCCAAACCAGTTGACCATCACGGTCGATGGCGGATCTGCACGTCGCTACCCCTATGCGTTCTGTAACCCGGTTGGATGTTATGCACGTATCGGCCTGACGGCTGCGGACGTGGCTGTGTTCAAAAAAGGATCCAGCGCGACAATCACGATTGTACCTGCCTTGGCGCCAGATCAAAAAGTCGATCTGACCTTGTCCCTGACAGGCTTTACCGCTGGATTTGATAAATCATCGATCATTCAGCAATAATCAGCTGAACATTAAAAATATCAGGGTGCCTTGCTGGACTGCGAGGCACCCTTTTTTATGTCCGGAGAATTAGACTGCGCGCAGGGCCAGCACTGCATTCATGCCGCCAAAGGCAAAGGCGTTGGATAAAACCAGATCAACCTTTGCATCGCGCGCCTCGTTTGGGACCACGTCTAATGCGCATTCTGGGTCCGGTTCTTGGTACCCGATTGTCGGCGCAATTACCCCGTCGCGCAGGGCCATGATGCAGGCCAGCAATTCGACAGCGCCCGTGCCGCCAATCAAATGCCCGTGCATGGATTTGGTCGACGAAATCATCAATTTATCTGCATGCGGGCCAAAAACATCTGCAACAGCCGCGCATTCGGTTTTGTCATTTGCCGCCGTTCCTGTGCCGTGCGCATTGATGTAACCGACCTGATCAGGATTTACGCCTGCGTCCGCCAAGGCCCCTGCGATTGCCCGCGCCGCGCCATTTTTAGACGGTGTGACAATGTCCGCAGCGTCAGATGACATCGCAAACCCGGCAACCTCGCACAGGATATCGGCGCCGCGTGCGCGTGCGTGTTCGTATTCCTCAAAGACAAAAATGCCGGCACCTTCGCCCTGAACCATGCCATTGCGGTTGGCAGAAAACGGTCGGCAGGCATCGCGCGACATAACCCGCAACCCTTCCCACGCCTTGACCCCGCCAAAGCACAGCATTGATTCAGACCCACCCGTGACCATCGCAGGCGCCATGCCGGTGCGCACCATCTGAAACGCTTGCGCCATCGCGTGATTGGAGGACGCGCAGGCCGTAGACACCGTAAATGACGGACCTTTGAGGTTGTATTCGATGCTGACGTGACTGGCGGCCGCGTTGTTCATCAGCTTGGGCACCACAAAGGGATGCACGCGGTTTTTGCCCTCTTCGTAGACGGCGCGGTAATTGTCATCCCACGTGCTGACGCCGCCGCCTGCCGTGCCTAAAACAACGCCGGATTTGGCTGCGGTTTCGCCGCTAAACGTGATGCCGGATTGCGCGATGGCTTCGGCCGCGGCGGCCAGAGTGAATTGGGTGAACCGATCATACAGCGACATTTGCTGGCGATTATACCGCCCTTCGGCCTCGAACCCGCGCACTTGCCCACCGATCTGGATCGACAGGCGGTCAACGTCGCGAAATTCGAGCGGACCAATACCGCAACGCCCTTCGCGCATCGCCTCCATCGTGGCACTGACCGAATGGCCAAGCGCGTTGATGGTGCCCGCACCGGTGATGACCACGCGTTTCATGAACCCTACGCTGCCTGTTCTTTGACCAGGCGTTCGATGCCCGCGATGATTTTGGCCACCGAAGAAATATCAAAATCGTCACTGTTGGGGGCGTTGGCATTAAACGGGATCGAAATGTCGAACTCTTCTTCGATCGCAAAAATGCTTTCAACAAGACCTAGGCTGTCTATGCCCAGATCCTCAAGCGTATTGTCCAAAGACACGTCCGACGTTTCAAGAACGGCCTGTTCTGCGATGATTTCGACCACTTTGTCTGTGATGTTCATGGTGTCACCTTTTGCACTGATGGTGCTGAATTAGTCCTTAGGCGCGTCTTTTGAAACCTGTTTTTGCAATCCCGCGACCTCACGGAACAAACGCGGTAGACGGCGCATCAATTTATACAATTCGATTTGCTTGTCCATTTGGATGGCAGGATAGCCCAACATCACGCGGCCTGCAGGCACATTCGACAGTACCTTTGTCGCACCCCCGGTGATGACGCGATCGCCCACAAAGATGTTGTCGCTGATACCGGTCATGCCACCCAGCACCACGTTGTTGCCCAAAACCGATGATCCCGCGATGGCCACGTGCGCGCAAATCAGGCAGTCGTTGCCGATGATGACATTGTGGCCAGTCTGCGTGTTGTTGTCCAATTTTGTGCCATTGCCGACTTTGGTGTCGCGGATGGTGCCGTTGTCGATTGTACTTGTGGCCCCGATTTCAACGTCATCACCGATTACAACCGCGCCCAGTGAATGGATGCGGACCCACGATTGCGCGGTGGTTCCTTGTTGATCGCCAAGGGTTTCACGCGCCGCTTCGATCCCTGATTTCTCAGGAGAGACAAAGCTGAACCCGTCGCCGCCAATGCGCACGCCCGGTTGTGCGATGAACCGATCGCCGATGCGCACCCGCGCGCCGAGGCTGACCTGTTCGCGCAAGAATGCGTTTTCGCCCAGCACCACATCCATGCCCACATAACACTGCGGCCCGATCACGCTGCCTGCGCCGATTTTCGCGCCCTGTGCGATCACGGTCAGCGGGCCAATCGACACGTTGTCACCAATTTCTGCGGCAGGATCAATTATTGCACTGGGGTGAATACCCGCGCCAAACCCCTGCCCGCGGTCCATCATTGCGGTCAGTCCTGACATGGCAAATCGTGGGCGTTTGACGACAATTGCGGCCTCTAGGCCCATGGCTTGCCAATCCGCACCGTCCCAAACCATCGCCGCGCGTGCCTGTCCGTTTGACAGGTCAGCGGCGTATTTTGGATCAGATGCGAGGGCCAGATCGTCGGGGCCCGCACTGCCCGGTTCCTGAACAGATGTGATCAAAAGATCAACGGCGCCAAAGGCTTCTGCCCCTAGCGCCGCTGCGATGTCTTTGATTGAATAGCGCATGTCAAATCCCCGAAAGCTTCGGGAATTGAGTTACCCCTGAACGGCGCGCAATGCCACCCCTGCCTTTTGCAAGGCATTCCAGATGCGCGCGTCTCTGCCATAGATATCACGACGATACTGTGTGTGACCTTTGGCGTTGGTGAACGCGGTGCGGTAGATGATGTGCACAGGCACCGGGCTTTTTAGATTGACGCGCTGTTCTTTGCCCGTCGCCAGTTTGGACTGGAAAAAGCCCTTTGGATCGCTGGTTTGCTTGGCCAACAAAGCATAAGCAAAATCAAACGGATCGGCCAGACGCACACAACCGTGGCTATAGGCTCGGACTTCGCGACCAAACAGGTTCTTGGCCGGTGTGTCATGCAGATAGATGTTGTGACGGTTCGGGAACATGAATTTCACAAGACCCAGCGCGTTGCCTTTGGATGGTGGCTGGCGCATGGCAAAGGGAAACGTCTTTTCCGTATATTGCGAGAAATTGACGTTGGCGCGGTTCACTTTGCGCCCTTTGTTGTCTGTGATTTCGATGTGACGCACAGCGTTGCGGTTGGCCTTTAGTGCTGGCAGGTATTCTTTGGTGACAATCGAACGCGGGACGTACCAGCTTGGATTGATAACCATGAATTCCATAACGTCCGAGAATTCCGGCGTTGGGCGATCAGATTTGTTCGCACCCACAACAGAACGGGTTTCGAACGTCACTTTGCCGTTATCCATGATCTTGGCGGTAAAGTCAGGGATGTTTACCAGAACGTGACGCTTGCCGCGTTCCTGGTTCAACCAACGTTCCCGTTCCATCGCCACGATAACCGACTGCATACGCGCCTGAACGCTTTTGTTCAGCTCGGTGATTGTGCCGGCACCGGCAACACCATCTGCGGACAGACCGTGGGCCAATTGGAACTGCTGAATGCCGGATTTCATCGCCTCGTCATAGGTTTGCGAAGACGAACGACGCATGAAGCCCATCGTGATCAAACGGTTGCGCAGGGCAACAACAGACGCGCCAGACTGACCAGGCTTAAGCGATTTGGCAGGGACTTTTGGACCCCAACCGCCTTTTGCCAACAGCCGTTCCATGCGCAGCTTTTCTTTCATCAACGCGTTGTATTCCATGGTTTTCGGCGCAAGCGCTTTGAAAAACCCTGTTGGCGAAGATTTGGAGAAGTTGACCAGATAGGACGTGCGATCGCGATACGGCACCTGACGCACAATGGCGGTGTCGATGCGGCTCGGGATCAAAACACCGGTCTGCAAATCACGCGAATACTGTAGGAACGCGCGGCTCATCTCGACCTCGACCGCACCACGTTCGCGGGGGCCTTTTGCGGCTTTCATCTTGGCCTGAAGACCGGCGGCATCATAGCGTGCGGCTGGCAGGCCATGCTCGGATGCGCGCGACAAGACCTTGATCAAGGCGACGCGGCGATTGCGTTCACGCCCCGTGCGACCAACCCAGATGCTTTTGTAACCGTTTGCCTGATAGAATGCCGCGATGTCTTTATCGCGTGCGGCGGCTTCGGCCACGGATTGTTTGAATGCTGTTACCTGTGCAGCGGCTGGTTTTGCCATGCTGAACAGGGACAATGCCAAAAGCGACATAGCCATAAATAGTGAAAATCGGTAAGCGCGCAGCGTCATATCTTCCCCCAATCGAAAGTGTGTCCGCGAAAATTTGTAGTTCTGGTTTTGATTTATGCCAAACCCGTTGTCTATTCACATTTGCGCCAAAGCGCCCATAAAGCTGGCAGTTGATGCTGACCTGCACCGTCATGCCCTGCTTTAGGCCGTTCTGACACTATTTGCGCAAAATATCGCCTAAAACTGTCGGTATATTTAGGGGGAAAGATTCAGTACTTGGTTCACGATTCGGTTTATGTAATAGATCAGGGGCATCTGGGGACGAGATGAAACACTGTGTAACATTGCAGTACAGGCGAACGGGACGGCACGTAAGACATGACATCTAGTGAAACATCGGGTTTGACCCGCCGCGCTCTATTGGGCGCATTTGCAGCAACAACAGTTGCATCGGCACCGACATTTTCCAACGCAGCTGGCTTTTTACGCGGTGCGGGCGATATTCGCCGCCTGCGCATGTTCTCTGGTCGTACCGGTGAACGCATCGACATGATCTACTGGATCGAAGGTAAATACATCAAAGACGCGATCAAAGAAGTGAACTACTTCATGCGCGACTGGCGGACCGATGGTGTCAAAACCATGGATCTGCGCACAATTGATGTGATGGCCGCGGCCCATAATCTGATGGATGCAAACGAACCTTACATGTTGTTGTCCGGCTATCGCAGCCCGAAAACAAACGCGATGCTGCGGTCACGGTCCGGCGGTGTTGCAAAGAATTCCTTGCACATGAAAGGCCAAGCGGCCGATTTACGTCTGTCCACACGGTCTGTTGGTCAAATGGCGCGCGCGGCATCTGCATGTCGCGGTGGCGGTGTTGGTCGTTATTCCGGTTCAAACTTTGTGCACATGGATTGCGGCGTTGTCCGCACTTGGGGCAGCTAACGCGATACGCTTTGCTCTCTTCAGCTAACCACTTAAACCCAACCGCCTTTCCCGGCGGTTTTGTTTTGTCCAAAGGTGTTGTTTTAAATCATTCAGCATTGTGCCGACAGATTTCGAACGGTATATCGGGCAATACGGTCCCATAGCTCAGCTGGATAGAGTGCTCGCCTCCGAAGCGAGAGGTCGCTGGTTCGAATCCAGCTGGGACCACCATTTTCAAAAATCAGTCGTCGGCGACACGTGGCCCAAGATAGGGTTTGGTGCTCACTGACACGGTGCGGTGCAACCAAATCAAATCAACAAATGCGCGCGGTGCGTCCTTGCGAATTTCAACGATCTCTTCTGCAAATGTACTAAGCAGCATTCCGATTGGTCCCGCCAAAGTACGCCGCATCAGCACCAGATCAATTGCGCCTGATCGCGTGGCGGCTGCCAAAAATTCATACTGGTTCAACAAAAACAACGACGCGTCGCGAAAACTGGGGCTGTCCACCGATGATGGCCCATCCAATTTGCGAAACGCATCCGATAACGGACCCCTAAGCGCTGTTCCCCACGCGTTTTGATCACATTCCGCAACTGTTTGGCGCACAACGCTCGCGTTAATCAGATATTCGCGGTCCGTGCGCAGGGTCTGCAAACCTTGCAACGCATGCGAAATTCTAGATGTTTGCCACTGCGACCACGTGTTCGAAATGATCGCCAATGCAGCCACAGCCACACCCGCAAACAGGATCGGGCCCGTGTTGGGTTTGTCCGATGGAACAGCGTCGCGAATTTCAGCAACATAGGTCCAGCCAAGGCCAAAAACGACAGTCATAACAAGGATATACACAGGCCAATACCGCCACAGCGGGGGCATTGAAGACAGAAAAATCCGACGTAATCTAAAGCCAAACAAGCTTAGATTCCGACAGTCTCTTTTATGGAGTGTGTTTTGCTCATGGGATATACCTACGTTTAAATGACTGAATTGTCAAGGTTTGTGCCGATCAATCGCCTTAGGCAAACAGATCATGCGCCAGTTCAAGCGCATCAATCCAGACGTCAATTTCATCCGTGGTGTTGTACATCGCAAATGACGCGCGGCAGGTGGCGTTCAGGCCCAAATGTTCCATCAATGGTCCTGTACAATGTTGCCCCGCACGTACCGCGACGCCCTTTTTGTCCAGAATGGTCGAAATGTCGTGGGCGTGCCCTGCCCCATCCATCGTAAAGCTAAAGATCGCACCTTTGTCTGGCGTGGTGCCTTGAATTTGGATCCAGTTCAGGCCGCTTAACTTGGTCACCGCATAATCGCGCAGGCTGTCTTCGTGCGCTGCGATCGCATCCAATCCGTGGCCTGTCATGTAATCGATGGCAACGCCAAGGCCGATCATCTGAACGATGCCAGGCGTGCCTGCTTCGAACAACATCGGGGCGTCATTATAGATCACGCCATCTTTTGACACTTCGCGGATCATGTCGCCGCCGCCAATAAACGGGCGCATTTCAGCCATGCGTTCAGGTTTGATATGGATCGCACCAGACCCGGACGGGCCGTACAATTTGTGACCCGTAATCGCGTAAAAATCTGCGTCGATATCTTGAACATCAACCGGCATGTGCACCGCAGATTGCGACCCGTCAACCAACACATGTACGCCTTTGGCATGGGCACCCGCGCAGATCGTTTTCACATCAACTTTGGTGCCCAGAACGTTGGACATATGGGTCACGGCGATCAATTTGGTGTTGGGCGTGATCGCGTCCAAAACCGCCTGAGGGTCAAGCGCGCCAGTCGCATCCACGTCCACCCATTTCAGCACAACACCCATGCGTTCGCGCAAGAAATGCCAGGGCACGATGTTGGCGTGGTGTTCCATCACGCTCAGAATAATCTCGTCACCGGCCTGCATGCGCGGCATCGCCCAGCCATAGGCAATCATGTTGATGCCTTCGGTGGTGCCCGAATTAAAGACGATCTCGTCTTCGGATTTCGCATTCAGGAAGGTCGCGATTTTACCGCGTACGGCCTCGTAATTGTCTGTCGCAAGGTTCGACAAATAGTGCAAACCACGATGCACATTGGCGTATTCTTCGCCGTAGGCACGCGTGATGGCATCGATCACCACCTGCGGTTTTTGCGCAGAGGCACCGTTGTCCAGATACACCAGTGGCTTGCCGTTGACTGTCCGCGACAAAATCGGGAAATCAGCGCGAATTTTTGCTACGTCATACATCGTCTATAGTCCCGCCGTTGCCAGACCTGTCACCACAAGGAACAGGCTAAGCCCAAAAATAAAGCCGACCATCACAACCAGAACCAGCCCGATGGCCTTAAGATTGGAGCCAAGATTGGCCCCCTGATTTATGAAATTTACCGTGATCCAAAGGCTCAGCACAGCCACGACCAAACCATATAACGACGCAACCGGTGGTGAGATAATCAGCAGAACAACCGCCCCGATTTGCGCAATAATCCGCAAAATTTGCATCCAGACAAACGCGGATAACATATCGCCCAAACTGCCCGTGCCGCCCATCGCCGATCCGACCCAGTGCAGCAGATGGATGATCAAAACCATTCCGCCTGCAGAAAACACAAAAACCAAAATCGGGCTGCTTAGAAACGCCGGCAACACCAAACCGCTTTCCGCCAATTCAGGCGGCGGTGGCGGTGTTAAGGTGCTAGAAATCCAGAACAGAATTGCGTTCAAAACACAGGCCAACACCAGCACTGTCCACAGAACTTCGCGCGGTGTGCGAAGATCAACAACATGACGCGCCGCGTCAGCAGGCTTTTGCAAAGACAGCGCAATCAACTGACCAATTGGCATCGATCCGATCATCATAACGGCACACTTTCCGCGGCGCGCATTCCTGCGATCCAAAACCACAACACATTGATAATCCACAACAATGCGACCAACTGCAACGCGCTGCTTGGCCCTATGAATGCCGCTGTTAGACCCAGCAACAAAATCACAGGCGACGTGGCTAATAGCGCCCAAAACAGCGACAAACGTATGCCGTAACCAGTGATTGGACGACCTGCCAAACGGGCCAATCCGTAGATCAGCGCGGCAAAAACGTACAACATCAGTGGCACAATAAAGATCCACAAAAATGCGGACCAATACATCCGTGCCATCAACGGAACGTCAGGGTCAAAATGCGCCTCACGAGATTGATAAGGTGCCTGCGCGATGAACATCACGATGCAGGCAAAGATCAAAATGTTCAGCGCAAACGCCTCGCGACGCCCCTGCTCCAACAGCCGTGTCACCACACGTCCCGGTCCACGATAGCTCGCCTTGATGTCGGTTGTGACTGACATTAGCTGCGCCGACGCTCCAACCAAGATGCAAGGCGCCCATTGATGTCCTCGCGCAGTCCTTCGTCTTCGATTTCTTCGACCGCTTCGGCCAAGAATGACAATGTCAGCAAATCGGTCGCAACCGACGCAGGCACTCCGCGCGAACGCAGATAGAACAATGCGGTTTCATCAATCGCACCAGACGTTGACCCATGCGAACAGATCACATCGTCGGCGTAAATCTCAAGCTCGGGCTTGGCGAGGAATTGACTGTCTTCATCCAACAACAACGACTGGCTGATCTGATAGCCATCGGTTTTTTGCGCGCCGGCTTTGACCAAAATCTTACCTTGGAACACGCCTGTCGCGCCGTTGCGAAGCACCTTTTTAAACACCTGACGGCTTTCGCAATTGACCGCATCGTGGGTCACAAAAACCGTGTCATCATGGTGAAAATCGCCGTCACCAACACATGCGCCGCCAACCGTGGCATGCGCGTCATCACCGGTCAGTTCGATGACGCATTCATTGCGCGTCATCACACCATTGGCCGTGAGGGTAAACGATTTGAACGTCGATTCCGTGCCCAAACGCGTGAACATATGCGTGACAGCGCGACGTTCGTGATCACGCCCCTGCGCGCGAATATGGTGGAACGCAGCACCGTCAGCGATGTCGATTTCCGTCACTTGGTTAAACCGTGCAGCCGCCGGACCCGTTTCCAAAACTGTCAGGCTTGCGCCTGCGTCCAGCTTGATCACGTTGTGCAACATCACGTCCGATGTTTCGGAATTATGCAAGTAAATCAGATTGATAGGCTTGGCCGCGGCACCTGTCGCATGGATCAAAACGCCGTCTTGGGCAAACGCAGTGTTCAGCGTGGCCAACTGTCGTGCAACCGGATCCTGACCGCGGGTTTCAAGAACGCCGTACACGTCACGCGCCCAATGAATATCTGCATCAGCCGTCGCCAACCGTTCAATCGTGACACCCTCAAGCGTCAGATCATCAGAGGCATCCGCATCAAAAACACCGTCCACAAAGACGATTTTCAGGCGGTCAACTTGGTCGAACAAATCACCTTCATCGTTGTGAAACAGCGACGCAGGCACAGGCACGGCTTGGGTCAATGTGTCAGGACGCGTGTATTTCCAGTATTCATCGCGACGGCTTGGCAAACCAGCGGCTTGCACACGGGACAACGCATCTTTGCGCGCGGCGTCGGACCAACCACCTGTGGGCAATGATAGCCCGGCAAGCCGTTCGTCCGTCACTGTCATGGTTTCTGCAGGTGCAGTCATTATGCCACCTCTGCCAGAATATCTGCATAGCCGTTGTTTTCGACTTCGATGGCCAGTTCTGGACCACCGGTTTTCACGATACGACCGTCCGCCATGATGTGTACAAAATCAGGTTTGATGTGGTCCAGCAGACGTTGGTAGTGGGTGATCACAAGGAACCCGCGGCCTTCGTCGCGCAGCGCATTTACGCCTTCGGACACCAGTTTCATCGCATCAACGTCCAGACCGGAATCCGTTTCATCCAAGATGCACATCTTTGGCTCTAGCATCGCCATTTGCAGGATTTCGTTGCGTTTCTTTTCGCCGCCAGAAAAGCCGACGTTGACGGGGCGTTTCAGCATCTCTGCGTCAATTTTTAGCGTCTTGGCTTTGGCGCGGACAACTTTGAGGAATTCAGCGGCCGACATTTCTTCTTCGCCGCGGGCTTTGCGCTGTGCGTTCACAGCTGTGCGCAGGAACGTCATGTTGCCAACGCCAGGGATTTCGACGGGGTATTGGAATGCCAAAAATAGGCCCGCTGCGGCACGTTCTTCGGGGTCGATATCCAGCAGATCAACGTCACCCAAATGCGCGGTGCCTTGCGTAACTTCATACCCGCCACGACCGGACAAAACATACGACAGCGTTGATTTACCGGACCCGTTTGGCCCCATAATCGCGTGCACTTTGCCCGCCTGAACCTCAAGGTTCACGCCTTTCAGAATTTGCTTATCTTCTTCTTCAAGTTTGACGTGTAGGTCTTTGATATTAAGCATATTTACCTCGTTGTCCCATCAAGGGCGCAGCATGTATTTCATTATTTCAAGCAGGCGATCCACAGGGAACGCTTGCGGTGTCAGATCAAACGCAGCCATACGGCCGGTCAGTGTCGGGGTGCCAAGGAATTCCTGAACCGTGTGCAGGTTGGTGCGCTTGGCATAGTCATCGAACAACAGCGTCACAGGACGCGTAATATTAAAGGCAGTGGCCAGCGCGCATCCAACCCGAAAACGCCCGTCGACCAGAACCACATCAGGGTGCTTGAACCCGTCCATGGACCAAACCGCCAGCGGATAGTCAGCAAAACGTTTCCAGCCGCGATCGTCCTTTGGGTGGCCCCATTCTTTGGTCGGGCCCACATCGGCATAAAGCATTTCAACAGTCGATGTGTCATGGGCCGGATTGCCTTCAAACCATTCCATCATCATGCGCCACCAACTTTTGTCGGATTCGACAGACGTCACATGTTTGCCCGCCATATCGCCCGCCAAAACTGTTGATCCGCCAGAGCCATATTCGAGGATCACATTCGCGCGCGTGTAGGCATCGCGCAGCAAAGTGGCCTCAGCCTCGGGCATCGTCAGTTCAGGTTTGGTGAGCGTGCTGGTCATGATGGCGGCCACGCTTTTGTCGCTATAAATTTGACCAATTCGCGTTCTTTGACCAAGCTTTGCTCAGCTCGCGCCTCCGCCTGCTTGCGCGCATTCAGTTTATTGAGCCAACGTTGACCCAACAGGGACACGACCCAACCGGCGATGAAACTAACGACCAAAGTCAGCGAAAATTTCCAAAAGGGCGTCATCCAAGCAACATCAAATGTATTGAACATTATAAAACCACAGATCAATGTAATGCCACTGACCATCGCACCGACGGGTGCCAAAAGGCTCACGACGTTGGCTGATTTGGCAAAACCAATCTCTGTGTTGCTTTCAGAATGCCACATATGAATTAGCCCACAGACCCTTCAAGCGAAATCGCAACCAACGCTTGCGCTTCCATCGCGAATTCCATTGGCAATGCCTGCAACACATCCTTGCAGAACCCGTTTACAACCAAGGCAACCGCCTCTTCTTCGTCCATCCCGCGTGAGCGGCAATAGAACAGCTGGTCATCGTCGACTTTGGAGGTTGTGGCCTCGTGTTCAACGCGGCTCGAGTTGTTTTTCACCTCGATATACGGCACCGTGTGCGCCCCGCATTTATCGCCGATCAACAGGCTGTCGCATTGCGTATAGTTGCGCGATTCCTTGGCCTTGGGGTGCATAGATACCAAGCCACGATAGGTGTTCTGCGCTTTGCCCGCCGAAATCCCTTTGGACACGATGCGCGATTTTGTGCGCTTGCCCAGATGGATCATTTTGGTGCCGGTGTCGGCCTGCTGCATGTTGTTGGCGATGGCGATTGAATAGAATTCGCCCTGTGAATCGTCGCCGCGCAGGATGCAGGATGGGTATTTCCACGTCACGGCAGACCCGGTTTCAACTTGGGTCCACATCACTTTAGAACGATCACCACGGCAATCCGCGCGTTTCGTCACAAAGTTATAGATGCCGCCCTTGCCGTTTTCATCACCGGGGTACCAGTTTTGAACGGTGGAGTATTTGATCTCTGCATCGTCCAGCAAAACCAGTTCGACCACGGCGGCGTGCAATTGTGCAATGTCACGCTGCGGTGCTGTGCAGCCCTCAAGGTAGGACACGTAGGATTCTTTGTCGGCGATGATCAACGTGCGTTCGAATTGTCCGGTGTTTTCAGCGTTGATGCGGAAGTATGTGGACAGTTCCATCGGGCAGCGCACACCCGGTGGGATGTAAACAAATGAGCCGTCAGAAAACACGGCCGAATTCAGCGTGGCATAGTAGTTGTCAGAGACAGGAACCACGGTACCTAGATACTTTTTGACCAACTCAGGGTGTTCGCGGATCGCCTCTGAGATCGAGCAGAAAATCACGCCAGCTTTGAGCAATTCGGCTTGGAACGTTGTCCCGACAGAAACGGAATCGAACACAGCGTCCACAGCCACACGGCGTTCGCCTTCGGGCGCTTCAACACCGGCCAGCAAAGCCTGTTCTTTTAGTGGAATACCCAGCTTTTTGTATGTTTCCAACAGCTTGGGATCAACCTCGTCCAATGACTTTGGTTTGACTTCCATCGATTTTGGACGCGCGTAATAATACTGGTCCTGAAAATCGATCTTTGGATAATCGACCATCGCCCAGTCGGGTTCTGTCATGGTCAACCAGCGGGCATAAGCCTCTAGGCGCCATTCCAGCATCCATTCTGGTTCTTCGTTCTTGGACGAAATCAGACGCACAATGTCTTCGTTCAGACCCTTGGGCGCGTATTCCATTTCAATGTCGGTTTCCCAACCGTATTTATACGCACCACCAACCTCGGCTACCGCATCTACGGTTTCCTGATCGACGCCATCTTTCACGACAACATTGTCCATTTTTTACCCTCTCGTCAGCGCACGCCGCTTAGGCCGCGCGTGCCTCGTGTTTCTGTCGTTTTTGCGCCCACACATCGGCAAAGCGCAAAATATCATCTTCTGTTGTCTCAAGCCCAAGCGATACCCGGATCGCACAAGCGGCCTGATCCGCGTCGTATCCCATTGCCAGCAAAACGCGGCTGGCTTTTACTTTGCCCGACGAACATGCCGATCCTGCCGATACGGCAAATCCAGACAGATCCATCTGCATCACTTGCGTCTCGCCTTTCCAACCCGGGGTCAGAATGCACGACGTGTTCGGCAAGCGCGCGGCGTCATACCCTACAAAAATAGTCTTGTTTGAGGCAGCCTCAAGGGTCTTTTCTAGAATATTTCTAAGTTGCGCAACCCGTTCCCATCGCCCATCCGCCACGTCACGTGCTGCGGCCTGTACTGCGGCGCCAAATCCGGCCATTCCGATGATGTTTTCAGTGCCAGAACGCCGGCCCATTTCCTGACCGCCCCCTTTGATCATCGCAGGCACGTCTTGACCGCGGCGCAACACCAGCGCGCCGATGCCCTTTGGCCCGCCCAGTTTATGCGCTGAAATCAGCCCCATGCGCACGCCCGACCCGATGAAATCAAGCGGCAGTTTCCCGAACGCCTGAGTCATGTCGCTGACCGCCAAACCCGCAGGAATGTTTTGTAAAATACCGGTTTCAGAATTTGCCAACTGCACCGCAGATTGCGCGCCGTCATCAATCGTCACGATCCCGTTTTGATCGACACCCAGATCAGCAGAGGTCACAGCCCCGACAGCATCATGTTCAATGCCCGCGCTAAGCAGTGAACGCCCGTCACAGGCCAACGCCGCTGCTTCGGTCGCACCGGACGTGAACACGATGTCAGCACCCTCTGCACCCATCGCATCAGACACTTGGCGGCGGGCCTTTTCCATCAACATTTTTGCCGCGCGCCCTTCGGAATGCACCGAAGACGGATTGCCCAAAACATCCATCGCCGCTATCATCGCAGCGCGTGCCTCGGCCCTCAATGGCGTCGTGGCGTTATGATCCAGATAGGTCCGGTTCATTGCGCGTTACCCATCCACAATATCAAACAGGTTCGGCACGGCAGGACACGGGGCCAGTTCATTTGCAATCACGTCAGACAGACGGGTTTGGTGCAAATAAACGTAAACATTTGCGCTTAACCCCTCCCATAACCGGTTTGTTAGCGATTGCGCGCGACTGCCCGACGCCCCACCAGAGGCACCTGCCCCTTTGTGCATGGCATCAACGGTTTCATCCACCGCACTCAGAATATCGACCACGCGAATTTCAGATGCAGTGCGCGCCAACCGGTATCCACCACCGGGCCCGCGCACAGATGTCACCAATTGTTCGCGGCGCAATTTCACAAACAACTGCTCCAGGTATGGCAACGAAATATCCTGACGTTCCGCGATGTCGCCCAAGCTGACCAGTTTATCGCCCGGCTGCAGCGCAATGTCGGCCAACGCCACCATCGCATAGCGCCCTTTGGTTGATAATTTCATCGCCATCCCCTTTGCATTGCAGGATATGTCACACCAATTGATTGACCTCTGCGGCGCAACATCATACATCCTCTCGGACGCGGAAGTTCCGCTGCATTCGCCATTTAGAACCGTTCTAAAGTGCCTGATAGATTTCGTCAAGAATTCACATGCACAAGAACGCGCCAAAATAGAACGCGCACACTTAGTTAAAGTAAGGACGCTCATGCCTGAGGTCATTTTTCCTGGTCCAGAAGGCCGCCTTGAAGGTCGTTATCACCCGCAAAAAGAACGCGACGCACCAATTGCGATCATTTTGCACCCGCACCCGCAATTTGGTGGCACGATGAACCACAAGGTTGTGCATTCGATGCACTACGCTTTTTACAACATGGGCTTTACGGTTCTGCGGTTTAACTTTCGCGGTGTTGGCCGGTCGCAAGGCGAATACGATCAAGGGATCGGCGAGCTGTCAGATGCAGCTTCGGCCCTCGATTACTTGCAGTCGATGAACAACAATTCCAAGCATTGCTGGGTTGCCGGATTTTCGTTTGGCGCATGGATCGGCATGCAATTGCTGATGCGTCGCCCGGAAATCACCGGCTTTATCTCGGCGTCTCCGCCTGCAAACATGTACGACTTTTCGTTCTTGGCACCTTGCCCGGCATCGGGTTTGATCATCAACGGTACGGCCGATCGCGTCGCGCCACCTGCTGATACAACAACGTTGGTCAACAAGCTGCACGAGCAAAAAGGCATCACGATCACCCACACCGAAGTCGAAGGTGCCGGCCACTTCTTTGAAGAGCCGCATTTGGATACTTTGATGGATCACACGACGACCTATGTGAAACGTCGCCTGACGGAAACGTCGCGCTAATGGCCGACCTTGCCGTCATCGAAATGGCCAATAAACTGGCCGAAGAATGCCTTGCCGTTCAAAAAGAGACCGGCGAAGACCGCTTGTTTATGCAAGTCGGTGATGTGCTTGGAGCGTCCTCGCAAACACTAGAAGAAGCGTTCCTGACAGCGATCCGCACCCGGATGGCTGAACTTCAGGGGCGCAGTTTCTTGGCCAAACGACTAAAAGCGCACCGCGCGGCGCAGTCCTCTGAGTAAATTCAACCACGATCAGAGCGCGCCGTTTTGGGACACTATTAAACGAACCGGCCCTCTGACCTGATTGAAAATACCCAAAATGACCAAACGCCTAGATGCCCAGATCGCGTTTCTAAACGAAGCCGACAAACTTAAATCCATTTTACGCGCCACTACGCTGTGCGACGGATCACGCGCTGAAAACAGTGGTGAACATTCGTGGCATCTGACGTTGTACGCCTTGGTATTGGCCGATCAGGCTGGTCCGGATGTCGATATCACCCGTGTGATCAAAATGCTGATCCTGCATGATCTGGTTGAAATTGATGCTGGCGATAATCCGATTTTTGATAACATCGATACGGCGGCAATGCACGCTGCTGAACAACAGGCGGCTGACCGGATTTTTGGCCTGCTGCCAGATGATTTGCGTGATGATTTGCGCAGCGTTTGGGAAGAATTCGAAGCAGCCCAATCCCCCGACGCACAGTTCGCCAAATCGCTAGACCGGTTTCAGCCGCCTATGCAAAACCTTGCATCCGGTGGTGGCAGTTGGGTCGATTATGACGTCGACGAGGCGATGATCGAAGCGCGCGTTGGGTCAAAAATCAAGATCGGCGCGCCTAAATTATGGGTCTATGCCCAAGCCCAAATTGCGGCGTTTTACAAACGCTATGCAGCTGATGTGTCGAACGCAGACAAAAAGTAAACGCGCAGCCATTCAGATCAATCAGAAACAAAAAACGCCGCACTTTCATGCGACGTTTTTCAGTGTTTGTCGCGTCTAGATTAGCCAAAGATCGCGTTTAGCGTTGCACTTGGGCGCATGACTGCTGCGGCTTGTGCGTCGCCATTGCGGAAATAACCACCCGTGTCTGCGGGGGCTGATCCGGCGCCAAGCTCTGCTGTGATCGCGGCTTCACCTGTGGCCAATGCCTGTGCGATCGGGGCAAAATGCGCGGCCATTTCTGCATCATCAGACTGCGCGGCCAAGGCTTCGGCCCAGTAGCGTGCAAACCAGTAATGGCTGTGACGGTTGTCAGGTTGCCCTGCTTTGCGACCCGGTGAACGGTTGTCATCCAGAATGCCTTGCGTGGCTGCTTCGGCTGCGACGCCCAGAATTCCGGCTTTGGCGTTGCCTTGCGTATCGGCCAAAAAGTTCAGCGATTCACCCAAGGCGCAGAATTCACCCATCGAATCCCAACGCAGATGGTTTTCGGCGTGCAATTGCTGCACGTGCTTTGGCGCGGAACCACCAGCACCGGTTTCAAACAAGCCGCCACCGTTCATCAATTTCACAATCGACAGCATTTTTGCGGATGTTCCCAGTTCGAGAATTGGGAACAAATCGGTCAGGTAATCGCGCAGAACGTTGCCAGTAATCGCGATTGAATCCTTGCCAGCGGTGATGGTTTCAAGCGACTTTTTCGTCGCCTCGCGTGGGGCCATGATCTGGAAATTATCAGCGACACCAGCGGCCTTGAGGGCTTCGGTGACTTGACCAATCAATTGTGCATCGTGGGCCCGGTTTTCATCCAGCCAAAAGATCGATTCAGAACCGGTCAAACGCTGACGGTCCATCGCCAATTGGATCCAGTTTTCGATCGGCGCCTTTTTCACAGTGCAAGCGCGCCAGATGTCACCACCCTCAACGTTGTGTGTGTGCAGCGTGTCGCCATTCGCCAGAACAACACGGATTTCGCCATCGGCCTGGGCCTCGAATGTGGTCGGATGTGAGCCGTATTCTTCGGCTTTTTGGGCCATCAAACCCACGTTCGCCACAGCGCCAGCGGTCGCCACGTCCAGCGCGCCGTTGGCTTTGAAGAATTTGATCGATTCATCATAGATTGTGGAATAGCAGCGATCGGGGATCACGCAGTTTGTGTCGCCTTTTGCGCCGTTTTCATCCCAACCTTTGCCGCCTGCGCGGATCACAGCGGGCATCGATGCATCGATGATCACGTCGGATGGAACGTGCAGGTTTGTGATGCCTTTGTCGCTGTCGACCATGTACATCGCGGGGCGTGAAAGCGCTGCGATTTCTGCCGTGATCGTGTCTGCATTTGGCAGGGTCGCGATTGCAGCCAGCACATCACCCAGACCGGCATTCGGGCTACCGCCAGCGGCTGCAATTGCATCGCCGTGTGCGTCCCAGACCGGGCCAAGCCATGCTTTGATCGCGTGGCCAAAGATTATCGGGTCAGACACTTTCATCATCGTCGCCTTCATGTGCAGCGAGAACATCGTGCCGTCAGCTTTGGTGTCTTCGATCGCGTCGGCCAAAAAGCACGCCAATGCTTTGGCGCTGAGGAATGTGGCGTCCGCAACGGTGCCATCTTCGAGCGGCCAGACGTCTTTTAGCACTGTAATTGCGCCGTCTTTGGCCACAAATTCAATGCGCGCGTCACCGGCTTGTGCGGAGGTGATCGTTGCAGATTTTTCGTTTGCGTAAAAATCATTTGCCGGCATCGACGACACTTTGGTCAGGCTGTCCTTGGACCATGTGCCCATCGAATGCGGGTTCTTTTGAGCAAAGCTTTTTACCGCTTTTGCAGACCGGCGATCAGAGTTGCCTTCGCGTAAAACCGGGTTAACAGCCGAGCCTTTGATCGTGTCGTAACGGGCGCGGATTGCTTTTTCGTCGTCCGTGCTTGGGTCTTCTGGATAATCCGGCAGCGCGTAGCCTTTGCCTTGAAGTTCGTCGATTGCGGCCACCAATTGTGGGACCGACGCCGAGATGTTTGGCAGTTTGATGACATTTGCGCTGGCCGTTTTGACCAATTTGCCCAGTTCTGCCAGATCATCGGTTTGACGCTGGTCTTCTTTCAGGAACTCGGGGAACGTCGAAATGATCCGGCCTGCCAGTGAAATGTCCTTTGTGCCCACGTTGATTCCGGCGGCGTCTGCGAATGCACGGATGATCGGCAGAAACGACGCGCTCGCCAATTCCGGGGCTTCGTCAACTTTGGTGTAAATGATGTCAGGGGTCTTGGACATGGGAGGCTTCCTTTTGATGCGGCTGCAATAGGGATGTATCGTGACGGGCATGCGGCCCATATATCGTTAGGTCAGGCCCTATCCGAGCCCTGATTTCAAGTCAATGCATACAATGGTATACAAACTGCGACGTTTCGCGCATTTCGCTGATATATGGCAGCATCAGGTTTCCATACTCAAAACAAAAATCACGTAATCCTAGGTAATTCGCTAAGGATAAATATAAAAATCGCAACGCAAAAGGCCACCCGAACAATCAGGTGGCCAACAACGTCTATATATACTGTGCGGTTTAGTGGCGACTGTTCAGACGCGCGTGCATTTCGCCAATCATGCGCCCTGCGGTCTTTTCGAACAGGCACGGAATAATCGCGTGAACCAAGGCCGCCATCCCTGCCCCCAACAAACGCAGTGCAAAACCACCGGCAAATACCGCGTGCTGTGCGTAATTTTCATCTACGGATCTGGGGTGGTTCAGAAAAATGCGACCGATCATAGTGGTGTCCTTTGGATTGATTTACCCAAGGATAAGGTGATGGCGCGGTAAATGGGTCCCAAGATGCGCGGCAATTTGGCCTTTCATGTGGAAATTTTCCACTATATTGCTGAATTATGGAAACACTTGATGCGCTAGACCGCAAAATACTGACCGAACTGCAACGTGACGCAGCACAATCGCTGGATCACTTGGGCGAAACTGTGGGCCTGTCGCGCAATGCCTGTTGGCGCCGGATCAAAGCGCTTGAGGCATCCGGCGTTCTGACCCACCGCGTCGCGCTTGTTAATCCAAATGCTGTTGGCCTTGGGCTGATGGTGTTCATGCAAATTCGCACCGGCAGTCATGACCCCGATTGGCAAGCAGATTTTAACCGCGCGGCACATGCGATCCCGGGAATCCTCAGCGTTTATCGCATGACTGGTGATCTGGATTACCTGATCCGTGCGCGGGTGGCTGACATGGCTGATTACGACCGTCTCTATCAACATCTGATAAAACGCCTGCCTGTCGCCGATATTTCCGCCAGTTTTGTGATGGAAGAGATAAAGGACAGTACCGCTTTGCCGCTTTAACACCTCATGCTGCGCTTGCGGCATATTCCCCCTAGCAATCTGCGCTGTGGCAGGATATGCGCGCCTGAAACCGGTTAGAGGCCCCTGTTAGTGGTCTCCTTACATGAGGCTAAAGTTATGGACCTTCGCAATATTGCGATCATCGCGCACGTTGACCACGGCAAAACCACATTGGTGGACGAGCTGCTGAAACAATCTGGCACCTACCGTGAAAACCAAGCGACCACAGAACGCGCGATGGACAGCAACGATCTAGAACGCGAGCGCGGCATTACCATTTTTGCCAAGCCAACGTCCGTTGAATACCAAGGCACGCGCATCAACATCGTGGACACGCCAGGTCACGCCGATTTCGGTGGTGAAGTTGAGCGTATTTTGTCCATGGTTGACGGTGTTGTCCTGTTGGTCGATGCGGCCGAAGGGCCAATGCCACAAACCAAATTTGTGACATCCAAAGCGTTGAAATTGGGCCTGCGCCCGATCGTTGTCATCAACAAAGTCGACAAAGCCGACGGCGAACCTGACCGCGCACTTGATGAATGTTTCGATCTGTTTGCGAACCTTGACGCATCCGACGAACAGCTTGATTTCCCGCACATGTATGCCTCTGGCCGTTCCGGTTGGGCTGACATGACATTGGACGGCCCGCGCAAGGATCTGGACGCATTGTTCAAATTGATCCTCGAGCACGTCCCTGCGCCGGCGCAAATCGCTGACAAAGAAAAGCCATTCACAATGCTAGCAACCACGCTTGGCGGCGACCCGTTCTTGGGCCGCTTGCTGACAGGCCGCGTTGAATCCGGTACGTTGAAAGCGGGCCAAACGATCAAAGCAATGTCGCGTGACGGCACCTTAATCGAAAACTTCCGCGCCACCAAAATTCTTGCCTTCCGCGGCTTGGACCAAACCGGCATCGATCTGGCCGAAGCCGGCGATATCGTATCCATCGCGGGCATGTCCAAAGCGACAGTTGCCGACACATTGGCCGAACAATCCGTTGTCGACGCGATCCCTGCCCAGCCAATCGATCCGCCAACCATCACCGTGACCTTTGGCATCAACGACAGCCCATTGGCTGGCCGCGATGGTAAAAAAGTACAATCCCGCGTCATTCGTGATCGTCTGATGAAAGAAGCAGAATCAAACGTCGCGATCAAAGTGACAGATTCAGCCAGCGGCGACGCATTCGAAGTTGCCGGACGTGGCGAATTGCAGATGGGTGTTTTGATCGAAAACATGCGTCGCGAGGGTTTCGAGCTGTCAATCTCGCGCCCACAGGTTCTGTTCCAAGAAATCGACGGCGTACGTCACGAACCAATCGAAGAAGCCACAATCGACGTGGATGACGAATATTCCGGCGCAGTTATCGAAAAAATCACTGGCGTTCGCAAAGGTGAATTGGTCGAAATGCGCCCGGCCGGTGCAGGCAAAACCCGCATCATCGCGCACGTTCCATCACGTGGCCTGATCGGGTATCACGGCGAATTCCTGACCGACACACGCGGTACAGGCGTTATCAACCGCGTCTTCCACAGCTGGGCACCACACAAAGGTAAAATCCCGGGCCGTCGCGCTGGCGTTCTGATTTCTATGGAAAATGGCGTCTCTGTTTCGTTCGCTTTGTTCAAACTCGAAGACCGCGGTCGCTTCTTTATTGGTGCACAAGCAGACGTTTATCAGGGCATGATCATCGGCGAACATAACCGTGAAAATGACCTTGAAGTGAACCCTTTGAAGGGCAAACAGCTGACCAACGTTCGCGCATCCGGCACAGACGAAGCCGTGCGCCTGACAACGCCAATCACTCTGTCACTCGAAGAGGCAATCGCCTACATCGATGACGATGAATTGGTCGAAGTTACGCCAAAAGCGATCCGCCTTCGCAAGCGTTTCCTCGACACACACGAGCGTAAGCGGATGTCGAAAACCAAATAACAAACCCACAGGGTTTGGCATTGAAAAAGGGCGCTCCGTTTGGATGCGCCCTTTTTTATTATACTGATGTTTTTGGTTATTCTGAGGTTTCGATAATCATCAATTCGCGTTCTGATGCACCGCGTGCATGTTCCAACGCAGCTTGATAAGTATCTGAATGATAACATTTTTCCGCTGTTTCAACGTCAGGGAAACGCGCGACAACATTGCGTGGCCGTTCTTTGCCCTCAAGTTGAACAAAACGCCCACCGCGTGCGATAAATTCGCCGCCGTGTTCCGCAATCGCGACAGTCGCGCCTGCTGCGTATTTTTTATACGCCTCTTCATCCGTGACAGTGACGTGTGCGATCCAAAGTGCGCCCATGATTTATCCTTCCAATACGGTGCGTGCCGCTTTGATTGCCGCATCAGAATTTGATGCATCTTTTGCCCCGCCTTGCGCCATATCAGGACGACCACCGCCGCCTTTTCCACCCAATTCAGCAACTGCTGCTTTGACCAGATCAACCGCGCTTACGGTATCTTTTTTGTCGTCCGTAACACCCGCCGCAACCGCGACTTTGCCGTCCGCATCAGCGATCAACAGCACCGCGCCGGATTCAATGCGCGTTTTATGTTCGTCGATTAACGCAGGCAAATCCTTGCCCGTTACGCCAGTCAAAACCTGCGCGATAAATTTGGTGCCATTGATCGTTTCTGCCTCGGCCGGGGCTGCGGCACCACCTGACATAGCGAGTTCACGACGCAATTGCGCGACCTCGTTTGAAAGTGCTTTACGCTCGTCCAGCAATGCTTTGACCCGCGCAGGTACATCCGTCACAGCGGTTTTCAATTCTGCTGCGGCATCAGAAAGCAACTGATCCTGACCTCGCAAATACGCGATGGCTTCAGCGCCAGTCAGTGCCTCGATGCGGCGCACACCATTGCTGCTTGCGCCTTCGCTCAGAATTGCGAACGCACCAATATCGCCGGTTTGACGCACGTGTGTGCCGCCACATAATTCCAGCGAATACGTGTTTCCGTCGGTGCCTTTGCCAGATCCTGCTTCGGTGCCCATAGACACAACGCGGACTTCATCGCCGTATTTTTCACCAAACAACGCCTGCGCACCCAAGGCACGTGCATCATCCGGTGTCATAATCCGCGTTTCAACAGCGGTGTTCTGGCGAATGTAACGGTTCACTTCGGTCTCAACATTGCGCTGCTCGTCATCGCTCAGCCCATTGTTGTGGCTGAAATCAAATCGCAGACGATCCGCTGCGTTCAATGAACCGCGCTGTGCAACATGATCACCAAGGGCGTTTCGCAATGCTTCGTGCAGCAAATGCGTGACCGAGTGGTTCGCGCGTATAGACGTGCGGCGCGTGTGATCCACTTCAAGAACGGCGGCTTGTGCGTTGGAAATACTACCACTTTCCACAGTTGCGATATGAATGAACACATCCGCAGACTTACGCGTATCGCTGATGCGCGCCACGCCAGTATCGGTTTTGATCATGCCAGTGTCGCCGACTTGGCCACCGCTTTCTGCGTAAAACGGCGTTTGGTTCAGCGCGATTTGCACTGTGTCACCGGTTTTGACAGCCTCGACTTGCGCGCCGTCTTGAACCAAGGCGACGATCTTGCCTTCGGCGTTTTCAGTCTCGTAGCCCAAGAAATCGGTGACGCCATGTTTGTCGGCCACATCAAACCAAACGGTTGCGGTTGCGGCTTCGCCTGATCCTGACCATGCGGCGCGCGCCTTGGCTTTTTGGGCGGCCATGGCGGTGTCGAACCCGTCCGTGTCCACGTTACGGCCCTTTTCGCGCAAGGCGTCCTGGGTCAAATCCAGTGGGAAACCATAGGTGTCATACAGCTTGAACGCAGACGCGCCGGGCAATTCAGCACCATCAGGCAAGGCCAAAAGCTCGTCATCGAGTAGTTTCAAACCACGATCCAACGTTTGGCGGAAACGGGTTTCTTCTTGCAACAACGTCTGCTCGATCATGCTTTGAGCTTGGCCCAGTTCAGGATACGCGGCCCCCATTTGCCCAACCAAAGCTGGTACCAAACGGTGCATCAACGGGTCTTTGACCCCCAACAAATGCGCGTGACGCATCGCACGACGCATGATGCGGCGCAGCACATAACCGCGCCCGTCATTGGCCGGCATCACACCGTCTGCCATCAAAAACGATGTCGACCGCAAGTGGTCAGCGATCACGCGGTGATGGGTTTTATGTGGCCCATCGGGGTCAGAACTGCTCGCGTTTGCGCTGGCCTCAATCAAGGCGCGCATCATGTCCGTGGAATAGTTGTCGTTGGTGCCTTGCAACAATGCCGCGACGCGTTCCAGCCCCATGCCGGTGTCGATGCTTTGCGCTTTTAGGTCCTTGCGGGTGCCGTCTTCAAATTGTTCGTATTGCATGAACACGAGGTTCCAGATTTCCACAAACCGGTCGCCGTCTTCATCTGCTGAGCCGGGAGGACCGCCCCAAATATGATCGCCGTGGTCGTAGAAAATTTCGGTACAGGGGCCACATGGGCCGGTTGGGCCTGCAGACCAAAAATTATCGTCAGTCGCGATTCGAATAATGCGATCGTCCGACAATCCGGCGTGTTTTTTCCAGATTTGGACCGCTTCTTCGTCTGTGTGATAGACGGTGACCAGCAAGCGTGAGGCATCGATGCCAAATCCTTTGGTCAACAAATCCCATGCCAGTGGGATCGCGTCTTCTTTGAAATAGTCGCCAAAACTAAAGTTACCCAGCATTTCGAAAAACGTGTGGTGGCGCGCGGTGTAGCCAACGTTGTCGAGATCGTTGTGTTTGCCGCCTGCGCGCACGCATTTTTGCGAGGATGTCGCGCGGGTGTAGTCACGGGTTTCGACGCCTGTGAACAGGTTTTTGAACTGCACCATTCCGGCTGCTGTGAACATCAGCGTCGGGTCATTGCGCGGCACCAATGGGCTGGACGGCACGATGGTGTGATCGTTGTCACCGAAATAGTTCAAAAACGTCGAGCGGATGTCATTAAGCGTTGGCATATCAATGCGCCTTTTGGGCAAGTTTTGCGGTTGCTTTGAAATAACCCGTGGCCCCGCGACTGTCCACAGGAACGCGCGTTTGAGTGGTAAAACGAAACAAGGCGCTCCCTTTCGGAAACGCCTCGTGTGACTTTATGGATTGGCAGATACTACTTTTCGATCAGATCGCCATCATCCGGTTTCTTCTCGCCTTCGGGCATGTCAAAATCCAAACCGTGGGCGGCGCGAATTTTATCCTCGATCTCGAGCGCGATGCTCTTGTTTTCGCTCAGGAAAACCTTGGAGTTTTCGCGACCTTGACCAAGACGTTCATCACCGTAGCTGAACCAGGCACCGGATTTATCGACGATGCCGGCTTTGACGCCAAGATCCAACAATTCGCCGTTTTTCGAGATACCTTCGCCGTACATGATGTCGAATTCGACTTGCTTGAACGGGGCTGCAACTTTGTTTTTCACAACTTTGACGCGGGTGGCGTTGCCGACGACTTCATCGCGATCTTTCAACGCGCCAATACGGCGAATATCCAAACGAACGGACGAGTAGAATTTCAACGCGTTGCCACCTGTTGTCGTTTCGGGTGATCCGAACATGACACCAATTTTCATCCGGATTTGGTTGATAAAGATGACAGTACATTGGGTGCGGCTGATCGAGCCGGTCAATTTGCGCATCGCTTGAGACATCAAACGTGCCTGAACACCGACTGAACTGTCGCCCATGTCGCCTTCGAGTTCTGATTTTGGCGTCAAAGCCGCAACCGAATCGACCACAACCATGTTGACCGCGCCAGACCGCACCAACGTGTCGGTGATTTCCAAGGCTTGTTCGCCCGTGTCAGGCTGCGAGATCAGTAATTCGTCGATGTCGACGCCCAATTTCTTGGCGTAGGCTGGGTCAAGCGCGTGTTCTGCATCCACAAATGCACACACGCCGCCGGCTTTTTGCTGTTCTGCAAGACAGTGCAGCGTCAGCGTGGTTTTACCTGACGATTCAGGGCCGTAGATTTCGACGATACGCCCCATCGGGATGCCGCCAATACCCAGCGCGATGTCCAGACCCAACGATCCGGTCGAGCTGGATTTGATATCCTGAATGGCACCCTCGGCGCCCAATTTCATGATCGACCCTTTGCCGAACTGACGTTCGATTTGAGCCAATGCGCTATCGAGCGCTTTTTGCTTATCTGCTGATTTCTTATCGGTCATTGTCAAAAGATCTGCCGTTGCCATTGCTGTTATCCCTTAGTGTCACACCCATGATGTGGCGGCAATGCGTGCATCACCTATATCTTGGTCCGAATCTTGGGTCGTGCGCTTTTGTTCTACTTACGTTCTTATGCGTACAAAAGCAGAACATTTCAATCAAATTGTTCCGATCAGGGAAAAATATCGACTCCTGACCGATTGATGAACGCTACGCGCGGCGTGGTTAACAGGGTCTAAACGCAGGTGAAATTAGTCCGGTTTCGAAAACACATCATAGGCTGCCAAGGCTTTGGCGCTATAGGCATAGGACGGCCCACCGCCCATGTAGGTCGCCATGGCAAGCGCCTCGCACAGTTCTTCGCGAGTGGCGCCAAGGCGCACCAATGTTCGCACATGAAACCCGATACAACTGTCACACCGTGTGGCAACGGCGATGCCAAGGGCGATGAATTCCTTGGTCTTTTCGCTAAGCGCACCATCGGCCTTTGCCGCCTGCCCCATTTGGCCAAACCCTTTGACGGTTTGTGGCACTTCCTTGGAAAAGGTTGCGATGTTGGCCTCTGTTTCGGCCATAAAATTCTTCCAGTCCATGTGTGTCCCCTTTAGGTGCGTTCGTCTGATCCCATGCGTCGTTCCAGCCAACGCACACCGGCGCTGATGATCAACACCAGGATCAGATATTCAACAATAAGCAGTGAATAGATTTCAAGCGGGCGATATTCCGTGACCACCAATTCGTTGGCGCGCCGCGTTAATTCTTGCATACCGATCACCGACGCAAAGGCGCTCATCTTCACAATGTAAATGAACTGGTTGGCGAGTGGCGGCAAAATACGGCGGATCGCTTGGGGCAAAATCACATAGCGCATGGTCTGCCCATAGCTAAGGCCCACGGTCTGCGCGGCTTCTTTTTGTCCCTTGGCAATCGATTGAATACCGGATCGATAAATTTCGGCGGTAAACGCGCTGTCCGAAATTGCGAGCGTGATGATCGCCCCCCAAAACGGATCAATCGGGATGTTCAGGCCCATCGATTTAAAGACAATTGGCAGCCCGTAAAACACCCAAAACAGCATCGGCAACAGCGGGATAGAGCGCACAAATTCAACGTAAATGCGGTTTAGAATGCGCAACCAGCGACGACTGGATTGACCGGGCAATGCCACAACCAGCCCTAAAACGATCGAAATTGTCGCAGCAATCACCGAAATCAGGATGGTTTGACCCATGCCCGAGATCAGGAATTTAACGTTGATCCATCCGGTTTTGGTTGTTGGATCAATAACATACCAACCCCAAGTGACGTTAGACGCCGCACATCCGGACAACACCAGCAACAGCGATAAGGCGAGGAAATTCTTTTTCATGATGCGCCTCTTAGTGCTGCAAAATTTGGCTAAGGAACTGGCGGCAACGATCTGTCTTTGGATTGGCAAAGAATTCGTCCGGACTGGCCTGTTCCACGATTTTGCCCTCGTCCATAAACACCATTTTGTCCGCGACCTTGCGGGCAAACCCCATCTCGTGGGTGACGACAACCATGGTCATGCCGTCATTTGCCAGCTCGACCATGACGTCTAGAACTTCGGAAATCATCTCGGGATCCAGGGCCGATGTGGGTTCATCAAACAGCAGCACTTTGGGTTCCATACACAAGGACCGCGCAATCGCAACGCGCTGTTGTTGACCACCAGACAATTGCGCCGGTTTCTTGTCGCCCTGTTCGGGAATGCGCACACGTTCCAGATAGTGACGCGCACGTTCAATGGCAGCAGCGCGCGACAGTCCGCGGGCTTTCATCGGGCCAAGAATCAGGTTTTCCAGCACACTCAGATGCGGAAACAGGTTGAATTGCTGAAACACCATCCCGACCTCGCCTTGGATCGACGCGATGGATTTTGCGTCATTGGTCAGCTCGATACCGTCCAGACGGATCGTGCCCTTTTGGTGTTCCTCAAGGCGGTTGATACAGCGCACAACGGTGGATTTCCCCGAACCGGAAGGGCCGCAAATCACGACTTTTTCACCCAAGCCGACCGTTAGATTGATGTCTTTGAGAACGTGAAACTTGTCGAACCACTTGTTCACATCAACAAGTTCGATAACCGTCGCAGGCACGGGTGATGGCACAGTCTGGGGCATCGGCCCTCCTGACAAAATGAGGTGAGGTTTGGTTAACGCCGATCGTCAACTAGGGTGAGAATTCATTTCGGCAAGGATATTTATCTTACTTAGTTTATTTGAAACCTGCTCGGTTTCAAGCCATTATGCGCAGCAAGACAGGAATATGGATACGACCAACAGGAGACGACAATGAAGACACTATTAAAAGCCGCAGCGATTGCAGCCTTTGGGTTTACCCTATCAGGCGCTGTAAACGCACAATCCGCGCTGAACGAAATCCTAAGCGCAGGCGTGCTTAAAGTCGGAACAACCGGCGACTGGAACCCGATGTCCGTTCGTGACCCGGCGACAAACAGCTACAAAGGGTTCGACATCGACATCATGACCGAACTGGCAACAGATTTGGGCGTCGAAGTCGAATTTGTGCCAACGGACTGGAAAACATTGGTAAACGGCGTTGTTGCTGGCCAATACCACATCACCGGTTCTGCTTCGATTTCACCTGCACGCATGAAGGCCGCCGGATTTTCCGAAAGCTACATCTCGGTTGAGATCATGCCGTTCACAGCTGCGGAAAACGCCGGCAAATTCACCAGCCATGACGACATCAACAAACCAGGCGTAAAAGTTGCGACAACCCTGGGCACATCGTTCGAAAAAATGGTGCGCGAATGGTATCCGAATGCGGACATCAAAGTGGTCGAAGCACCGGCGCGTGGCTATCAAGAAGTCCTCGCAGGCCGCGCAGATGTGTTCATCACGTCCAACATCGAAGGGTCCACATTGGCCGAGAAATTTGGTGTAGCCCCGGTTGAAGGCGCTGAATCACGCGCCCCGACACCCATCGCAATGTTGCTGCCACAGGCCGATCAGGTTTGGATCAACTACGTGAACAACTGGGTCAAAGTGAAACAAGCCAAAGGTTTCTTTGAAGCCAACAAGGCGAAATGGGGCCTGTAAGGTTCCGACAAAAAATAAGCGACAGGCAGTGCATTTGCCTGTCGCATTTTTAAAATAGGTCGCTTGATTTTGTCAGACCGCAGGCCACCATCAGGGCCGCAAAAATCCCCTAGCCCATCAACACATCGCCAAACGCATCACGCAGATTGCGTTTTAGCACTTTGCCTGTCGCATTGCGTGGCAACACATCCGTAAACACCACCACATCCGGAATTTGCCATTTGGCGATCTGACCGTCAAAAATGGCCAGAATTTCCTCTTGGCTTGGGCTTTGCCCTTCGGCGGCGACCGCGATCAAAATTGGCCGTTCATCCCATTTTTCATGGCGCGCACCGATCACGGCAGCGTCCGCTAGCTTAGGGTGCGCAATCGCGATATTTTCCAAATCAACGGATGAAATCCATTCGCCGCCAGATTTGATAATGTCCTTGGACCGGTCCTTGATGCTGAGGTACCCATTTGGGTCCAGCGTTGCCACATCACCGGTGTCAAACCAGTCATTTGTCAGGGTTTCTTCGCGTGTTTTCAAGAAGTAAGCGTCCAGAATCCAATGTCCGCGCACGACCAGATCACCCTGTGCTGTGGCATCATTTGGCAGGTCGTTGCCTTCATCGTCGATGATCTTCAGCTCAACACCCCACGGCGGACGCCCCTGGTTTTCACGCAGTTTTTGCTGTTCTTCGATCGGCAGATCAAGGTGTTTGGCGAGCGGTTGGTTAGATGAACCCAAGGGCGACATTTCGGTCATGCCCCACGCGTGGATCGTTTCGACATCAAAGTCATCGCGGAATTTCGCAATCATCGATGGCGGACAGGCAGACCCACCAACAACAGTGCGGGTCAGCGACGGCAATTTAGACCCAATTTTCTCGGCCTCGCCCAGCAATCCCAACCAAATTGTCGGAACGCCAAGGGCTGTTGTCACTTTGTACGTGTCGATCAGATTCACCAAAGACGGCCCATCCAAACCCGGCCCCGGCAGCACCATACGTGACCCGACCATCGCGCAGGCATAGGGCGTGCCCCAGGCATTAACGTGGAACATCGGCACCACAGGCAGCACCACATCCATCGCCGAATGGCCGATACAATCATTCGTGTTTGACGCCAAAGCATGCAAAACGGTTGAGCGATGCGAGTACAAAACGCCCTTGGGATTGCCCGTCGTACCGGACGTGTAGCACAGGCTAGAAGCAGTGTTTTCGTCAAATTCAGGCCAGACAAAATCGGCGTCGCCACCAGCGATAAATTCATCATAAAAGATCAGACCGTCAATCTTGGTCGCGGCGTCGGCATCGTGCCCATCCATCAAAACGATGTGGTCCAAAAGCGGGCACTTGTCGCGAATGGCAGCGACCAGCGGGATGAATGTGCTGTCGATAAACAGCACTTTGTCCTCGGCGTGGTTGATGATGTAAACCAATTGTTCAGGGAACAAACGCGGGTTGATCGTATGGCAGACCAGACCGGCCCCCGACACGCCAAAGTAAATCTCAAGGTGGCGACGGTTGTTCCATGCGATCGTGCCGCAACGGGCCTGTGGGTCCAAACCCAGCTTGGTTAATGCATGCCCCAAACGATGCGAATTGGCCCCGACATCACCCCAATTTGTGGTTTCAACACCGCCACCCGTGTTCACGGAAAACACCTCTGTTTCAGCGTGATAGCGTGCGGCGTGATCCACAAGCGACGAAATCGTCAGCGCGGATGTCATCATTTGGCCTAGCATTGGCGTTTTCCCTTTTGAAATTGTAGCACGCATGACCCTGCGCGCCCTTCCTGTTTGGAACAGTGCCAAGGCATCGCGATGCTTGCAAGCCCCACCGCACTTCGCTTAGGAATGACGTCATGTCATTGCCCTATCACACCAACTTGTCAGCCACCCAGCAGGCGAACGCCGGCATTACGCACCCTGCCCCATTGGCGTATGCGGATCGCGTGCATCACGACGAACTTGACGCGTTAATGCATGTTAACAATGTGCGCTATTTTGTGTGGTTCGAACGCCTGCGCATTAGGTTTATGGAAACGCACAACATCGGCACAATCGGTGATCGCGACAGTCCGCGCATCGTGATCCGTGGCGGCGAGGCGCGTTATGTCAAAGAAATGCTGCGCGACGAAGATTACATCGTCACCACTCGCTGTTCTGAATTTCGCAACACGTCCCTGACGCTGGTTCAGGAAATCTGGGCGCACGGAACTTTGCGCGCGACATTCACCTGCGTGATGGTGTTGCTAAAGCCCGATGGGGATGGTCGCCAGCCGATTTCAGATCGCATTAAGTCGCAATTAAAACAGGCTGACGGTGCGGTTCAACACGGTTGATCGTGGCGGTCTTGCCGTTAGTCGCGATGGCGTTGAACAAATTCCACCAACGCCTTTGTTGATCCATCTTTGCCCTCAGCGCTTTGGGTGCCTTCGACAACCGGTTGCAAGGCTGTGGCCAATTCTTTGCCCAACTCGACACCCCATTGGTCATAAGAATTAATGCCCAATATCACGCCTTCGACAAACACCCGATGTTCATACAGGGCGATGATTTGCCCCAACACAAATGGATCAAGTTTTGGGTACGCAAGCGTCACTGATGGGCGATTGCCTTCAAAAACACGATGCGCGGCTTGGCGTTCTAGCTCGGCACCACTTAGGCCCTTTTCAGCCATGCGCGCGCGCGCCTCGTCCATAGATCGCCCACGCATCAGCGCCTCGGATTGGGCCAAACAATTGGCCACCAAAAGCTGGTGATGATGGACCAGATCAGGTTCATGCCCAGACGCGGCAATCATAAATTCGCACGGAATGGTACGCGTGCCTTGGTGGATCAACTGGTAGAATGCGTGCTGCCCGTTGGTGCCGGGTGCGCCCCAAACAACAGGGCCAGAATGGTGATCCAGCGCGGACCCGTCCATCGCCACGGATTTACCGTTGCTTTCCATCTCAAGCTGTTGAAAATAAGCAGGTAATTGCCCTAACCGCTGATCATAAGGCAGCACAGCACGGGTTGAATGCCCGCAAATTTGGTTGTGCCAAATGCCGACCAACGCGTGCATCAACGGCATGTTTTCCACGCCTTTTGCCGCACAAAAATGCACGTCCATCGCCTGACCGCCACGCAGAAATGCATGAAAGGCGCGCCGCCCGGTGCCTATCATCAGGCTCAACCCGATGGGCCCCCAAACAGAATACCGACCGCCGACCCAATCCTCAAAACCAAAGACCCGCTCGGGCGGAATACCGAATTGGGCAGTCTTTTCATCCGACGTGCTCAGGGCCGCAAATTGCGCCGTTGGATCACCGCCACCGTCTTGCATCCAGGCACGCGCGGTGCGTGCATTGGTCATGGTTTCAATCGTCGTGAACGTCTTTGAGGCAACAATGACCAGCGTGGTTTTTGCATCCAATCCGCGCAGGGTGTCAGACACGTCAGCGCCGTCCACGTTCGACACAAAATGCACCCTAGGTCCGTCGTGATACGGGCTTAGCGCTTGCACCGCCATCGCAGGCCCAAGGTCGGAACCGCCGATGCCGATATTGATCACATCTGTGATCGCGGAGGCGCGAATTTGGTCAGAATAATCACCCATCCGAACCAGTGTTGCGTTCACATCCGGCATCACATCGACGCCGTCAACCAACACCGGATCCCCATCAAGATTGCGCAGCGCTGTGTGCAAAACCGCGCGACCTTCGGTCTCGTTTAATGCGGCACCGGCAAACATCTGATCGCGTTTACCTGTCACATTTGCCGCATCCGCCAACGCCAGCAAAGTGTCACGCGTCTCATCGTCGATGTTGGTCTTGGAATAATCCAAAAGCATATCGTTTGTGTCTGCGCTAAAGCCGGACGCGCGCGATTTATCACTGTCAAACAGGCTGAGAATTTTGCGATCTTCATGGGACGCGCGCAACGATTTTAGCGCCTGCCACGTCGAGGTCATCTGATCTGTCATTATGCTGCCCAATGAATTGTCATGCCGCGCGATACTGCAGAAATCGGTGCCTGCTGTGGTGTTAAACCTGCTGCCGCCTCGAATGCTGCGCGTTTTTCATCACCAAAAATCACCAGATGTTTGGACAATGCACCGTCTAGGGCCGCCGCACTTAAGGTCACGCGTGGCTCTTGGCCTTCGGCCTGAATTGCGCACACAGCCGGGGCGTCACTGGCCATCGCGGCGTCAAGGCCAAGCGCGTTTGGGAACAACGATGCTGTGTGCATATCAGCGCCCATTCCCAACACCAAAACCGAAATCGGCAAAACATCAGCGACCTGTTCTGACACGACAACGGCCCCTTCAGCTGCGGTTGATCCATCCACATAAAATGGCACAAACTGCGCGGCACTGGCACGATTGACCAGCAGGCGATCAGCCAGCAATTTCGCGTTCGAACGGGCGTGATCCGCAGGCACCCAACGTTCATCGCTCAGCATGATTTTCACCCGCGCCCAGTCTAGGTCGGCAGCACATAAGCTGTCAAAAATCGGCCCCGGCGTTGTGCCACCGGGCACCACAAACGTCACGTTTTCATGCGACAGCAGTGCCGTTTTCAAATCACCGGCCAGGATGTTCGCAACATCGATTTCCAGCATTTCGCGATCAGCATATTCTTCGATTTTCATGGGTTCACTGGCCTCCAGGTTCGTCCATCACGCGCCAGCATCTGATCCGCATCACCGGGTCCTGTACTGCCACTTTCATAGGGTTTCGGGACATCGCCACGCTTGGTCCAGCCCGCAATAATCGGGTCGGTCCAGGCCCACGCGGCCTCGACTTCGTCGCCGCGCATAAACAGCGTTTGGTTGCCACGGATCACATCCATAATCAGACGTTCGTAGGCATCAGTCGGGTCACCCCCGTCCTCGCCCAAAGCATCTGCGAAACTCATGTCCAGCGGCACATCGATCAGGCGCATACCGCCGGGGCCGGGTTCTTTGATCGTCACACCCAGCGTGATGCCTTCGTTCGGTTGCAGGCGGATCGTCAGCACGTTGCGGTGTTGGCCTTGGACCTCGTCAAAAATCGAATGATTGCGGGCTTTGAACACCACTGTGATCTCGGAACAGCGATCAACCATGCGTTTACCGGTGCGCAAATAAAACGGAGTGCCCGCCCAACGCCAGTTCGAAATCCCGACCTTCATGGCCACGAAACTTTCGGTGGTTGAACGTGGGTCACCAACAGCATCGCGGTACCCTGGCCCATCATCGCTGGCACTGTATTGACCGCGCACAATGTGGTGCGGTTCGACAGGATCAAGCGCGCGAATAACCTTGAGCTTTTCGTCACGCACCGCGCCGGGATCAAATTTCGACGGCGGTTCCATTGCGATCAAACACAACAGTTGCATCAGGTGGTTTTGCACCATGTCGCGCATCGCACCGGATTTATCGTAGTATTCACCACGCCCACCAACGCCCACAGATTCAGCGACCGTGATCTGGATGTGATCGACATATTGCGCATTCCACAACGGTTCAAACAGCAGGTTGCCAAAGCGCACGGCCATCAGGTTTTGAACGGTTTCTTTGCCCAAGTAGTGATCGATCCGGTAAATCTGACTTTCGTCAAAATGTTCCGCCAACGACGCATTCAGCGCCACAGCGGTTTCCAGATCGCGACCAAACGGCTTTTCAACCACGATCCGGCTTTGGGCATCGACCATGTTGTGCAATTGCAGCCGTTCCGCCAAATCGCCAAACAGGCTGGGCCCGACGGAAAAATAGAACGCGCGCACAAGTTTGCTGCCCTCCATCAAGGCGGCCAATTCAGTCCAACCGGCATCGCCGCGCGCATCAACAGGCACATATGACAGACGTTTCAGGAACGCCTCGAGTGTGCCGTCCTCGCAGGCGCGCCCACCGCCAAATTCACGGATCGCTTCGGCCACAAAGTCTTGATATCCGGCATCGTCAAAATCAGACCGCGCCGCGCCGATGATCCGGCTTTGCGCTGGCATTTGTCCCGCACAATAGCGGCGAAACAGTCCCGGAAGGATCTTGCGACGGGCCAAATCACCGGTGCCGCCAAAAATTACCAGATCGAATGGATCGACTGGGATCACACGTGAGACCATCAAAAATGCTCCGTCTATATTTATGTTAGCGCAAACATGAACTCATCTCGACACGATCACAAGTATGTCACGCGTTAAGTTTGGTCTTTTTCTTGCACATGCCTTCACCCTATCACACATAGAGCACAGGCAAAGAGCAAGGTCACAAGCACATCATGAAAGATTTGGACACCCAAACACCGTTGGCCAACATCGGTAAGTTCGAAAACCCGCACATCACCGCCAAAGGTGAGGATCGCGCGCGCGTGGCCCTGACGAACCCGCAAACGCTGTGGTTCAACACCGGCACGCTGTGCAACATCGAATGCGTGAATTGCTATATTGCCAGCAGCCCCAGCAACGATGCGCTGGTCTATATTACGGCCGACGAAGTGCAGGATTATCTGGACCAGATTGTAGATCGCAAATGGCCGGTGAAAGAGATTGCGTTTACCGGTGGTGAGCCGTTCATGAACCCGCAAATGATTGATATTACGCGCGTTTCGCTGGCTGCGGGATATGATGTGCTGATCCTGACCAATGCGATGCGCCCGATGATGCGCAAAACCATGTTGGCGGGTTTGCAGGACCTGAACACCGCCTATCCGGGCAAGCTGACGTTGCGCATTTCTGTCGATCACTATGACGCCGCCCTGCACGATGCAGAACGTGGCGCCGGAGCGTTGGATAAAACCATCATCGGAATGAACTGGCTGCGCGACAACGGATTTAAAATGGCTGTGGCCGGACGCAGCGTCTTTGGCCACTCAGATGCGGAAAGCCGCGCAGGTTATGGCGCATTTTACGCCGAACATGGCTATGATATTGACGCAAACGACCCCGGCATGACCGTGCTGTTCCCGGAAATGGATGAAAGCGTCGAAGTTCCTGAAATCACGACCGCCTGTTGGGGCATTCTGGACAAATCACCTGATGCGATGATGTGTTCGTCATCGCGGATGGTCGTGAAACGCAAAGGCGCGGCAAGCCCTGCGGTTCTGGCCTGTACCCTCCTGCCCTATGACGCGGAGTTCGAATTGGGCACGACGCTGGAACAAGCAGAATCAGACGTGGCCTTGAACCACCCGCATTGCGCCAAATTCTGCGTCCTTGGTGGCGCGTCCTGTTCTGCATAAAAAATGCCCCGGACCTGTGAAGGGATCCGAGGCAATCATCTGTCCGAGGGACGGTGCAGATTGTTGTTGGTTTAGAAAGACGCGACGCCCAAAGGCACGTTGAATTTCACGCAGTACACAAACACGTCGGTAAAATCGGCCGGGTTCACGCCTGCCGGAACTTCGTACACTTGTTTGCCGTTGTTCGAGACCAGCTTGCCCATCAAAGTAGACGCGTCATGTTTGCCGCCTTTACCGAATGAAATCTGCGGGTCTGGCGCGCCGTCGAATGTGAAATTCTCGCTTAGCATGACCAATGTGCGCCCGTCTTTGGTGGTCACAACCCGCACGTCGCCTGATGTTGCGTGACCCGATGCGCCGACAAAGCTGCCCTCGTTCAAGACCTTCTTAATGTGCACATCGCCCGCAAATGCGGTGGATACGGTAAGCACAAAAGCCGTCACCAGGCCAAATCCTACTGCAAAAATCTGTTTCATGTCGTGTTCCTATATTGATTGCTCTTAACAAATAGATACCGAGGATTTGTATAAAACGCCAAACACCTCTTTTAACAAACCTGCGATGGATTGTTGCAAGCGTGGTTTTTGCCAAATTCGCAAACGGCATTGCACAGTATCTGCCCTTTCTGATAGGGTTTATCACAAGATATAGAACCCTTTAGCAGAATGGGCCGCCACGTGAACGACACACCGCAACCCCCTGAAAACGATGATGAAACTGGGCCAGAAGTGCCCGCATATGATGGCCCGTCGGTCACCATTGAACACGAGATGCGCACGTCCTATCTGGACTATGCCATGTCGGTCATCGTCTCTCGTGCGATTCCAGACCTGCGAGACGGCCTAAAACCCGTCCACCGCCGCATCATCTATTCGATGTACGAAAAGGGTATCACTCACGATAAAACCTATCGCAAATCGGCGAAATCCGTGGGCGACGTGATGGGGTCGTATCACCCGCACGGCGACAGCGCGATCTACGACGCTTTGGTGCGTATGGCCCAAGATTTCTCGATGTCATTGCCGTTGGTTGATGGTCAGGGCAACTTTGGATCCATGGACGGCGATAGCGCGGCTGCGATGCGTTATACTGAATCGCGTTTGGACAAAGTCGCGTCATTCATGACCAGCGATCTGGACAAAGACACCGTTGATTTTGCTGACAACTATGATGGCAAAGAACGCGAACCTACTGTTTTGCCTGCTCGTTTTCCCAACATGTTGGTCAATGGCGCGGGCGGTATTGCTGTCGGCATGGCCACCAACATTCCGCCGCACAACTTGGGCGAAGTGATTGATGCCTGCCTTGGCCTGATCGAAAACCCTGATCTGACGTCCGAGGAATTGATCGAATATATTCCCGGTCCCGATTTCCCGACCGGTGGCATTATGTTGGGCCGCACTGGCGCGCGCAAAGCCTACCTGGAGGGGCGTGGCAGTGTCATTATGCGTGCCAAAACCCGGGTCGAGGAAATTCGCAAAGACCGCTGGGCCATCATCATTGATGAAATCCCGTATCAGGTGAACAAAGCGACGATGATCGAACGTATCGCCGAAGCTGCGCGCGACAAAAAGATCGAAGGCATCGCCCACGTTCAAGACGAATCTGACCGCAACGGTGTGCGTGTCGTGGTCGAGCTGAAACGCGATGCCACAGCCGAAGTTGTGATGAACCAATTGTTCCGTTTCACGCCGATGCAAACCTATTTTGGCTGTAACATGTTGGCCCTGAACGGTGGTCGCCCTGAAACGCTAACGCTGCGCCGTTTCTTGACGTCGTTCATCGATTTCCGCGAAGACGTGGTTGCACGCCGCACCGCATTCTTGTTGCGCAAAGCCCGTGAACGCAGCCACATTTTGTGTGGTTTGGCAGTTGCCGTCACCAACATCGATGAAATTGTCGCGACAATCCGGTCGTCCGCTGATGCGGCTGAAGCCCGTGAAAAGCTGATGACGCGCCGCTGGCCTGCGACTGACATTCTGCCCTACATCGCGCTGATCGATGATCCGACCCATACGGCAAACGATGATGGCACGTATAACCTGTCCGAAATCCAAGCCCGCGCCATTCTGGAACTGCGCCTTCAGCGTTTGACCCAGATCGGTGTCTCCGAGGTCACGGACGAACTCGAAGCCCTGGCCGGCAAGATCAAGGAATACCTTGAGATTCTCGGCTCTCGTGATCGGATCATGGCGATCATTCGCGAAGAACTGATTGAAGTTCAAGAACAATTTGCCGTGCCGCGCCGTACCCAGATCGTTGATTGGTCTGGCGACATGGACGACGAAGACTTGATCGAAAGCGCCGATATGGTCGTGACGGTCACGTCTGGTGGCTACATCAAACGCACGCCATTGGTCGATTTCCGCGCGCAAAAACGTGGCGGCAAAGGCGTGTCTGGCATGCAGACCAAAGAAGAGGACGTGATCACGACCCTCTTTGTGGCCAACACCCACACGCAGCTGTTGTTCTTTACGACCGACGGCATGGTTTACAAGTTGAAAACATGGCGCCTGCCCCAAGGGGGACGGACCGCCAAAGGCAAAGCAATCGTTAACATTTTGCCGATCCCGACTGGCGTTTCTGTGGCCGATATCATGCCAGTGGACCGCGACGAGGACGAGTGGGATGACTTGCAGGTCGTATTCGCGACATCTGCGGGCACCGTGCGCCGCAACAAGTTGTCGGATTTCACCAAAGTCATGCGCAACGGCAAGATCGCTATGAAATTCGAAGACGATCATGCAGAAACGACGCTGATCAATGCGCGCATCGCCTCAAACGACGAAGACGTGATGCTGATCACCAGTTCGGGCCGCGCAATCCGTTTCCCTGCCACCGACGTGCGCGTGTTCAATTCGCGCAATTCGGTTGGGGTGCGCGGCGTTCGTTTGTCAGGCAAAGACACAGTTGTGTCGATGTCGATCATCCGCCACTTTGATGCGACCAGCGAAGAACGCACAGCCTACCTGAAAATGCGCCGCGCGATGGCCGGTTTGACGGATGACGAAAGCGAAGAAGAAGACGCACCAGCTGATCCGAATTTCTCGACCGAACGTTACGCAGAAATGTCGGCCGCAGAAAACCTGATCCTGACCATCACGGCACAAGGTGCTGGCAAGCTCAGCTCAAGCCACGACTATCCAGTGCGCGGACGTGGCGGCATGGGTGTGACGGCGATGGACAAAGCAATGCGCGGTGGCGAAATCGTCGCCTCGTTCCCTGTGGAACTGGACGATCAGATCATGTTGGCCACATCCAAAGGCCAATCTATCCGCGTTCCTGTCGAGGGCATCAGCTTTAGATCGCGCAGCGCGGGTGGCGTAAAAGTGTTCAACACCGGCAAAGGCGAAGAAGTTGTCAGCGTCGCATGGATCGCCGATCAAGGTGACGAAGCTGGCGAGACTGGCGAAGACACCGAAGCTGAATAATCTTTTGATTTAAAACAATAAACCACCCCTTTGAGGGAGGTCAAAAAGCAAACGGCGCGCCTGAAATCAAGCGCGCCGTTTCCTCGTGTAATATCCTGTAGACTACCAGATCTGAAGGATATTGTTCTTTATGGGTTTGTTGTGGTTGCTGTTGTGCCGTCGTTGCCAGCAATCGCTGCTACAACCAATGCAACAACAACTGCGCCGCCAACGCCTGCGCCAGACAATGTGCCGCCTGTCAACGCGCCGTTACCTGCAACAGCGCCGTCTGCACGAACGCATGTTCGGTAGCGAACGCCATTTTCGATGCGAATGTCTGGTTGGCAGTTGTACGTCACGCCGTCGGATGCTGCGACTTGAACCGTGTAAACGCTATCGCTGGATTGACCGACAACTGACGTTTGCTGTGCTTGTTGGGCAAACAGTGCATTCGCCGAAACGATACCGACTGAAGCCAAGATAACAAAAGCTTTCATAATAATTACTCCCTGATTTCCATTAAAATCAGAATTAACACAACGTTAAGAAATTTAGATGGGAAAATTCGTATAGGAACGTCAATTTCATAACGTCTTATGTACAATCAGGACCTGCGGGCAAAGCGCACGATGCACGCTTTGCCGTTATTTTGGTCGGTAGAATCCGCGATTACAGCTTGTAGATATCGCCGAATTTGGCCTTTAGATATTTGATCAGCGGCTGTTCTGATGGCGCAAAACCACAAGCGCGTTCAATCACATCACGCGGTTCATACAGACCGCCATGCGACTGCAAATTGTTCTGCAACCAGCCTGTTGCGCGCGCCGTGTCGCCCGTCGCCAATTGGTCATCCAGATCAGGCACAGCCTCGCGCAAACCTTCGTGCAGACACCCTGCGTAAACATTGCCCAGCGAATACGTCGGAAAGTACCCGAACAGACCCACAGGCCAGTGCACATCTTGCAAAACACCGTTGCTAGGCTTGTCGACCGCGTAGCCGAAATCGGCCTCGAACCGGTCATTCCACGCGGCCTCAAGGTCGCCAACTTGCAAATCACCAGCCATCAGCGCGCGTTCCAGATCAAAACGCATCAGCACGTGTAAATTGTACTGCACCTCGTCAGCTTCGGTGCGGATATAGCCGTCATTCACCCGGTTCACTGTGCCGTAAAACGCGTCCGCATCCGGGATGCCAAAATCGCCAAACGCGGCTTTCATTTGTTCGTACAGCCAACCAGTAAAGGCACGGCTGCGGCCCATCTGGTTTTCATAAATCCGGCTTTGGCTTTCGTGTACACCCATCGACACACCCTGCCCCAAAGGCGTCAAAAGGTATTCGCGATCAATGCCTTGCTCGTAACACGCGTGCCCGACTTCGTGGATTGTGGAATAAAAACAGTTGAACGGATCGGTCTTTGATGTCCGCGTTGTGATCCGCACATCGAGGCCCGAACCAGAACTGAAAGGATGCACCGCTTTGTCCACACGCCCATGGCTCATGTCGTAACCAAACGTCTTGGCCAACTGGCGCGTCAGCTTCATTTGCGCACCCTCATCGAATGTGCCGTCAAGGCGCTGTGGGGCTTCGGCCTGTTTGATCGCGGCGCGCAAATTGCTCAGTTCGGGACGCAATGCGCCAAACATCGCCTCTAGTTCTGCGCCGGTTGTGCCGGGTTCGTAATCGGCCAACATCGCGTCATAAATATCGCCGCCCGCTGCCAATGCGGCACCTTCTTCGCGCTTGAGGTTTATGACCTCTTCGAAGGTCGGCAAAAATCCGGCCACATCGTCATTTTCACGCGCTTCGGCCCAAGTTCCTTGGGCTTGCGATGTCACACGGGCCAAGGTTGCGGCCAGATCTGCGGGTACTTTTGATGCACGATCAAAGCTGCGCTGGATGTGGCGAATTTGGGCTTTGCCGACTTTATCCAACGCTTTGACGTCGATTGCCGCCAGCCAGTCACCGACGCGTGCATCGTTGTGCCGCGCGTGCAAAACACCTTCGATTGCGGCCATTTCTTCGCCGCGTTGTGGTGCCGCGCCGCGTGGCATCATCGTTTCCTGATCCCAGCCCAAACGGCCTGCGATTTGTCCCAAGGCCTGGGTCTCGCGTGTGAACGCCATCAAGTCGTCATAAGCTGTCATTTGGATCATTTTCCTCGAAGTGAAGTGGGGATTGGATAGGCCGACAAGAACCGTGCGCGCAAGATAAGCACCCACAGAATGACGGCCAAAAGTTGGTGTAAAATAGCGATTTCAACAGGTGCGCCGGCCAGTACCGTGGCGATGCCCAGAACGATCTGCAACAGCATCGCGACAAACACCGCGTGAAAGGCGAATTGGGTACGCGAATGCGCGCTTTTGCGGCCCTTGAGCCAGACAACAACAGCGAAGGCAAACAACAAATATCCGGTCACACGATGCACAAATTGCACCAGTCCGGGGCTTTCGAAAAAGTTGCGCCACCACGGTTCAACGATGAACGCCGTGGCCGGAAACACTTGACCGCCCATCAGCGGCCAGTCGGTATAACTGCGCCCCGCATCAATGCCCGCAACCAGCGCGCCAATCAGGATTTGCAGGAAGGCAAAGTGCAAAAGGCCCGTCGATATGCCCAACAATTTGGCCTCTTTGCCGCGGCGTGCCTGCATCAAATCGCGTTCGGTGCGACCCATCATCATGGCGTACCACGCGATAAAACCAAGGATGATAAACGCCAACCCAAGGTGTGTGGCGAGCCGGTAACTGGCCACATCTGTCATGCTTTCGCCCGCCGTCACGCCAGATGAAACCATCCACCAACCGATTGCGCCTTGCAGACCGCCCAATGCGCCGATCAACAGCAGTCTGGGTGTCCAGCCAGTGGGGATTTGACGGCGTATCAAGAACCAGACGAATCCGATGGCCCAGACCAATCCGATCACACGGCCCAATTGTCTATGACCCCATTCCCACCAGTAAATTACTTTGAAATCAGACAGTTCCATCCAATTGTTCTGAATCAGGAATTCATCAATCAGCTTGTATTTATCAAACGCGATCTGCCAATCCGTCGCATTCAAGGGCGGGATCGCACCCATCAGCGGCTTCCATTCCGTGATGCTTAGACCACTGTCGGTCAGACGGGTCATACCGCCAATAAAGATCATCAATGTGACCAGACCAAACAGCATCATCAGCCAGATGCGCATGGCACCACGGCCGCTACTGCGCCCTTGATCGATCAGCCCCGGTTGCGCGACAGGTGCTTGACCCGCCTCGCCCACTTCTTCGAAAATGTTACGCTTGGTGCTCATATCTCTCTCTTGCTTTATCGCAAAGCCCTGGCTTTTTTTCAAAGGTAGAGCGGGCGCGACCAGACGTCCAGAAGATCAGTCGCTCTTCTCTTTCCAACGGACCATCTGCCGCAGCATTCCGTGAAACATCTGAATGTCGGCGCGGGTCATTGGCATCCTGCTCCACATATTGCGCAGGTTGGTTTTCATGCTGCGCGCTTTGTGTTCGGGATAAAAGTAATTTGCGGCATCAAGGCGGTCTTCAAAGTGGCGCGCGAGGTGTTCGACCTCTTGACCACTGGCCCATTCTGTACCGGCCATTTCAACAGTTTCATGTGTTGTTTCGCCGCGCTGGCGCATCCATTCGTAGCCAACCAACAGCACACATTGGGCCAAATTTAACGATGCGAAATTCGGATTGACCGGCACTGAAATAATCGCATTGGCCTGCGCGATGTCATCGTTTTCAAGCCCTGCGCGTTCGGGGCCAAACAGCACGGCAACACGGCCGCCTGCGTCGATCTTTTGTGCGGCCAGTTTCATCGCGGCCTCGGGTGAAAACACCGGCTTGACCATATCACGCGGACGCGCGGTCGTGGCAAAAACATAAGTGCAATCTGCCAGCGATCCGGCCAGATCATCCGCCAATTGCGCATCATCCAACAAGCGCCCCGCCCCTGAGGCCAAGGCCACAGCCGCCGGATTGGGCCATCCATCACGCGGGGCCACAATACGCATCCGGTCCAGACCAAAATTATACATCGCACGCGCCGCCGACCCGATGTTTTCGCCCATTTGCGGGCGCACCAGCACAAAGAAAGGAATATCACTCATGCCTTTGTCTTTAGGGGTTCAAAACATCCTCCACAATCTTAGTTGCTGGTCTTTGGGCTAAAATCATACCTGACTTGCATAAAATTTCCCTTTTCCAATCCAATCCGCTAGAGCGAGCACAACAACCAAAGGACACGACCATGGCCAAGCCCGACACCGACACGCCGCAGATCTACCTGATCACACCCACCAGTTTTGATCTTGAGACATTCGGACCCCAATTGGCCGCTGTTTTAGATGCGCACGACGTTGCGTGTGTGCGTCTGGTTATGGCCACCACAGACGAAGGCCAGATCGCAAAAGCGGGCGATGCGTTGCGCGAAATTACCCATGCACGTGATGTGGCTTTGGTCATTTCCGATCACATCACGATGGTTGAAAAGCTGGGCCTTGATGGTGTTCACCTAAGTGATGGCGCCCATCAGGTGCGCTATGCCCGCAAAGAATTGGGCGCAGATGCGATTGTTGGCGTGCATTCTGGCACCTCGCGACATGACGGCATGAGCGCAGGTGAAGCCGGGGCAGATTACGTTTGTTTTGGCCCTGTGCGCGAAAACACATTGGGCGACGGCAGTTTTGCCGAACTTGACCTGTTCCAGTGGTGGTCCGACGTGATCGAAGTGCCGGTTGTGGCCGAAGGTTTGATCAATCTGGACATGATCAAGACCCTCGCGCCGATGACAGATTTCTTTGCCATCGGCGACGAGATTTGGGCACAAGACGATCCCGCAGCCGCCCTGGCTGACATGATCGCCGCCATCAAAGCCTAAAGAAGCGTGCGTTCGATCACCCAATAGGACGCGATGATCGCGATCAGCAACGAGCCCGTTATTGAAACGGCGCGTGCCATCACAGCGCGCGTCTGAACTGGCATTTCGGCCTCGTTCAATTTTGCAAATCCGGCGGCGCGCACGGCCAACCACAGCACAATCAACGCTATTGCGATCACGGTAAGTTGGCCCAATTCAACCCCGATGTTGAACGCGATCAATGCCGGAATGAACTGTCCCTCTGGCAATCCGAATTCGCCTAAAACGGACGCGAACCCCAAACCGTGCAGCAAACCGAACCCAAAGATTACCAAAGGTCGCCAACGGCTTAGCCCCGAGACAAAGATGTTTTCAACGGCAACATAAACGATAGACGCGGCAATCAGCGGTTCAACAATTGATCCCGGAATGGTCACCCAGCCAAGCGCGCCAAGCGCCAAAGTCACGGTGTGCGCCAACGTGAACGCGCTGACCTGCCACAGCAGCGCGCTAACCTGAGTGCTGAGGAAAAACAGGCCCAGCACGAACAAGATATGATCCAGCCCTTGTGGTAAAATGTGATCAAAACCGACCGGAATATAGGCCACAAACGTCTGCCATCCGGTCAATTGCCCACCACCGGACAGTGAAATATCATCGCTTGAGGTGCCCGGATCAATGTAGCCGGTGAACGGTTCGTCCACACCAATTTGACGCAGTACCAATTTCCCACGCCCCAACGGCCACGTGACGGCAACAACGTCAGCGCCGGGTTCAATCGGGGCAATCAAGACCAGCTCGGACACCCGCGGCAATTCATCGTCATCGATCTGCGGCATCTGGAACACTTCGATTTCCAACACGACAGGTTCGCCATCAACTGTGATCAACGGCACAGCGTTAAACCGGTCGATCAGGGCTGGCAAACGCGCCTCGATTTCGGATGCAGGCAGCGCGCGCAAAGCATCGTAATCTTCGGCCTGCTCGGCCTCGTCTGTGTCGGTGACTTCGTCCAGATTGATACCGGCCAGGAAGGCTTCGAAATTAGCACTCATGGTAAACACGATATGCTCTTCTTCGACCTCGAGATCGGCAATTGTCGGCAAGGTTTCGTGCGCGGTCACGACATTGGCACCCCCGCCAAACGCCGCAAGACTTGACAACACCACGACAAAGCGCAGCTTTAGCAGGTACCAGATGAAAGACCGTATCATGTTTTTGCCTCGATTTGTCCGCACAATGTTAAGTGCCGTTGTTCTGAGCGGGCTGACCACACCGCTGTTGGTCACCACGTCTATTGCACATGAGTTTTGGATCGAACCACAGAAGTTTCAAGTCGAAAGTGGCGAAAACCTTGAGGTTGATCTGCGAAATGGTCAGGAATTTGTTGGCTCGCGGCTGGCTTATTTCACCAACAGCTTTACCCGGTTTGATGTGGCGCAAGGCGATCAGGTCCGCGCCGTTGACGGGCGTATGGGCGACAGGCCGGCGATGCAGATGGTGCCGGACGCGGATGGTTTGCTGATTATTTTGCACGAAACCACGCCGGCAAAAGTACGCTACAAAGAATGGCCAAAGTTTCTGAAATTCGCCGCGCACAAAGATTTTAAAGACATCGAGGCCCGCCATGACGCGCTAGGGTTTCCCCGCGAAAATTTCCGCGAACTTTACACGCGCCACGTCAAAGCACTGGTGGGTGTGGGTGACGCCAAAGGATCCGATCGCGCCTATGGGTTAAAAACCGAATTTGTCGCCTTAACCAATCCGTATGATGCCGATTTTGACGGGCAAATGCAGGTTCAAGTGCTGCTTGATGGTGCCCCGCGCATCGACACGCAAATAGAAATTTTCCACCGCGCCGCAGATGACACTGTCACCATAACGCTTGCGCGCACCGACGATCAAGGGCGCGCCACCATTGCGGTAACTACGGGTGATTACCTGTTTGATGCGGTTGTGTTGGAACCCTTTGACACCGATGTGGCCGACGCGCCCAAAGATGTCGTTTGGCAAACCTACTGGGCGGCCCTGACATTTGCAGTTCCGTAACGGTCGCACCTTGCACCTTGGGGAAAACGCCGCCAAAACCGAACCATGAACCCAACACCAGATATTTTATGCATCGGCAGCGTTCTTTGGGACGTGATTGGCCGATCCTCGCGGGTGATGCGCCAAGGCTCTGATGTGCCCGGCCGTATCACGCGATTGCCCGGCGGCGTCGCTATGAACATTGCCATGATCGTGGCGCGTTTTGGTCTGACACCCGCCTTGTTAACCGCAATCGGGCGCGACGCCGAAGGGGATGAATTGATCACCGCCTGCCGCGCGCGTGGCATGATCACCGACACCGTTTACCGGTCAGACGATTTGCCCACGGATCGCTACATGGCAGTCGAGGGCGCAAACGGCCTGATCGCCGCAATCGCAGACGCCCATTCACTTGAGGCTGCTGGCGCAAAAATCTTGCGCCCGCTGAGTGATGGCACGCTGGCGGATGCGAACAATCCGTACACCGGACTGATCGCGCTGGACGGAAATTTGACAGTTGAATTGCTGTCGGAAATCGCGACCAGCACCGCGCTTGCTCATGCTGATTTGCGCGTCGCCCCGGCATCCCCCGGCAAGGCAGAACGCCTGTTGCCCTTCCTGAATGCAAAGCGCGGCACGTTGTATGTGAACCTCGAAGAAGCGGGGTTACTTTGCAAAGCCACATTCGAGGACACAGTCACCGCCGCCACCGCCCTGTTAGACCGCGGCGCGCAACGCATTTTGGTCACCAATGGTGGACAAGACGCCGCTGAGGGCAGCCGCGATGGCATCATCAGCCAGACCCCACCCCAAGTTTTGGTCACTCGCATCACCGGCGCCGGTGACACGTTTATGGCCGCACATATCGCCGCCGAATCCCGCGGTGCCGACCGCACTGACGCCCTAGATCAAGCCCTGCAAGCCGCCGCCACTTATGTTTCCGGAGAATCCGTTTAATGACCCTGATCACCCCTTCTGCCGAAGTTGCCGCAGCCCTGCAAAATGGCACGCCCATTGTCGCGCTTGAAAGCACGATCATCACGCACGGCATGCCGTATCCGCAAAACCTCGAGGTCGCGCGCCACGTCGAATCAGACGTGCGCGCCACCGGGGCAACACCCGCAACCATGGCCGTGATGGACGGTGTTTTGCATGCCGGATTAGACGACACACAGCTGGTTGCACTGGCCCAAGCCAAAGGCGTCGCAAAACTATCGCGCGCAGACATGGCCGCCTGTATCGCCACGGGCGGCACCGGTGCCACCACCGTTGCCGCCACGATGATCGCCGCGCGTTTGGCCGGTATTCACGTCTTTGCCACGGGCGGAATTGGCGGCGTGCACAAGGGCGCTGAGTTAACGTTCGATATCTCTGCTGACCTACTGGAATTGGCGCAAACGCCTGTCACCGTGGTCGCGGCGGGTGCAAAAGCGATCCTTGATATTCCCAAAACCCTCGAAGTTCTGGAAACCCAAGGCGTACCGGTCATTGCCTTTGGTCAAGACGACATGCCCGCCTTTTGGTCACGTCACAGCGACCTGCGCGCGCCGTTGCGGATGGACAGTGCCGGACAAATCGCCGCCGCCCATCACTTGCGCACGCAGATGCACATCCCCGGTGGTCAGCTGATCTGTAACCCGATCCCTCAGGATGCAGAAATCAGTGCCGACATTCTGGCACCGATCATTGCGCAGGCCCAAAACGACGCCGACACGTTTGGGATTACCGGCAAAGGCGTTACGCCCTATCTGTTGCAGCGAATCTTTGAACTGACCGAGGGCAAATCGCTGGTCGCCAACATCGCGCTGGTGCGCAACAATGCACGGCTGGCCGCACAGATTGCCTCTGAATTGGGCAGGCTAACGGGGCGAAACACGAACTGACCCCACACCCGACGTCCAGCCATTGAAGAACCGCCACAAAACGCATAGCTGTTTGCGGTGCACAAAACGGACCTGCCATGAACACGCCCTTTGATCCTGAAAAACCGCGCCGCCCTCGTTTGATTGCGCGCCTGCGCTCGTCTTTTTTGACGGGCCTTGTGGTGGTCGCCCCTGTTGGCCTGACGATCTGGCTGATTTGGACGGTTGTGGGCTGGATCGACGGCTTTGTGTGGCCATTGGTGCCCGGCGGCTGGCGCCCTGATGCGTTGATTAACTATTTTCTGAACAACGTCAGATACCTTGATGCACCGCTAAACCGCGAACCCAATCCCGACTGGATCAGGGTGAATGTGCGCGGCGTTGGCGTCATTGTTTTCTTGACCTTCACGATCATTGTCGGGTGGCTCGCCAAAGGTATTATCGGGCGATCCATGATCCGCTTTGCCGAAAGTCTGGTGGAACGCACACCTGTCGTACGGTCGATTTATTCCGGCATCAAACAGATTTCGGAGACCATTTTTGCGCAAACCGAACGCTCGTTTGAGACCGCCTGCCTGATCGAATACCCAAGCAAAGGTATCTGGGCGATCGGGTTCGTGTCGACAACAGCCAAGGGCGAAATCACGCAGCGCGCGGGCAACACCGGCGAATTGCTGTCGATCTTTGTGCCGACAACACCCAACCCGACATCAGGGTTCTTGCTGTTTTTCCCAGCCGAAAACGTGATCGAATTGGATATGTCAGTTGAGGACGCGGCAAAATTGGTGATCTCGGCCGGACTGGTTTATCCCAACGGCAAAGATCCCAGCACACCACCCGAAGACTAGGCGAACATATCGCGCAGCTTGAGGGTTGAGCGCATGTTCAAGTCATCAAAATGATTGTCCAAGAACGCCTGAGTGGCCGCAAAACCTGCGTCTTTTAAGGTCTCGATGATAAACCCGTTTGGCACTGATTTTGTGGCAATCGACAGGTCATTCATCAGCGCATCGTCAGCGATCATATGGGTGTACACCTGCGCCATACGGCCGGGCATCAACGTGCCATCCTCTAGTAAACGCTGCACAAAATCGATTGCGCGCATCTCGCGAAGCAAGGACGAATTAAAACTGATCTCGTTCAAGCGGTTCTGGATTTGCTGCGGTGTGGTTGGTAGGTCTTTGCGCTCGAGTGGGTTGATATTGATGACCACGATGTCTTCGGGCAGGCTGTCGTCAAACAGCGGGAACAGCGCGGGATTGCCGGTGTATCCACCATCCCAGAATGCCTCGGTCTGGCCGGTTTCCGTGTCAAACATCTCGACCGCTTGGAACATCGTTGGCAGGCACGCAGAGGCCAAAATTGCATCCGTCGTGACCTCTTCGGCGCTGAAAACCCGCAGTTTGCCATTGCGCACACGGGTCGCGTTAATGAACAATTTGGGGCCTTCGTCGGCGCACACTTTGTCGAAATCGAACTGCTTAACGATGTCGCGCAACGGGTTGTTGTAAAATGGGCCAAGCGCGTAGGGCGACACCATGCGCGTGAACGCCTCGCCCATCATGTAGGGCAATGACGCGCCGATTGCTTGGCTAACGCCCGCCGGACCGATGGATGTAAGCCATTGATTAAGCGCGGTAGTTTGCGACGATGCAACCTGTGACCAAAGCCAGTTCAGGTTTTCGCGCGCGCCGTCACGCCCGCCTTTTAGCATGCCAGCCTTTAACGCAGCGCCGTTCAGCGCCCCCGCAGAGGTGCCCGACATGCCGGCAATTTCGATCCGCTCGTCTGCCAAAAGGCAATCCAGCGCGCCCCATGTGAACGCGCCGTGGGCACCGCCGCCTTGCAAGGCCAAATTGATTTTCTTAGGGCGCATAAGGTGCTCCTGTTGCGCCAAGTTTACAATTTTGGCTGGGATTTAGTAGAGGCGTAAAAGATTAAAGTGCCGTCCAGCCGCCATCGACGCTAATGGCTGTGCCGGTGATTTGGTCTGCAAAATGCGAGCATAAAAACGCAGCTGTGCCGCCCATTTGTTCGACTGTTGCAAATTCTTTGGACGGTTGGCGCTTGAGCATGACATTCTTGATCACGTCCTCGCGGCTCATGTCATATTCAGCCATCGTGTCGGGGATTTGAGATTCAACCAACGGCGTCAAAACATAGCCTGGGCAAATCGCGTTGGCGGTGATCGGGTCCTGCGCAGTTTCAAGCGCTGTGGTTTTGGTCAACCCGATGATGCCGTGTTTTGCCGCGATGTAGGCCGATTTGAATGGTGATGCGGTCAGGCCGTGCGCCGAGGAAATGTTGATCACTCGCCCCCAGCCGTTTTTGCGCATGCCTTCGATCGCCGCGGCCGTGGTGTGGAATGCTGACGACAGGTTGATCGCGATGATCGCATCCCATTTTTCGGTCGGGAATTTTTCGATCGCAGCCACGTGTTGAATACCAGCGTTGTTCACCAAGATATCGCATGCGCCCGCATCCGTGATTAGGCGGCGACATTGATCGCCCTTGGACATGTCGGCCTGCACGTATTTTGCGTCTATCCCGAATTCGCGGGCAATATCGGCGGCCAGCGCATGATCATCGTCGGTATTGGAATAGCTGTTCAGCACGACATTTGCGCCCGCGCGCGCAAATTGCTGTGCGATGCCCAAACCAATTCCTGAATTTGAACCCGTGATAACTGCCGTTTTGCCGCCAAGGTCGATGCTGATTGTCATGTGATTTTTCCCAAACTGTGGTTTGGCCAAACTATGTCATG
>JBLHSG010000017.1:0-97398 GCA_047626725.1 Ascidiaceihabitans sp.
CGGGTGGGGCGGTCGAACACTTTGCGTCCAAAGGCCGAGGCGGTCAGTTCGACCATCAATTGTGCGGTGCGCCCGCGATCATCCAAAAACGGGTTCAGTTCGACCAGATCAAGCGATGTCATCAACCCACTGTCGCTGAGCATTTCCATAACCAAATGCCCTTCGCGTACAGTCGCGCCGCCTGGAACCGTGGTGCCGACAGCAGGGGCGACGGACGGGTCAAGGAAATCCACATCCAGTGACACATGCAGCATGCCGTTTGCCGCGGCCACATCCGCCAAAAAGGCAGACAGCGGTTTCACAATCCCGTCCTCGTCAATGGCGCGCATGTCGATGCTGCGCACGGCGGTGCCATGCAGCGCGTCACGTTCGGCAGGATCAACGGATCGCAGGCCAAGCATGCAAATGCGCTGTGGCGGCACGGGGTTTTCGAACGTCGGGAATTGGTCGAAATCGGATCGACCGGCCAAATAGCCCACAGGCGTGCCGTGCAGATTGCCGGAATCCGTGGTCAGGGGCGTGTGGTAATCGGTGTGCGCATCCAGCCATAAAATGAACAACGGGCGGTCTGCTTTGGCCGCAGCGCGCGATACACCCAACGTCGTGCCAAGGGACAATGCGTGGTCGCCGCCAAGGAAAATAGGAAAGCCGTCGGTCATCGCGCTTTCGGCTTTTTCGGCCAATGCGGTTGTCCATGCGACGGTTTCAGGCAGGCAGTACAGGTGGTCGTGATCGGCGATGTCATTGGCGCGCGGGGTCACATTACCTGCGTCAACAACGCTGTGCCCAAGATCGCTAAGTGCGGCAGCCAGACCGGCTGTGCGAAACGCATCCGGCCCCATCAAACAGCCATCGCGGCGCTTGCCGCAGTCCATTGGTGCGCCGACCAAAATGATGTTTTTATCCGTCATGTTCCAAATCCCCTTGTCTTTTGTCCAAGTGATCGGTTGATCTGTGCGCTTGCAACGTGTCAAACTGTTCGAAACGGCAGTCAATTAATCAAAACGGATGGAAATATGGACGAAACGGATAATGCACTGATCGCAGCCTTGCGCCATGATGCGCGCGCGTCGCTGTCAGATCTGGCTGCGCGCCTGAATGTGTCGCGCACCACTGTTCGTTCGCGCATCGAACGGCTGCGGTCGCGCGGCGATATCCTTGGCTTTAGTGTGGTGATGCGCGAGGACGTGCTGGCCGATCCGGTGCGTGGCTTGATGATGATCGGGATCGAAGGGCGCGGAACCGAACGTATTTTGCGCCAGCTGAACGGCATGTCAGAGGTGCGCGCGGTGCACACGACCAATGGGCGATGGGATGTGATCGTGGAAATCGGTACCGACACGCTCGAGACATTTGACGCCGCATTAACACGTATTCGCCGCCTCGACGGGGTGTCGGTCAGTGAAACGAATTTGCTGCTGTCGACGAAAAAGTCGTCTTAGGATTTGCGTGTCGCAGCGATTAACCATGCGACGCATAGGCCCAGCGAAATTACCGCGTTCCAGCCTGCCATGCTTAGGCCGAACATTTCCCACGGAATATCGTCGCAGCGGATCAGCGGCGCAGACATGATTTGGTTCAGCAATTCATCGGCCGACATGTTGCCAATCGACCCTGATGTGCAGCTGGTTGGCCCTTCGAAAATGCCGCGTTCAACACCGGCGTGATAAAACCCGTGACCTGACGTGATCGCCGCACACACTGCACCCAAAAGCATGATGGGAACGCGGGGCAGGGCCAGTGCAATCGCCCCGATCACAATCGCAATCACATGCGGATAGCGCTGCGTGATGCACAATTTGCACGGGGCCATGCCGCCAATATGTTGAAACGCCAGCGCGCCCAGCATCAAGGCCAAAGACCCGCCAGCCGCGATCAAAATCCAGGTTTTCCGCGTATTCATAAGAATTTCACCGCCACAACGCCGCCGACCAACAAGACAATCAGTAAGATGAACATAAGGCCCAAACGCCGTTCAATGAAATCACGAATAGGTGCGCCAAACGTGCGCAGCAGGGCCGCGACAATGAAAAACCGCAGCGCGCGCGCCAGTATCGAGGTGGCGATAAATGTGCCCAGCGGCATGCCTGTCCAGCCCGACATGATCGTGATGACTTTGTACGGGAACGGCGTGACGCCTGCGGTCAACACGGCCCAAAAACCCAGATCGTTAAAGCGGTCGTTGAACTGCGCCATCGCGTCTGCCTTGCCCAATGTCGCAAGGATCGGCTGGCCGATGGTTTCAAACGCCAATGCGCCAATCGCATACCCCAGCAATCCACCCACAACAGAGGCCGCAAGGGCAATACCGGCAATCAGGAACGCTCGGTTTGGACGCGCCAGGATCATCGGAATCATAATGACGTCTGGTGGGATCGGAAAAACCGAACTTTCCATAAAGGCGACAATCGCCAGCACCCACAGCGCGTGGGGGTGTTCGGCCATCGCCGTGGTCCAGTTGTAAAGGCGTTGCAACATCACGGCCTGCTTTGTGTCTTGTTTCGCTTGGGTCCGCGCAGAACACGGCAGCGCGCGCAGGTCAAGAAGAGGGTTAAAACAGGGGCTGATTTCAAGCGTATGCAGAAGAATTGCAAAATCCACTTTACGCCGCCGAAACGTCGGGTTAGACGGACCTTAATGAAGCCCAAGTGGCGGAATGGTAGACGCGGTGGATTCAAAATCCACTTCTGTAACAGGAGTGCCGGTTCGAGTCCGGCCTTGGGTACCAACACAACAAGACTTGTGTTGAAATCATTGCTTTATTTCGAAAAGTGTCCTCTGGCTAAAATTAGCTTGGGGACACTTTTTGGTTAAAAGCTTGCGTGTTTGGTTGTTTTAAACATCGCTATTAGCATCGGTGTCGGGATGCCGGTTTGGTTTGAATTTCTCGCTTTGATGTTTTGATGTGGGGAATGAGGGCCATAATTGATGGGTGGTTCAGCCTATTTCGACCCAAAAGTGAGCTAAGCGATTTGCGCAAGTGATGTGTTGATCGACAGCCAGACCAGCTGCTGATGTCTTTTTTCGGGCCGCCAATCAAGCCAAGTGATTCTATCACGCTTACCTGTCAGCCATTTTGCTACGGAGCGGATCAACCGTTGGTAAATCTAAACTGATTGTTCAGCCTGAGCTACGCCTGGTGCCGTGGCGGTCTGGCGTTTCACTCACATCAATGGCGAAACCAGTCTTGATCCCAAACGCCCGCCAAAGAGGGCGCTTGGTTAAATTTGTGGACAGACCAAGCGGATTAGGCTGCGACAGCGGCCGTATCAAAGTGACGGATGCGGTCGGCCACGGATTTTGGCAACAAGCGAGCGGACGTGATCCGAACCATATCCATTTCTGTAATCTTGGGTGCCTCTGCACGCTCATCACTGTTGTCGAACGCAGCGCGTGACGGGACATCGACGTAGCTTTCTGATGCCATGCCTTCTGCCAGCAGCAATTCATGCGCGTCACATTCCACGTGGTAATAAGCAAAGCCGCTCAGTGGCATGGCGCTGCGTCTGTAGATCGAGCGGCCATTCACGAGTGCGGAGGCATTGACCAAAACGCCATCCACCGCGATGCCGTGATCGGGGGACACATGAAGATCACGTTCTGGCAATCCATGCCCTAAAGCGCCTGCCGAGATGCAAATCGGGTTAACGCGCGCAGGGTGGGTCACGCTGACGTCAACGTTCTGAACACCCAACCAGCGGACTGTTTTTGCCTGTCCGTCAGCCGTCAAAACCGTGTCGCCAGCTGTAAGTGTTTCGACCAAAGCGTACCCTTGCGGTGTCGCAATGCGGGTGCCTGCGCAGAAGCAGGTGATCGCCGTGGTCGTCAGAGAGTTGAACTTCATGCCGCCCATCGAAGACGTCTCTGTGAAGGTGATTTTGGAATACGTCCCGGGTGTTGCGGTGATGTCCATGTTACCAGCTACGTTGATGCCGGATTGCACATAGTTCATGCCAGCAGTCGCACCGTGAAAGGTGACGTTCCACGTGCCGGATTGAAAGTTCGCGTTGATAGCGACGTTGCCGGTGAAACTGCCGTTGAACAGATCGGTGCCGCCGCTGGCTGTCTGTGCATCCAAGGTCCAGGTTGCGCCAGATGTGGTGTTGGTCAGTAAAAATGTGCCGCCATTGATCCCCGGGTTGTCATTATAGCCAACAGAAGAGGTCGGCGCGTTGACGGACCATGTGAAGTTGACGCCATCTTCGTTAATTGTTGCGACAACCTGATTGGCGACGCTGGTTAAGAAAAAATTTGCTTGGTCTGGTCCGTCGTCAAATTCAAATGTTGGCATGTCTTAAATCCTATTGTGTGTGTTATCGCATGGCTCAGAGCGAGCCATTAAAATGGCTGTGGGAAATTCCAATTTCGTAATATGGAAAACGGGGTATGCAAAAAACGCACACGTTCAAATCATCATGGCAAGTGACGTAGGAGATGTCAAAAGAGGTGCGCGTTAAGGGGCTCACGATTGCGTTATGACCTGAATATCGACAATGGTAATTAGAGTGTAAAGGATCCTGTTCCCACACACATCGAAATTCCATTCATTATTGAGAGTTAAGACAAAAGGGATACTGGGGAAACTGAAGGTGTGTATCGACGCCGCGATGACCGGTTTGGTGATCTGGGCGGTACGATTGGTAACCGGCGCAAACATTCACATCACCGTCAGAAGGGGCCGTTTGAATGAGCGCCAAATTCTAAAAAGACAGGCACCAGCTTTGGCTATTTGGCCGGTTCTTGGGCGACCATGCGGCGCTTAAGGCGCTAGGAAATACGAAAACGTTGATTAAGGTTTTGGCCTTAACGACTTTGTGAAATGTCATGGGCGTCAATGAAATAAAGGCTTTTGATGATCTACCTGTCCCTAATTAGGACTTTGGTCACATAATCGATGGGCCTATTGTTTATGACCATTGAGGTCCGATTGAGAGTTTTCGAATTTCATTTAAAGCTCTGGATAACGAGGGTCTTTTGGCGAGGGATAGTATCCCTAGGACCTTGCTCGAAGATGATGTATTTATAGTCTATCTAAAAACGTGGCAAGATATTGAAAATATCCCAAACCGCTACGCTGACTTGTCGCAATTCTTTGATGAAATTCAAAGTAGGTCAAACTCAGGCGCTCTGTCGTTTGATTTTAGTGTTAACGACACCGGTGTTCACAAGCCAAAGCGAATATTTATCATAAGTTTGTCCGACGTCGCAGCTTGGTATGGCTCGGACGAGTGCATAGTGGCGTTCATTTCGCGACAACACTCAGCATGCCAACTAACAAAAACCTTCAACCTTCAACCTTCCTCGACTCTTCTCAACGCATCTTGCAATGCGACTGTCGCAGATGCTTTGTCGCTTGCGTTCATCAGGGTCGGTGACAGTGCCAGCGTAAGGTGCGCTGTCTTGTGTGAAATTCGTTCTGACTCTGGATGCGGCAGGTTGAGGTGATAGGTTTTTACTGGCCGCGAGAACCCCTTGGCAACGATGGCGTCGCCTGACCGTGCATCCACCCAATCCTTTACCAATGCATAGGTCTCGTTCGAAAGTAGAATTCCGCCAATTTCCGCCGCGGCTTCCAAACGTGCGGCAAGGTTCACCTCGCTGCCAATAACTGTGTAATCCATCTTTTCGTCAGACCCGAAATCACCGACCGTGCAATAGCCTGTGTTGATGCCGACCCGTAAATCAAACGTGTCATCCAGACCCAGATCAAGCCATTCCTGCTTTAGCTCGGACATCCGGTTTTGCATCGCTATCGCCATGCGTACGCAGGCATCCGCGTCCGCCTTGGTCCCCCGAGAGTCCGGATCGCCAAAGAAGATCACGATTGCATCCCCGATAAATTTATCGATTGTCCCGCCATGGGCCAGTGCAATTTTGGACATTTCGGTCAGGTATGTGTTTAGCAAACCGGTCAATTCTTCGCTCTCCAGCCGCTCGGTAATGGCGGTAAAACCTGCGACATCAGAAAAGAATACCGTAAGTTTTTTGCGTCGCGCCGCCATCTCGATGGTTTTGGTGCCAGTCAAAATAGATTGACCAACCTGCGGCGACACATATTTCGATAGCCGTTTTGCAAGCCTTTCCAGCAGTTCGCTCCGTGTCGTCTCGGCTTGTTGATTGGCGACCTGAAGGGCCACGTTATTGTAGGTTTGCCGCCAGTTGGCAAAGGACGCAAACCCAAAGACCGCCACAAACGAGATGGTGAACAAAGCCGTCAATTCAATTGGCAACTGCTGAAAGTAACTAGGTCCAATGGCGTTTGCGATCAAAATTGGGGCCGCACAGCTGAGGGAGGCAAGCGGAATACTGGGCGACGTGATCAAGGACGTCGTCGCAAAAATATAGCTCGCCATGATCAGAATTATCGCGGTTTGGGGGGACGCATACGGCATCGCCACCATTGTGATCAGCGCCCATAAGAAACCTAAAACGAGACTGGAAATGACGATGGTTCTGATACGCTTGCGGCTAACGCTTTGGGGTCGTTCGCGTTTGTTCAGATGGAAATAATTTCGTGTAATGCCGTACATCAAAAATGCGAGCGGGATGAAACCATAAATGGCACCTGTGGATATCAGCAGCTGAAGATCGACAAAAAGATAGATGAGCACCAGCATAAGATTGCCGAAAACCACACTTGGCGCGGCTTTGTGCATTTCGACAGATTGGCGAATACGAATTTCACGCGCAACTATGTCGGGGCTCTGCTTGAGCGCGAGATGAGGAGACGTCGGATCTACGGATTTTCCATCATCGGACGGACTGTGTGACACTGGCATTTGCATAAAAAAATTCTCACCTACTAACAATACGTTGAATCGGTAGCCTGTTGCCTCGTAAATGTCATCCATATTTGATTTTGAAGCGCAGCGATAAGCGGCCATCGATTGAGTAGGGGAGATGCACCGGCAGCATGTTGCTGCTGCGGATTTGACCGAATAGCAAAATTTCGAATTTTTAGGGTCTCATTAAGAAACCGATTCGGTCAAATATGTCGAAACGCGCATGTACTGGTAGATAATATATGGATTTGACAACCATTGGTTCATAACAACGAACAATTCGTAATTTTAGTTTACCATAGGTCACGATGCCGATTACGCAAATTAACCACGTTCGATTGTTTCCAATTTGGAAACAGGTACAACTATAGCGATTAGGTCAAAACACGCAAGAACACAGTTTGTATCAGATTGTATTGGTTTTTTTCGGATTTTGGTAATTTCAACCGGAAATCGCAATTCCCACCACAGGTTGTAGACCTGATTTTATTGTCCAAAACCGTACTTTTGGATAGGCCCAATCAATTCAGAATATTCGCCTATTTTTCGCTTCCCTGCGTCGCACAGCATTGTCTAAGAGTGTCCTTGCCCAACTGGGGGGCGATGTTTGTAGGTCACGGGGGCGACCGCACAACGACGCATTATGTAGATGCGGGAGGTGTACGTGCGCTGTGCTGCTTTGGCAGTACCCGTAACGCGTTTTGCAATGGCGATGCCGTTGCAGTTGTCTGCTGTCTTGCGGGCTCTCCCCTTCTTTTTGTGGTGTCTGATTGTGTGGCTCGTCCAGGGATCTACGCGTCGGTCTGTTTTTGGGTTGAAGTAACGTCACCGGTTTTTGGTGGCAAATGGCTGCAGGGCCGTAACGAGGAGAGACGATAGTGACACCAGGTTTCAAGAAACCAACACGGCTACGACGCATGCGTCGCAGAGCGTGTCAGACGTCATCAACGTCTCTTTTGGCAATTTCACCCCAATCAATTAGCTTTTCGGCCGCATCGCGCGCCATCTGTGACATCGCGTAGGAGTATCGAGTATGACAACGACAATTAACTTTAACGAACTGGCCACTGGCACTGGCGTAGACACCGAATATCAAGCGCAAGGCGTGACGATTTCGGCGACGGGCGGCTCTGGTCAGGCAATGATCTTTGACACGACGAACCCCACCGGGGGCGACGACGATTTGGCCACAAACAATCTGGGCAAGTCTCTGATCATTTCCGAAGACGGCAATTCTTCGAACCCTGATGACAATGCAAGCGGCGGCACGTTTAGCTTTGTATTCGACGATGCCACGTCTGTTGAACAGCTGACATTCCTCGATCTGGAACAATCCGCAACAGTCACATTCTTTGACGCGAACGGCACGCAGATCGGTCAACAAACCATCGCGGCCACAGGCGACAACGGCCAAAGCGTTGTGGATTTCAACACCAGCGGCGTCTACTCGATGGAAGTCACATTGGCGGGCTCCGGCGCGGTCGACAATCTGGTCTTTGATCAAGCCAACAGCGATGCGGTTCTGGACGGCATTGTTGACGGAACCAACGACGGCGAACTGATCGACGTTAACTATGACGGTGACCCAGAAGGCGACATGATCGACAACAACGACGAAATCCTTGCGGGCGAAAACCCACAGGACGACATCGTAGATGCATTTGGCGGCAACGACACCGTTATCGCAGGCGAAGGCGACGACGACGTTTATGCAGGCAGCGGCGACGATTCCGTTGACGGCGGCACCGGCGACGACCTGATCTATGGCGACTCGAATTTGCGTGACGGCGTTGCCAGCTCGCAATCCGACGACAAAGTCCTGGATTGGGGCACGTTGGGCTATGGCACCGAATTGCCAGGTGGCGCATCAATCGACACAGGCGGCGTAACAGTCAACGTCAGCTTTGTATCCGAAGATCCGGGCGCATTGATCTGCACAGAATCCACAGGCCAATATGTGGCCGGTGACGAAACGTTTGATCCGAATTCATCGCTGATGCTGTACGGCGCTGGCGGCGAGGGCGGCGTTGATAACACGTCGACGACTACGTTTGATTTCGATTCAACAAACCCTGCCTATTCCGACGAAGTGCAGGACGTTTCGTTCCGCATCAACGACATCGACACAGGCATCAATGCCGACCAACACGTCGATATTTTGACGATCCGCGCCTATGACGCAGACGGCAACCTGATCCCGGTCATCCTGACAAACACAGGCACCATCGCGATCAACGACAGCACAGCCACCGGCGCAGACGGGTCCGACGGCCACGCGGCCCCAACAGACAATTCCGCGTCTTTGTTGGTCAGCATTGCAGGCCCGGTTTCTAAAATCGAAATCGACTATGACAACGGCGACGTCACAGACCAAAAAGTCTGGATCACCGATGTCCATTTCTCGACCATCTCGACCGAATTCGAAGCAGACGACGGCGTTGACGGCAACGACACATTGCTGGGCGGCATCGGCGAAGACACGATCTTTGGCGAAGGTGGCAACGACCGCATCGAAGGCGGCACCGGCGACGACGTTATTTCTGGCGGCGACGGCAATGATTTTGTCCTCGCCGGTGACGGCGCTGATTCAGTTATGGGCGACGACGGCGATGACACGCTGTGCGGCCAAGACGGCGATGACACGCTTTTGGGCGGCGAAGGTAATGACGTTCTCGAAGGCATGAACGACAACGACAGCTTGTTCGGCGGCGCAGGCGATGACCGCGTTTACGGCGATGCAGGCGACGATTACGCAGAAGGCGGCACCGGCAACGACACCGTTTTGGGCGGCACCGGCAGCGACACATTGTACGGCAACGAAGGCAACGATGTCATGGATGGCGGCGCGGACAACGATACAGTTGTTGGCGGCATCGGGGATGACACATTGTCTGGCGGGTCCGGCAATGACCGCGTCGAAGGCGGGATTGGCAACGATTCAATCTCTGGCGATGCGGGCGATGATTTCGTTCTGGCAGGCGACGGCGATGATGCAGTCACAGGCGACGCTGGCGACGACACATTGTGCGGCCAAGACGGCGACGACACATTGTTGGGCGGCGACGGCAACGATGTTCTCGAAGGTATGAACGACAACGATCTGGCCGATGGCGGCGCAGGCGCTGACCGTATTTACGGCGACGCAGGCGAAGACACGTTGATCGGTGGTTCGGGCGATGACTACATCACTGGCGGCACCGGCAACGACATTCTGGACGGCGTTGACACATCCGGGTCCTCGACAACCGGTCCGGTTGGCAACAACCTGTTGATCAATGGCGGCCTTGAGGCTGGCGTTGCAGACGGCACATTTGTGCAACAAGGTTTGACGGGCTGGACCAACAACGGCCAACCTATCGAAATCTGGGGCAATGGTTTTGAAGGCGAAGACGCGGCCGAGGGCTCCAACTTTGTAGAGATGGACGTCGAAGGCGCAGTCGACACCCTACAGCAGGACGTGCAAACAACCGAAGATCAACCATACCAGTTGACGTTCAGCCTGAAACAGCGCGTTGAAGGGTCCGAAGACGAAGTAAACGTCTACTTTGGCGGCGTATTGATCGACACGATCCAACCTGGCGACGAGTGGACAGAATACACGTACACCGTTAACGGGTCTGGCGGCCAAGACACGCTGGAATTCAGCGAACAAAGCAGCGAAAATTCGACCTTTGGTCCGTTGATCGACGATGTTTCATTGTTCGAAATCGGCGACGTTACCGGCGGCAGCGGCAACGACACATTGCTGGGTGGCTCAGACGCCGACACGATCTTTGCGGATGGTGGCGATTTGGTCGACGGCGGGTCAGGTGGCTTTAACTCTGATCCGGCCTTGAACACCGATGACGACACACTGGACCTGACGGGCCAAGGCCCATTTGTTCTGGAAAATGTCACAACAGACAGCAACGGCAACGGCACAAACGGGACTGTGGTCTTTGTTGACGGCGCAGGTAATCCGACGGGTGAAACCATCGTGTTTACCGAAATCGAAAACATCGTTGGCGAGGATGTCACGAACAACGACCCCGACGCGGTTGATGATGCGGATGTCACAGACGAAGACACGGCAATCATCATCGACTTGCTGGACAACGATACCGATCCAAACGGCGATGCACTGTCAGTAACGGCAGCTTCGGTTCCTGCGGATCAAGGTACATTGCTCGACAATGGCAACGGTACGTACACGTTCACGCCAGCCGATGATTTTAACGGCGACGCGACAATCAGCTATTCCATCACGGACGGCAACGGCGGCACAGATTCTGCCACGCACACCGTCACTGTGAATGCGGTAAATGACGGTCCGGTTGCGGTTGATGACGAAGAAACCACAGACGAAGACACGTCAGTCATCGTCGATCTGATCGGCAACGACACCGATGTTGACGGCGATCCTTTGACGCTGGGCACCGCGACTGTTCCTGCGGATCAAGGCACGCTGGTTGATAATGGCGACGGCACAGTCACCTTTACACCTGCGGATGATTTCAACGGCGAAGCGACGATTTCGTACACAGTCGAAGACGGTCAAGGCGGCAGCGACGACGGCCAGGCAATTGTCACCGTGAACGCGGTAAACGATGGTCCTGACGCGGTGAATGATGCCGATGTAACGGACGAAGACACGGCTGTTACTGTTGATTTGTTGGACAATGACACCGACGTCGAAGGCGACACGCTGACGGTTACAGGCGCCACGGTTCCTGCGGATCAAGGCACGTTGGTTGACAACGGCGACGGCACAGTGACGTTCACACCAGCCGATAACTTTAACGGTACAGCGACGATCAGCTATTCGATCACGGACGGCAATGGCGGCACAGACACAGCGATCCACGAGATCGAAGTGGCGGCCGTTAACGACGATCCAATCGCGGTGGATGACATTGTATCCACGGACGAAGACGTGCCTGTTGTGATCGATTTGATCGGCAACGACACCGATGTTGACGGCGATCCTTTGACGCTTGGCACCGCCACGGTTCCTGCGGATCAAGGCACGCTGATTGATAACGGCGACGGCACAGTCACCTTTACGCCGGCTGACAACTTTAACGGCACAGCGACGATCACCTACACGGTTGAAGACGGCCAAGGCGGATCTGACGAAGGTCAGGCGATTGTTGCAGTTGGCGCGATGGACGACGATCCAACGGCTGTTGATGATGCAATCACAACGGACGAAGACACGGCTGTCACCATCGATGTTCTGTTCAACGACACGGATGTTGACGGCGACGCGCTGACGATCACGGGTGCATCTGTGCCTGCGGATCAAGGCACGGTCGAAATTGTTGGCAACGAATTGGTGTTTACGCCTGCCGATGACTTTAACGGCGAAGCGACGATCACCTATGCGATCAGCGATGGCAATGGCGGCACGGACACAGCCGAGGTTGCGGTCACCGTGACACCCGTGAACGACGGTCCAGTTGCGGTGGATGACATCGAAACCACGGACGAAGACCAGCCGGTTATTGTCGACCTGGTCGGCAACGACACGGATGTTGACGGCGATCCATTGACCATCGGCGTTGTGTCGGTTCCGGCGGATCAAGGCACGGTTATCGACAATGGCGACGGCACAGTGACGTTCACACCAGCCGATAACTTTAACGGTCCAGCGACAATCACCTACACGGTTGTTGACGGTCAGGGCGGCAGCGACGAAGGCCAGGCGGTAGTCTCGGTCGGCGCGGTGAATGATGGTCCGGTTGCAGTCGACGATGCCGATGTGACGGACGAAGACACAGCAATCACCGTTGATTTGTTGGACAATGACACCGACGCAGACGGCGACGCACTGTCGGTCATCAACGCCACGGTCCCTGCGGATCAAGGCACGTTGGTCGACAACGGCGACGGTACAGTGACGTTCACACCAGCCGAGAACTTTAACGGCGACGCCACGATCAGCTACGAAGTATCCGACGGCAACGGCGGCACCGACACAGCAATCCACACGGTCACCGTGAACGCGGTGAACGATGGTCCTGATGCGGTGAATGATGACGCTGGCGAAGTTCTGGTTGGCAACACATTGTCGATTGAACCTTTGGTCAACGACACCGATCCAGAAGGCGATACGCTGACGATTGTTGCGGCTTCGGTTCCGGCCAACCAAGGTACGGTTGCCATAAACGGTGATCTGATCGAATTCACGCCGGCGGCCGATTTCGAAGGCGACGCGACGATTACCTACACAATCGAAGACCCTGATGGCGGTTCAGACACCGCGGAAATCACAGTCTCTGTGCGTGACGGTATCGTAACAGGCACGGACAACGGCGAACTGATCGACGACACGTACACCGGTGACCCCGGCAACGACATGGTCGACGGCGGCGACAACCAGTTCTCGACTGATCCTGCGGATGAAGACGACGACATCATCGTCGCAGGCGGCGGCAACGACACAATTGTTGCTGGCAACGGCGCTGATAATGTGGACGCAGGAACCGGTGATGACCAAGTTAACGGCGGTCTGGGCAACGACACGATCGACGGCGGGATCGGCAACGACACGCTGCAAGGCGCTGGCGGTGACGACAGCATCGACGGCGGCGTGGGCGATGACAGCATCACGGGCGGCGGCGACAATGATACGCTGATCGGCGGGGAAGGCATGGATACGCTTTCTGGTAGCTCCGGTAATGACAGTGTTGATGGCGGCGTTGGCGATGACAGCGTGTCTGGCGGGATCGGCGACGACACCCTTGATGGCGGGACCGGCAACGACACGATTGACGGCGGCGACGGGTCGGATTCAGTTCTGGGCGGCGCGGGCGACGATGTTATCGACACCGACAGCGGCAGCTTCCAAATCGATGCGGGTTATCCCGGTCTGTTCCCTGGCGAAGAGGGCACAGCGGCCGCAGAAGACGATCGTGACTTTGTTGACGGTGGTGACGGCAACGACACCATCAGAACCGGCGACGACCGTGACACAATCATCGGCGGCGACGGCGACGATGTGATCGACGGTGGTATCGACGACGATGTCATCACTGGCGACGACGGCAATGACCGTATTGTTGGTGGCGAAGGCGACGACGACATCATGGGTGGGGCCGGCAACGACACCATCTACGCAGGTAACGATCCGGTTCTGGGTCTTGACCAGTTCAACATCGAAGACGACGGTTCCAACCCGTTTGGTCCGGATTTGCGTCCTGACAACGGTGTGGACACTGTGTCTGGTGGCGAAGGTGACGACGTTATCTTTGGCGCCGACGATGGTGACATCCTGAACGGTGACGAAGGCAACGATTACATCGACGGTGAAATCGATGATGACACCATCGACGGTGGCATCGGCGACGACACATTGTTGGGTGGCCAAGGCAGCGACAGCATCGACGGCGGCGACGGTAACGACAGCATCGACGGCGGTCGTAATTCGGATGTGGTTAATGGTGGTGACGGCAACGACACCATTCTGGGCGGCAACGGCGCTGATGTACTGAACGGCGATGCAGGCGACGACGTCATTGACGGCGGAACCGGCGACGACACGCTGAACGGTGGCGACGGCAACGATCTGATCACTGGTGCAACGGGCGACGATGTTATTGACGGCGGGACCGGCAATGACACCATCGACGGCGGCAACGGCGGCGCGGACACGATGTCTGGTGGCGACGACGAAGACTTGTTCATCAACGTCAATGCTGGCGAAGTTGTAGATGGCGGCGAAGGTGTGACTGACACGTCAGACTTTGACACGCTTGACCTGACAGGATCTGCGCCAAGCAACGGTTCGTTGAACATCGTCTATGATCCTTCGAACCCGGAAAACGGTGTGGTCAACTACTTTGACGCAAACGGCGACGATGCAGGCCAGTTGGAGTTCTCGAACATCGAGAACGTCATCCCTTGCTTTACGCCCGGCACGTTGATTGCGACGGCAAGTGGTGAGCGTAAGGTCGAAGACCTGAACGTCGGCGATCGCATCATTACACGCGACAACGGTATCCAGGAAATTCGTTGGGTGGGGGCCCGCGAAATGACCGGTGCCGAACTGGAAATGGCCACTCACCTCAAGCCCGTCCTGATCCGTCAGGGTGCCTTGGGTGGCGGTCTTCCTGAGCGTGACATGATGGTATCGCCAAACCACCGTGTGCTGGTGGCCAACGACAAGACTGCGCTGTATTTCGAAGATCGCGAAGTTCTGGTCGCAGCCAAGTTCCTGACCGGTCTGGACGGTGTTGATGTGGTGAATGTGTCGGGTACGACGTACATCCACGTTATGTTCGATGCGCACGAAGTGATCCTGTCTGACGGCACATGGACAGAAAGCTTCCAACCGGGTGATCAAACGCTTGCCAGCATTGGCGATGCACAACGCGCCGAAATCCTGGAACTGTTCCCGGAACTGGCATCGCGGGCCGGCATCGAAAGCTACGCAGCGGCACGTCGTTCGCTGAAGAAACACGAAGCAGCCTTGCTGACAAAGTAAGAGCGGCAACGCGGTTTCAAGAGAATCAGCTTCGGCCCTGTAAACAATGGGCCGAAGTTGCCAAGAATATGCAGCATCCATGATATTATTTTGTGTCTGGAAAGAGAGCGGTGCAGGGGGCTGCGCCGCTTTTTTCATTCAAATCCAATTCAATCGTTAACGCCGAACGGGATTGTTTCCAAGCTGATGGGTTTGCGCCTTTGGCGTGGCTCAATTTTGCCAAATTCACTCTTTATTGATAACCACTATACTTTTTTTCCCCTCACCTACCTGAGCAAAGCGTGTAGATGATTGTTCAGGCAATGGGGGTTGTCATCTTTTAACACGTTTCGGAGGTAGAGCCGCTATGCCTACATTCAATGGTACTTCAAACAACGACACGATCCAGGGATCGAACGATAACGATACCATCAATGGATTTAACGGTCAGGATCTGGTGTCCGGCGAAGGTGGCGATGACGTCATCAATGCAGGCGACGGCAACGACACGGTCTTTGGTGATGTCGGCGAAGGCACAGCCCCCGGATTTGACGCAACACCCCTTATCCTAGACATCAACAACCTTGAATCCGACACCTCCGTGGGCAACAACAACGCCCAAGTCGGCGATGCTGCGGTGTACCGGAATGTGGCGCAACTGGATGACGGCACCCAAATCTGGGGCCGCCTGGTTTTGGTCAGCAAATCCGATCCGAACATGACAGTCGACCTAAGCGGCGGTACCGGTTTCGAGATCTTGATGAACGGCAACGGAACTGGCGACAAAGCTGATTTCCGATTTGAATTCTTTGACCCTGCAACAGGCGACCCGATCGCACTGAATGCAACGGCAACCTTTAACGACTTGGACCTGAACAGCCCCGGTGACCAAGAAGCCGTGACACTGAACGCGTCCAGCTTTACCGCGTTTGGCGTTGCACCTGATACCTCGTTGAACGTGACCACAGATGTCGCGTCTGGCACCGTCACAGCAGCGGGCGGCGAACAGAACAGCCCATCAGATCAAGACGCATGGTTCAGCGCCGAATTCGAAAACCGCGAATTCCTCGAATTCACACTTGAGGCACGTGACACCAATTCTGGTTTCACATTCTCCGGCGATTTGATCGACGATGTTGTCACGACACCGATCGAAGCAGGCAATGACACAATCGATGGCGGTTCTGGTCAGGATTTGTTGTTCGGCCAAGGCGGTGATGATTCACTGTCAGGCGGCGACGGCGACGACACGCTCGAAGGCGGCACAGGCGACGACACATTGATCGGCGGCCAAGGGCAGGATTCTTTGCTGGGCGGCGCGGGCGCAGACAGTTTGAACGGCGGCATGGGCGACGACATGTCCTTTGGCGGTGACGGAACCGACACGCTTACGGGCGGCCCCGGCAACGACCAATTGGACGGCGGCACCAGCAGCGATATCTTTAACTTTGACGCCAGCGGTAACCATACCGTTGTGGGCGGCGAAGACGCAGATGGCCTTGATGTCGACATCTTGGACCTGACAGGTTTCCGCACAAATATCATCGAAAGCGGTCCTGAATCCGGGCGCGTTGAATTCTTAGACTCCAACGGCAACATCACCGGCCGCATGGATTATTCCGAGATCGAGCAGATCATCATCTGCTTTACGCCGGGCACACGGATTGCGACAAACCGTGGTGAAATCGCTGTTGAAACGCTCGAAGCCGGTGACAGAGTATTCACCCGCGACAACGGCAGCCAAAGCCTGCGATGGGTCGGCCGCCGCGATCTGACAGCGTCAGAAATGCGGGCAAACCCTGAATTTCATCCGGTCTACATTCGTGCCGGCGCGCTTGGCAAAGGGTTGCCAGAACGCGATTTGATGGTCAGCCCGAACCACCGCATGTTGCTGTCGTCTGAGTTGTCCGAAGTGATGTTCGAGGAACGCGAAGTTCTGGTTGCGGCCAAACATCTGACAGGCCTCGACGGCGTTGATCAGGTCCAAGCCAGTTCAGTCAGCTACATTCACCTGATGTTCGACCAACACGAAGTTGTTTTGGCCGACGGCGCATGGACCGAGAGCTTTCAACCGGGCGATCATTCGTTGCGCGGGATCGGCGATGCACAGCGTGATGAAATTCTGGCGCTGTTCCCTGAATTGAACACATCCGCCGGTTTGCAAAACTACGGCTCTGCGCGCTTGTCGCTGAAAAAACACGAAGCGCAGCTGCTAACTGACCAAATGCGTTAACGGTTTTTACGCCAGAGGGTCCAATCCTCTGGCGTATCCAAATCCATTCGTGCGCGTTGATCGGGCAGGGGCACCAACTGCACATGATCGCGGTTGGCCTGAATGATCGACTGACCGCCTGCATCTCCTGACAGCATTGCGATATCTGCGAACAGCGCATGATCAAAGATGATCGGATGCCCGGGCGCGCCGTCTTCAGTTGCGCCGCGCCAGATCCGTTTTGTGGGGTTTTTATGCATAGCATCAATCACTTGGCGCAGATCATTGGCGGTAATTTCAGGCAAATCACCCAGCAACAGCATGGCACGGGTGGTCCCCGTTTTAAGGGCTGCAAACCCGGCACGCATTGACGCGCTCATCCCCTCGGCGGCATCTATGACCTCGACGCGCGACACGTTCGAACCATCCAATGCCTGATGCCGCAGATGCGGTTTTGGTGGCACAGCGACGTAGATGTCATCACTGACTTGCAATGCAATCTGCACCTGCCGACGTATTAACGGCACGCCATCTACGTCTTCTAACAATTTGTCAGCGCCGCGCATCCGCGAAGACGCACCAGCGGCTAAAATGATGATCGGCAGGGTCATAAACGTCCTTTGGAACTACCCTCGCATCCGCGCGCCATCGGCGTCAAACAGTGGTGTTGTAATGACGCGGGCAGGGCGCATGTGGCCTAAAATCTCGATTTCGAAAGCTAGGCCATCTGCCACGCGATCGGTTGGCAAGAACCCGAACGCAACCGATTTTCCGGCATGATGCGAATAGCCACCCGAGGTGCAGAACCCGACAACATCACCGTCCAGCCAGATCGGTTCGTACCCTTGCACATCGGCGTCTGTTGCATCGACCTCAAAGCTGACCAATTTGCGTGCAGGTCCCGCATCGCGTTCTGCTTCGGCCGCGTGTCGTCCGATAAAGGCGACGTTTTTCTTAAAACTGATGAACCGATCCATGCCCGTTTCAGCCGCGGAATAGTCTGGCGAAAATTCAGCCATCCACGAGCCAAAGAATTTATCCAGCCGCAGTGACATCATTGCGCGCATGCCAAACGGCACCATGTCGTACTTTTGCCCCTCGGCCCACAGCGCGTTCCACAACGCACGTTGGCCCATTGGATCGCAGTAAATTTCGTACCCCAAATCGCCAGTATAACTGACGCGCTGCACGATACAGTCGGTCATGCCAACGGTCATTTGGCGCACGTCCATGAACTTCATATCGCTCACATCGCTAAGCGTGAGGGCGGCCAAAACATCCCGTGCGCGTGGCCCTGCGATTTGGAAGCCGTTTTGTTTATCTGTTATATTTTCGATACTTACGTTGTCATATTGATGTTGTAAGAACCAGCGCATGTGAAACGCTTGCGCGCCATATGATGCGGTCAGTTGGAATTCTTCTTCGCCCAAACAGGACACTGTGAAATCGCCGATCAGCTTGCCTTTTTCGGATAGCATTGGGGTCAGGCTAAGGCGGCCAAATTTGGGAATACGGCCCGCCATGATCCGGTCCAACCATGCACGCGCGCCTGCACCTTTGATCAAGTATTTGCCAAAATTGTGAACCTCGTTGATGCCGACGTTGGCACGTACACCGGCCACTTCGCGCGCTGTGGCATCAAAGGCATCGGATCGGCGAAAGGATGGGGTTTCGTAGGTTGGTTCTGTGCCTTGGGCAAAGTAATTCACGACCTCAAGACCGAATTGTTGGCCCCAAACGGCCCCCATGCCGCTGAAAATATCATACATCGGGGTTGTGCGGTTGGGGCGCGCGGCGGGCAGTTCTTCGTTCGGATAGGACACGCTGAACCGTTTTTGATAGTTTTCGATCACTTTGGGCAGGGTGTAACCGGGCGAAATCCAATCGCCAAATCGCGCCACATCCATGGCCATCACGTCGCGCTCGCATTCGCCTTCGACCATCCATTGTGCCAACATCAGACCAACGCCGCCGCCCTGACTAAAGCCTGCCATGACGCCGCAAGCTGACCAATAATTGCGCACGCCGGGCACAGGACCAACCAGCGGATTACCGTCGGGGGCAAAGGTAAATGGCCCGTGGATCACGTTTTTCACGCCAGCTTTTTCCAGATCAGGAAAGCGTTTGTAGGCGAAATTAATACTGTCTTCGATTTTGTCGAAATCGTCTTGCAAAAGGTCCTGACCAAAAGACCAAGGTGTGCCACCAACCGCCCAAGGACGACACGTTTGCTCATAAAATCCGATACATAGCCCGCGGCCTTCTTGGCGCAGATAGGATTCACCGGCGGGGTCCATGACGTGCGGATGTTCATGCCCGTCCGCCATCATATCAACGATCATTGGCACGTCTTCGGTCACCAGATACTGGTGTTCCATGGGGTGCAGTGGGAAATAAATGCCAGCCATCGCCCCGACTTCGCGCGCCCAAAGACCACCCGCATTCACCACATGTTCGGCGTGAATTGTGCCTTTGTCAGTGACCACATCCCACGTGCCATCGGGACGCTGGTTGGTTTCCTTAACCATTGTGTGCGTTTCGATCGTCGCACCGCCCATGCGCGCGGCCTTTGCGTAGGCGTGCGTGGTGCCAGAGGGGTCAAGGTGCCCATCAAGCGGGTCATAAAGCCCACCAACAATGCCGTTCATGTTGGTCACTGGGGCGATTTTCTTGATCTCTTCGGGGCCGACAATTTCGGTTTCCAGACCCATAAACCGATGCTTGGCGCGTTCTGCCAGCAGCATATCGAACCGGTCCTGATTGTCCGCCAATGTCACGCCGCCGACATGGTGCAGGCCGCACGACATGCCGGTGATTTCCTCAAGTTCCTTATACAAACGAATGGTATAGCCCTGAAGCGCGGCCATGTTTGTATCACCGTTCAACGTGTGAAACCCGCCTGCTGCGTGCCATGTTGACCCCGACGTCAACTCGGATCGTTCCAACAACATCACGTCGGACCAGCCGAGTTTGGTGAGATGATACAAGACAGAAGCGCCGACAACGCCGCCGCCGATGATTGCAACACGTGTGGTGGTTTTCATGACGGTGCTCCTTTGGCTGACTTGAGTGTAATTTGAAATTCAAAGGCGTTCACGGCTAATCTGCAAGCGACAATTTGTGCCGTTTTTGGAACGTGTTCGTGAGAGGCAGGCAGCGGTGGCCGGAAATTCAAATGTGCAAAATTCCAATAGATGGCCTGTTTTCGACGTTCAATGTCGCGCAAGGGCAATCAGGGCGGGTCCGGTATGCGCAGTCTGAGGCAAGAGAAACAACGTTTAAGGCTGAATTTTCATGCGAACCCATGCACAGGCTGTCGTCATTGGTGGCGGCGTTATCGGTTGCTCGATCTTGTACCACCTCACAAAACTTGGCTGGTCTGACGTCATTTTGGTTGAACGAGACGAGCTGACATCGGGGTCAACTTGGCACGCGGCTGCCAACATTCACGGGCTACATGACAGCACGAACATCAGCCGAATTCAGCACTATACAATGGGTTTGTATAAGGAACTTGAACAGGAGACCGGACAGGGGTGTGGCGTTTTTCAGCCCGGTTCATTGTACCTGGCGCAGACCGAAGCGCGCGAACATCAGCTGCGTTTACAGGCCGCCAAAGCCAAACTGTACGGCATGAATTTTCACGAAGTCGACCGTGCTGAAGCTGAACGTTTGCACCCGTTGGTCGATTATGACGGCATTCGCTGCATCATGTGGGAACCCGATGGCGGCAATGTGGATCCCTCCGGTGTGACCCAAGCGTATGCGACAGGCGCGCGCCAGAACGGGGCGGAAATTGTGCGGTTCAATCCCGTTTTGGGCACCGAACAGCAACCCGATGGGACATGGATCGTTCAAACCGAAAAGGGTGATATTTCAACGCCTTGGGTGATCAACGCCGCGGGCCTTTGGGGGCGCGAGGTCGCCGCGCTGGCGGGAATTGATCTGCCGCTACAACCCACCGAACACCAGTATTTTGTCACTGAAACCATTCCTGAAATTGCTGCAATGGATCAACGTTTACCGTCTGTGGCTGATCGCGATGGCGAATATTATCTGCGCCAAGAAGGCAAAGGGCTGCTGGTGGGTGCCTATGAAAAGAACATGAAATTCTGGGCTGAAAACGGCACGCCGCTTGATTTTGCCCATGATCTTTTTGATGATGACCTTGAGCGGATCGAAGAAAACATGCTGCGCGCCATTGATCGGGTTCCGGTCGTTGGCACTGCGGGCATTAAACGGGTTATTAACGGTCCGATGATCTGGTCGCCTGACAGCAATGTGCTGCTGGGTCCGGTGCCTGAAAAGAAGGGCTATTTTTGCTGTAACGGCATCATTCCGGGGTTCTCGCAATCGGGTGGCATGGGCCTGATGGTCGCGCAATGGATCATCGAAGGCGAGATGCAGTACGACATGTTCCCATGGGATTTGGCGCGTTTTGGCGACTGGGCCACAAAAGGCAGCGCGGGCAAGAAATTCACCAAAGAACGCGTGCGCGACCAGTACGCGAACCGGTTCAAAATCCATTTTCCCAACGAAGAACGCGCAGCGGGCCGCGCTGTGCGCACACGCCCCGTCTTTGACGTGCAAAAATCCATGGGCGCTGTGATGGGCCTAAACTATGGCTGGGAACATCCTTTGTGGTTCGCCGACACCCCAAATGCGGCGGATACAGACGGGTTCACGCGCCAGAATTGGTGGGGTCCAGTTGGGGAAGAATGCAAGATGCTGCGCGAGCGCGCGGGCATTATCGACATCTCGAATTTCGCCAAATACATCTGCAAAGGGGCAGGGGCCGAAGACTGGTTAAACGCAATTTTTGCCAACACCATGCCAAAGGCTGTGGGCCGGTCATGTCTGACGCCATTGATCGGAAAACGCGGTGGGATTGCGGGCGATTTCACAGTGACACGTTTGGGCGAAGACGAATTTTGGATCATCGGATCAGGCATGGCAGAACGCTATCACAAGCGGTTCTTTAACGAGATTGCGTTGCCGCAAGACACTGTTTTCGAAAGTAAAACCGATAGTATTTGCGGATTTAACGTTGCCGGCCCTAACAGTCGTGCGATGTTGCAGCGGATGACAAACGCGTCCCTCGCGACCACGGATTTCCCGTTTATGCGATCCAAACAAATCACCCTTGGTGGCGTCGATGTTTTGGCATTGCGGGTGTCGTTCACCGGCGATCTAGGCTGGGAATTGCACTGCAAATCCGAAGACCAATTGCAGCTTTACACGGCCTTGCTTGAGGCGGGAAAAGACTTTGGCGCAGGCCCTGTTGGCGGGCGCGCTTTGATGAGTTTGCGCATCGAAAAAGGCTACGGATCATGGAGCCGCGAATATTCGCCTGAATATTGGCCCCAAGAAGTCGGATTAGACCGGTTGTGCAAGATGGACAAAGCGTTTTTGAACAAAAGCGCAGTTGCCGAAACCATGGCAAAACCTGCACGCGAAACCTTGGTAATTTTGGCACTGGACGCGGCCCAAACCGACGCCTCAAATGCGGACGCAACGGGCGGCGAACCTATCTTTAAGGACGGCAAAGGTATCGGGCGCGTGACCTCGGGGGCGTACGGATATTCGGTTGGCACCAGCCTCGCGCTTGGCTACGTCAAAGACGCGCAAGCGGGGGACGAAGTCGAGGTGATGGTGCTTGGCAAACCGCACAAAGCCGTGATTTTGGCGGAGCCACCATTTGATCCCAAAGGCGAACGTTTGCGAGCCTAAGCAGCAGCACCCAACGGTCGGATCCGCAGTTGTGTGATCCGGTTACCATCGCGTTCGAGCACCTCGAAGCGAAAGCCGTGGAATGAGAAAACCTGACCTGCAGTCGGGATCATTTGGGCCTCGTGAATGACCAAACCGGCGATGGTGTTTGCCTCGTCATCGGGCAGGTTCCAGTCGGTCGCACGGTTCAAATCGCGGATCGTCATGGCCCCATCAACCAAGAACTGATCGTCGTCTGATTCTGTCACCTGATGTTCTGCGTCGGCGTCGAATTCATCGGTGATTTCCCCGACGATTTCCTCAAGAATATCCTCGAGCGTGATCAACCCTTGCAGGCTGCCGTATTCATCGACGACCAGCGCAAAATGCGTGCGATTGCGCAAGAATTGGCGCATCTGATCGTCCAGCGTGGTGGTTTCAGGCACAAAATACGGGGCCATGGCCACGGCGGAAATATCGAATGTTTTCAGCGCACTGGCTTTGCCTTCTGGGCCGCCAATTTCCTTGAACATCGCACGCGCGAGGTCTTTGGCATGGATCACACCGATGATGTTTTCAGGGTCGTCACGAAACACCGGCAGGCGCGAATGACGCGAGCCAAGGCATTGTTCCAGAATGACTTCGGGCGCGTCTGCCACATTCACCATTTCGATGTTCGAGCGGTGCAACATGATCTCTTCGACCACACGATCGCCAAGGTCCAGCGCGCCCAAAATCCGGTCACGGTCTTCTTTTTGAACAACCCCTTCGGAGTGGCCAAGTTGCAGCGCGCCTGCGATTTCTTCGCGCACGGCTAGAATGTTGCTGTCAGGGTCAATTTGCACGCCAAAAACGCTCAGCACACCGCGCACCAAGAGACGCACCGCTGATACGATGGGTGAAAACACAGTGACCACCAAAGAGATCGGGCGCGACACGGCGGACGCTGCTGTTTCCGAATTAGTGATGGCGTAGGTTTTGGGTAAAACCTCTGCAAAAACAAGAACAAGCACGGTCATCACCAAGGTCGCAATCACCACGCCGCTTTCCCCGAAGGTTGTCGTGAAAATCGCTGTTGCAAGCGAGGTCGCAAGGATATTGACCAGGTTGTTGCCCAACAAAACCGACCCGATCAGGCGTTCGTTGTCTTCGGTGATGTCCAATGCGCGCTGCGCCCCGCGCGACCCTTTGTCGGCCTGCGCGCGCAATTTCCCACGTGACGCGGCGGTCAACGCGGTTTCAGAGCCGGAGAAAAACGCCGACAACACGAGTAGAAAAATGATCACCCCAGAGGTAATCCAAAATGCGCTGTCCAGCGTGGCCATGGTTTCGTCCATTTATAAGTATTTCCTTTAACTGTCTTGCGTTATGGGGGTGCAAGGCGGCGCAAGCAAGAGGCGGCACATGCGGCATAATCATATCGGTGTTCTGGATGGAACGGTTTTGGTCTTTGGCGGGCCTTATTCTAATGCGCAGGCGACGCAGGCTGTGCTGGCACAATCGACGGTTTTGGGCATCGCGCCCAGCCATGTGATTTGCACAGGCGATGTTGTGGCGTATTGCGGTGCACCGGGGGCCACAGTTGCGGCGATCCGCGCGTCTGATTGTACGGTTGTGGCGGGAAATTGTGAAATACAGCTTGCGGCTGGCGCGCTGGATTGCGGTTGCGGGTTCGAAGACGGATCGGCCTGTGATGTGCTGTCTGCGGGGTGGTTTCCTTATGCATCCAGCCATGTGCGCGACGCCGATCGCGAATGGATGGACCGTTTGCCAGACATCGTGACCTTCGACCATTGCGGTGCGCGATACGCCGTTGTGCATGGCGGCGCGACAGATGTGGCGCGGTTCATTTGGTCCAGCAGCGATGACGCGGTGTTTGAGGATGAATGGAACGAAATTGAGCGGTTTGTCGGCCCTATAGATCACGTGATTGCAGGGCATTGTGGCGTGCCGTTTGTAAAAACCACATCCCGCGGGCGCTGGATGAATGCGGGCGTTATCGGCATGCCGCCCCACGACGGCGCGCCCGACACGCGCTATGCTATTTTGGAACAGGACGCGTTCATCATTCGCACCCTGTCGTATGATGTGGAGGGGGCGGTTGCTGATATGCAGGCCGCAGGTTTGACCAGCGGCTATCACGACGCCCTGCGGTCCGGATTTTGGCCTTCGCAAGACGTGTTGCCTCAGGATTTGCGGGTATCTGGTTTGGCCAAAGGGTGATGTTCTAGCACCAATTCGCTAAGGCGTTCGTCTAGCACATGCGTGTAAATTTCGGTCGTGGCGACATCGGCGTGGCCCAACATGGCCTGAATGGATCGCAAATCAGCACCGCCAGCCAACAAATGCGTGGCAAAGGCGTGGCGCAACGTGTGGGGCGTGACCTTGGCGGGGGATACACCGCCTGCAACAGCCAATTCTTTGATCAACAAATAGAACCGGTGGCGCGTTAAATACCCTGCAACGCCGCGCGACGGGAACAGAAATTTAGACGCCTGTTTGCCTTTGGATTTGGCCAGATCGTCAGCTGCATCACGCACTGGCAGCCATGCAATCAGGGCGGCGCGGGCAGGGGGTGACAGTGGCACAATGCGTTCTTTGCCACCTTTCCCAAGGATCAGCAGAACCCGTGGATCACCACGCGCGGCAGACACTGGCAGGCCAACCAATTCGCTGACCCGCATACCGGTGGCGTACAGCAATTCCATCAAACAGGTGTTGCGGGTGCGGTCGCGGCCATGCGTGCGCGCGGCGTCTAAAAGTTGATCAACTTCGGCCACATCCAGCGTTTTTGGCAGACGTTTGTCCAACCCCGGCCCTGCGATTTGAATGGCAGGATTGTCCTCGCGCCAGCCTTCCTCGAATGCAAAGCGGAACAGCTGTTTGATAGATGACAACCGCCGTGCCCGCGTTGATTTGGCAAGGCCTTGGGCGTCACAGAAAATCAGGTAATTTTCGACATCAGATTGCGCAACATCGGGAAATTCTGTTGTTTTGCCAGACAGATAGGCGTCAAAATCTTTTAGGTCACGGCCATAGGCCAATAGGGTGTTGTTGGCGGCACCTAGTTCGGCAGCCTGCGCCTCTAGAAAGGTCGAAATCCATTGTGCAGCCGACACTGATGGCGTGCTCATTTGGTGTCCTCGCGCTGCAAAACCTGCAATGCGGCACGGCGCGCGGCGTCTTCTAATCCCAAGGCACGCATCGCGCTTAATCCTTTGGTCAGTTGATCCAAGTCGCCGTCTGCACCGGCTTGTAACGCCGCCAAACTTAGCAATATCGCGCGGCCCAATTCGCCGTTTTGTGCAAATTTTGCGATGGGTGATGTGCCTGTGGTCTCTCCAAATGCAGACGCGACGGCGCGTTCCAATGGTGTGGACGGGGTCACTGGATCGATCCAACCTTTGGCGATCGCCACATCAAAGCGTTGGCGTTTTGCGATGTCGCCGCCCTGTGGGTCGATGGATTCGTAAAACGGCGAAACCAGAATGACGTCCTGTGCGATTGTGCCAACAGCGCCGGTCAGGGTTTGCTTGCTCAACGCCTCACCGAACAAGGTGGCAAAGGGTACGGCAAGGCCCGCAGATTTCATGTGGTTCCAAGCCAGCGGCAGGGTCTTGCCAATGGCATCGCTGCTGCCGGTTTTGAGCGCCGTTTCAAACCGTTGAACGGCTGAAACCCGATCCCAAATCCCACCAGAGGCGGCGGGTTTGCGCATCGAATAAATCCCCAACAAACGATTATCACCCAAGGCCCCGTTGGCGGCCAAGCGTTCCGCAGCATCAAGCTGTTTTTTCCAACCCGCAACATCGCGCAGATCCGCATGGGCATATTGCACCGGCCAACTGTTGGTGCCGATGGGCTGTCCCAATGCTTCGTGAATACGAAACAACAATGGGTCAGGTTTGGCAGGGCGCGACAAATGCGGCTCGCCCTCGAATAACTCGGGATCAAGGAAACGTTCGAGCGCGGTAATTTGACCGGGCGTAATCGTTTGCAATGCGCGCGCGGTGCCCAATAGCAATGCGCCCGTGTCCCAATCGCCGCTACGCGCCGCACAAAACACCCGGTAGGCGTAATCGGGGGCAAGGCGCGGATCGGTTTGGATCATCGCGCAGGCCGGGTCTTCGGTTTCGTTCAGCAATGATGCTTGGATATAGCGGCGCGCAAATGCCGGATCGCGTTTTGGATCGGCCTGTTCCAACATCGCAAGCGCTGGATCAACGGCACCAGCGTGAAACACCGTATCAATGCGTGCAAGATCAAACACATCACTGTTGCCAGCAGACGGCGCGGCGTCGGCCAAAACGGTGGTGAACAGCACGGCTTGCGCGGCGGGCAATGTCAGATGCGGCATGTCGGCCAACAGCTTTGATAAAATCGCGGCATCCGTGCCGGACCACAACGCATCGGGCAGGCCGGACACAGACGGCGGCAACAATCCGATGCGCACCAGCGCGCTTTGCCCCAATGGCATCACGGTCACGGTTGGCACAGACCCGCTGCCTGTTGTCGCAGGTTCATCCGGGGTTAGGGCGGCAGGGGCGACACGCGCGGTCGTCGCGGCACTGTCCAACCAGTCAATCGCTGACAACGGTCGGTCTTGAGACGGGTCCTGCGCAAGTGTGACAGCAGGCATCCCGATCAGGCACAAAGTTACAAAAAGACGCGCTTTAATCTGCATTCAAGGTCACTGGTACGCGCACTTCACCTTGGGGTGCAGAGAAATCAGCCCCAAAAAAGGGTCCGACATAGGCATAGCCTACAAGCCCAATGAATCCGAAAACTGCGAGATAAATCAGCAGTTTAACCAGTCTTAACATAAATTTGCCTGCCCTTTGGTCTTTTGATTTTGTCTAACTTATATATGGCCTTTTTCACAATATCACGTCATTCACATCATTATGAGCGAAATTGAGCAATCCATGGCCGATCAGCCCAACGTACCCACCCGTTATCGCTTGCGAAAAACGGTTGTGATGGTGGGCATGATGGGGGCCGGAAAGACCGCAGTGGGGCGGGCATTGGCCTTGCGATTGGCCGTGCCGTTTCTGGACAGCGATGCGGAAATCGAAACGGCTGCGAACATGTCGGTGCCTGAAATCTTTAGCCGCGATGGGGAACCGTTCTTTCGTCGCAAAGAAACGCAAGTGATCGCGCGCCTGTTGGACAAAGAACGTGGCATTCTATCGACCGGTGGTGGTGCGTTTCTAAGCGCTGAAAATCGCGAGAATATCTCGGCCAAGGGCGTGTCGATCTGGCTGGATGCGGATGTGGATTTGTTGTGGAACCGTGTGCGTTTTAAAGACACGCGGCCTTTGTTAAAAACCTCGGATCCCAAGGCCACGCTGACGCAGATGTTCGAGGCGCGCGTGCCGCACTATAAATTGGCGGATATCGCCGTACGCTCGCAATCGGGCATGTCGATCGAAGACATGGTGGACCGCGTGATAGCGGCGCTGTTGGCCCGCCCAGATGTGATTGAGGTTTTGTAATGTCGAACAGTCAGCGTGATCTTGTGCGGGTGGATTTACCGGGTCGCGCCTACGATATTCACATCGGTCCGGGCCTGTTGGCCGAGGCAGGTGATTTGATTGCGCCGCTGTTGTCGCAGCCGCGTGTCACGGTCATCACGGATGAAAATGTTGCGGCCTTGCATTTGGAAACATTGCGCGCTGGGTTGGCCACCGCAGGCATCACGATGCAAGCATTAACGTTACCCGCGGGCGAGGGCACAAAGAGCTGGGCGAACGTGACCACCTGCGTTGAATGGCTTTTAGATCAACGGGTTGAACGACGTGATGTGGTGATCGCCTTTGGTGGCGGTGTGATCGGCGATCTGGTTGGTTTCGCAGCGTCGATCCTGCGTCGTGGCGTGCGTTTTGTGCAAATTCCGACATCTTTACTGGCACAGGTCGACAGTTCTGTGGGCGGCAAAACCGGTATCAACACGCGGCACGGCAAAAACCTGGTTGGCGCGTTTCATCAGCCCAGTTTGGTGCTGGCGGACATCGATGTTCTCGGCACGATGACCCCGCGTGATTTTCTGGCAGGCTGCGGCGAGGTCGTGAAATACGGGCTGTTGGGCGACGCTGAATTCTTTGAATGGCTCGAACAAAACGGGCCTGCGATGGCCGCGGGTGATGTGGGCGCGCGCGTTCATGCCGTGCGCCGGTCGGTGCAGATGAAAGCCGAAATTGTCATGCGCGACGAAACCGAACAGGGCGACCGCGCATTGTTGAACCTTGGGCACACATTCTGCCACGCGCTCGAGGCTGCGACCGGATATTCTGACCGTCTGATGCACGGTGAAGGGGTTGCAATCGGCTGTGCCATGGCGCTGGAATTGTCCGCACGAATGGGGCTGTGTTCGCAAGAAGACCCAAGCCGCCTGCGCGCATTTCTCAAGGATATGGGCATGAAAACCGACCTGCGCGACATCGATGGCGATTTGCCAGATGCCAATGTTTTGTTGGATTTGATGGGCCAAGACAAAAAAGTGTTAGACGGACAGCTACGTTTTATTCTAACGCGCGGAGTTGGCAGCAGTTTTGTGACCAGCAATGTGCCTGCTGATGCCGTGCTGAATGTGTTGAGTGACGCGTTAAAACTGTAATGACGCAAAATGCCTAGGATTGCGCGCCGTTACTTGTAAATGCGCGTGATTTGCGCGCGGTTACCGTAATTTCACCTCACGTGCCGCATAATGCATACCAAAACTCACAACATCGCGGCCTTTGCGCATACCTTGTCTGATATTCCTGTGGAAACAGCCAAAAAGGTATCCCTCATGAGCAGCGAATTTTACGTCTATCAGTCCATTGCACGCGCGACGCACGAACACGGGGTCGACACGATGTTTGGGCTAATGGGCGACGCCAACTTGTTCATGGTGGACAGTTTTGTACGGGATTTCGATGGACGGTTTGTACCCGCTGCGCACGAGGGCAGTTCGATTTTGATGGCGCTGGCCTATGCTCATGTGTCGGGAAAAGTTGGCGTGGTAACCGTCACCCACGGACCGGCGTTGACCAATTGCATGACCGCATTAACCGAAGCTGCGCGGGGCCATGTGCCGATGGTTGTTCTTGCGGGCGACACGCCGATGGATAACCCGCGCCACCTCCAAAGTATTGATCAACGCGAGCTGGTCAAAACCACAGGGGCCGGTTTCGAACAGCTTCGTTCCAGCGATACGGTGGGCAAGGACGTCGCGCGCGCATTTTACCGCGCCCAAGTCGAACGCCGCCCAATTGTGTTGAACATGCCCGCCGATTTCATGTGGCAAGAGGTGACACACGACGTTCAGGTGCTTGACGTTTTTACCGCACCTGGCGGCGTGGCGCAGGGCGAAATCCTAGACGATGCCATCGGTATGATCGCGTCCGCGCGCCGTCCTTTGATCTTGGCCGGCGGCGGTGCGGTTGCGGCGCGTGACCAGTTGATCCGTCTGGCGGACCGGTTAGAGGCCCCGTTGGCGACCACGCTAAAAGCCAAGGGGTTATTTAACAATCACCCCTATAACATTGATATCTTTGGTACTTTATCCACGCCGGCCGCCTATGATTTGATTGCACAGTCCGATTGTATCGTGTGTTTTGGCGCAGCCTTGCATGACTTTACCACCGACCGCGGCAAGCTGATGAAAGACAAACGTATCGTGCAGATCGATATCGAACCGACAGCCATTGGCGGTGGTTTGCACCCTGATGCAGCGCTGATTGCCGATGCAGGTTTGACCGCTGAAACCATTCTGTATTGGTTGGATGAGGCTGAAATTCCACCAAGTGGTTTCACCCGTGAACTAGATATCGCAACGCTGACGACGCACCCAGTTGATACAAAAAAGACCTCGGATGGGTTTGTGAATTACGTTGATGCGTTGAAACGATTGGAAGACGCGCTGCCCAAAGATCGTGTGCTGGTCACCGATGGTGGGCGATTTATGACCGAAGTCTGGTGCCGGTTGTCAGTGCCCAATCCACAAAGTTTTGTGGGCACGGTAAATTTTGGGGCGATCGGATTGGGTTTGCAAGAAGCCGTGGGCGCAGGTTTGGCCGCGCCAGATCGGCCTGTGGTTCTGTTTACCGGCGACGGCGGTTTTATGATGGGCGGGATCAACGAATTTAACACGGCGGTGCGCCTTGGCCTTGATCTGATTGTGATTGTGGCAAACGATTCCGCCTATGGGGCCGAACACATCCAGTTCATTGATCGAAAAATGGATCCCAGCCTGACAGAATTCCATTGGCCGTCATTTGCGAAAATCGCCAAATCCCTCGGGGGCGAAGGGGCCGAGGTTCATTCAGCAGAAGAACTCGAAACGGCGCTTGTCGCGCTGGAATCCCGAAAGGGGCCATTTTTGATCGAACTGCGGCTTGATCCCCATGACGTTCCGCGCATGCGCATTTGATGTGTGAATGAACTGTCGTGCCAAAACGAAAACGGGGCGGCCAAAGCCACCCCGTATTTTTGGTATCTTGAGATTGGTTTAGAACGGGATTTCATCGTCCAGATCACGTGAAGGGGCCGGGCTGGAATTGCCGCCGCCACCGCCGCCACTGTTGCCGCCGCCGTAACCACCATCAGATGGGCCAGAATCGTAACCCATTGAATCGCCGCCACCGCCGCCGCCAAAGTTGCCGCCACCACCGCCGCCGCCTTCGGAACGACCGTCAAGCATGGTCAGCGTGCCGCCAAAGCCTTGCAAGACAACTTCGGTGCTGTATTTGTCCGCACCCGACTGGTCCTGCCATTTACGGGTTTGCAATTGACCTTCGATGTAGACCTTGGAGCCTTTGCGCAAATACTGTTCGGCGATCCGCACGAGGCCTTCTTGGAAGATCGCGACAGAATGCCATTCGGTTTTTTCTTTGCGTTCACCTGAATTGCGGTCTTTCCACGTTTCGGAGGTCGCGATGCGCAAGTTGCACACTTTACCGCCATTCTGGAATGAACGTACTTCGGGATCGCGCCCCAAATTACCGATTAGGATCACTTTGTTTACTGAGCCAGCCATGGCATCCCCCTAAGTTTTGCGCGGCCCTACACGAATCTGGCAGGCGCCATTTGGACGTCGTTATACCGTTTAGACGCGCGCGAGAACATGGCAAACGCAGGCGTGACATGAATTTTGGAACCAAACTCTGGTAACGCAGTTAATTTTGGGTATATTGCACCAAAAGCAGATGTCGTGGGGCAATAGACCATATGCGCATAGGTGTAGTAGTTGCGGTGTGCAGCGCGCTGATTGGCGAGGCCGCAGTGGCCGAAGGTTTGTCGTCTCGAAACCGCAAGTCGCTGTTTTCATCACAAACAAAAATTCTCGATAGCCGTGCGTCGACCCAATATTCGGGGTCCGTGCGTCTAAAGCCTGCGCAGGTGAACACGCCGTCGAAATGGGCCACGCCGTCGTACACCGGCAAATACAAAGGCAAGTTCCTGAATATGGCCCGTGACGCCGCGCGCCGTTATGATGTGCCCGAGGATTTGTTCCTGCGTCTGGTCAAACAAGAGAGCAACTGGAACCCGAATGCAAAGTCCCATGCGGGCGCGTTTGGTTTGGCCCAATTGATGCCGGGAACGGCGCGTCTGTTGGGCGTAAACTCCCGTGATCCTTATGAAAATCTGGATGGTGGGGCGCGTTACCTAAAGGCGCAGTACCGTGAATTTGGCACCTGGCGCTTGGCGCTGGCGGCCTACAATGCGGGGCCCGGTGCGGTCAAAAAATACGGTGGTGTGCCGCCGTTCAAAGAAACCCGTAACTACGTTAAGATCATCTGGGGCAGCTAAAATTCGCGCAATACGTGTCTAGGTTTTGCCTGTTCGCGTCCGCATTCTTGCCACGTTCACCAGATAGGTTTGCCTCAATCGCCACAAAGGCGTTAAAATGGGGCACATCATGAGCGTTTCTTCGACCACCTTTGCAGAACGATTGACGCGTTTGGATTCTGAGACAGTCAAGCTGTACGCAGGTGATAACGCGCCGCAAAAATACAAACCCGAAAACCTGATTTGCGCCAAGCCAAAGGTCAAAAAGATCTTTTGGACAGCGATCATTATCGGCGGGGTTTTGGGCACGCTTGCGGGCTACATGTTTAAAACCAACGTCGGGATCGAGATGTTCTTTTCCCAGCCGTTGCCGATCATTTACGCCATCATCAAAGCCGATCACATGACTGCTGGCATTTGTCTGGCGATGATTATCGGACCAATCGGGGCCCTTGGGTTTTTGATTTTCAGCCGTACAAAAAACCGTTTGGCGCAGTTTTGGTGGGCCTATGTCGGCGGCGCAGTCGGTATCAATGCGATGACGTGGTATAGTTTTTATCTGACCATGGCCGCCGGCGCTTGATGTAAACGCCGGCTGTTGGTTTTATTCGGCCGCGACCTTAATCACCGGCTCCATCTTGGTTAGAATATCGTCGCTAAGGTGGCATTTGACCTGATGACCATCGGCCAATTCACGCACTGGCGGCATTTGTGTATCGCACAACCCACCGGGCACTTGCGATTTCCAACGGCAACGCGTCTGGAACGGGCAACCGGGCGGCGGGTTCATCGCAGACGGGATATCACCCTCTAGCACGATGTGCTGCTTTTGAACCGACGTGTCGGCGATTGGAACGGCAGACAACAGCGCCTCTGTGTAGGGGTGATAGGGCGGGGCAAACACCTGATCGGTTGTGCCCAATTCCACCACATGCCCCAGATACATCACCATCACACGGTCCGACAAATAGCGCACAATCGACAGATCGTGGCTGATGAACAGCAGCGTGGTTTTGTGCTCACGCTGGATTTCCATCAGCAAATCCGTGACCGCAGCCTGCACCGACACGTCCAGCGCCGACACAGGTTCATCCGCGACAACAATGCGCGCGTCCCCGGCAAAGGCACGGGCAATTCCGACGCGCTGCTTTTGACCACCGGACAATTGGCGTGGCATGCGATCGGCAAATTCACGCGGTAATTTCACCAGATCAAGCAGCTCTAACATGCGCACGCGACGCTCTGCTTCGTTCTTGCCAACCTTGAAAATTTCGAGCGCACGAATGATCTGGCGCCCCACGGTCATCGACGGGTTCAGCGTGTCAAACGGGTTCTGGAACACCATCTGAATGTCGGCCACGTTCTTGGTTGAGCGTTCTTCGATCGGGGTGTCCTGGATTTCTTTGCCGTCCAGCAAAATTGTCCCGTCAGATGCCGTTTCAAGCCCCATCAGCACCTTGGCGAACGTGGATTTACCGCAACCGGATTCCCCCACAATCGCGAGGGTTTCGGATTCTCGGGCCTCGAATGTCAGGGTTTCGTTGGCTTTGACAACCTTTGTTGATCCGCCCCCGAACATCGCGTTAGCGGCGACTTCGTAATATTTCTTGAGGTTCTTCATCGACAAAACGACGTCGCCAATCGCGCCTTTTTCTTTGACCTCGCCCAGTTCCAGTGGGGCGTTCCAGTCGATTTCCTTGAACTTCAGGCAGCGGCTGGCATGTCGGTCACCATCCTCAACAGCGTCCATCGGGATTGGTTTGGCGCGGTCACAACGCCCCGGGTCAAAATAGTCGCAACGTGGGCCAAAGTTACACCCCGATGGGCGTTCATGCGGCAATGGAAAGTTGCCGGGAATGGCCACAAGCGGGCGCGCGTTTTTGTCGGCACCCGGCAGCGGGATCGAACGAAACAGCGCTTGCGTATAAGGGTGCTGCATCTTGTCGAACACGTCTTCGATACGGCCGGTTTCCACGGCTTCACCGGAATACATCACGCAAATTCGATCGCAGGTTTCCAGCACCAGACCCAAGTTGTGGCTGATGAACAGCATCGAGGTGCCGTATTTTTTGCCCAAATCTTTGACCAGCTCAACCACCGCGGCCTCGACTGTTACATCAAGCGCGGTTGTGGGTTCATCGAGGATCAGCAAGGACGGTTCCGACATCAGGGCCATCGCGATGACGATGCGCTGTTGTTGGCCACCGGACAGTTGGTGTGGAAAGGATTCCAAGATACGCGCAGGGTCGGGCAGTTTCACATCCGTGACAACCTGCAACGCCCGTTCGCGCGCATCGCTGGCAGACATGCCTTGATGGATCATCGGGACTTCCATCAACTGGCGCCCGATCTTCATCGCGGGGTTTAACGACGCCATCGGTTCCTGATAGATCATCGCAATTTCAGAACCGCGAATGTCGCGCAATTCTTCCATGGTCATCTTGCCCAGATCGCGGCCTTTGAATTTGATCGAACCACCAACAACGCGGCCGTTTTTACCCAGATCCTGCATGACCCCAAGGGCCACCGTCGATTTACCGCATCCGGATTCACCGACCAAACCAACCGCTTCGCCCGGTTGCACAACAACCGAAAAATCCATCACAGCAGGGATTTCGCGCAATCGCGTAAAGAAGGAAATCGACAGCTGGTCAATCTCTAGGATCGGCCCATCATAGTCTAGCTTTGTCATCTTCAACTCCCGGATCAGATCTGCATTTGCAGTTTGTTCTGATCAAAAAAACTTTGGGGGTCCGGGGGCAATACCCCCGAACGGCTCCGGTTATCAGTCGCGCAGGCTTTCTTCGCGCAGACCATCCGCCAGCAGGTTCAAGCCCAACACCAACGTCAGCAAAGACAGGGCAGGGGCAATCGCCACGTGCGGGTACAGCGCCAACAAACGACGGCCCGAGTTGATCGTCGTGCCCCAATCCGGGCTCTCGGATTCCAGACCCAGACCAAAGAAGCCCAGCGTGCCCAAAAGGATGGTGGTGTAGCCAATGCGCAGGCAGAAATCCACGATCAGCGGGCCACGGGCGTTTGGCAAGATTTCCCAAAGCATGATGTACCACGGCCCTTCGCCGCGGGTTTGCGCCGCCGCCACATAATCACGGGTTTTGATATCAAGCGCGAGGCCGCGCACAATCCGGAACACCGTGGGCGAGTTCACAAACACCACCGACACAAACACCACCAGAATGGTTGGCGGCATTGAAATACCGTCAAGAAACGGCGGCATGCCCGGGATCCGATAGGTGCTGGTGGCAATGATCGCACCGTCATTCGAGATCAGCGACAAGTAGGCCCAGCCAAAGACGCCAAGCACCACAATCAACAGCGGCGTGCGAATATGCGGCTGTGTGTAATAGCGTGAATTCAGCAGGATCGTGATAAAGATCAGCGGAAAGACAAACAGCACAGCGGCCATATAGTTGGGAATACCCGTCGCCACAATTTCAGGTGTGACCAGCAGATAGAACAACAAAATAACCGGAAATGCGAGGATCAGGTTGGCAAGGAACGACAGGATCGTATCCAGACGCCCACCGTAATATCCCGCAGGCAGACCCAGCGTGATGCCCACCATAAAGGCAAACAGCGTCGCCATCGGTGCAATCAAAACCACGATCCATGCGCCTTTGAACAGGCGGCTAAACACATCGCGTGCAAGGTTGTCGCCGCCCAGCAGAAACCACTGATAGTCACCGTCTGTCGCGCCGCGTAGGGGTGTTCCGGGCAGTTTGTTCTTCATTCCCGAGGTCTGGGAGAAACTGTCGTGTGTGACCAGCATGTCAAACACACCGCCCATGATACCGGCCAAAACCCAGAACAGCACGATCCCGAAACCGATCATACCAACGGTGCTGTCGAACAGTTTGCCGTACAGCCCCAGCTTGCGTTTGAATTTGATCGATACCGCGTAGATCAGGACCATCGCGATCCAGACTGGTAGCAATTGACGGGCCATGCCGCCAAAAATGCCAGCGTTTGTGCCCATCAGGATGCCAGCAATCAAGTAGATCAGCACGATGCCAATCACCAACATAAAGCTGAATTTGACGCCAGTGCCGACCAGTCCGGAAATACCGGCGCTGCTGCTGGCTGTGCCGTCAGATTGCACCCGAACAGGTTCGTCCGTGACCAGTAAAGAGACCACAATTTGCACGACGACCATAAGGGCAAAGATACAAATCGCGAGGGTGAAAAACAGGTTTAGCGCGCTTAGGCTGCCTGTCCATGTTAATGGTTCCATGTGCTCATCCCTCCGATCAAGAAATGCGAATGCGTGGGTTCAGAAACACATAACCGATATCAGATATCAGCTGCGTCAGCAGAACCACCACGACGGAAACGACCGAGACGGCCAGCAAAAGTTCGATGTCATTGTTGGATGCGGCCTGAACCAGCAACCACCCGAAACCCTTGTAGTTGAACAAGGTCTCGACAATCACAACCCCGTTCAACAGCCACGGAATTTGCAACATAATAACAGTAAACGGCGCGATCAGGGCGTTGCGCAGCGCGTGTTTCATCACGACGTTGCCAAAACTGACACCCTTTAGGCGGGCCGTTCGAATGTACTGCGCGGTCATGACTTCGGTCATCGAGGCGCGTGTCATCCGTGCGATATAGCCCATTCCGTACAATGAAATGGTCAACACCGGCAAAAAGAAGTTCTTGAATGTTGCGTCCTCAACCGCGCGTGTCGCAGAGCCCGAGAACAGCGTTTTGGATTCCATCCAGCCCCATTCCACCAACAGCGGCGAGATGCCGTTTTTGGACGATGCCAGCAGCGCGATAAAGATAACGCCAGACACATATTCGGGTGTCGCTGTGGTCGCGATCGAGAATGTAGATAACGTGCGATCCAGACGTGATCCTTCGCGCATGCCGGCCAACACCCCGACACCCAGCGCCATCGGCACCATCAACAACAACACAAAACCCATCAATTTGCCGGTCGCCCCAAGGCGCAACAACACGAGGCTGCCGACTTCGGTTTTGAACACCGTGGATGACCCCCAATGGCCTTGCAAAACGCCGCAAAACGTATTGCGTTCACCTTCGGGAGTATTGCGTGCAAAACAGCGCCCTGTGACGTCGTTGTTGCCATCGCTGTCGGTTTTTTCTGTGACCCAACCGGGCACAACGCCCAACCAGCGGCCAAATTTGATCGGCATCGGATCCAAATAACCGCGATCCCCCAAATAGCTTTCGACGGCCTCTTCGGACATGCGAAAGTTGCCTTGGGTTTTGGCGAGTTTTTCGAGGTTTGGATAAAGGTTCGTCAGAAAAAACACGATGAAAGTCAGGCAAAGTGCCGTCAATACCATCACGCCCAGACGTCTGAGTATGAATATTCCCATGGGTGCCCCTGTTGGTAGGCTTGCGGCAGGTTATTCTGCCTATGTGGTCAGGAGAGACCGATTTTGGTTCTTCTCCCTTAGGTGCAACGCGGTGTGCGTCGATGAAACTGTGGGGGTGGTGCGCAAAAATTGGATGCCAAATCAAACGCCACAGATCAGTGGTGTAACATTCAAACTGTCCAGCTTTTTTCGTGGCTCCCCCATGGCTATCAGGCATCAGAAAACCACACAGGTCAATGTGAAGTTTGTTTAATTAATCGTGATCCAGCGACATCCATGCGTCTGAATGCGACAGGGCGGGGTCGCAGTGAATTTTGCGCGAATACCCAAGTAAAAAAGTCGATTTAACTTAGGTCTTGCCTTGGGATTTGCGCAGCGCGCTGGGGGTTTTGGTGGTGTGGTGTTGAATAAAGCGCGTGAAATAGGCGGGGCTGCCAAAACGCAAGTGCCGCGCGATTTCCTGAAGCGGCACATCGGTATCGATTAGCGCGGTTTGCGCACTGTGCAATTGCCGTTCCGTCATGATGTCAGCGGCCGTGCGACCGGTCGCGGCCTTACAAACACGGGTCAGATGCGTCGGGGTCACGTTTAATTGAGCAGCGTGATCAGCCATGCTTAAACCTTGCAGATCAGGCTGGATCAGGTTTTCGCAAAACCGCGCAGACAGGCGTGCAGCGGCGTTTTGTTTGACAGGCAGGTTTTCAGGCAGCGCAATTTGTCGACGCAACCACACCGAAATCAGGCCCATGTGCGCATCCAGTGCGTCCTGGGCCAACACACGCCCACGCGAGACTTCGCGCCCCGCAGCCTCAAGCAGACCTGACATTTCGCCAATCGCCTCACCGTCGCGCACACGCAATTGGCGCGGTTGATCGGGCAGGCGCAAATCATTGCCAACGGGGCAAATTGCAACATGCCCTAAACCCTGCCGCCCCATATCTAGCGCAAAAACCTGACCAGCAGGAATGTAGATCGCGTTGTGCACACCAACACCGCGACGGGTGCCGTTCAACAACAGCCGCCCTTGGCCTCGGGTGATCCAGATCAGCAGGTCTTGTTGGCTTTCATGCGCCAGTGACAACCGCCAAGGTTGGGTGCCGATCAGGGCAGAAAGACTGATAATATCGATATGTCCAAACATGGATCAAATCTGGGCGAATGGATTGGTTTAGTCAAATTCTATCGCTGAATTCTGACGAAGTGGGCCGGTTCTGTGTGGTTTATGCAAGCTGACTGGGATCAACTTTGATCCAATCCTTCATTTTTGACCGGAACCACGTGCGCTGACGTTTGGCATATTGGCGTGTTGCGATGATCGCGGCATCACGGGCTTGGGGCAGCGTGGATTGCCCGTTTGCATGGGCCATAAGTTCGGGCACACCGATTGCACGACATGACGACAGGGTCGGATCATAACGGCTTTGCATCTGCGCGACTTCGTCCAAGGCACCTTGTGCGATCATCAAATCAAACCGCTGTTCGATGCGCGGCGTCAGCCAGTCTTTGGGCGCGTCCATCACGATGCAGGTGGCATTTTCGGTGTCTATTAATGGGGCCGGCGTATTGTCCTGCCATGTGGCAAGGGGGGTGCCGGTGGCGATCTGCACCTCGTAGGCGCGCTGCACACGGGCGCGGTTTTGCACGTCGATGCGCGCACAGGTGGCAGAATCAAGGGCCGCCAACATCACATCCAGGCTCAGTTGATCCGCGTCCTTGCGTACCTCGGGCGGCGTTGCAGGGATTTCAGCCAGCCCCTTTGTCAGCGCGGAAAAGTACAAACCGGTCCCGCCAACAATAATTGGTCGTACAGATCCGGTCAAAAACGGCGCAACAGCGCGCAACCAATGACCAGCAGAATAGGGCGCATCAAACGGCAAATGACGGTACAATGCGTGGGGGGCCAATGCCTCTTCCTCGGGGGATGGGCAGGCGGTAAGTGTCCGCCAACAGTCATAAATCTGGCTGGCATCGGCATTCACAATCACCCCGCCACCGGCACGCGCAATGGCCAGGGCCAGCGCTGATTTGCCCGACGCAGTTGGCCCCGCAATCAACACCGGCTGATCCGCCGCAATGTCCGTCAGCCCGAATGCGTCCAGAATATCCATTTCTTTTGTACCAGACCCCAAAGCTGCATTGAATTCTGTCCGGTTTTGCGACATTTTACGCCGAAACAAAATACAAAATCTCAAATCACAAAATTCAGGAGCGTCCCCCATGTCGTCAGCCAAGACCGATGCAGGCAAAACTACGTTTAAACGGGTTATGTTAAAAATATCGGGTGAGGCATTGATGGGGGATCAGGGGTTTGGCCTGCATCCACCGACCGTCGAACGCATCGCGGCCGAAGTTAAAACCGTGCACGATATGGGTGTCGAAATCTGTATGGTTATTGGGGGCGGCAACATCTTTCGCGGCCTGCAAGGGTCGGCCCAAGGGATGGAACGCACCACGGCGGATTACATGGGCATGCTCGCCACTGTTATGAACGCGCTGGCGATGCAATCCTCGCTTGAGGAACTGGGCATCCACACCCGTGTAATCAGCGCGATCACAATGAACGAAGTTGCCGAACCCTATATTCGTCGCCGCGCCGTGCGCCACCTTGAGAAAAAGCGCGTTTGTATTTTTGCAGCAGGCACCGGCAATCCGTATTTCACGACAGACACGGCGGCCGCACTGCGGGCCAACGAAATGTCGTGTGATGGTATATTTATGGGCAAGAACGGCGTCGACGGTGTGTATGACAAAGATCCGGCAAAACACGACGACGCCGTGCGCTATGACCATGTCAGCTATGATGATGTTCTGGCCAAACGTTTGGGTGTGATGGATGCGTCTGCCATTGCCTTGGCCCGTGATAACAACCTGCCAATTATCGTATTCCCTTTGGATGAACCCGGCGGTTTCCGGGGCATTTTGGCGGGCGAAGGCACGTATACAACCGTCAGCGAATAACGGATCAGGCGCGGTAAGACCTGCGTCACAGATGTACATTTGCGCAATTTTTCATAAGTCCGTGTTCGAAATTTCACAAACCTGCGTGCAAAATCTGCACAGGTGTCTGCGAGACTTTGCTTATTGCTGACCGCGTGATGCGGGAATAGCTCTGGATCGTGGAACAAAATAAAAGTATACGGTTCAAATCATTAAGAAACGACAGGCGCACCACAATGTCAGAAGACTTTATGCTTGATACAGACGACCTTCAGCGCCGCATGGACGGCGCGATGAGCTCTCTGAAAACGGAATTTGCATCGCTGCGCACAGGGCGCGGTTCTGCGTCGATGCTGGAACCAATCATGGTCGAAGCCTACGGCCAGCGCACCCCGATCAACCAAGTTGGGACGGTCAACGTACCAGAGCCGCGCATGGTCACGATCAACGTGTGGGACAAATCGATGGTTCAAGCCGTCGAAAAAGCGATCCGCGAAAGCGGGCTGGGCATCAATCCACAGCTGAACGGCACCATCATCATGCTGCCGATCCCCGAATTGAACGAAGAACGCCGCCGCGATCTGACCAAAGTTGCCGGTCAATATTCCGAAAGCGCGCGCGTGTCTGTGCGTAACATTCGTCGCGATGGCATGGACCAGATCAAAAAAGCCAAAAACGACGGCATGTCCGAAGATGACCAAAAGATTTGGGAATCCGAAATGCAGGACATGACCAACAAATACATCAAAACTGTTGATGAACTGCTTGATACAAAACAAGCAGAGATCATGCAGGTTTAAGCACGGCCAATTGCGATTGAAGGGCCCGGGGTTTGGGTCGTTTGGAATGATGCGCACTCAGAACAACGAGGATTTCGTCATCGCTGATCCAGCAGAACACATCGTCGAGCAGGCCGCCGCGCGAGATCACGGACCACGTCACGTGGCGATCATTATGGATGGCAACGGGCGGTGGGCGACGCAGCGCGGACGTCCACGATTGTTTGGCCATCACGCGGGTGCCAAGCGCGTGCGCGAAATTGTCGAAAGCTGCCCTGATGTCGGGGTGAAATACCTGACGATTTTTGCATTCTCGACGGAAAACTGGAAACGCACCCAGGTCGAAGTCGCAGGACTAATGAGCCTGTTTCGCCGTTACATCACCAAAGAGGCGCGGGCCTTGGACGGTTTTGGCGCGCGCGTGCGGTTTATCGGTGATCGGGTCCGGTTGGATGCAAAACTGATCAAACTGATGGACGATCTAGAGGACATGACCGCGCACAACACCTCGATCAACCTGACAATTGCATTGAATTACGGTGGTCGGGACGAAGTTGCACGGGCCACAAAACGGCTCGCCGAAGAGGTCGCAGCAGGCCGTCTAAGTCCCGAAGATGTAGATGAAGAAACGCTTCCAAAGTACTTGGATACTTATGTTTTACCTGATCCGGACCTTGTGATCCGAACCAGTGGCGAAGCACGCATTTCCAACTTTTTGCTGTGGCAGTCGGCCTATGCGGAATACGAATTTATTGAAACGCTTTGGCCGGATTTCTCAAAAGAGGAATTCGCCAGATTGTGCGCCTCTTATGGGGGGCGCGAGCGTCGGTTTGGAGCAGTCAAAACATGAGCGAAAACCTCAAATGGGCTGACCTTGCCATCCGCCTGAGTTCGGCGTTGGCGATGGTCGTGGTGGGAATTTGGGGCGTTTGGATGGGATCACATATTTTCCACATCCTTGTCGCCGTGATCTGCGGTTTGATGATTTGGGAACTGGTGCGCATGATCGCGCCGCGCAACGCGCCGCTTGCGTTGCAGTTGGGCACGCTAAGTGGCGTCGCGTTGATCGTGGCGATTTACGTGCCATCAGGATTTGCGTTTCCGCTGCTTTTGGCCCCGGTTTTTGTCGGGTTCGGGCAGCTAAACAAACACCGCGTTGTGTTCATGATTTTTGCCGTGATGGTGCTGCTTGCCGGATTTGGCATGATGTCAGTGCGCGACGATTTGGGCATTGGCTGGATGATGTGGCTGATCTGCGTGGTCGTGGTCACGGACGTGATGGGCTATTTTGCAGGACGCATGATTGGGGGGCCAAAATTCTGGCCTGCCGTTAGCCCGAAAAAGACATGGGCCGGCACCGGATTTGGCTGGATCGGCGCGGCAATCGTTGGCTGGGTATTCGCCTTGAACACCGGCGCGACGTTCGAATTGATCGGTATTTCTATTGCAATTTCAATGGCCTCACAGATGGGCGACATCGCAGAAAGCGCGATCAAACGCATGACGGATGTCAAAGATTCTAGCGCCTTGATCCCCGGACACGGCGGCGTGCTAGACCGCTTTGATGGCATGTTGGGCGCGTCGGTGTTTTTGTTGATCGTCGGCCAAATCATCGGCTTTCCACCAGGGTTGTCATGACCAAACGCCGCGTCAGTATCCTTGGGGCGACGGGATCGATCGGGCAAAACACCATCGATTTAATCGCGCGGGATTTGGACAGCTATGACGTTGTTGCCCTGACCGGCGCGCGCAATATTACGCAACTTGCCGCTGATGCGATCCGCCTGCGCGCCGACATTGCGGTGACCGCGCATGACGATTTGCTGGATGATTTGCGCGCGGCCTTGGCGGGCAGTGATGTTCAGGCGGCAGCGGGGCAGGTGGCCTTGAATGACGCCGCAGCGCGCCCTGCTGATTGGGTGATGTCGGCGATTGTCGGGGCCGCTGGTTTGGCCCCCGGCATGGCGGCGTTGGCTCAGGGCGCGACATTGGCATTGGCCAACAAGGAATCGCTGGTCTGTGCGGGTGCGTTAATCAAATCGACGGCGACCAAACACAACGCGCGTATTTTGCCGGTCGACAGTGAACATTCCGCCGTTTTTCAGGCGCTGATTGGCGAAGACATCACAGCCGTTGAGCGGATCATTATCACAGCCAGTGGCGGTGCGTTTCGCGACTGGCCCATTGCGGATTTGGCGAACGCGACGCTGGCGCAGGCATCATCGCACCCGAATTGGGACATGGGGCAGCGCATCACGATTGATTCCGCGTCGATGTTCAACAAGGCGATGGAACTGATCGAAACCCGCGAATTTTTCGAGGTCACACCGGCGCAAATCGAAACTGTTGTGCATCCTGAATCGATGATCCACGCGCTGGTTGGCTTTAATGACGGCGCGTTGATGGCCCATGTCGGACCACCCGATATGCGCCACGCCATCGGGTTTGCGCTGCATTGGCCGATGCGCAAAACGCTCCCGGTTGAGCGGTTGGATCTGGTGAAAATCGGCGCGCTAACATTCCGTGAACCTGACGAAAACCGCTGGCCTGCGTTGCGTTTGGCGCGGGACGTGATGGAACGTGGCGGCATGGCGGGGGCGGTGTTTAACGCGGCCAAAGAAATCGCGCTGGATGGTTTTATTGGCGGTCACATTAACTTTACCCAGATGGCTGATATCGTTGCTGACGTACTGGACGTGGCCAATGGCGATCAGGGCGCGCTGAATTCTGGCCATATTGATGCCACGATGACCCTTGAAAACGTGGGCAAAGTGGACCATCTCGCACGCAAGGCCGCACAGTCGGCGATACAAAACAGAGCAGGATAATTACGTTGGATATTGCAACACTGGTCGGCCAGTTTGGTGGATTTTTCTGGGTGATCCTCGCCTTTATTGTGGCGTTAAGTGTGATCGTCGCGATCCATGAATACGGCCACTACATTGTCGGTCGTTGGACAGGCATTCAGGCGGATGTGTTCAGCATCGGCTTTGGTCCCGTAATCTGGAGCCGGATGGACAAGCGCGGCACCCGCTGGCAAGTCGCAGCGCTGCCGTTGGGTGGCTATGTAAAATTCGCCGGTGATTCAAACGCAGCATCCGGCAAAGACGAAGACGCGATGGAAGAGGCCAGCGACGACCCCGAAGCCTTGCGCAAAACCATGCACGGTGCCCCGCTTTGGGCGCGCGCGTTGACCGTGGCGGCAGGTCCGGTGTTTAACTTTGTGTTTTCCGCGATGTTGTTTTTTGGTGTGGTCATGTGGTCTGGCACGCCCAGTGATCCGCTGACAGTGGCCGAATTGCGACCGCTGCCTGATGTTCAAAGCGAACTGCGCCCAGGTGATCGTATCCTGCGGATCGAGGGCCAAGACGTGCCTAGCTTTATCGAAGGTGAAGTTCTGAAATTTGCCAATGCGCTGCCGCGTCAGGCCGAATTGGTCTACGAGGTCGAACGCGACGGTCAAACAGTGCAGGCGGTTGGTCCGTTTCTGGCCCCCGCGCGTGTTGGTGGTGTGACGCCGCGCAGTGCCGCACAAGAGGCCGGCCTAAAAGAGGGCGACGTGATCACCCATGTCGACGGCACGCGTATCTATGCGTTTGGTGATTTGGCCCGTGTGGTCGAAGCATCCGAGGGCCGTGGCCTGCCGCTGATTGTCTGGAGCGATGGCGTGTCGCGTGATCTGACGCTGACCCCGAAACGTGTTGACGAACCCCAAGACGAAGGTGGGTTTGTGACCTATTGGCGCATTGGCGTCGCATCAAGCATGGCGTTTGAGCCTGCAAACGAAAGCGTTGGTGTCTGGACCGCGATGACCGGCAGCGTGAGCCAAGTCGGGCGCATTATCAAAGGGTCGATCACTGGCCTTGGGTCGATGATTGGCGGGCAGATCAGCACCTGCAACCTGTCAGGACCAATTGGTATCGCCCAAACGTCTGGCGCAATGGCAAGCCAAGGCATCGACAGCTTTATCTGGTTTATTGCCGTGCTTAGCACTGCGGTTGGTTTGTTGAACCTGTTCCCGATTCCCGCGCTGGATGGCGGCCATTTGGTGTTTTACGCCTTTGAGGCGGTCACGGGCCGTCCGCCAAGCGATCGTGCGTTGCGCATTTTGATGACTGTCGGTTTGACGCTGGTTCTGGGGCTGATGATGTTCTCGTTGTTCAACGATATATTCTGTCCATAAATCAAAAGCGGGGCGCAGATATCTTGCGCCCCATTCTTGCCACATTTGGTTCAAATTCGGACCACATTTGCGGGTTAGGGTTTCTTTAACAAAAGGAATCCAACCATGCAGACCATCCAAAGCGGTTATCGCGGCCTTAGCCTTCTCGTCGATCTGAACTGGGATCGTGCCCTTTATATGGGTGCTTTGTCTGCCGGTCTTTGGCTTGGCGTATGGATGAGCGGTATCTAACCGACGCGTCTTTAGCAGACACGCCCACCACATCTTGTGAAAATTAAGTGCCCAGACCACCGTGTCTGGGCCGTTGTCGTTTTGACAACCCTGCGTAATCTCGGTACTCAGAATGAAATAGATGTCTGAAGGTGGGGGCAAACCATGAGACTGGGGTTTTCGAAAAATAGTGCAGGCAAAAGCATTGCATCAACAGGTGCGCAGGCGATGTTGCGCGCATTAGGTATTTTGTTTTTGATTTCAGCGGTTTGGGTGATCCAATCCTCAGCGGCTGAAGCGCAAAATTTCAAATTCAATCGGGTTGTCATTGATGGCAACGCCCGGATTGGTGATTCAGCGATCATTTCTCAGGCGGGAATCGCGCGGGGCCAAACGGTGTCTGCGGGTGAATTGAACGACGCATATCAACGTTTGCAAAACAGCGGTTTGTTCGAAAGCGTCGAAATTGCACCTGCTGGCAACACATTGCGCATTAAGGTTGTGGAATTCCCCACCATCAACCGTGTTAGTTTCGAAGGAAACCGTCGCATCAAAGACGAAGCGATGAGCGCCTTGGTAACATCCGCTGAACGCCGCGTGTTTAACCCGTCCGTGGCCGAAACCGACGCGGCTGCAATCGCCGCTGCATACACCAACGATGGTCGTCTTTCTGCCCGTGTCACACCACGCATTATCAAACGGTCTGACAACCGCGTCGATCTGATCTTTGAAATCTTCGAAGGTGACGTTGTCGAAATTGAACGCCTTAGCTTTGTCGGGAACCGCATCTATTCGGATCGCCGTTTGCGTCGTGTTCTAGATACCAAACAAGCCGGCCTGTTCCGTGCATTGGTGCGCAAAGACACATTTGTCGAAGACCGCATTGAATTCGACAAACAGGTTTTGCGCGACTTTTATCTGTCGCGTGGCTATATCGATTTCCGCACAAACGCTGTGAATGCAGAACTGGCCCAAGAACGTGACGGCTATTTTGTGGCCTTCAACGTCCAAGAGGGACAGCAGTTCAAATTTGGCGAGATCACAACAACATCCGACATCAATTCAGTTGATGCAGACGAATATCAAAAGATCGTCCGTATCCGCTCTGATATGGTATATTCGCCGACTTTGATCGAACAGGAAATTGCGCGCATGGAACGCCTTGCCACCAAACAAGGTGTCGATTTCCTGCGTGTCGAACCACGTATCAACCGCAACGACCGTGAATTGACGTTGGACATCGAATTTGTCCTGTCGCGCGGCCCACGTGTGTTTGTTGAACGTATCGATATCGAAGGCAACACAACCACATTGGATCAGGTTATCCGCCGTCAGTTTGATTCTGCCGAAGGTGACCCCCTGAACCCACGCGAAATTCGCGAAGCCGCGGAACGTATTCGCGCGTTGGATTTCTTTGAAACCGCACAAGTGAATGCACGCGAAGGATCAGCACCTGATCAGGTTATCGTCGATGTTGACGTTGTCGAAAAACCAACGGGTTCCTTGAACTTTGGTGGCTCTTTCTCGGCAAGTGACGGTTTTGGCTTGGCAATCAGTTTTGTTGAAAAGAACTTTGTCGGACGGGGCCAAGAATTGAGCCTAGAGGTTTCAACGGCTGAATCTGCACAAAACTACAGCTTTAACTTTGCGGAACCTGCATTGTTGGGCCGTGATCTGCGGTTTGCATTGGCGATGAACTTTGGCACCACAAACAGCACCTATGCGACCTACGATACCGAACGCATCTTGTTCCAACCCAGCCTGACATTCCCGCTGGGCGAAAGCAGCCGTTTGCAGTTGCGCTACACTGCTGAGCGGATCGACGTTCTGGAGCGCGCAGGAACAACAAGCGGCTCCATTATCGACCTAGATATCGCAGCCGGTCCGCAAACATCATCGGCCTTGGGCTATCAATACACCTACGATTCACGGACCACCGGTTTGGACCTTGATCGCGGTTTCTTGTTCCAGTTCGGTCAGGATTTTGCAGGCGTAGGCGGCGACAGCAGCTACGTCAAATCAACGGCCAAAGTTGTGGCACAGCGCAAAGTGTTCAACGAAGAAATCACCTTGCGGGCCACATTCGAGGCAGGCGCTTTGACCTGGCTGAGCGGCACCAACCGTGCGGTGGATCGTTTCGTGCTGTCTTCACAAACCTTGCGCGGTTTTGAAACCGGCGGCATTGGCCCACGCGACTCGGTCAACGGCGATACATTGGGCGGCAACCTGTTTGCTGTAGCCCGCCTCGAGGCGGAATTCCCGCTGGGCTTGCCTGCAGAATACGGCATTCGCGGCGCGGTGTTCTATGACGTTGGCAACCTTTGGGACCTGAGCGATGTGGCCCTTGGCGGCGCAGCTGTGAGCGGCACCAGCGGATCGCTTCGCCATGTCATCGGCTTTGGCGTTTTGTGGGAAACACCGGTTGGGCCACTGCGGTTCAACTTTACCGACGCGATCAAAAAAGAAGACTTTGACCGCGAGCAAAGCTTTGATCTGACGTTGTCCACCAAATTCTAATTTAGCGATGGGACAAGCCATGTGGCGCGCGCTTTTTATGTCGGTAGTGATGGCCCTTGGGGGCCTGTCATTATCGGCATCAGTCGCACAGGCCCAATCAAGCGAGGTCGTGCGCAGCCCGATTTTGGTGGTCGACAGCGAAGTGTTGTACAGCGGCAGTGCGTTTGGCCTGCGGGTGTTACGGGATCAAGAACGCCTTAGCGCGGAATTGGTCGCAGAAAACCTTAGAATTGAACAAGAATTATCGGCCGAAGAACTGTCTTTGACCGAACAGCGCGCCAGCACGGCAGCTGCCGAATTCAGATTGTTGGCCGATCGTTTTGATACCAAAGTGCAAGCCACCAGATCGCGCCAGCTGGGCAAAACCCAAGCCCTGACACAGCTGTTAGATCAACAACGCGTCACGTTTTTTCAAACCGCCGGTGCGGTACTTGAGGATCTGATGCGCGAGGCAGGGGCGGCTGTATTATTGGACCGTCGGGATGTGTTTTTCAGCGCCGATACGGTCGATATCACCCGCGCGGCTATATTACGGATTGACGCATCTCTGGGCGAAGGCACGCCACTGGCATCCCCTTCAAACCCGCCTCAAGACTAGGGCGTCCTTGCCCATGTGGGTTTGGGTTGTTAGTCAGTTGAGAGTATTTTATCCAAGATAAGAAGAGAGCAGGCCATGAGTTCCGAGCTTCTGAGCGCAGACATCCAATTGATCCAGCGTATTTTACCACACCGCTATCCATTTCTGCTGGTTGATAAAGTCCTTGATATTGATGGCATAAAATCAGCGCGTGGTATTAAAAACGTCACCATGAACGAACCGCATTTTCAGGGTCACTTTCCGGGCAAGCCGATCATGCCGGGCGTGACAATTATCGAAGCAATGGCACAAACCGCAGCCGTGATGGTGGGCACTGCACTGGATATGGCAGACAAGGAAATGCTGGTTTATTTTATGGCCATCGATGGCTGTAAATTCCGCCGCATGGTTGTTCCGGGTGATGTTCTGGAATTGAAATTGACGACAGTGCGCGGCAAGCCGGGCGGCAAAGTCTGGAAATTCTCGGGCGTGGCTGAAGTCGAGGGCGAAATGGCCTGTGAAGCCCAGTTTACGGCCATGATGGACATCCCAAAGGAGTAAACGCCTGTGAGCAATATTCACCCCTCAGCCGTGATCGAAACTGGCGCGCAGATTGATCCGACAGCCTTGGTTGGCCCGTTTTGTGTGGTTGGTCCTGAAGTCGTGCTTGGCCCCAATGTTGAGCTGAAAAGCCACGTTGTTGTGACCGGCCAGACCGAAGTGGGTGAGGGGACAGTGATTTTTTCTTTTGCCGTGATTGGTGAAATTCCGCAGGATCTAAAATTCAAAGGTGAACAGTCGCGCCTTGTGATTGGCAAACGTAACCGCATCCGCGAACACGTGACAATGAACGCAGGCACCGAAGGTGGCGGTGGTATCACACGCATTGGCGATGACGGATTGTTCATGGCCGGCTGTCACATCGCCCATGATGCGGTCATTGGTGATCGGGTTATTTTGGTGAATTCTGTCGCTGTGGCCGGACACTGTGTCCTTGAAGACGACGTGATCGTTGGCGGTCTGGCGGGCATCCATCAGTTTGTGCGTATCGGACGTGGTGCCATTATTGGCGCGGTGACGATGGTGACAAACGACGTGATCCCCTACGGTCTGGTTCAGGCACCACGGGGTGATCTGGACGGCTTGAATTTGGTTGGTTTGAAACGCCGTGGGGTGGCGCGCGCCGACATCACAGCGTTGCGCGCGGCCTTTCAAATGTTGGCGCAAGGCGAGGGCACTTTCCATGATCGCGCCGAACGTTTGGGCGCTGAAACAGAAAGCGCATATGTCAAAGAGATCGCAGATTTTGTGTTGGGCGACAGTGACCGTTCTTTCCTGACGCCGCGCTGATGCTGGCGCTGATTTGTGGCACCGGTGATTTGCCCGCAAAAATTGCCACTGCGCAGAAAGACGCGCCTCTGATCTGTGTTCTGGATGGGTTTGACCCCACGGGGCTTGACGTCGATTTGCATTTTTCACTGGAAACGCTTGGCTCGTTTCTGATTGAATTGGGGCATCGCGGCGTGACCGAGGTTTGTTTTTGTGGTGGAATTGAACGACCGCAGATTGACCCCGCCAAACTAGACGCAAACACCGCACCGCTGGTGCCGTTGTTGATGGGCGCTTTAAAATCTGGTGACGATGCTGCGCTGCGTGCGATCATGGGCCTGTTTGAACAAACTGGTTTTACGGTGCGCGCCGCACATGAATTGGCCCCTGAATTGATCGCGCAACCGGGTGTGTTGTCGGAAAAATGGCCTGATGCGCAAATGCGCACGGATGCCAAATTGGGCGCTGATGTGCTGGCCGCATTGGCCCCGATGGATGTGGGCCAAGCCTGCGTGACAGGTGGCGGCCAATTGCTGGGCGTGGAAACGATCGGCGGCACAGACCACTTGATCGCAAGCCTGCCCAAGGCCTCGCAAATCGCCCAAGGCGTGTTGGTCAAAGGCCCCAAAATCGGCCAAGACACCCGCGCAGATATGCCAACAATTGGCGCGCGCACAGTGGAAAAAGTAATCGAGGCGGGCCTTGCAGGCATCGTGATCGACGCCGGTGACGTTTTATTGCTCGACGCGGATCGCTGCGTTTCACTGGCCAATGCTGCGGGCATCGTCCTGTGGTCGCGCACGGGCGAATAGCGATGCGCGCATTTATCATCGCAGGCGAAGTGTCCGGCGACAAGCTGGGTGGGGCATTGATGGCGGGGTTACGAACTTTGCGCCCTGACATCCGTTTTTCCGGTGTCGGCGGCGAACAAATGCAAGCCCACGGGCTGACCAGCCAGTTTGACATGAACGAGCTGAGCGTGATGGGAATTGCCGAAATTCTCCCGAAATACTTTCATCTGAAACGCCGTATTCAAGAAACTGCGCAGGCGGTGATCGACAGCAAACCAGACGTGATGATCACCATCGACAGTCCTGATTTTTCGTTGCGCGTGGCCAAACTGGTCAAGGCAGAAACGAACATCCGCTGCGTGCATTATGTGGCCCCGTCGGTCTGGGCATGGCGTCCGGGGCGTGCGGTCAAGATGGCTAAAATCATAGATCATGTGTTGGCGTTACTGCCTTTCGAGCCGCCATATATGGAAGCGGCCGGGATGGAATGCGATTTTGTCGGGCACCCTGTTGTGGGCGAACCCGTCGCGTCAAAGGCTGAGGTCAAAGCGTTCCGCGTGCTGCATGGTTTTGAGGACGCGGACCCGTTGCTGTTGGTTTTGCCGGGATCGCGGCGCGGCGAAGTCACGCGTTTGGCGCCCGTCTTGGGTGAGGTTCTGGCCCCGATTTTGGCCGCGCATCCTAAGTTGAAGGTGGTTGTGCCCGCGGCTGGTCCTGTTGCGGCACTGGTTCAAGAACAGGCCAAAGACTGGCCGGTTGTTCCTTTGGTTCTGGACCCCAGGGCGAAAACGCTGGACGCCGCGACAAAAGAAAAACGTGCGGCATTTGGGGCTGCGGATTTCGCAATTGCGGCGTCTGGTACTGTCATGTTGGAACTGGCGGCCGCGAATACGCCGGTGGTTAGTGCTTACAATTTGAACTGGTTGAGCTTTCAAATCATGAGCCGCATGGCCTTGGTGGATACGGCGAATTTGATAAATCTGGTGTCAGAAACGCGCCACGTGCCGGAATTTATCGGCGGGGAATGTCGGTCGGATTTGATCTTGGACGGGCTGGAACGTCTGATGTCAGATCCTGAACCACAACGTGCTGCGATGGCTTTGACAATGGACCGTTTGGGGCAGGGCGGTGAAGAACCGGGATTGCGTGCGGCGCGTGCTGTTCTTGATCGAATGCCTCAACAATAGCGTGATCCAACGGCGCCCGCTGACGCGGGCATTTGATATTTTGATTGGCGTGTGCAGCTTTGGTCGTAAGGTGCGCGTATCGCGCACCACCTGATTTACCCTTTGTGAATCCAGCCACCGCCAAAGATACGGCTGCTGTCACGATCATAAAATACGCAGGCTTGCCCCGGTGACACGCCTTGTTCTGCCATCACCAATTCTACCGTGGCTTCGGTGTCTGAAATCGGGCGAATGATCGCGTCAGTCGGCGGACGGGTTGACCGCACGCGCACCCCCACATGCCATTCATCGCGACTGGACAGCGGTTCATCCCCGAGCCAGTTGATTTCTTGCACCGGCACGTTGCGCGTGGCCAACATTGATTTTGGACCCACAACAACCTGACGTGTGTCTGCATCCAGTTTCACCACATACAACGGATCAGCCAGCCCACCGATCCCCAAGCCTTTGCGCTGCCCGATGGTGTAGTTGATCACGCCGTCATGTTGCGCCAGCACTTGGCCGTCGGTGTTCACGATGTCGCCGGGTGCTGCGGCTTCGGGCCGTAGTTTGCGGATGACCGATGCGTAATCGCCATTGGGCACAAAACAAATGTCTTGGCTGTCGGGTTTGTCCGCCACGCTCAGCCCGTATTTTGCAGCCAATGCGCGGGTGTCATCCTTTGATGGCAAATGCCCCAGTGGAAAGCGCAAGTAATCGAGCTGGTCAGCTGTTGTTGAAAACAGGAAATAGCTTTGGTCGCGGTTTGCGTCTGCCGCACTGTGCAATTCTGCGCCCGTTTCGCCCATCAGGCGTTGGATGTAATGACCGGTCGCCATGCAATCGGCCTCGAGGTCTTTTGCGGTTTCTAGCAGGTCTTTGAATTTCACGCGCTCATTGCACCGGATGCAAGGCACAGGTGTCGCGCCGCCCAGATAGCTGTCGGCGAATTCGTTTATGACCGCGTCCTTGAACACGTTTTCATAATCCAGAACGTAATGCGGGAACCCCATAGTTTCGGCCACACGGCGCGCATCGTGAATATCTAGTCCGGCACAGCACGCGCCTTTTTTCGCCAGCGCAGCCCCGTGATCATACAACTGTAAGGTCACGCCAACCACATCATAGCCTTCTTCGGCCAACATTGCGGCCACAACCGAACTGTCCACGCCGCCTGACATCGCCACAACCACACGGGTTTCTGACGGTGGTTTAGCAAAGCCAAGTGAGTTGAGCGTTTGGTGTTGATCCAGTGCCATGGTGGCCTCTCCGAATTGGTCAGTTGGGACATGTTTTAGCGAAGTCTGTAGGAATATAGGAAAATCGTAATCATTCTCAAGCGCCAGCTTCATCGCTCATTAAGCCTAATTGCGCAAATGTTCCACCCAAGACGAAGATTGGGACAATAAAACGGGTGAAAAAATGTATCTGAAAAAGGTGGAAGGACCACGGGCAGTCACGTTGCCGGATGGTTCAGTGATGACACAAGCGGATTTGCCAAGCGAAAGCACACGACGATGGGTGGCATCGCGCAAGGCCTCTGTGGTGCGCGGTGTCTTGTATGGTTTGCTGTCCGAAGAGTCGGCTTTGCAGAAGTACAGGTTAAGCGAAGATGAATTTAAAGAGTGGGTTCGGGCCGTTAGTTTGCACGGAGAGGCCGCTTTAAAAGCCACATCGGTCCAGAAATATAGACAATTTTAAGTTGCATGGCTAATATCTAGTTATCGGTAACCGATGGTTAACCTTTTTTGTTCACGGTTGGTACCAATGGTTAACCCTTGATGTGATGCGGAGAAATAAAAATGCGTGTGCTGCTGGTTGAAGACGATCCAACGACCTCGAAAAGTATCGAATTGATGCTGACCCATGCCAATCTGAACGTTTATGCGACAGATTTGGGCGAGGAGGGGATCGATCTTGCAAAACTATATGATTACGATTTGATCCTTCTTGACCTCGATCTACCGGATATGAACGGTCACGATGTGCTGCGCCAATTGCGCCTGGCGCGGATTGAAACGCCGATTTTGATCTTGTCTGGGGCAGATGACACCGAAAGCAAGATTAAAGGTTTTGGTTTTGGCGCAGACGACTATCTGACAAAACCGTTCCATCGCGAGGAACTGGTGGCGCGTATTCATGCGATCATTCGCCGGTCCAAAGGGCATTCGCAATCGGTCATCAATACCGGTCAGATTGCTGTTAACCTTGATGCTAAAACTATCAGTGTGCAGGGCAAAACTGTGCATTTGACAGGTAAAGAATACCAAATGCTCGAATTGTTGAGCCTGCGTAAAGGTACAACTTTGACCAAAGAGATGTTCTTGAACCATCTTTACGGCGGAATGGACGAACCCGAGCTGAAGATTATCGATGTCTTCATCTGTAAGCTGCGTAAAAAGCTAAGCGTCGCAACCGGTGGTGAAAACTACATCGAAACGGTTTGGGGCCGCGGATACGTTCTGCGCGATCCGGAACCCGTTGAAACACCCGAAGATCACCGTTTGGTTGTTGGCGCACGATAGCGCAACGTTATAAATTACAGCACCGTCGGCCAATGAAACGGTCGACATAGCTGCACGGGCGGTAGGCGACATTTTGCGGTGTCGCCTGTCGCTGTTTTAAGTGCTGCAAATTTCCCAGATGTTTTGGAACGAATGCAACTGGACCTGCGTCTGTCTGCCGCCTATTTCTAAAGGACATACGGTAGGGGCAGATTTTTGAACTTTGAACGCGACATAGCCGAGCTAAGCAAAGAAGATGCGCAATCCGAACTTGCGCAACTTGCTGATATTTTGGGCAAAGCTAACACCGCTTATCATGGCAACGATGCGCCCGACTTGGATGATGCGGCATACGACCGTCTAAAGCGGCGCAACTCTGCAATCGAATCTGCGTTTCCAGATCTCAAACGTGCGGATAGCCCATCGGATCAAATTGGGTCTGCGCCCTCTGACGGCTTTTCAAAAATCACACATGCTGTTGCGATGCTGTCGTTATCGAATGCCTTTAACAACGACGACGTGACCGAGTTCGATGGCCGCATTCGTAAATATCTTGGGCTGGATGCAACCGTACCGCTGTTGTTCACGGCTGAACCAAAGATTGACGGTTTATCTTTGTCTTTACGGTACGAAAATGGCCAGCTTGTTCATGCGGCGACACGTGGCGATGGGTCCGTTGGCGAAAATGTCACCACCAATGCGCGCACCATCTCGGACATCCCCCAACATTTGACTGACGCGCCTGCAGTTCTTGAAGTTCGAGGCGAGGTCTACATGTCGCACGCCGACTTTGAGGCGTTAAACACAAACCAAACTCAAAAAGGCGGCAAGCTGTTTGCCAATCCACGCAATGCTGCTGCGGGTTCTTTACGCCAGTTGGATGCGGAAATCACGCGTGCTCGGCCCCTGCGGTTTTTCGCGTATGCGTGGGGGGATTTGTCGGACCCCTTGGCTGATACACAAATGGGGGCGATTGAACGGTTGGCGTCGCTAGGTTTTCAAACCAATCCACTTACCCAGGTTTGTGATGGCCCGACCGCATTGACCGCGCATTACGCTCGCATCGAACAGCAGCGTGCGGATCTGGGATACGACATTGATGGCGTTGTTTACAAAGTGAACGACTTGTCCTTACAAGCGCGTCTCGGCTTTCGATCTACGACGCCGCGATGGGCTATCGCGCATAAATTTGCAGCAGAACTGGCTTGGACGCGTTTAGAAGGCATCGATATTCAAGTCGGTCGCACCGGCGCGCTTAGCCCGGTTGCGCGCCTTGCGCCAGTGACCGTTGGCGGTGTCGTTGTGTCAAATGCTACTCTGCACAACGAAGATTACATTGCTGGTCGCGACGCAAAAGGTGGCGATATTCGAGAGGGAAAAGACATCCGTATCGGTGATTGGGTACAGATTTATCGCGCGGGCGATGTCATCCCAAAAATCGCAGATGTGGATCTAAGTAAACGCCCTGACGACGCTGTGGTTTTCGATTTTCCACATCTTTGCCCAGAGTGTCAAAGCGAAGCACCGCGTGAAATCGGGGATGCAGTGCGCCGATGTACAGGTGGACTGATTTGCCCTGCTCAAACTGTGGAAAAGTTGAAGCATTTTGTTGGCCGTTCCGCGTTTGATATTGAGGGCCTAGGGGCCAAACAGGTCGAACAATTTCACACCGACGGTTGGATAAACGAACCTGCCGATATTTTCACGCTGCGGGATCGGTTCGGTAGCGGCATGCAGCAATTGAAAAATCGCGAAGGATGGGGCGATAAATCGGCCTCTAATTTGTTTGATGCTATTGATGAAAAACGTAAAATTGGCTTGGGGCGGTTTCTGTTCGCGCTTGGAATTCGCCACATGGGCGAGGCAGGGTCGAACCTGACCGCCTCTCACTTCGGGACTTGGACGGATTTAAGTCAAGGAATGAATGACGCAACTGCGTTGGAAGGTCCCGTTTGGGATGAGCTAAATGATGTCGATGGCGTAGGCGAGGTGATGGCCACATCGCTGGTTAAAGCGTTTTCAAACCCCGATGAACGCGCAGCAATCAACCGACTGGCCACGCATTTGAATATCCAGGATGTCGTGCGCATGGACACGTCCGCCAGCCCTGTTGCTGGCAAGATCGTCGTCTTTTCTGGAACATTGGAAAAGATGACTCGCGCTGAAGCCAAAGCCAAAGCAGAACGTTTGGGGGCTAAAGTCTCGGGATCGGTCAGTGCAAAAACTGATCTGCTTGTGGCGGGTCCCGGGGCCGGCTCAAAGGCAAAAAAGGCTGTGGAATTGGGCATTGAAACCTTGGACGAGGACGAATGGATCGCCCTGATCGAGGGGTTATGAGCGGGCGTCCGGCATCGTTGTTTCCGCTGTTTGCAGGGCTTGAAACGCTCACTGGTGTTGGGCCTAAAACTGCAAAACTGTTCCCGCAATTGGGTGTTGAAGCACCGCGCGATTTGCTGTTCACGCTGCCGCATACCGGTATCGATCGACAATTGCGCAGCTCAATTCAAGACGTCGTTTTGCCTGCAACAGTCACTGTTTGTGTGACAATCGGCGCGCACCGCGAACCTCGCAACAAAGGTGGCGCGTATCGTATTCACGTTGAGGACGAGGGCACGTCATTTCAGTTGGTTTATTTTCACGCACGTGGTGATTATCTGGAGCGGACATTGCCGACAGGCGCGCGGCGTATCGTGTCTGGCCGTGTCGAAATGTTCGATGGTGTTGGTCAAATGGTGCACCCCGATCATGCGGTTCCCGAGGACGACGCGGATGGCATCCCAAGCTTTGAACCGGTCTATCCGTTGACCGCTGGCGTAACGCAAAAACTGATGTTCAAAGCCACGCGTGCAGCCCTTGACAGGGTTCCGGAACTGGCGGAATGGATCGATCCGAACCAAAAAGCAAAGGCGGAGTGGCCTGATTTTAACCAAGCTATTCGCGATGTTCATGCGCCTCAAAGTGTTCAAGATCTAGCCGCGACATCGCCGGCCCGAGAACGTTTGGCCTATGATGAACTCATGGCGCATCAGCTAACTTTGGCCTTGGCCCGCCTGCGTGAACGTCGAACCAAAGGGCGAAAAAGTGTCGCCACAGGGCGCTTGCAATCAAAGGTTTTGAGGGCGCTCCCTTATCGGCCAACGGGTGCGCAAACGCGTGCAATTACAGAAGTTTCCGCAGATATGGCGGATGAAAAACGCATGAACCGGCTGCTTCAGGGTGATGTTGGCGCAGGCAAGACTCTGGTGGCGTTTATGGCGCTTTTGGTCGCTGTCGAGGCTGGCGGTCAAGGTGTCATGATGGCCCCAACGGAAATTTTGGCGCGCCAACATTTAGCGAGCTTGCAGCCGCTGGCGGTTGATGCTGGCGTCGTTTTGGAACTGCTGACCGGGCGCGATAAGGGACGCGAACGCCGCGCGAAACTCGAGGCTTTGGCGCGCGGCGATATTCAAATTCTTGTCGGCACTCACGCGGTGTTTCAGGCGGATGTTGTATTTGGTGATTTACGTCTGGCGATTGTCGATGAACAACATCGGTTTGGTGTGCGTCAACGGCTTGAGCTGGGCAAAAAAGGCCAAAGTGCGGACGTCCTTGTGATGACGGCAACACCAATTCCAAGATCGCTGGCGTTGGCGCAATATGGCGACATGGACGTGTCTGTGCTGGATGAAAAACCGCCCGGTCGTAAACCGATCCGCACGGCGATGATATCAACGGAGCGAACGGACGAAGTGGTTGAACGTTTGCGCGCGGTCATGGCCGAAGGGCGGCAATGTTATTGGGTTTGCCCATTGGTTGAGGAAAGCGAAATTCTTGATCTGACCGCAGCCGAAGAACGGTTCAAGCGGTTGCGCGCGGTTTTAGGCGAGGGCGTTGTCGGGCTTGTGCACGGACAAATGCCGCCCGCGGACAAAGACGCGGCGATGGCGCGTTTTCAATCTGGCGAAACCAAGGTTCTTGTCGCGACGACAGTGATCGAAGTTGGCGTCGATGTGCCAAATGCGACGATCATGGTGATCGAACGCGCTGAAACCTTTGGACTGGCGCAATTACACCAGTTGCGTGGGCGGGTCGGGCGCGGAGAGGCGGCGTCGACGTGCGTTTTGCTATATCAATCGCCGTTGTCAGAAACCGGGCAAAAGCGTCTGGAAGTCATGCGTGAAACCGAAGACGGGTTTCGAATTGCCGAGACAGATTTGCAAATGCGCGGTGCAGGGGATGTGATTGGCGTCGCGCAATCGGGTGTGCCGCGTTTTCGGGTTGCTGATCTGGAACGACAAGCGGATTTGATGGCAGTTGCGCAAAGTGATGCGCGCGCATTGTTGATGGATGACCCGACGCTGGACAAACCACGTGGGCAGGCCGCGCGAACGTTATTATGGCTTATGCGCCAAGACGAAGCGATCCGTTTGATTTCAGTAGGTTAGCTGTAAGTGTTCCGAAAAGTTCACAAATGTTCTTAAAAAGTTCTTTACAAGTGACGTTCAAAATGAGAACAAAGGTGCAACAGAAGAACATGAGGCACCGACGAACATGACAACAATTCGCCAAATCAAATCGATCGCGTCCCGTGCGCAAGACACCTTGTTGCAGGATGCAATTGGAATGGCTGCGTTAATTGTGATGTTGTTTGTTGGCCTGTCTTTACCTTCTTTTGTTTGAATTTCTGCCTGCGATCTTATGCCGACCATTCTACGCGTCCGTCCCAAATTGATGCGATAACAGACACTGCCTGTCCTACGTTAAGCCGACACCTTCGGTTATGAATGGTCCAGGGTCCCCATAAGATACAGTTACTTGCGCCGCCATCCCTTTGGATGAGCGGCGTTTTTTTTTGCCCTCGAAAGGTGTCCTGCAAATTCCGCTAAAAAGTATACGCCAATCGCAGACCGCCCCAGTGCCGCCCTTGGATCATGATTGGTGCAGACAGATCTTTCATCATGACAAATTCGCCGCCGCCCATGTCGCGACGGTAGACTTGCAGCAGAAATGGTTCGGTGTTGCGGCCTGCCTTTAGCCCGACACGATCACCAAAAATGCGACGATTTCGGCAATTCGCTGTATTCCAAATGGGATCATCGCTTTGTGGGTGCGAGAATTTATGATTGTGGGTGGGCAGGTACCCGTTTTTGTCGATGGCGGCGCAAAACACAACTTTGGGGTCGAAATCCACTGCTGGTTCTTGGATGTCGGGCATGACGGCGTCCATAAGTGTGGTGAAATTCGTCATGACCTGTTCAGGGTTACTGTTTTGAATGACAACGTAATTTGAATCGAACATTTTTGGCAGGCTGATCCGCCCGTTTTCCACGGCGGCTGTCAGCGCATCGCTAGCGACACTGGCAGCCCGTTGCACGTAATCGATAAACTTGCTGTCTGCCGTCAAACCACTCAGGCCCGCGCTGGCTTGAACGATGGTTTCCGACGTGTCGACCAGCGATTCTATGCGCTCATGTGCCACTTCGATGCCTGATGCGGTGGCGGTCGCGCTGTCTTCGAGCCCTTTTAGGACAGGTTCAAAGGCGGCCACGGTTGCACCAACAGTTTCGGCACGTTTCTGAATACGTTGCGCCAGTTCATTTGTCGCGTTTACAGACTGTTCCATACGGCCAAGCGCCTGATCGGTGCTGCTGGAATGTTCCAAAACATGCGTGGCCATAGCTGAAATTTCGCGGGTTTCCGCGCCCAGTTCGGCGATCCATTCTGTCAGCGCTTCGATGTTGGTTGAAATTTGTGCTGCCGCTGCCTTGGTGTTTTGGCTTAACTCATTGATTGCATTTGCAACGACGGCAAATCCACGACCAGCATCACCGGCGCGCGCGGCCTCGATCTTGGCATTAATGGCCAGCGTATTGACCTGCATCGAAATGGACGCGATTTGCGAATTGTTCTTTTTCACAGCCTTTAGCGTGCCCGAAACCGTTTCGGTGCGCGCGCCCAGTTCCTGCACCCATTCGGCAACCTCGCGGGTTTTTTCGCCGACATCGCGCATCAGTTCTGCAGAACTTCGCATTTCCTGTGCTGTTGAATCACTGTTCTGGGTCAATTCGATAATCGCTGTGCGTGCTTCCTTGTTTGCACCTAGAATCGCACGCGCGCTTTTGCCCAGCTCAGCCAATTCATGGCGCTGGCGGCTTGCTTGCGCTTCGACCACATCTAAAAAACCAGCCAAATCAACGATTTCATACCCCATGATGGACGCGGATTTCGACATGCGCGTCATCTGTTTTGGATCAGGGAATCTGGAGTGAGTAGACATGTGACCTCGGACTGAACAAAAACGTTTTGCCAGCTTTAGCGAGGAATTCTTCAGATGTGCTTAACGCCTGTTAGGCACAATCGGATTGGGCGACGTGCTGCATGGCCTCGACTGTGGCCTCAATGCTGAGCAGGATCGACGCATGTCGGTTTTTGTACTCGCGCGCGGGTTCCAGTACTTCGAACCCGTCAAAGGGGGCGGCAGGCACGGGGCCTTGTGACTTTAGCATGGCGCGCAGGGCGTCGCGGGCGGTTTCGACCTCGTTCAAGGTGCGCCCGATGATTGCAGCGCCGGTGACTGCGGCGGCGGCTTGGCCCAATGCGCAGGCTTTGACGTCTTGGCCATAGGCGGCGATTTTGCCGTCTTGTACCTCGATATCGACAGTCACTGTTGATCCGCACAGCGGAGAGCGTTTTTTGACTGTGGCATGCGGGGCCGCCAAGCGGTCAAGGTGCGGAATATCAGCGGCCAAGGCCAGAATACGCCCGGAATATAGTTTGATTAGATCTGTATCGCTCATGGTCGCTTTCCTTACCGCTGAACCTACTACATAAGCGCATGGACCAAAGATGCAAAAAGGTTTTGTGCTATGATGTTTGATCCTGCAAGTTTGACCTACAATGACGTAGGATTAATCCCTGCGATTGCGCAAGACGAGGCCTCGGGCGAGGTCCTGATGATGGCGTGGATGAACGCCGACGCCGTGGCACGCACGCTTGAAACCAAACGCGTGACATACTGGAGCCGCTCGCGCCAAGCGTTCTGGATCAAAGGCGAGACATCCGGCAATGTTCAAGAACTGGTGTCACTGCGCGTCGATTGTGACCGCGATTGCCTGTTGGTCGTGGTGCGCCAAACCGGGCCTGCCTGCCACACGGGGCGTCGGGTGTGTTTTTACACCGATGTAACAGACGGCACCGAAGTCGAAATGATGTCGCCTGAGTAGGTTATAGACCGACCAGCGCGCGGATGTCCGCAGGGGTGCAACCGTCATCGCGATACTTTGAAATGGCGCGCGCATCGTCGCGTTTGGCCAGTCGTTTGCCTGCATCATCGCGTATCAGCGCGTGGTGGTGATAGGTCGGCGTCGGCAGGTCCAGTAAATGTTGCAGTAAAACGTGGATTTTGGTGGCTTCAAACAGGTCTTGGCCGCGCACAACGTGGGTGATCCCTTGGGCCGCATCGTCCAATACAACAGACAAATGATACGACGTTCCCATGTCGCGACGGGCCAGAACAATTGCGCCAATCTGCGTTTTGATATCGTGATCAGTGACCGTGATCGGACCGGTTTCGCCGTCAGGCCCAGCACCCGTTTCGGTGAACTGCGCGGACCATTGTTTAAGGCGTGACAGGTTCAGCCGCAGCGCCGTATCGGTTGTCAAATCCGGCGCCGTGCGCGGCATGTTTTGGCAGGTGCCGGGATAGATCATGCCATCAGGGCCAATCATCGGCGCACCTTCTTGCGGGGCAGAACTGGCCTTGATGATATCCTTTCGATTACAATGGCATGGGAACAACAGCTCATGTGACCAAAGCCTGTGCAACGCGTCCTGATAGGTGCTGATCCGATCCGATTGGCGCAGGACAGGTTCAGGCCAAGACAGGCCCAGCCACGCAAGATCATCATAGATCTGCTGTTCCCATTCATCGCGCGCACGCGATTGGTCAATGTCTTCGATCCGCAGCAAAAATTCACCACCGTTTTGGTGGGCCATGTCATGGGCAAGCAGCGCGGAATACGCATGACCAAGGTGCAATGGGCCAGTTGGTGATGGCGCAAATCGCGTACGGAAAGTCACGCCTTTTCAATAACGTAAACGTTGCTCTTCAAGTTGATTCCGGGTAGGTGGTCGCCGTGTTCCTTGAGCAGCAATCGCGCTGCACCGCAGTCGGTCCATTCAGAAATGGCACCTTGATGGCTGGGATCAGCAAGCGCGTGATCATTTAGTGAAAACACCAGCTTTCCATCCCGCGGCAACGCCTTCATCAGCAGATGAAACACCGAAATCGGGGCCGCGCCAACGCCGATCACGCCGATGGCGGAAATATTGGCATAGGTCCCTTTGGGTACCGGCAAATCTGCACCTGCTTCGATGGTGTCGAGCGCGCGGTAGGCCCCCGTGGCTTTGGCCCCCTCAAGCATTTCTGGCGATAGGTCCAAGCCGTCGATCATGTCGAAACCGGCCAATCGCAAGGCCAATCCGGACAGGCCAGTGCCGCAGCCAAAATCCAGCATTTGCGTGCTTTTGATGTCAGTGAATTGGGCAAGGGCAGCGGCGCAGCGCCCTGGCGTCGCATAGCCGTTTTTGGTGATTTCAGCGTCATAACTGGCGGCCCATGCGTCATAATGCGTGCGCACGCTGGCGCTGGTGGTTTTGCCGTAGGATTTGGTCAGAAAACTTGAACTCATGGCCCAAGTTTAGCCGCGCATCTTAGCCTGCGTCCAGTGTGTTGGTGCCAAGCCACGCTTGCCAGTCCAGTTTCGCGCGATCTGTGTAAGCTTTGTAACGATCTTTGCGACCACGACGCCCGCCTTTCAGACCATCAACAGGCGGAAACAGTCCAAAATTGACGTTCATCGGCTGGAACGTTTTTGCATCCGCGCCGCCGGTAATATGCGTGATCAATGCGCCCATCGCCGTCGTGTTCGGAGGCGCACTAATCGCACCACCAAGGATGTCATTTGCCGCCATGCGACCGGCCAGCAAACCCATTGCCGAACTTTCGACGTAGCCTTCGACACCGGTGATTTGACCGGCAAATCGAATATGTGGGGCGCTGCGCAGACGCATCTGATCGTCCAACAAGGTCGGCGCGTTCATAAATGTGTTGCGATGAATGCCGCCAAGACGGGCAAAGTTCGCATTCTCAAGGCCGGGGATTGCTTTGAAAACATCGACTTGTGCGCCGTACTTCATCTTTGTTTGAAAGCCGACAATATTGTACAGCGTGCCCAGTTTGTTGTCGCGACGCAGCTGCACGACGGCGTGGGCTTTGATGTCTGGCTGGTGCGGATTGGTCAGGCCAACCGGTTTCATCGGGCCCCAGCGCAAGGACTCACGACCCCGCTCTGCGATCACTTCGATAGGCAAACAGCCGTCAAAATAGCCTGCGGTTTCACCCTCGTGAAATTCGGCTTTGTCTGCGGCCATCAACGCGTCGATGAACGCCTCGTATTGGTCTTTGTCCATCGGGCAATTCAGGTAGGCGGTGCGTTCTTCTTCGGTGTCGCCTTTGTCATAGCGCGATTGCATCCACGCCTTGGACATGTCGATGCTGTCAAAATAGACGATCGGTGCGATTGCGTCAAAAAACGCCAACGATTCGGCACCGGTGTGTGCGGCAATCGATTGCCCCAGCGTGGTCGATGTCAGCGGACCCGTTGCAAAAATCCAATGGCCGTCTGCGGGTAATTCAGTGATTTCACCATATTCGACAGTGATATTCGGATGCGCCATCAACGTGTCAGTGACGGCTTGGGCAAAATGATCACGATCCACAGCCAGCGCGCCACCCGCAGGCAGGCGGTGTTTGTCGGCCGTTTGCATGATCAAACCATCGGCCTGACGCATTTCCCAATGCAGCAACCCAACGGCGTTTTGTTCATCATCATCAGACCGGAACGAATTCGAACACACCATTTCGCCCAAAAGGCCAGTTTGATGCGCGAATGTTTCGACCTTTGGACGCATTTCATGGATCACAACGGTGATGCCCATGTTTGCGGCCTGCCATGCAGCTTCGGACCCGGCCATGCCGCCGCCCACGATGTGTAAAATATCTGTCATATTGGGGATTTAGGGCAGGGCAGGTGCAGAGGCAACAGCGCATGGGCACAAGGTGGTTTTATTTAAGAGTTTGGGGAGGAGAGTTTTGGGGTCGCCGGAGCAGGAACGGTCGATCAGTGAGAGCTGACCTGGAGGGACCATCTGCTTTCGGCGACCCAAAATCTCGTCTGGGTTACTTCGTTTCACCCGATGACTTATTTATGCCTTATTGCCGCCCGATTTCATAGTCCAAATCTGGAAAGAATGCGATGCAATTTTGGAAACAATCCGAACGATCCGGTATTCGTCTTTAATTTCAGTCGCTTGAGTCCCGCCACCTTGGCTATGCTACTGTTCCCACGTCGGATCGCGCTTGTCTAAAAATGCCGCAATCCCTTCTTCCGTATCTTTTTCCAACATATTTTGAACCATCACATCACCGGTGTAGGCGTAGGCCTGATCGATCGGCATCTGGATTTGAGCGTAAAACGCCTCTTTGCCAACTTTGACCGCACTGCCCAATTTGCTGGCAACGGTCTGGGCCAGCGCCAATGTCTCTGATTCTAGGTCATCCAAAGGCACCACGCGGTTGATCAGGCCCAGCGTTTCTGCGCGTTCTGCATCGATAAACGCGCCGGTGGTTAGCATTTCAAATGCCTTTTTGCGCCCGATATTACGAGACAGGGCGACCATTGGGGTGGAACAGAACAGGCCGATGTTGACGCCGTTGACGCCAAACCGTGTGCCTGATGCTGCAATTGCCATGTCGCAGGTCGCCACCAATTGACAGCCTGCCGCTGTTGCAATGCCGTGCACTTGGGCGATTACCGGCTGCGGCATGGACTGGACGCGCGCCATCATTGCGGCGCAGCGGTCAAACAAGTCCGTGAAATAGGCGGCACCGCCATCCTCGTTTTGGCGCCCGGCGGTCATTTGTTTCAGATCGTGACCCGCGCAAAACGCTTTGCCGCTGCCTGACACCACAACCGCGCGCACATTTTTGTCGACTGCGATTTCGTCCAATGTGCTGTGCAGGGCCGCCAACATTTCGTCAGACAGCGCATTTAATCGTTCAGGCGCGGTCATAATCAGTTGCGCGACAGCGCCCGTGCCCCGACGTTCTAAAATTGCCATCTTGCTCTCCACTGCGTTTGCCACAAAACTTTAGGACAACAATCGGGAGAGTAAAAGCATGTCGCTAAAGATGAATGAAGCACAACTGATGGAATTCATGCGCGGTGTGTTTCACCAAGTGGCCGAAGATTTTCACGTAGATGCGGTGTCGACGGACGACATCACGATGCGGTTGCTGGTTGGCGATCAGCATTTGCGCCCTGGTGGTACGGTGTCGGGGCCGTCGATGTTTGCGCTGGCTGACGTCTGTGCCTATTTGCTGACGCTGGCCAATATCGGGCCAAAAGCATTAGCGGTTACGACCAATTGCAGCATTGATTTTATGCGCAAACCGGCTGCAAACGTTGATTTGATCGCAAAAGGGCGGATGCTAAAGTTGGGCAAGCAATTGTCGGTTTCTGATGTTTTGCTGTTTTCAGAAGGCTCTGAAAAACCGGTTGCGCGTGCCAGTTTGACCTACGCAATTCCCACTAAATAACCAAAAAGGCCGCCAGAACGCATCTGGCGGCAAGGAAGAGGTCTGGTCGGCATCACGGGGATGTCATGCCTTCCAGAACACACGCGAAGCCTCGCTTAAAGCCTGCGCGCGTGTCAGCCCGACGTCCGCCAATTGTGTGTCCGTTAGCTGTTTTAATGCAGCTCGGGTGTTGCGGCGCGTCGTCCAAATCGACACATAGACTGCAAATTCCACTGCCCAGACCGATACAATCGGCAAGCTCTTGTTCTCGCGCAAGTAAATCAGCGCATCGATGTTGGAATGCTCTACGTGTGTCATGGTGTTCTCCAATATTGTATTGACACAATGTGACGGTATCGTCATGGGTATTGGTACGCATACTGATACAAAGAATCTATGGAAACATTGTAATGGATACAATTTGGCAGCCGGTCCTCCATCACGTGCAAGGGCCCAAGTACAAAGCCGTGGCACAATCCATTCGCGACGGGGTTGCGACGGGTGAACTGCTTGAGGGGGCAAAGCTGCCTCCGGTGCGTGATCTGGCGTGGCGTTTGGGCATTACGCCGGGCACGGTTGCGCGCGCCTACACGATCCTGACGGACGAGGGGATGTTGAATGCCGAGGTCGGGCGCGGCACGTTTGTCGCCCCCAAGCGCAGTTTTGCGCCGTTGTTTGCCCCGATCGAGGTCGACGCCGCCATTCACAACGCCGAGGCGCAAACCTACAACGTCAATCTGTTTTCACCGCATTTGCCCAGCGTCGGGCAGGCCCCGCTGATCCGGCAATTGCTGTCTGATATCGCCCATGATCCGCCCTCGGGCGTGATGCATTATCCCAGCCGGCAGACCTCGCAAAAAGCCCGCGAGGCAGCTGTGCAATGGCTGAAAAACGCGCCGCTTGGGGCCTTTCGCGAAGGTGATCTAACGCTGACCAATGGCGGGCAAAACGCGATCCTGATCGTGCTTCAGGCCGTTTTGATGGGCCGCAAACCGACAATTCTGGTCGAAGAACTGGCCTATCCGGGGTTCCGGCGTGCGGCTGAGTTGTTGCGGGTGAATGTGGTGCCTGTGGCGATGGATGACGACGGTATAATTCCCGAAGCATTGGCGGCCGCCTGCCAGTCTTACGAGGCGCAAGTGCTGTGCACATCACCCGAAGTTCACAATCCGACCTGTGGGTTTACGCCCGAATATCGCCGCGAACAGATCGTGGCTGTGGCGCGCAAACATGATCTGCAAATCCTCGAAGATGATTGTTACCGCATGGGAGCCGCCGTCGCGCCGACTTACCGGATGCTGGCGCCTGAACGGGGCTGGTATGTGGCGTCGATTTCGAAAACCGTGACGCCTGCCTTGCGGATCGGCATTGCTGTGGCACCTGAGGGCAAAGGGTCAAGGCTGCGCCGTGCGGCCGAACATTCGTTCTTTGGTTTGGCGACACCGATCACGGATTTGGCCGCGCGTTTGTTGACCCATCCGCAGCTGGATGCGCTGACCACAAAGGCGCGCATGGGCACAAATACATACGTTGAAAGTGCGGTGAATATCTTGGGCGGTTATGATCTGAAATGGCGGATGGATGTGCCGTTTTTGTGGCTTAAGCTGCCCGAAGGCTGGCGTGCTGGTGCATTTTGTCAGGCGGCAGAGGCGCAAGGCGTTCAAATCCGTCCAGCCGAGGAATTCGCCTGCCGGGATGCGCGCGTGCCCCATGCGATCCGGTTTGCGATTAATGCCGGCGTCAGTCTGGCCAGTTTTGAGGCTGCGATTCACCGCTTGCGCGAGTTGTTGGACAATCCGCACGATCAAATCGGGGTCTAAAGCAGACCAGCAGCGCCCCACGCGATCCCGAACCCGATGACCAGCGCCGAAATCGCCACAGAATATCCGGTCAGTTTGGCCCAGGAAAACGGGCGTTCCCCAAAGGTGCGCCCGTCGATGCCCGACACGACCACCTTCATCGGTTTGCCACCATAGCTATAGTGCAAAATCCAGACCGGCAGCAGGATGCGACGATAATGGATGCCAGACGTGTTGGTCTGATACGAAATGTTGTGCACGCCGGATTTGCTGATGTGCCGTTTGATCCGGTTGCGCATCAGCAGGGATTTGTCATCTTCATTGGCACGCAGCCCTTCATCGACGCTTTGGTGATGGCGTTCTGCAGCAAAGCCCGCAAGGTATCCCGCACGGTAGGGGCGCAAATCCGAAGGCCGGAAATCATGCAAAATACCGTCACGGATTAGCGGCGTAACGTGATGCGAGGCAGGCATCAGCACGTCGTCAAACGTCATCCGCATGTGCCCCGACATGCTGCGCGTGCGCCGGTTTTTACCGCTGCCGGTCGTGTATTTTGCCCAGTATTTCACCGTTTCGGCACTGTCAAAGGTCCAGAATGGGGCATAAAGCCCTGCGACGCGGGCCTTGCTGACCACATTCATCAGATCATTTGGGGCGGCGATCCGCGCGGCCACCCAGCTTTTTGCTTGGCGCTGTGCGAAATTCTGATCTGACTGGAACGGGATCAGCGCCTTGGTTTCATAGCCGCTGTCTTGGGTGCTGAGCACCACAGACCCATCGCAGTAGGGGCAGTTTTCTGACAGGGTTTGGCCCGCAAACAGAACTTCGCCGCCGCAGGTCAGGCACCGGTGGGCGCGGATTTCTGACAGGTTTTTGACCTCGGGCAGGGGCGGTTCGGCATTCGGCAGATCAACATCATAGGGAAATTCGGCAGCCGCGAGGTGATCGTCAGGCGTGGCCAAGCTGTGGGTTTGGTCGCACATGGTGCACCGCAATCCTTGGGAAAGCGGGCAATAACGGCATTGGCCACCACAACTGGGGCATTGCAGCGCACCTTGATCGGCATCAACGGGTTTCATGTGCTAAGAATCCCCAAGTGCAGCGGCAATTTCCACCAAAATCCGCAAACGCAGCCAGCCGCGATCAATGGCGCCGTCCAGATCGCCAGACACACCCCAATCACCAACGATCGTGGCCAAAAACCACGTCGTCATCAGCCAGAATGCGATAATCGTCCAACCTGCCATCGCGCGCAAAAAACCGGCAGAACCGTACTTGAGCTCGTGTTTTGCCTCGCGAACGCGCACCAGTTTGACAACCAAAGGGATGCCCACACAGGCCGAACCGATCAATAGCACCAATGTGGCAAGGATTTGGGGCAGAATAGAGAACATGTGGGGCCAGTTTCGCCTGAGTGTTGCCGTTGCCTAATGGTGAACGGCGCGCTGTCTGATTACAAGCGATGTGATCTGAACCACGAGGTGGGTGATTTCGAGCAATTTTTGTGGGGTATTATAATACCTTATTTGCAAGTCATTGTTTTTGTAGGTTTAAAACATGATTGTGCCGCTTGACCATGCGCGCACGTCCTTTATACACCGCTCATCACTTATCGGATATGGCGCATTTGCTATGTCCATCACCCCAAACAGGATATTCCTGCCATGAAAACCTTTTCTGCGACACCTGCAGATATCGACAAAAAATGGATCATCATTGATGCTGAAGGCATCGTGCTGGGCCGTTTGGCATCGATTGTAGCCATGCGTCTGCGCGGCAAACACAAGCCAACCTTTACGCCTCACATGGATTGCGGCGACAATGTTATCATCATCAATGCTGAAAAAATCCAGCTGACCGGTAACAAACGTCAAGAGCACCACTACTGGCACACTGGCCACCCAGGTGGGATCAAATCCCGCACCAAGGAACAGATCCTTGAGGGTGCACACCCAGAGCGTATCGTGACTTTGGCTGTTAAACGTATGTTGCCTGGCAACCGCCTGAGCCGTCAAATCATGACCAACTTGCGGGTTTATGCGGGTGGCGAACACCCACATGAAGCGCAAAATCCAGACGTTCTGGATGTTGCTGCCATGAACCCTAAAAACACACGGAGCGCATGAGCATGTCTGACGAAATCAACACACTCGAAGACTTGCAAGCCGTTGCAGGCGAAGCCGTAGCAGAGGTTGTTATGACCCCGGCTGAGCCAGTGCGCGATGCATTGGGTCGTTCCTACGCCACAGGCAAACGTAAAGATGCGGTTGCTCGTGTTTGGATCAAACCAGGTTCCGGTAAAGTCACTGTAAACGGTAAGCCGCAAAACGAATATTTTGCACGCCCCGTTCTGCAAATGATCTTGGCACAGCCATTCACCATTGCTGGTGTTGAAGGCGAATTTGACGTGGTTGCCACGGTCAAAGGCGGCGGTTTGTCCGGTCAAGCGGGCGCGGTAAAGCACGGCGTTTCCAAAGCACTTCAGCTGTACAACCCCGCCTTGCGCGGCGCGTTGAAAGCAGCCGGCTTCCTGACACGCGACAGTCGTGTTGTGGAACGTAAGAAATACGGTAAGGCCAAAGCGCGTAAGAGCTTCCAGTTCTCCAAGCGTTAAGCTTTCTACCTCTCAAATTTGCAGAAAGGCCGCCTTGTTTTGGGCGGCCTTTTTCGTTGCGTGCCGTGGTTTGACACGACAGCCCATAGGCCAAATCCGCAACCCTTGATGGTATGGATTCCCTTACTGTTCAAATTCCTGACCCCATGTCATCACAAATAGGTCCAGAGAATTTCCGGACATTTTATCAGCCAATTTACGGCTAAAGTCACCGCTTTTGGCGGCTAAATAACTGCAACTATTGATCATTAGGAAAATTGATATGACGATTAAAATTACGGACCACATGTTCAAATATGGCGGCATGAAGTATTTTCGCGGCAATGCGCATCTGGTTGAACTTGGGTGCCACGGCGAAAAGAAAGATCCGATTGGACCAAAGGCTTACCTTGATGTCGCAGGCAAAATTCGGGCGTCACACCTCGCTGATCGTCCGATCAAACAGGGGCGCCCTTTGTCGATTGATTGGGACGAAGTCAAAAGGGCCGATTTGGAATCCGGTATTTCGCTCAAATTCTTTGGCATGGGCGCAAAAGGTGCCGCATCCTTTGATTACGCCAAGGCCAAAAGCGCGAATTTGCAGCTGATCAATTATTCGATCGCTGAAAACCCGCTGAAACGCTGCCTGAACAACGACGCAAACACCGTACGCCGCAGTATGTTTGACGAGGGCAATGATGCGCGCGTTGTGTCCGAAATCTGGATCGTGGTTGAGGCCGAATTGGCCACAGCGTTGGATCAGAATTTCCAGCACAACGGTGAATTCAGTTATGCGGGTCAGTCGTTACAGTTGGACTTGTCCTTGGGCAAAACCCTGAACGAGACGATCTCGATCGGGGCTGGCACTGTGTTTGCCTACAAGATGCACAAGGTCAAAAAATGGGACAAAAAGACCGAGCAGATCGAAGATATGGAAGCCGATTATAAAGGCGGTAGTTAAACCGCTTTTTCCAGTCGGCGAAGGGCAAGGCCACACCGGCCTTGTCTTTTTTATGCCGCGCAAATTTAGCTCAACGTCTTGGGCTGGAACTTTGGCAACGTGATCCTTACCTTGGACACAGACAAAGGATTTGTGCCCATGAAATATTCCGTTCTTGATCTTGCACCCGTGCCTGACGGGTCCGACGTGGCGCAGGCCATGCGCAACACCACCGATCTGGCGCAAAAGGCTGAAAACCTTGGCTATCATCGCTATTGGATGGCCGAACATCACAACATGCCGGGCATCGCATCAGCGGCGACATCTGTGTTGATCGGCCACGTTGCCAGCCACACCAAAACCATGCGCGTCGGGGCAGGTGGCATCATGCTCCCGAACCACGCGCCGCTGCAAATAGCAGAGCAATTTGGCACACTTGCAGCCTTATACGGTGACCGGATCGACTTGGGTCTTGGGCGTGCACCGGGCGGCGATCAAGCCGTTTATATGGCGCTACGACGTGCGGGCAGCGACAATTTCCAGGCTGATGTGGCCGAATTGATGGGATACCTTGGCGATCCTGTGGAAAACGCATCCGTGCGCGCATTGCCGGGCGAAGGATCACATGTGCCGATCTGGATTTTGGGCTCGTCATTGTACGGCGCTCAATTGGCGGCGCACTACGGTTTGCCATACGCATTTGCATCACATTTCGCGCCCGCCGCGCTTGAAGAAGCCAGCTATATCTACCGCCGCGATTTTAAACCTTCTGCGCAATTGGAACAGCCGTATTTTATGCTGGCCGCAAACGTTTTTGGCGCTGATACGGACGAAGAAGGGGCGTATCTGCGCACCTCGATGCAACAAGCTTTTGCGCGGATGCACACGGGTACGCGCGGGAAACTGCCACGCCCTGTCACGGATATTGACGCGACGATTGGTGAGGGTATGCGCCGCGCAGTTGAGCCGATGTTAAAGGTCTCAGCTACGGGATCACCAGCCAGCGTGCGCGCAGATTTACAAGCAATGATAACGGCTTATCAACCGGACGAGATTATCCTGACCGGGCAAATCCACGATCATGCCGCACGGATCAAATCATTCGAGATCGCGGCGCAAGCCATGCAAAATCTGAACACCAAGGTCGCAGCCTAGGAATCAGGGTCGACCAAACCCAAACCGCGCAGGTAAATTCCAATACCCGTTTCCAGCAAATCCTCTGGTGGAAACGGCGATGCGCGACCGGGTGAATTGCGTGCAAACAGTTCGACAACACCGTGACTTAGCGCCCAAATATGCGCGCTAAACATGGACGCGGGCGGGCGTTTGTCTTCGGGAATGTGCTTTGATAAATCGGTCGCTGCCTTTTCCAAAACCCCGTTCGCACGGTTCGCAACCATCGCCAAATCAGGCGTGCGGTTTACCGAAATCCCGCTTTCGAACATCGCGATATAGTGGCCGGGGTATTTACGGGCAAACGCCAGATAGGCACGGCCCGTGGCCTCGAACGCGGCTAGCGCTGATGGTTGGCCAGATTGATAGGCAAATTCCATTAAATCAGCAAAGATTTCATAGCCTTGGCGCGCAGCCTCTGCGATCAGATCCTCGCGACCTTCAAAGTGGCGATAGACAGCAGCAGGGGTCACGCCAGCCGTTTTCGCCGCCTCTGATAGGGTGAATCCAGTCGGGCCTTTTGTCTCGATCAAGGTCAAAGACGCGTTGATCAAAGCCTGTTTCAGGTTGCCGTGATGGTACCCGCGTTTAGGCATGCCAAATATCCGGTCCGCCACAAATATCCGTGTCGATTTTGCCAATCGCTTTGGCGTCTTTGTTGGAATAATCCAGCCCGTGCAAAACGGTGCGAATTGCGTTTAGACGGGCGCGGCGTTTGTCGTCGGATCGCACGATTGTCCACGGTGCGTGGGCGCTGTGCGAGCGGTCTAGCGTTTCGGAAATCGCGTCGGAATACGCGTCCCATTTCTTTAGACCTTCGGCGTCAATCCAGCTTAACTTCCATTGCTTTAGAGGGTCGCTTTCGCGCTGCAAAAAACGGCGCAATTGTTCGGCGCGTCCGACGTTGAGCCAGAACTTGAACAGATGAATGCCATCGCCTGTGATCATCTTTTCGACGTCTTGTACTTGGTTAAAGAACGCCTCGCGTTGATCGGTTTTGCAAAAGCCGAATACATGTTCCACAACGCCGCGATTGTACCAGCTGCGGTCAAAAAATGTCATTCCACCCGTTGTCGGCAAGTGTTTGATATAGCGCTGGAAATACCATTCACCGGCTTCTTTTTCTGTGGGTTTTGGCAGGGCCACAACACGTGCACCACGTGGGTTTAAATTCTCTCGGAACCGCTTGATTGTGCCACCTTTGCCTGATGCGTCACGCCCCTCGAATACGATAGCGACGCGGGCACCTGTGTCTTTTGCCCAGGCTTGCATTTTGACCAATTCGATCTGTAGGGCAGCCAATTGGCGCTCGTAAACCTTGCGCGCAAGACGTTCTGAGTGGGGGTAATTAGGGTTAATGATGTCGCCCTTTTCCGCACGTTTAATGGCGCGGCGCACGTCGTCGGGCGCGAGGTCTTTGAAAAATGCGCTAATTGCGCCGTCAAAGGGAAGGGTCATGGCGCTGCTCCTTATTTTCGGATTATGTGACTGCTCTTAGCATCAATATGGGGTAGGGCGACGGTTAACGCAAACCCGCACGTGTCGCGGCGCGGTCAATTGCGGCCATAACTTCGGGTTGGCTGACGTGTTGCGGCATATGACCGACGCCGGGCAGCACCACCAGATTGGCCCCTTTGATGTCGTCGACCATGCGGGTCGAATGCACATGCACGCCCACGGTTGTATCCGCGTCGCCGTGTACGATTTCGATAGGCAAATCGAGGTCGGGATATTGCGTGTACAAGGCTTGTAATTGCGGGCGTAAATCGTGGCGCTGTTGGGCGTTTGCCATCAATGATTTTGGATTTAACACAACCGGAACACCGATGTAGTCGGCGTATCCTTCGGGTGCCGATTGCGGCCCAAAAATGCTTTCGATGCTGGCTGCGACATAATCTGCACTGGCCCAAGCGGCGATAAGACGGGTGAGGATCGGGCCAAAAACAGGGTGTGCCAAACGGGCGTTGAACGCGTCCAATTCACCCTCCCAAGGGTAGGTGGCACCGGCCATTGAAACCACGGCACTGATGCGGTCAGGATGGTTAACGGCCCATGCCATAGCAACAGCCCCACCAAAGCTTTGGCCGGCAACAATCGGTTTTTCCATACCCAGTTTTTGCGCTGCTTTTGACAGCAAATCAGCCTGATCCGAAATTGTCACACCGACGCGCGCAAGGCGTGGCGTATACCCAAGGCCCGGGCGATCAAAAATGATGACGCGGTAGTTTTTTGCCAGCTTGCCGGCCAGTGAAAACGTCAGATCACGGGTGTTGCCAGATGCGCCGTGCAGCAGCACCAGATCAGGGCCAGCGCCCATGTCTACATAGTGAACCGAATGGCCATCGATGTTAACAAACGCACCTTCTGGCGGATAGTTTTTAGCGGCGCCTGCGCGGCGCTGTTCGACTTTCCACATGGTCAGACCAGTCAGGATCAGCAGCGCTACAACAACACACAACGCAATAATTTTAAGCACCAATAAGCTCCATATCAAACGGGGTCGACTGGTATATCTCATTGATCCAATTGCCATAAAGCAGATGCGCGTGACTGCGCCAGCGGTTCACCGGTGCCTGCGCAGGATCGTCATTAGGATAGTAATTGACCGGCACATTGATCGCGGTACCGTCGACCACATCGCGATCATATTCCTGTTTCAATGTGTCGCTGTCGTATTCAAAATGGTTAAAGATATACAGCGCGCGATGCTTAAGATCCTGAACCAGACAGGGGCCAACCTGATCACTGCCAAGCAGTGTTTTTAGATCGCCAGACGCATCAATTTCTGTCTGACGCATTTCTGTCCAGCGGCTAACCGGGATCACACAATCGTCCGAAAACCCACGCAAGAATGGCGATGCGGCATCCAAATTTCGATGGCGGAAACAACCAAATGCTTTGGCATCCAGATCATGTTTTTGAACACCATGAAAATGATTGATCAACGCCATGCCACCCCAGCAAACACCAAATGTCGAATGCACATTGGTTTGCGTCCAGTCCATAATTTCGCGCAGCTCGTCCCAATAATTCACCTCGTCAAACGGTAAATGTTCGATGGGTGCGCCAGTGATGATCAGGCCGTCAAACTTTTCGTCCCGAATGTCTGAAAACGGACGGTAAAAACTCTCCATATGTTCGGCGGCGGTGTTGCGGGCGAGGTGGTCCGACATACGGATCAGCGTCAGTTCGATTTGTAGCGGTGTGGCCCCGATCAGGCGGGCAAACTGGTTTTCAGTCTGGATTTTTTTCGGCATCAGATTCAGCAATCCGATGCGCAATGGCCGGATGTCTTGCAACGATGCGGTGTCCGCGTCCATCACCGACACACCCTCGCGCGTGAGCACGTCATAGGCAGGAAGGGCAGAGGGAATTTTGATGGGCATTGGGACGTCCTGAAATATGGGTCACACGATAGATAGCGGTGTGGTGCGCGGGTTTCCAGTGGTGGGCACGCTTGCGTGATCACATCTGCCGCAGGGTTAGGATATACTGGTTAATGCCGTTTCGATCAGCACATCAAAATCGGCGGCTGATTTAAGCTGTGCGACCTCATCGGCAGTGACCGTGACACCCCAACGGGCCATGGATTCATAACGCGGTTGGCGGTGTGCCAATGCGCGCGCATAGGTCCAGCGGATAAAGGTATCAGGATCAACATCGCCCTCTGAGGTGTTGTTTTCGCTTAGATATTCGCCCCAAGCGCGCGCCAGAAATTCAGGCTGATAGGCCATCGGTTTTGGGGCTTTGTCAAAACGTTGGATCAGTTCAGCAGTGTGCGCATCGTCGCCTTTTATCCAGACAGGTAGACAGGTTTTGCTTAGTGCAGTCATCAATACATCTGCGTCGTCATCGGCCTCGACCCATTCGCAGATTGAACCGCCTGTGTCGCAGATGAAATGAGGATAGCCGTACAATGCTTCGCCGCGGGTCGCGAATTTCTTGGTATCTAGCAGCGCCAGTTCTTCTGCATCGCGAAACTGCTGCTGACGGTGCGTGTATTCGGCAAAAGCCAGCCCGCCTTTTGCAGGGTTGCCCGGTTTTCCCAAATAGGTCGATACGGCCGCCAGATCATGGGCGTGTACGTTTGGTGCCACATAGATGGCATCACTGCGTAACATGTCGCGCAGATAGGGGTTTTTCATCGCTTCTTTGATACAGGAATCAACGATTGGCTCGCTCATGTAGCGGGTGCCAATGCGGTAATCGACGGTGTAGTGATACCATTCGCCCGTATCACGCAACATCTTTGACATGTGGGTTTTGCCAAGGCCGGACATTCCGTAAACCATGACCCGTTTGTGAGGGGCCGCACGCCAAGCATTTGCGTCTGAGTAAAGCATCGATAAATTCCGCCGTTTAGGTGACTTTATGTCCTAACGAGGTGGGGCAAAGTGGTCAATCATCTGCCGCGCAGCTTGTTCCAGACCCGTCCATCCAAAATCACCATGCCCAAGGCCAACAACACGAACCCGACGTAGGCATTTGCGTTCAGGGATTCGTCCAGAACCAACGCGCCAAGTGTGATCGCAACGGGGGTGATCAACAGTGTGACCAGCATCAAATTACCGCTGCCTGCCATCGCTAACACACGGTAATACAACAGATAAGCACCGGCAGTTGCGATGATCGCATAATATCCAATCGCCATGATTGTGCGCGGTTCCAGATCCAGACTGATTGGCCCATCGATGACCCATGCAAGTGGTACAGTGATCAACGTTGACCCGGTCAGCATGCCTGCTGCGGCGACTTGTGGGGGCAGACCGCTGAGCATTTTGCGCGCCCAAACACCGGCAATGGCATAGCTGATTGTGCCGCCGATGACCGCTAATTGCGCAAGGCTGCGCAGATCAAAGTTGCGGAAATTCTCAAGCCCGATGGCGGTCGCGACACCAAAAAAGCCAAGCGTGACACCAATGGCCTTGCGCAGCGTGACCCGTTCATCCGCAAAAAACATCGCCGCCGCAATAACGCCAAAGATCGCAGTCGATGCATTGAGGATCGAGGTCAGGCCGCTTTCGATATGCAGTTGCCCCCATGCCATCAGGGAAAACGGGATCACATTGTTCAGCAATCCCATGACCAAAAACGCGAACCAGACCTTTGGACTGCGCGGGATCGGCAGGCGCCACAACGCAACAATGATCCACAGCACCAACATCGCCCAAAAGGTGCGGTGCGCCACAGAGGTCAGCGGCGAAATTTCATCCAGCGCGATGCGGATCGACAGGAACGATGCGCCCCAGATACAGCCCAGCAGCAACATTTCCGCCCATGCGCGGGTCGACAGTATTTTTTGTTCAATCATGACATGACACTAGGTGCGTGGTGATCTGACAACCACCCGAAACTTGCGCTTTAGGTGCGGCGGGTTTCAGCGACGATATTTATGTAGTTGCCAGCAAAAATGATCACGGCGCCGACAAAGACCCAGATATCGACAACTTCGCCGTAAACCAGCATTCCGATCACTGCGATGACGGGCAAGCGGATGAAATCAATAGGAATTACGACAGTTGCGGGCGCAATGGCCAACGCGCTTGCGATGCAAAAATGTGCCAGCAATCCGCACAAACCGATCATCACCAACCACGGCAACGTTGTCGCATCGGGCAGGGCTATATCGCCGTCATAACCGGCCATGATCAGCCCAAAAATTAGCTGCAACACAGTCAGGTAAAACAGAATGCAGGTGATCGATTGTGTACGTGTCAGGCGTTTGGTGAACACGGTTGTCAGCGCAAAAAAGATCGCAGATGCGGCAGCCATCAACACACCGGGATTAATGCCTGTCATGTCGGGGCGCGCGACGATCAGAATACCGACAAATCCCATGATCGCGGCCAGCGCGCGCACGGCTGTGATCCGTTCGCCCAACAAAAACGGCCCCAACAAAATCACCCAGATCGGCGAGGTGAATTCGAGCGCAAACACCTGCGCCAACGGGATCACGGTAACGGCGTAAAACCACAGGTTTTGACCGGTGAAATGCGCCAGATTGCGGACCAAATGCGTGCCAAATGCGTCTGTGTTAATTTGACGCCACGATCCGGACAGGCCCGCGATTGAACAGACGATAAAGACGCCGACGATGGAGCGAAACAACATGATTTCGAACGTATCGAGGGCAAAGCTGACCTCGCGACCTGCCACAGCCATGACCGAAAATGACGCGATTGCGCCGCTCATGAACAAGGCTGCTTTAAAGACCGGATTCATCGTGATCCAGCCTTGGCGGCGATCACTCCCATTCGATGGTTCCGGGCGGTTTTGACGTGATGTCATAGGTCACGCGATTGATTCCCGGCACTTCATTGATGATGCGCGTGGCGGTTTCGCCAAGGAATTCGTGGCTGAACGGATAATAATCCGCCGTCATGCCATCAACCGATGTGACCGCGCGCAAAGCACAGGCAAAATCATAGGTGCGCCCGTCGCCCATCACGCCAACCGTGCGCACAGGCAGGATTGCCACGAACGCTTGCCAGATTTCATCGTACAGCCCGTGTTTGCGGATTTGATCGATGTAAACCGCATCCGCGTCGCGCAGAATTTCCAGCTTTGGACGGGTGATTTCACCAGGGCAACGGATCGCAAGACCCGGACCAGGGAACGGATGACGCCCAATAAATGCTTTTGGCAGACCCAGTTCACGACCCAGTGCGCGTACTTCGTCTTTGAACAGCTCGCGCAGGGGTTCGACCAGTTTCAGGCCCATTTTTTCAGGCAAACCGCCAACATTGTGGTGCGATTTGATCGTAACCGACGGCCCACCAGAGAACGAAACCGACTCGATCACGTCAGGGTATAGCGTGCCTTGAGCCAAGAACTTCGCGCCGCCAACTTCGCCTGCATGCTTTTGAAATACATCAATAAACAGGCGGCCAATGATCTTGCGTTTGGTTTCTGGATCGGATTGACCGTCCAGTTCACCCAAGAACAATTCGCGTTCGTCCGCGTGGATAAACGGCATGTTGTAGTTGTCGCGGAACATGGTCACGACTTCTTCTGCTTCGCCTTTGCGCAGCAGGCCGTTGTCGACAAAAACACACGTCAACTGATCGCCGATTGCCTCGTGGATCAGGACCGCGGCGACCGAACTGTCAACGCCGCCTGAAAGGCCACAAATAACTTTGGCATCGCCGACCTGTTCGCGAATTTTCGCAATCGCTTCTTCGCGGTAGGCACCCATTGTCCAGTCGCCCTTGAAACCGGCCATGCGCACGAAATTCTCGTATAGTTTCGCGCCATTCGGGGTGTGGTGGACTTCGGGGTGGAACTGAACGGCGTAAAATTTGCGCGCGGTGTCGGCGGTGATGGCAAAGGGCGCGTTGGGCGAGGTGCCGTACACTTTGAAACCCGGTGCGATTTTGGACACGTGATCGCCGTGGCTCATCCAGACTTGTTCGCGGTTTTCAGTGAACCAGCCGTCCAACAGTTCTAGTTTTTCGTCCGCAGGCGTCACATAGGCGCGCCCGAATTCTTTGGTGCCATGACCGGATTCGACCTTGCCGCCCAAGAGTTCCATCATCACCTGTTGGCCATAACAAATGCCAAGAACCGGCACGTCGATGTCAAACACCGATGTTGGTGGGCGCGGCGATCCGTCGTCGATGACAGATGCAGGCCCCCCCGACAGGATCACAGCCTTTGGCGCAAAGTCGGCCAAAAACGCATCCGTGACGTTCTGATAGGGGTGGATTTCGCAATAGACATTCAGTTCGCGTAAGCGTCGCGCAATCAATTGCGTCACTTGGCTGCCGAAGTCGATGATGAGGAGGCGGTCGTGATTTTGTGTCATGTGGGATGCAATAAGTGTGCGCGACACGGCTGGCAAGGATTCGCGCGCCAAAACCACACGCGTTTGCCCAAACTACGCCTCTGGTTTACATATTTTTCCGTTTGTGATCACCGCAACGCAAGGGAATGTCGCTTTTTTCCCTCATCAGACGCTTAACGGGGATGACGCGGCAAGGCACTGGGGTACTCACCGTTCCAAGCAAGTTTGATATGTGAGGGATTCCCGATGGCTGAAGCAGCAACTCCTGGACGACGTGGACGTGGTGGTGGCGGGGCCGCGCGGCGTGCTGAACGTACTGCGGTGTCCTTTGATACGGCAAAGTATATCGAACGCAATATCCCCAACTTTGAGGTTCTGACCGAAGAAGCACTGGATATTATCGAAGCTAACGCGGAACAGATCCTCGAAGAAGTTGGCGTTAATTTCCCTGACAATCCGGCGGCTTTGGCTCGTTGGCGCGAAGCAGGCGCTGATGTTGATGGCGAACGCGTGCGCATCCCCAAAGGTTTGGCACGTCAATTGTGTGCCACGGCCCCATCCAGTTTTGTGCAACATGCACGCAACCCTGATCGCAATGTGGTGATTGGTGGGCGCAATATGGTGCTGGCGCCGGTTTATGGCCCTCCATTTGTGCGCGACCTAGAAGGTGGCCGTCGCTACGCAACAATCGATGATTTCCAGAAATTCGTGAAACTTGGCTATATGTCAAAGTGGCTGCACCATTCCGGCGGTACAGTGTGCGAACCTACAGATGTGCCCGTAAACAAACGTCACTTGGATATGTTGCACGCGCACATGACCCTGTCGGACAAGCCGTTTATGGGATCGGTCACAGAACCGAGCCGCGCCCAAGACAGTGTTGATATGTGTGGCATTCTGTTTGGCGAGAGATTCGTTCAGGAAAACACCGTGATGACCTCGCTCATCAACATCAACTCGCCGATGACGTTTGATGATGTGATGATGGGTGCATTAGAAGTGTACGCGCAGAACAATCAGGCCTGCATTATCTCGCCGTTTATTGTTGGCGGGGCCATGGCACCTGTGTCTGTGGCCGGGACCTTGACCCAAGTTATGGCCGAAGCCTTGGCCGGTATTGCCTATAGCCAGCTGTGCAAGGCTGGCGCACCGGTGATTATGGGCGCGTTTGTGACGTCGATTGATATGAATTCGGGCGCGCCGACATTTGGCACACCAGAGGCCGCGCACATTACCTATGGGGTCGGGCAGTTGGCCCGTCGCATGGGTCTGCCGTATCGGTCCTCTGGTGCATTTACCGGATCGAAATTGCCAGACGCCCAAGCGGCGTATGAAACGGCCAACAGCCTGAACATGGGTCTGCTCGCAGGTGTTAACTTTATGTTGCACTCCTGTGGGTGGCTTGAGGGCGGTCTGGTCAGCAGTTTCGAGAAATTCGTGATGGACGCCGACCAACTTGGCACCCTGCATCATATCGCACGTGGCGTCGAAATGGACGAAAACGCGCAAGCCATGGATGCAATCCGCGAAGTCGGACCAGGCGGGCATTATCTGGGCTGCGATCACACCCAGAACAACTTTAAAAAGGCGTTCTGGAAATCTGATCTGCTTGATTACAAACCCTTCGAAACATGGGAAGACGAAGGCGCACGCGACACGCAAACCTTGGCATCCGAGCGGGTTAAGAAAATGCTGAACGATTACCAGCAACCCGCCCTAGACCCCGGTATTGCCGAAGGGCTGCGCGACTATATTGCGACGAAAAAAGCTGCGGAACCTGATTCGTTTATGTAATCAGTCTTGGTCATGATTTGACAATTCCGCTGGCGAAATCTGGGTGGTGCGCAGAATATGCGCTTCACCCACGATCGCGATCATGACATCGATGTGACGCATCAGACTATAGGCTGATTCCTCGGCTTTTCGCTGGGTGTTCAGTTCGCCTTCGATTTCGATCAACTTCATCAAAGCAGGCCCGTTACGCGGCAAATGCCCATAGCCCAAAAGGCGTGGCAAATGCACTGTTCTACGGTAGTCCCGAGCGCCGATTTTGGCCGCCCGCATCAACAAACGTGGGCGTTTCAGCGTGTGCAGCATGCTAATGATATCTTGCATCTTGGTATCCCTTTTTATCCCCGACAAATCAATTTTCCTGTCAGCGTCTGGGATCACAATCGCACAACCGATACGGGTGTTGCGCCGATTTGCGATGCGGCGTTCGCCACCTTCATCACTGTTTACGATTTGGAAACAATGATGCTCATATCGATGGATTTTAACGAATGAGTAACCAGCGCACCCATAGGTTGTGTGGATAAGTTTGGGGATAAAATGTGGAAAACACATCCCTTGGGACGGACGTAGGAAAAGGTGAAGATATGTCGGAGGCAAGTTTGAGTGCACCAGTTTTGGCGCATTTTCCTGATTGGGTGCCAGCTGGCGCCAAACTGTATTTAGCGCACACCGAAACGGGCACGCCCATTCGTGCGCTCGCCCGTATGATGGGGTGCCATGCGTCTACTGTATTGCGCCAGATCAGGCGTGTGGAGACGCGTCGTGACGATCCATTGATTGATGCCGCCTTGCGTACCTTAGGGACGCAACATTCAGGCAAACCGCAGCCTAACATGGTCTGCCAATCAGAAAGAGACATGGATATGCGACACGATCAAAGCACGTTGGAAATGACCCCGGATGAAGCATCCTTGACCCGTGATGCGATGCGAATTTTGCGCCGCTTGTGTGAAAAGGGCGCGGTTTTGGCGGTGGCGACGGATATGGAAAAAGCCGTGGTTGTGCGTGACGATGCGCACGGTGCGACGACGCGCACGGCTGTTGTTGATTGCGCTGTGGCCCAAGCGATGGCGTTGAAAAACTGGATTTCTGCGTCCAGCACGGGGCGCATTACCCGCTATCAGATCACGGCGGCGGGGCGTGTGGCATTGAATGAAATGCTGGCGCGTCATCAAAAATCCGGTGGCGCAACGGAGGATGCGGGCGAGTTTTCGGACTCTCAACGCACGTGGGGCGAAAAGGTCCTGCCAGACACCGAAACCGGCCGTCCAAAACGGATGCGCTACAATTTGGGTGAATCGCCATTAACTGCATTAGCCCGTCGTCGTGACAAAGACGGATCTGCATTCCTATGTGATGAACAGGTGCGTGTGGGCGAACGTCTGCGCGAAGATTTCGAATTGGCGCAAATGGGCCCTCGGGTTGCCCAAAACTGGGACCGGTTCCTAACGGGTGGCGGGCGCGGTGGTTTTGTCGGTGACAGCGGGGTCGGCGATGGCCCGTCGGGGGCGCGCAAACGTGTGGCAGACGCCATGGCCGATTTGGGGCCGGGCCTGTCTGACGTGGTTTTGCGCTGCTGTTGTTTCCTTGAAGGATTGGAAACCGCAGAAAAACGTCTGGGCTGGTCGGCGCGCTCGGGCAAGATCGTGTTGCGCATCGCATTAACCCGCCTGCAACGCCATTACGAAGAAACCACAGGCCCCGGCGGCGGCATGATCGGCTAAGGGCTCAGGACAAGTTGCGCGCACCGCACGTCGGATATGCGCGCAGCTTACCTTTTCTTTAGCGCGATCTGTGATAGATCATGGAAAAGATGATTTTTATCACAAAGGGCAGCCTTATGCGTGATCTCAAAATTCCAGAACAGCGCCACCCTGAAAAGGCGCGTCGCCCTGATAATCCACAGCCCAAAAAGCCAAGCTGGATCAGGGTCAAAGCCCCCGGTGGCGAAGGTTACGCCAAAACCGCCAAAATCATGCGCGACAACAAACTGGTCACAGTGTGCGAAGAAGCAGGCTGCCCGAACGTCGGCGAATGCTGGTCGCAAGGCCACGCAACCATGATGATTATGGGCGAAGTGTGCACGCGCGCTTGTACGTTTTGCAACATCGCGACCGGCAAACCGCCAGAAGATTTGGATGCGTTTGAACCAGGCCGTGTGGCTCATGCCGTCGAAAAGCTGGGTCTGAAACACGTCGTGATTACGTCTGTGGACCGCGATGATATTGAAGACGGCGGGGCCGATCACTTTGCCCAGACAATTCGCGCGATCCGGCATCGATCCCCCGACACGACAATCGAAATTCTGACGCCCGATTTCATTCGGTGTAAGCCCGAAGTTCTGGAACTGGTGGTCGAAGCGCGCCCTGATGTGTTCAACCACAACCTTGAAACCGTGCCGGGCCTGTATCCCGAAGTCCGCCCAGGTGCCCGTTATTTCCATTCTTTGCGCCTGTTGCAACGGGTCAAGGAAATGGATCCGACGATGTTCACCAAATCGGGCATCATGGTTGGCTTGGGCGAAGATCGCCAATCTGTCCTGCAGGTGATGGAAGACATGCGCGCCGCTGACATCGATTTTTTGACAATCGGGCAATATTTGCAACCAACGCCAAAACACCACGCGGTGGACAGGTTTGTGCATCCTGATGAATTCGCAGCCTATGAAAAAGCCGCGTATGGCAAAGGATTCTTGATGGTTTCGGCGACGCCTTTGACGCGCTCCAGCTATCACGCGGGCGATGATTTTGCCCGTCTGCGCAGCGCGCGGCAGGCCAAATTTGGCTAAACTTACATCAGGCGGGGCAGAAACCGCCTGATCGGCACCCTAAGTAAAGCGCACCTTGCCGATATGCGGCAGGTTGCGATTGCGTTGTGCAAAATCGATTCCATACCCCACGACAAATTCATCTGGAATTTCAAAACCAATATAGTCGGCGCGAAAATCGACTTCGCGTCGGCTGGGTTTATCCAGCAATGCGATGGATTTCAGACGCGCAGGATTGCGGGTTTGCAGCAGTTTGGTGACGTGATTTAGCGTATGACCGGTGTCGACGATATCCTCTACAACCAACACATCGCGCCCTTCAATTGCGCCGCGTAAGTCTTTGAGAATACGAACTTCTCGGCTGCTTTCCATGCCGTCGCCATAGCTGGACGCTTCTAGAAAATCGACCTCGATCGGCAAATCCAGCTCGCGCACCAAATCGGCGATAAACACAAATGATCCGCGCAAAAGACCCACAACTACCAGCTTGTCTGTGCCGCTAAATTCCGCGTGAATATCGGTGCACAGCTCTTCGATCCGCGCGGCAATTGATTTGGCTGATATCATCTGATCGATGACATATGGTCGCTGTGTCATGAAAGGCCCCTTGAATTCATGACTGTTTCGTAACACACCTCGCGAAACCGCCGCTACAGCCAAACGTGATGCCAACACATTCAGAGACCAAATTCCTGCCCTACAGTGCCCAGCAGATGTATGATCTGGTGGCAGATGTGGCATTGTATCCGGAATTTTTGCCGTGGTGTTCGGCTGCGCGGATCAGATCGACAGTGAAAAATGGTGAATCGGTCGAGATGCTCGCCGATTTGGTGATTTCATTCAAAGTGTTTCGCGAACGGTTTGGCAGTCGCGTGGTGTTGTGGCCCGAGGCGCGGAAAATCGACACTGAATATCTGGACGGCCCGTTCAAATATATGAAATCCAACTGGGCCTTTGAAGACACGACAGGCGGCTGCAACGTCACTTTTTTCGTGGATTTCGAATTCAAGAACGCGATTTTGCGCGGCATCATCGGTGTTGTGTTTAACGAGGCGATGCAGCGTATTGTGCGCGCATTTGAACGCCGCGCGGATGACCTTTATTCCTGACGCCGACTGTGTCACCTTTCTGGGAACAAGAGGTGGATCATGACAGTCACACGCATTCTGGCGCAGATGTCTGCGGACGTTTTTAGCCCCAATATCACGAACGACGCGCTGCATGTCATGCGCCTGTCGATCCTTGATTGGGCAGCCTGTGCGATTGCGGTCAGGGCAGAACCGGTCGCCCAAGCAGTGCGTCGGGTAGAAGGTGAAAACGCTGGCACGCCTGCCGCAACAGCCATCGGTCATTCGACCAAATTACCGATGCGCGGGGCCGCGATGGTCAATGGCACAGCGGCCCACGCGATGGATTTTGACGACACACATTTTGCCCACATCGGGCACCCCAGTGCGGTGATTGTGTCTGCGGCTTTGGCGATGGCCGAACATCAGGGCAAATCTGATGGTGATCTGTTTTTGCGCGCCGCCCTGATCGGGGCAGAGGCATCGGTGCGTGTTGGCCTGTGGCTTGGCCGCGCACATTACGAGGTTGGATTTCACCAAACGGCCACATCAGGTACGATTGGTGCCGCCGTTGCAGGCGCCGCGATTTTTGGCCTGCCAACGGATCAAGCCTGCAGTGCAATCGGGCTGGCCACGACGCGCGCAGCTGGGTTGAAACTGCAATTTGGCACAATGGGCAAACCCTATCACGCAGGCATGGCCGCCGCCTCCGCAGTCGAAGCTGTGCATGCAACGATCTGTGGTCTAGAGGGGGCTCAAGACGCGCTAGAGGGTCCATTTGGCTACGGTGCAACCCATCACGGGATCGCGGATTTAGCGGCGTTTGATGCGCCAGACCTGTTGTTTCCTGCGGTCAGTCACAAGTATCACGCCTGTTGTCACGGCACACACGCCAGTATCGAAGCGGTGCTGTCACTGGCCGACAATGTGGCGATTGATGATGTCGATCGGATCCAGATCAAGGTGCATCCGCGCTGGTTGGATGTCTGTGCAATTGCTGCCCCGCAAACCCGGCTAGAGGCCAAATTCAGCCTGTCGCTAACTGCCGCACTTGCGTTGATGGGCCGCGCGATGGACACGGATATCGCGTTTGAACCCGAAGTGATTTTGTCAGACGCAGTTGTTGCCCTGCGTGACAACGTGACGGTGATTGGTGATCCGACGCTTTGCGATACGCAGGCTGATGTTACGATTAACAGTGGTGGTGCGACGCACAGCGCGACCCATGATTTGGCGACCATAGCCCCGTTACACATGCGTGAAAAACGCGTGCGCGCAAAGGCTGCCGCGCTGATTGGGGGGGATCATGCGCAAACGCTATGGTCCGCGATCAAAGGTGATTTTGACCTGACCGCATTCACCGACGCGCTGAACCACATATAAAAACGGGCCCCAAAAAGAGGCCCGATTTTCGTTTCGTTTATAATAACTTAGCTGTTCATGTCGTAGGCGCGTTCGCCGTGCGCTGCCAGATCCAAACCGTTAACTTCGGTTTCTTCATCAACACGCATTGGGATGAAAACACGGATCAGCAGAACCAAAACCACCGTGACCACAACCGTGTATACACCGACAATCGCCAGTGATCCCAGTTGTGCCAGCCACGTGCCCGCGCCAAAGACGGCGATCATAATTGTGCCAAAAATTCCGCCAACGCCGTGTACCGCAAACACATCGAGCGTATCGTCGATTTTGCATTTGTTGCGGATCAGCACGACGGCTTCTTGGCACCCGATGCCGGCGATTGCGCCGATGATCAGGGCCTCAACTGGACCGACAAAACCGGACGCTGGTGTGATCGACGCAAGACCTGCGATTGTGCCGGTCACGATACCAACAAGCGATGCTTTGCCAAACTTAATCTTTTCCCACAACGCCCACGTCAGGGATGCGGTGGCGGCCGAAATATGCGTGACCGTGATTGCCATCGCAGCGCCCCCGTCTGCGGCCAATTGTGACCCGCCATTAAATCCGAACCAGCCGATCCACAAGAACGCAGCGCCCATCATCACCATGCCAGGGTTGTGTGGCGGTGTGTTTTGGTTTTTGCGCGCCCCCAAGAATACGGCCAAAACCAATGCCGCGATGCCTGCGGTTTCGTGCACCACAATGCCGCCCGCAAAATCACGCACGCCGGTGTCGCCAAAGATACCGCCGTCAGCCAAAAATCCACCGCCCCAGACCCAGTGGACCACAGGCGCGTAGCACAACAACATCCATGCGCCCGAAAAAGTCAGCACAAATCCGAATGTCATGCGTTCGACATAGGCGCCCACGATCAGCGCCGGCGTGATGATTGCGAATGTCATTTGGAACGCGAAAAACAGAACCTCGGGCAGGGTGCCAGACAAGGATGACGCGTCAACGCCGATCAACATTAGCTTGTCAAAACCGCCCCAAAACCCCGACGTGCCGGACCCGAATGCGATTGTGTACCCAAAAAAGAACCAAAGGACGCTCATCAAACAGGCGACGGCGTAGCAATGCATAAACACGCTGAGCACGTTGCGCGATCGTACAAGTCCGCCGTAAAATAGGGCAAGGCCGGGGAGGGTCATCAGCAGCACCAATGTGGTGGCCACCATAATCCATGCTGTGTCAGCTGCGTTCATCTGGTTCTCCGTTCGTGAAAGCGCGGTTTTCCGGATGCATAGGGTGTCTGAGTGCGGATAAAAGTAGCAACAGCCTCAAAAGATGCTGATTTTTAGGGCGATTATGTAAGTGATTAAAGTTTGTGCGTTAAAATAGCCCGTTTGCACACATTTTGAACAGATCGGAATCTGATGATGGTGTGCTAGGGCAGGTGTTTCAGCAGCAACTGCAGCGCATGATCGCGTGCCGCAATCCGCACATTTTCACGACCCAAAGCGCCAAATTCGATGGTTTCAAAATGTGTTGGCTGGCCAGTTTGGGCAAGGCCAAAGCACACGCGCCCTTCGGGCTTGTGATCTGACCCGCCGGGGCCCGCAATGCCTGTGATCGACACGGCAATGCCAGCTTGCGAATGGGCTAGCGCACCGTCAGCCATGGCCTGCGCCACAGTTTCAGACACCGCACCGTCAGCCACAATCACAGCGGGATCAACCCCGAGCATTTGGGTTTTCGCCGCGTTTGAATAGGTCACAAAGCCACGATCCACAGCCCGTGATGATCCAGGGATTTCGGTCAATGCCGCCGCAACCATACCGCCTGTACAGCTTTCCGCAGTAACGATCAGTGTATTTGATTTATACGCTTTATCAAGTATTTGTGGGGCGATCCTCACGTCAAAATACTCCGTGTGCAAGGGCGGCCAGAACCAAAACGCCAATTGCGGCAAAGACGCCAGCGATGACATCATCCAACATCACACCCAACGCGTCGCCGCGCCGATCTGCCCAGCCAACCAACCATGGTTTCCAGATGTCGAACAGGCGGAACAGGACAAATGCGGCGATCCACCCGGGCCACATCGCAAGGATCGAAATGTCATGGGACCATGCAAAAAACGACAGCGGCAGCAGCGCGATCCATTGGCCAACCAGCTCGTCGATAACGATTTCCGAGGGGTCGTGATCCGTTGATCCACGGGTCATTTGCGCCGTCGCCCACCAGCCTTTTAGGAACGCGGCAACAATACCAATCAACAGCAGTGGAAAGCCGCCCAGAACATGCACCAACCACGCCCACGGCAATGCCACAAACGATCCCCAAGTCCCGGGTGCAGGGCGAATATATCCGACACCCAGCAGCGTCGCGATCATGCGCGCAACCATCATGATTTCACCAAGGCGCAGGTGGCAATGCAGGCGATACCTTCGCCGCGACCGGTAAATCCTAGGCGCTCGGACGTCGTTGCTTTGACTGATATGCGCCCGACATCCAACGCCATTATACGCGCCATTTCTGTGCGCATTGCAGCGCTGTGTGGCCCGATTTTCGGAAATTCGCAGATTAGCGTGCAATCGATATTCGAGATACTAAACCCTTGATCGCGCGCCATATTCACGGAGTGGGTCAGGAAAATGTGGCTTTCTGCACCTTTCCATTGCGGGTCTGACGGCGGAAAATGCTGACCAATATCGCCCATCGCCAGTGCGCCATAAATCGCATCTGTCACGGTGTGCATCGCGACGTCTGCATCCGAGTGCCCGACCAAACCATGACTGTGTGGAATTTCAACGCCACACAGGGTCACGTGATCGCCGGGGCCAAAGGCGTGCACATCGAATCCGTTGCCTAATCTAACGTCCATCTGCGTGGTCCTTTTGTGCGATTAATATGCGGGCAGCGCGGTCAAAATCTGACGCGTGCGTGATTTTCAGGTTGTCTTCATCGCCGTCAACAATTGCGACGTTTATCCCAAATGCGCGCGCGACTTCGACGTCGTCTGCGGCACCGCCTGCGTGCGCGTCATGCGCGGCTTTGATCGCGGGCAGCGCAAAACCTTGGGGTGTTTGGGCGCGAAACAGGCCTGTGCGGTCTTGGGTTCCGCTGACCAAACCGTCTGATCCGGTCCAAAGCGCGTCTGTTACTGCCAATGCGGGCGCTGCGCCGTCGCTGTTATCTAACGCGGCAATGACGTTTGAAATGACGCCAGCGCTGACGCAAGGGCGTGCGACGTCGTGGATCAAAACGCGCGACGTTGTGTCGGGCACAGCGGTGATGCCAGCGCGTACTGATGCTGCGCGATCACTGCCGCCAATTGCGACGATCATGCCGTTTAGCTGAGGCGCGATATCCACATCATCTGCGTGCAAAACCAACACGATAGCATCCACCAAGGGGTGATCCGAAAACGCGCGCAATGTGTGATCGATCACACGCGCACCTGCCACAGTGCACCATTGTTTTGCCGGTTGATCCGCATCCGCACTGCGCGCACGCGTCCCACGTCCTGCGGCAACTATCACCGCTGTCGTACTCATAATTTCAGTCCTAATTTCATAAATATCTGTTTAGGCATTTGACGAGGCCAAGGCAATTGCACAGGTGATTTGCCTAAATTTTGTGCAGGTGGTAGTTTTTTAGGCTTGCAGCCTAGGCTCAGCCGTTGAGAACGCCAAAAATAGCCGATACGACTATAGCAACTGCGAAGGAAACCCGCGCTTGAGCACTTCAAAAGACCCATTGGATTTAACACCACCCGTGATGCTGGCCCCGATGGCTGGAATCACCGATTTGCCGTTTCGCAATTTGGTTGCCTCGTTTGGGGCGGGCATGGTGGTGTCCGAAATGGTCGCCAGCCATGACATGTTAAATGCGCGTCCTGGCAGTCGTGAAAAGGCGGAGTTGGGCTTTGGTCAGGTTGGCACAGCGGTGCAATTGGCCGGAAGCGAAGCTGCATCAATGGCGGAAGCCGCGCGCATGGTTGCAGGGCAGGGCGCGGCCGTGATCGACATAAATATGGGCTGCCCCGCGAAAAAAGTCGTGAACGGTTATTCCGGTTCTGCGTTGATGAAAACGCCAGATCACGCGCTGACCTTGATAGAGGCCGTGGTGAACGCCGTCGATATTCCCGTCACGCTAAAGACGCGATTGGGCTGGGATGATGCGCTGATGAATGCGCCAGACATTGCTGTGCGGGCCGAAGCCGCTGGGATCAAGCGCATCGTAATTCACGGGCGCACGCGCTGTCAGTTTTACAAAGGGCAGGCGGATTGGCGCGCGATTTCACGGGTCAAACACGCGGTCACTATTCCGGTTATTGCCAATGGTGACATCATCGATATCGAAACCGCACAGCGCGCGATGACGCAGTCTGGTGGCGACGGCATTATGATTGGGCGCGGGGCGCAGGGGCGGCCTTGGTTGCTCGCCGAAGTGGCGCATGCGCTGTTTGGCGGTCCGAAACCCGACGTTCCCACGGGTCAGGATCTGGCCGATTTGGTGGGCGCACATTATCAAGCAATGCTTGCGTTTTATGGCGCTGATTTGGGGATGCGAGTGGCGCGCAAACATTTGGGCTGGTTCATGGACACAGCACATACGCCTGTCGATCTGCGCCGACGTATTTTGACGTGCAAAGGCACGACAGAAACCGCATCCCTTATTCCCGCGGCCATATTAGCGGGCCAATCCGAGGTCGCAGCATGAGCAATGATCCCTCAATCTGGGCCTCGTTGCCGGTGCCTGCGGTTTTGATTGATGAACGTGATCGTATTTTAGATATCAATTCCGCGGCCGAAGGGTTCCTGAACGTCTCTGCCAAGAACGTGATTGGCGTGCCGTTGTGGGATCAAATCGCGATTGATTCCCCTCTCGAAGAAGCGTTTTCGCGCGCCCGAAATCATGGCACGCCGCTGTTCGTGAACGATGTCGATGTGGGCAGTGGCCAACGTGCGCCGTTGCAATGTGCCTTGCAAATTGCGCCGCTAATTGGGGCCCCGGGGCAGATGATTATGATGATCACGCCACGCGAATTGGCCGGTCACATCAACCAGAACCATTCGGTGAAATCAGCGGCAAAATCGGCGATTGGCATGGCTGAAATGCTCGCACACGAGATCAAGAACCCGCTGGCTGGCATCACGGGTGCGGCGCAATTGATCAGCATGAATTTGCCGCCCGAAGATCTGGAATTAACCGACTTGATTGTCGAGGAAAGCCGGCGGATCGTTAAACTGCTGGAACAGGTCGAACAGTTCGGCAATTTATCAGTGCCAGAGATGAAACCGGTGAATGTGCATGACGTTCTGGACCGCGCCCGCCGGTCTGCACGGCTGGGTTTTGGCGCTCATATGCGCATCATCGAAGACTACGATCCGTCGCTGCCGCTGGCGTTGGGGGACAGTGACCAGTTGTTGCAAGTGGTGCTGAACCTGTTGAAAAACGCGTCCGAAGCAGCAAGCCCAGAGGGTGGCACAATCCGGTTGCATAGCTATTTTGAACACTCGTTCCGCCTGCGTCGCGCAGATGGTTCGGGCCATTCATTACCGCTGCAAATCGAAGTGATCGATGACGGCCCCGGACTGCCTGAAAACATCAAAGGCGACATCTTTGACCCCTTTGTGTCGGGGCGTGAAAACGGCACCGGACTGGGTTTGGCGTTAGTCAGCAAAATCGTGTCTGACCACGGCGGTTGGATTTCAGTTTCGTCCGTTCCCGGGCGTACCGTGTTTCGAATGTCACTGCCGCGCGCCCCGAAATAGTTAATTAAACGAGTAGGATAGATCATGGATGGCACAGTACTGGTCGCAGATGACGACCGCACAATCCGAACGGTTTTGACCCAAGCATTGACCCGCGCAGGCTGCAAAGTACACGCGACGTCGTCGTTGACCACATTGATGCGCTGGATCAGCGAAGGCAAAGGTGACGTGGTGATTTCGGATGTGATGATGCCGGATGGAAACGGGTTGGAAATGCTGCCAAAAATCGCAGCAGACCGCCCTGGTTTGCCGGTCATCGTGATCTCGGCCCAGAACACGATCATGACGGCGATCCAAGCGGCCGAAGCCAACGCATACGACTATTTGCCCAAGCCGTTTGATCTGCCTGATTTGATGAAACGCACAGCGCGCGCGTTGAACAGCAAACAAACGCCGCGCGCCAGCACCACGGACACCCCCGAGCGGCCCGAAGATTTGCCACTGGTCGGGCGCACAGCTGTGATGCAATCGCTGTACCGTGTTGTGGCGCGGGTGATGAACACTGATTTGCCCGTCGTTATTTGGGGCGAAAGCGGCACCGGAAAATCGCTGATTGCACGGGCCATTCACGATTTCTCGGACCGGCGCACGTTGCCGTTTATCACGCTTGCCGCGGCTGATTTACAAGATATCGAAGGGCCGGCGCGGGTTTTGGCGCGGGTCAAGGGCGGCACGCTTTTGATCGATGAAATCACCGATGTACCGGATGAATTGCAAGCGCGTTTGGCGCGTATGATGGACACGCCCGGCGATTATGCACCACGGTTTATGGCGACCAGCCAGACGGATTTGTCGCACGCCACTGAAAACGGCGAGGTGCGCAAGGATTTGTATTACCGGCTTAGTGGCGCGACGCTAAAGGTGCCGGCCTTGCGCGAGCGGGTCGACGATATCGAACTGCTGGCCGATCATTTTCTGGCGCGCTCCGAGCAAACAGGCAACGGCGCTTTTGCGCTGTCGGCCGAAGCTGCCGAGATTTTTCGCACCTACAGTTGGCCCGGAAATGTGCGTCAGCTTGAAAACGCCGTGCGCCGTTTGGGCCTGACCAGTCGCAATACCGAGATCACAGGATCAGAGGTCGCACAGATTCTTGGCAGTCAGCCTGACTTGGCCCCAATTGCTGTCGGATCGTCCGATACGGAAAAACTGGGGGCCTCTGTCACCGGTCACTTGCGCCGATATTTCGATTTGCACGGCAATGTTTTGCCGCCTCCGGGGCTTTATGGCAGGATATTGCGCGAAGTTGAGGGGCCGCTGATCGAAATTGCATTAGACGCAACAGGCGGAAATCAGGCGAAATGCGCCGATTTGTTGGGAATGAACCGAAATACTCTCAGAAAGAAGATCACAGAGTTAGGTATTCAGGTGACACGCCGCCGTAAGTTGATGTAAAACGGCCACACAAGGCGTGGCAATCAGAGAACACCTCTGAACATGACCACCCGATATAGCGGTTAGGTGCTTCGTGCACCGCATCAACAGGTAGGAGGTTCGGTGGCATCCCGGACACGCCAAACACGGTGGCTGATGAAACTCGGGCGTTTGCGTCGTCAAAGACGTGTGCGGAATGTGGCGACCCTTGGCCTTGTGGTTTTGGGTCCTGTGCTGGTGTTGGCGACGTTCTTGGTGCTTGGCCCGTTCGATCAGGGCGCACGTGCACTGTCGCTGCGTTTGGTGCTATTGGCCGATCTGGTTTACGTCATCGCAATTGCCGCGTTGGTCATGTCGCAAATCGTACGATTGATCGCAGCGCGGCGTGCAAAATCGGCGGGGTCGCGGCTGCATTTGCGACTGACGGGTGTGTTTGGCCTGCTTGCGTTGATTCCCACGGTGACGGTTGCGATTTTTGCAGGGCTGACGGTGAATATCGGTCTTGAGGGCTGGTTTTCTGAACGTGTCAGTCAAGTGATCAGCAACTCTGTGGCCGCCGCACAAGCCTACGAAACAGAGCAAAGCGCGGACCTTATTCAAGATGCTCGTGCCTTGGCGGCCGGGTTTGATGCGGCGCGGCGCGGCAGCCCAAATGCCAGTGACAGTGAAATTTTGGGGGACATGCAGTCGCAAATTCAGCGCGGGCTGCGCGAGGCTTATTTGGTCGATGGCACCGGCGCGATCCGTGCGCGCGGCGTGCGGTCATACTTGTTTGATTTCGAACCTCCCAGTGCGCAAAATCTGGCTGTTGCGCGTGACAGTGGCTGGTTGATTATCGAGGACTGGCCGATCAATGAATTCCGCGCGTTGGTGCCGCTGGCCAATTCTGTGGACCGTTTTTTGTACGTCAGCCGCGATGTTGATGGCGAAATTCTGAGTCTGCTGGATGAAACGCAAGAAACCGCGCGCCTTTATCGCCAATTAGAAAGCGACCGTGGGCGGGTGCTGTTTGAATTTGGTCTGATTTATCTGGGTTTCGCGGTTATTTTAATCCTTGCTGCGATTTGGCTGGGATTGTGGTTTGCGGAACGTTTGTCGGGCCCCGTGGGGCGTTTAACCGGCGCGGCACAACGGGTTGGTGCAGGCGATCTAGAGGTTCAGGTGCGCGAAGAAGAAGGCGACGATGAAATCGCGATGCTGGGCCGGTATTTCAATCAAATGACCAAGCAATTAAAGGGCCAGCGCGACACGTTATTGGACAACACACGCCAAATCGAACGGCGTGGGCGGTTGTTTGATTCGGTTTTGGGGTCGGTCACATCCGGTGTTGTCGGGTTGGATGCAGCGGGCAAGGTGACCTTTGTGAACCGGTCTGCCGAACGCCTGTTGGATTGGCACGAAGACCAGCAATCTGTGCCATTGTCAGTCGCTGTGCCTGAATTTGGTCCGCTATACGCGCTGCTGCGCAAAGGCCCGCAAGAAGTCGCCCAAGGCGAGATCAAAGTCAGCCGTCAGGGTCGGATGGAAAACCTGTTGGTGCGCATGGCGACGCGGCGTAATGATGCCGGCAAACGCGAAGGCTATGTTGTGGCCTTTGATGACGTTACCGATCTGGTCAGCGCGCAACGCATGGCCGCCTGGGGTGACGTGGCGCAGCGCATTGCGCATGAAATTAAAAACCCGCTGACCCCGATCCAGCTAAGCGCGGAACGTATCAAACGCAAGTTCGCCCCGAAGGTCGGCGAGGACAGCGACCAGCTAGAACAAATGACCGATGTGATCATTCGCCAGACCGGCGATCTGCGTCGCATCGTCGACGAGTTTTCGAAATTTGCGCGGATGCCGGAACCTGATCGCCAAAGCCATGATCTGACGTCATTGGTGCAAGATGCGGTGATGTTGCAGCGCCTTGGGCAACCGAATGTCGATATTTCAGCGGATCTGCCGGACCATCCTTTGGTGGTTGATTTGGATGCGACTATGATCTCGCAAGCGCTGACAAATCTGATTAAGAACGCAGGGGAAGCCATTGAAACCTTAAAGGAAAAAGGTGATGTATCAAACCTGATCCCGCAAGTTCATGTAACC
>JBLHSG010000018.1:0-86930 GCA_047626725.1 Ascidiaceihabitans sp.
CGCGGATCACCACGATCTGGTTTTGGCTGTAACCAGCCACGCGCCGCACTTGATTGCCTATACGATGGTCGGAGTAGCCGACGATTTGGGCCGTGTTACGGGCGGCGAAGTGATCAAATATTCTGCAGCCGGTTTTCGCGATTTTACGCGGATCGCAGCCAGTGATCCGACCATGTGGCGCGATGTGTTTTTATCGAATAAAGACGCGACACTGGAAATTCTTGGGCGCTTTACCGAAGAACTGTTTGCTTTGCAGCGGGCAATTCGAACGGGTGACGGCGATCATTTATTTGACTATTTCACCCGAACACGTGCCATCCGACGTGGAATTATCGAAGCGGGGCAAGACACTGCCGCCCCGAACTTTGGTCGCGAAACGACGAGCAGCGAATGATACGTTTTGCCCTCGTTTTCAGCGCCGTGTTTGGCAGTGCAGCATTCGCCAGCCCGGACTTTTCACTGCGCCCAATCGCGCGGGCAAGCAGTGCGACAATCACCGTCCCTGATTTGCCGCAAGCACGGATCGAATACGTCGCGGCGGTGGTGCAAGGGCTGGATTTGTCACTGCGTCCAAACGTGCGCCCCGGTGGAGTTTTGGAAAAAGCGATGGCGCGCAAACGTAAACGAATGCGCGGCGCGATCTGCGGCGATCCTGATATTCAGGGTGAAATTGTCGGGCGCGTGCCGGGCAAAATCGCGGGCTGTGGTATCGAAAATGCAGTGCGGGTACGGTCGGTTGCTGGCATCACGCTAAGCCAGAAATCAGTGATGGATTGCACAACCGCAACAGCGTTAAAAAGTTGGATCAACAAAGGCGCAAAACCCGCTGTTGGTTCAAAAGGCGGCGGATTGGCCGGCCTTAAGATAGCCGCGCACTATTCCTGCCGCACACGGAACAACAAAGTTGGCGCAAAAATATCAGAGCACGGCAAGGGACGGGCGATCGACATTTCGGGCCTGACCTTGGTCGATGGACGCACGATTACGGTGCTAAAAGGCTGGAACGGATCAGATCGAAAGGTCATGCGACGTGCGCACAAGGCGGCGTGTGGCCCGTTTGGAACAGTCCTTGGCCCCAATGCCGATCGTTATCATCAGGATCATTTCCACTTTGATACAGCGCGTTACCGCAGCGGTTCGTATTGCCGATAAGTCGGTGTGATCCGGCGGAATGCGCCAATGCGCATACGACATTTTGGTGGGTGCCGTGGCGTTCTAGCGCAGGATCAGCCGCGGCGCAGGGCCGATGGGAATGATCCCGACTGCCATGAAACCAGCCCGAAAATTCAATTGCACATCCAGCGCATTCGGGTCGCCTGAAAACCGCGCCAACTGGCTAAGAGCCTGTTCCGCCTGACGACGAATTGTAGGGTTAATCAGTTCTGCATCTTGGGCTAGATCAAGGATTGTCTGCCAGTTTTCCGCCTGAATGTTTACGGTTCCGGAGGGGACACCTTGATCATCGACAAGCAAATCAGCGGCAAAGAACACGCGCAGATCCGACCACGCGGCTTCGGCCAGTTTAAGCTGGATTTTGCGAGGTTGTGGGCGATTTTTTTCGATGGCGTCTAAATCCCACGGGCGCGAAAATGTGATGCTTCCATCCAGTTCCAGCGTTTCAAATGTCAGCGGCCACGATTGCGGTACGCGTAGTTTTGCACGCGGAATATCGCCAGGTTTGAACCCTTTCGCGCGGGCCACAAAACTGTAGCGGTTGGGATCATCATCGCTTTGGATCATCGATAGGGTCAGGCCATCTGCACCATAAAGTGCGCCAATTTGCGATGACGCCAGCCAAACATCCGTGGTTAACGACAGCTGTTCTAGTTCGAGGGCTGTGCCGGGGTGTAATCGTAAATCTGCCTTGCCGTTTTGTACGGTGACTTCGGATTTTTGCTGCGGCGTCGAAATTTGGATCGGGATGTTTGGCAGATCAACTGTGACGTCGCCGGGCCAATACGTCGGCGCGCTAATCCCTAGCGTCGGCAATGAAATCGCCAGACCCGCCAACGGATCAGCCAATTCAATCGCAGTGAAATTGGTACGCACGCGGGTTGGGAAGCCGTGCAATTCAAGCGTGGAATATTCTGCCTGCCACCCAGCGTCGCGACGATCTTTGAACCATGTTTCTAGGCCGGTTTTTAACCCAAATCCAAACACAGCCCACCACGCACACCACAAAATACTGAGAATCAGCAAGATCCAGATCAATCGGCGCATGAACAGCCCTTTCGCTTTGCGTTTGAATAGGTTTTACCGAGGCAGCAAACAAAGGACCAGCGCGATGACAATGTGGGTATTCGGATATGGCAGCCTTTTGTGGAACCCCGGTTTTGAGGTCGCCGAACAACAGATCGGCACGCTGTTTGGTTACGCGCGGTCATTCTGCATGCGGTCGATCCATCATCGTGGAACCGACGCTGAACCGGGGCTGGTTTTGGCCCTAGATGCTGCCGCAGATTCAAAATGTGTGGGGGTTGCATTGGCCGTTGCCGCGGGAAAAGAGGCCGATACTTTGGCCTATCTGCGCGAGCGTGAATTGGTGTCGTCTGCCTATTTGGAAAAAATGTTGGATGTACAGTTGGCGGATGGGCGATTGGTCCAGGCCGTGACCTACGTAATTGATGAATCACACGAGCAATATTGCCATGAAACGCTGGAACAACAGGCGCAAATTATCGCGCATGCGGTTGGTGGGCGTGGTCCTAACACTGAATATTTGTATAATACTGCAGATCATTTGATGCAGATCGGCCTACGTGATCCTGACCTTGAATGGCTGACTGAACGGGTCCGAGCGTTAAGCGCATAAATCCTTGGCGCTTTGCGATAATTTTGATTAGGTTACCGCAGTAGAGCAGTAAATATAGCCCGGAGTACGGTGCATGGCGCAGCCAGAAATTCAGGCGCGACCGCAATTTTCCCACCCAGTGCGTCAGATCGCGCTGATGTTGCTTGTCATTTGCTTGACCAGCTTGGGGGCATTTGTGGCGTTGCCGCAGGTTTTGCCGGTTTTCCAAGCCAATCCGCAACTGAACGGGTTTATCTTTTTTGTATTTCTAATCGGTGTGGTCGCCTGTTTTTATCAGGTATTTCAGATGATTGTGTCGGTCCATTGGATCGAACGATTTGTCGATGACACCTCTGAGGTGAATTCCAAAGCCCCGCAATTATTGGCCCCGCTTGCGTCGTTGTTGCGCACGCGAGGGGCGCGGATGCAGGTGAACACGACATCGACCAGATCGATTTTGGATTCTGTCGCAACGCGTATCGATGAAGTCCGCGAAATCACGCGATACATCGTTAACACTCTGATTTTTCTTGGACTTTTGGGCACGTTTTATGGGTTGGCGACAACTGTTCCCGCCCTTGTCGACACAATCCGCAGCCTAGCGCCGCAAGAAGGCGAGCAGGGCGTCGAGGTGTTTGGCCGTTTGATGACCGGCCTTGAATCACAGTTAAGCGGGATGGGCGTTGCGTTTGCATCGTCGCTGTTGGGTTTGGCGGGATCGTTGGTTGTTGGCATTTTGGAACTGTTCGCAGGCCACGGTCAAAACCGGTTTTATCGTGAGTTAGAGGAATGGCTCAGCTCGATTACCCGCGTTGGTTTTTCATCAGGCGATGACAGCGGGACAGATCAGGCGGCAATGACCGGTGTTTTGGATCACATGGCCGAGCAAATGGAAGCCTTACAGCAGATGTTTGTGCAATCCGACATCAGCCGTTCGATGGTGGATGATCGGTTGGGGCAGCTGGCGGAATCTGTTGATCGTATGACGCATCAGATGCAGCACGGGGATGCCGAAAATTCCGCGCTTGAACGGGTGGCAGCAGGTCAGGAACGTCTGATCGCGCATCTGGAATCGCACTCCAGCGCGGGTGGCGAAGGAATTGACGCGGAAAGCCGGATGCGTTTGCGGTCTATCGATGTGCAAATGCTGCGCATTCTCGAAGAAATTTCGGCGGGTCGTCAGGAAAGCATGGCGGAATTGCGCACAGATATTTCGGCCCTCGCACAGGCGTTATCGCAGCCACGCGGGCAGGTGCGCCGCATGGCTAAGGGCAAAAACCAACAGAGTGAGGAATAGCCATGGCGCTGTCGCGACGCACAGGCGCGCGGTTCCAAGCGTCAATTTGGCCCGGTTTTGTCGATGCAATGACCGGTTTATTACTGGTGCTGATGTTCGTTTTGACCATCTTTATGGTTGTTCAATTTGTCTTGCGTGAAACGATTTCCGGTCAGGAAACCGAACTGAACACCCTGGCAGGCGAAGTGTCTGCGTTGGCCCAAGCGCTTGGCCTTGAGGAACGACGCGGCAATCAATTGGATGCACGCCTTTCAAATTTGAACGCGACGTTGAACACCGCCCAAGATCAGGTCGCGGCCCAAGCGGCGATGATCGTGAACTTGACCGCGCAGCGGGATGCCGGCGAGGCGGACTTGGCGGCAGCGAACACGCAGTTGACCAGTTTTGAAGCGCAAGTTGCAGCATTGCTAAGCCAGCGTGACGGGGCCTTGGCCGCAGTTACCCAGCTTGAGGGTGATCAAACGCGGCTTTTGTCAGAGCAGGACGCGCTAAATGCGGCATTGGCGCAAGCACGGACCGAAGTTGACGCCAGCGTGCAAGCGGCCAGATTAGCGGCAAGCCAACGCGAGGCATTTGATGCGTTGATTGCTGATTTGCAGGCAAAAAACGCAGATGCAGCGGACCGTGCGTTTGCATTAGAAGGTCAGCTTGCGACTGCAACCCAAGCGCTGAGCGCGCAAGAGGCCGCGAAATTGGCAGAGGCTGCGGCGGCGGCGGCGTTGCGCGCACGGCTTGAAAATGCGGATGCAGAACTGACGGCGATGACGCTGGCATTAGAAGCGCAGCGCAAAGACGCCGAAGATACACTGACGTTGTTGGCTGCGGCCCGATCAACACAAGCGGATTTGGATACGCAATTGATCGCGGCATTGTTGCAGATTGATACGCTGCAAACCGGTGCGACGGGGACTGCTGCGGATCGCGATGAAGCGCGCCAAGCGGCGGCAGACCTTGCGGCGGAAAAAGTGCAGCTCGAGGCTGATTTGGCAGGACTGCGCACGGCGTTGAACACTGCTCAAAGTGCAATTGAAGCAGGATCGACAGATGCCGAAGATCTGCGTGCACGGCTGGCGGCGGCGTTGAATGCGCAGTTGCAAGCTGAGGCTGCACGGACGGATGCGGAAGGCCAAGTTTCTCAAGCTCAAGCCAGCGAGACGGATTTACGTGCGCAATTGGCCACAGCGTTGGCTGCCAAGTTGGCGTTGGAAGGCACATTGGGGACTGCGGACGTAAACATGACCGAGGTGCGTGACCAACTGGCCGCAGCGCTTGCTGCCCGATTGCGGGCTGAGCAAACCGCGACCGATCTGTTAACCGCGGCAGAGCAACGCCAGGCCTTGTTGCAAGCTGCACAGGGCGCGCTGTCAGACGAAGAAGAAACCAGTTTTGCCGCGCAACGTCAGACGGAATTGCTAAACCAACAAGTCGCCGCTTTGCGTGCTCAATTAGGGGGTTTGCAGGTTTTGCTGGATGGCGCCGTCGCAAGTGACGCTGCCAAAGAGGTGCAATTACAGTCACTTGGCAGCAATCTGAACAATGCATTGGCGCGGGTTGCAGCCGAAGAGCGACGCAATCGTTTGCTAGAAGAAGAAAAACGTAAAGCTTTAGAAGCCGAAACACAGGACCTGGAAAAATATCGTTCTGAATTCTTTGGACGTCTGCGGGATGTTCTGGGCAATCAAGAAGGCGTGCGCATCGAGGGCGACCGATTTGTGTTCTCGTCCGAGGTATTATTCCCGCCTGGTGGTGCTGATCTGTCTCGTGCCGGTGAGGGCGAGATTGCAAAGATCGCTACCATTTTGCGGTCCATCGCAGGTGATATTCCGCCCGAAATCAATTGGGTGATCCGTGTTGATGGCCATACAGATAATATTCCGTTGTCTGGCCAAGGTGAATTTGCCGACAACTGGGAGCTGTCGCAGGCGCGCGCGTTGTCTGTGGTCAAATATATGGTGAGTTTTCTGGCCATTCCACCGGATCGATTGGCCGCCAATGGATTTGGCCAATATCAGCCTGTGAACACGGACAATACAGAAGGCGCGCGTGCGCAAAATCGCCGGATCGAGCTGAAGTTTACTGAGAAGTAGACCTGCCGATTAACGGATTTGGATTTGTGTTTTTTCGACGCTGATGACACGGCCGTTGCGCAATAGCGCGGCTGATCCTGAATAAGTACCCGTTGGCCATGCCGCTGATTTTAGACGTTTGCCGGCTGCGCGAAACATTTGCGCCTGTTGCTTTTCGATTTTGACCTTTTGATCGACCATGACACCGTCTGGACCAGATAGAACCAGTTGAATTTCATCGCCTTTACGTGTGCCAAAGGCATAGCCATAGACAACAATTGCGGGTGCATTTGTTGGCAAAGATTGCATCGATGCACGACCACTTTTTACATCAGCAAACTTTGGGACACCGTCATGAAAGCCAGCGTGTAGAATCGCACCAGGTTGGTAGACTAGGGCGTCTTTCCAAAGGGTTTCTGTGCCGGGTTTGCCGCAACTAATTTTCCCATCTGGATCAAAGGGGTCAACGACATTTCCGTCTTTGCGCACAGATAAATGGACATGCGGGAACTGTGTGCGTCCGCTAAGGCCAACTTGACCCAGCACTGTCTGTGCGTTGACAGTTTGGCCTTTTTTAACAGCTATGGACCCTTTTTTCATGTGGCAGTACTGGGTTTCCCAGCCGTCGCCATGATTGATCACCACGCCATTTCCACATTCACGGCCCGCGACATTTTCAGCGTTTGCATCGCTGTACAGACGGTCTGCGACGCCATCGCGTACGCCGCGAACTGTGCCAGAGGCGGCGGCAATAACATTCACACCGCGCGCCATTTGTTGCGTGCTGCGCAAGGCGAAATCGGTGCCTTTGTGTTTGTTATAACTAAGGGACTGACAGCGATAATCATGCGCGCCATTGCTTGGGTCATGATCTACGTATTGTTGGATGTAGCAATCTTGGCCAAGTTTACAGTCAATAGGTTGGCCTAATACAATGTCTTTCGCCGCAACGGGAGCTGCGGCGAAAGAAAGAAGTATAACTGCGAGTAGCCGCCTGATCATTCGGCCGTCAGCAGCGGTGGCTTGTCACCGGAAATCCGCGGTTTGTCTGGACCGTCGATCTTTAGATCCAGCTCGCCGCCTTTTACGCCAACTTTGATGAACCCGCCTTTGACAAGTTTGCCAAACAGCAGCTCTTCGGCCAATGGTTTTTTGATGTGTTCCTGAATGACACGGCCCAGTGGGCGTGCCCCCATTTTGTCATCATAACCTTTGTTGGCCAGCCATTCTGCAGCCGGTTTTGTCAATTCGATGGTAACATTGCGGTCCATCAATTGCGCCTCAAGTTGTAGTACAAACTTTTCAACAACACGCAGGATAACGTCTTTTGGCAACGCGCCAAAGCTGATCACGGCATCCAGACGGTTGCGGAATTCTGGTGTGAATGTCCGCTCAACTGCTGCTGTATCTTCACCGGTGCGACGATCACGGCCAAAGCCGATCGCCTCTTTGGCCTGTTCCGAAGCGCCCGCGTTAGACGTCATGATGACAACGACATTGCGGAAATCGACAGTACGTCCGCTGTGATCTGTCAGTTTGCCGTGATCCATGACCTGCAACAGAATGTTGTAGACGTCAGGGTGCGCCTTTTCCATTTCATCCAACAACAACACACAGTGTGGGTGCTGGTCGACGCCGTCCGTCAGCATGCCGCCTTGATCAAAGCCGACATAACCGGGAGGGGCCCCGATCAGACGCGAAACGGCGTGTTTTTCCATGTATTCCGACATGTCAAAGCGCAGAAGTTCGACGCCCAAAGTATCTGCCAACTGCTTGGCAACTTCGGTTTTGCCGACGCCTGTTGGGCCTGTGAACAGGTAGTTCCCAATGGGTTTTTCAGGTTCGCGCAGGCCGGCACGTGCCAGCTTGATTGCGCTAGAAAGCGCCTCGATTGCTTTGTCCTGACCAAAGACCACGCGTTTTAGCGAAGCCTCCAGATCTTTGAGCACGGTGGCGTCGTCTTTAGACACGCTTTTTGGCGGGATGCGCGCGATCTTGGCAACAACTGCCTCGATCTCTTTTTGGCCAATGGTTTTGCGACGTTTGGCGGCAATCACCAAATGTTGGGCTGCACCAGCTTCGTCGATCACATCAATCGCACTGTCTGGCAGTTTGCGGTCATTGATATAGCGCGCGGCCAGTTCCACCGACGCTTTGATCGCGTCAGATGTATATTTGACCGAGTGATGATCTTCGAAATATGGCTTCAGTCCGCGCAAGATTTTCACGGCATCATCCACAGATGGTTCGTTCACGTCGATTTTTTGGAAACGACGCGCCAAAGCGCGATCTTTTTCGAAATGCTGGCGGAATTCTTTGTACGTGGTTGACCCCATCGTGCGCAATTTGCCGCCCGCAAGTGCTGGTTTCAGCAGGTTGGACGCATCCATTGCGCCACCAGACGTGGCACCGGCCCCAATTACGGTGTGAATTTCGTCGATGAACAAAACTGCGTCTTCGTGTTCTTCCAGTTCTGTCACGACTGCCTTCAGCCGTTCCTCGAAATCACCGCGATAGCGGGTGCCGGCCAACAACGCGCCCATGTCGAGCGAGTATATAGTGGCATTGGCCAAGATCTCCGGCGTTTCACCAGCGACGATTTTGCGTGCCAGCCCTTCGGCGATCGCAGTTTTACCAACGCCGGGGTCACCCACCAACAGCGGGTTGTTTTTGCGGCGACGGCACAACACTTGAATGCAGCGTTCGACTTCGGATTCGCGACCAATCAACGGGTCGATGTCGCCCTCACGTGATTTGGCGTTCAGATCGACGCAGTATTTCTCAAGTGCGGTCTCTTTTTTCTCGCCTTCGGTAACGCCGAGCGCTTCTTCTTCGCCTTCAGGCGCGCCAGAAACGGAACGGGGTTCGCCAAATGCCGGATCTTTTGCGACACCGTGGGCGATAAAGTTAACGGCGTCATAGCGCGTCATGTCTTGCTCTTGCAGGAAGTACGCCGCGTTCGATTCGCGTTCGGCAAAGATGGCGACAAGCACGTTGGCCCCTGTCACTTCGGTTCGGCCGGACGATTGCACGTGGATCGCTGCGCGTTGGATGACGCGTTGGAAGGCAGCCGTTGGCACGGCTTCTGATCCATCCACGTCGGTGACGAGGTTGGATAAATCGTTTTCGATGAACTCTGTCAGGCTTTCGCGCAACTCTTTTGCATCGACGGAGCATGCTTGCATGACGTGTTTTGCATCAGGTTCATCAATCAACGCCATCAACAGATGTTCCAGCGTTGCGAATTCATGGTGACGTTCGTTGGCCAGCGCGAGCGCGGCGTGGATCGCCTTTTCTAGGGTGGTCGAAAATGAAGGCACGTTGTGCTCCTGTCGATCGGGGTCGGTCCTGGGCCGGAAGAATATCGCGTCCCAAGGCCTACCATGGCCTCATACAGTTAGAGTTTGGTTGATTGTTTGCCAGCTTCAAGCGATTTCTTTGCAAATCGGGTCACAAAAAACGTGAAGCGGGCGTAAAATGGTTAATTTCAGGCTGCGTGCGGGCGTATTGCGGGCACAGGACCGACGGCGTTTGTGTGGATGTTGAGTATGAATTGGACCCTGACGGGTTTTTTTCAAGAGCGTGCGGTGCGTTTTGGTCTGTTAAAATCGATCTTTGCGCGCACGGATTTCTGTAAACACATCAACGTCAGGCGCGTCTGACATATTTAGTCCGGCTTTGATCTGTGCATTGTCAGCGCGCAAAAACGGGTTTGTGGCCTTTTCCAGCGCAAGGGAGGACGGAACCGTCGCCTGACCGTCGGCGCGTTTTTCAGTGATGTCAGCCATGCGCGCCGCCAGATCGGGATTGTCGGGATCAATCGTGACCGCAAACGCTGCATTGGCGGCGGTGTATTCGTGGCCCGAGTAGACAATAGTGTCGTCGGGCAGGGCGGCCAGCTTTGCCATGCTGTCGAACATTTGCGCAGGGGTGCCTTCAAATAGGCGCCCGCAGCCAAGTGCCATCAGACTGTCGGCGGTAAATGCGGCCTGCGCGTCAGGCACATGGAACGCGATGTGCCCGATTGTGTGGCCCGAGACATCCATTACACGCACGTCGTGACCGGCGAATTCGAACGTTTCATCATCGGCGACTTTGATATCCAGCACCGGAAGTCGTTGGGCATCGTCACGCGCGCCGATCACTTGGGCCGGATGGGAACGCAGCAAATCAGGCAGGCCATCAACGTGATCCCAGTGGTGATGCGTCAGCCAAATCTGCGTCAGCCGCCAGCCGCGATCATCCAAGGCTTGTTTGATTGGACCTGCATCAGGCACGTCAATGACAGCCGTTTCGTTGCTGATCGGATCGTGCAATAGGAACGCGTAGTTGTCCGACAGGCAGGGGATCGTGACGATGTTCAAGGGCATGGCCATTTGCCTTATGCTTGTTACAATAGTGTCAGACTGACGGATAGGGAACCGGTTCGCAATGCACCTTGACGTGCAAGACCTCAGGAATTTTTACTATCGCAGTGCGCTGGGGCGTGCGGCGCAAAAATCGTTGCGTGAACGGATGTTGGGGCTGTGGCCCGAAGCCAAGGGGCAGACGGTTGTCGGATACGGATTCGCCGCACCTTTGTTGCGCCCCTATCTAAAAGACGCGCGGCGCGTGATTGCGTTGATGCCGGGGCCGCAAGGCGTGATGCCGTGGCCTGCAAACCAGCCAAACGTCAGTGTGCTGACCGAAGAAACCCTGTGGCCCATCGAAACCGGCCATGTGGACAAGCTGATCGTGCTGCACGGGTTGGAAACGTCGGAACGTGCGTTTGATCTGCTTGAGGAATGCTGGCGGGTGCTGGGGCCGGGGGGCAAGGCGCTGTTTATTGTGCCCAACCGTGCCGGCGTCTGGTCACGTCGCGATCGCACGCCGTTTGGTTATGGGCGGCCCTATTCGGCAAGCCAGCTAGAAACGCAATTGCGCAAACACCAGTTCCTGCCTGAACGCCATGTGGGTGCGCTGTATCAAATTCCGTCGACCAAACGGGTCTGGATGAAATCGGCATCGATGTTTGAAAACATGGGCCGCAGGATGCCGGGCATGTTTGCAGGTGGCGCGTTTATGGTCGAGGCCACAAAGCTGGTGTATCCGCCCAAAGGCAAAGTTGCGCGGTCGCGTCGCGCCGTCAGTGTGCTCGAAGGGTTGGGGCAACCTGTGGTGAAACCGACATAGGTTAGGGTCACTTTGGGCCGTCCAGCGCACGACCAAGCGGACAGGCTGTTGGATTAGAATCCTAATCGTGCCCAATGGAACATAGATCCTGAAAGTCGCGTAATGCGCGCCAATCAATCGACGGGAATTGGTCCGCTCTTGAGGCAAAATGGCGTTGGAATCACGGATTGGTGCCAGATTCATCACCATAATATGAACTTTTATGGGTGCGCAAACCGTCGCACCCAAGTTAAGTCGATGAAATCGTTGAATAACCACCTAAAACCCACATCGCCATCATATGTTGCGACGTGGCAAACCGTCTGCTACATCGCCCTAGATTTTGTCGCTATGTGATTTTCGCGTTCGCTTTTGAATGTGTTATCGTTGGCGGCGACCAACGTCCCTGCGCTTTGAAATGCAGGGCAAGACTTCGAAAGGGTGGACGTGTCAGAACCAGCTTCGATTTCCACAGGCATCGCACAACGTTATGCGACGGCCGTGTACGACCTTGCAGTTGATGCAAAAAAGGTCAAAACGATTGAAACCGATTTGGATACCTTGTCCCAGACAATGGTAGACAGCGCAGATTTTAACGCGCTGATCCATTCGCCAATCTACAGCCGCGAGGCTCAAGGCAATGCGATCACCGCACTTGCCAAAAAGATGAAACTCTCACCAATCATGAGCAACACCTTGGCGCTGATGGCGACCAAACGTCGGTTGTTCGTGTTGCCACAGCTGGTCGCATCCTTGCGCGCCATTATTGCTGACGCCAAAGGTGAAGTAACAGCCGACGTGATCAGCGCCAAAGCGTTGACCAAGGCACAATCAGACAAACTTGCCACAACGCTAAAGACGCGGTTTGGCAAGACTGTGACTATCAATGCGACCGTGGATGACAGCCTCATCGGCGGTCTTGTCGTTAAAGTGGGTTCGAAAATGATCGATACGTCGATCCGCTCGAAGCTGAATTCCCTCCAGAATGTAATGAAAGAGGTCGGATAATGGGTATCCAAGCAGCAGAAATTTCTGCGATCCTAAAAGACCAGATCAAGAACTTTGGTCAAGAAGCAGAAGTTGCCGAAGTTGGCCGCGTTCTGTCCGTCGGTGACGGTATCGCGCGTGTATATGGTCTGGACAATGTCCAAGCCGGTGAGATGGTTGAATTCCCTGGTGGGATCCAAGGCATGGCCTTGAACCTCGAATCCGACAACGTCGGTGTGGTTATCTTCGGATCTGACCGCGACATCAAAGAAGGTGACGTTGTTAAGCGCACCAACTCGATCGTGGACGTTCCTGTCGGTGACGAATTGCTGGGTCGTGTTGTTGACGGTCTTGGCAACCCATTGGACGGCAAAGGTCCGATCAAAACGACAAAGCGCGGCGTTGCTGACGTCAAAGCGCCGGGTATCATTCCACGTAAATCGGTTCACGAACCGATGGCGACAGGTCTGAAATCTGTTGATGCGATGATCCCGATTGGCCGTGGCCAGCGCGAATTGATCATTGGTGACCGCCAAACCGGTAAAACTGCCGTGGCTCTGGATGCTATCCTGAACCAAAAATCATACAACGAAGCCGCCGGCGACGACGAGTACAAGAAACTGTACTGCGTTTATGTGGCCATCGGTCAAAAGCGTTCCACGGTTGCTCAGCTTGTTAAAAAGCTCGAAGAAACTGGCGCGATGGAATATTCCATCGTTGTGGCCGCAACGGCGTCCGATCCTGCACCGATGCAGTTTTTGGCACCCTACGCTGCAACCACAATGGCAGAGCACTTCCGCGACAATGGCCGTCACGCGCTGATCATCTATGATGATTTGTCCAAACAGGCCGTGTCTTACCGTCAAATGTCCTTGCTTTTGCGTCGCCCACCGGGACGTGAAGCCTATCCTGGCGATGTTTTCTACCTTCACTCCAGATTGTTGGAACGGTCCGCGAAACTGGGCGATGCGTCCGGTAACGGGTCTTTGACCGCTTTGCCAATCATTGAAACTCAAGGCGGCGACGTTTCGGCGTTTATTCCGACAAACGTGATTTCGATCACTGACGGTCAGATCTTCCTTGAAACAGAACTGTTTTACCAAGGCATCCGCCCTGCTGTGAACACAGGTCTGTCGGTTTCTCGTGTTGGTTCATCCGCTCAAACCAAAGCAATGTCTTCGGTTGCCGGCCCTGTGAAACTGTCGCTTGCACAGTATCGCGAAATGGCTGCGTTCGCGCAGTTCGGGTCCGACTTGGATGCCTCCACACAGCAGTTGCTGAACCGTGGTGCGCGTTTGACCGAACTGATGAAACAACCACAGTATTCGCCACTGACAAACGCCGAAATCGTTTGCGTGATCTTTGCGGGTACTCAAGGATATCTGGACAAAGTGTCCGTATCTGACGTGGGCCGTTTCGAGACAGCAATGTTGGCGCACTTGCGTTCTAACAACGCGGATCTGCTGGCGGACATCACCGACAACGACCGCAAGGTTAAGGGCGATCTGGAAGTTTCAGTCCGGGCCGCGCTGGACGCATTCGTCGCTGATTTCGCTTAAGGGGTCATATAATGGCAAACCTTAAGGTCCTCAAAAACCGGATCGCGAGTGTGAAAAACACCCGTAAGATCACAAAGGCCATGCAAATGGTTGCCGCGGCGAAACTTCGCCGCGCGCAAGAAGCTGCGGAGCAGTCACGCCCCTATACAGAGCGTTTCAACGCTGTGATGGGTGGTTTGGCCGCGTCCGTTGGTGGATCAGGATCTGCGCCTAAATTGTTGTCCGGTACGGGCAGCGATCAGGTGCAGTTGCTGGTTGTTATGACGTCCGAACGTGGTCTTTGCGGCGGGTTCAACACGAACATCGTTAAAAAGGCCAAGGCGCACGCGAATGCTCTGATTGCCGAAGGTAAGGACGTTAAAATCCTGACCGTTGGCAAAAAAGGCCGCGACCAGATGAAACGCGATTTCGGCCAATACTCGGTTGGGCACGTTGATCTGACAGACGTCAAACGGATCGGTTATGTGGATGCGCAAGGCATCGCCAAAGACGTTCTTGCCCGCTTTGATGCGGCAGAATTCGACGTGGCGACGATCTTCTTTGCGCAGTTCGTAAACGTTGTGACACAGATCCCGACAGCACAACAAATCATCCCCGCGTCCTTTGAGGCCCCGGAAGATGATGCGTCAGCGACACTGTACGACTACGAGCCCAGCGAAGAGGCCATCTTGGCTGACTTGTTGCCGCGCGGCGTTGCTACAGCGATCTTTAGCGCGCTGTTGGAAAACGGAGCGTCCGAACAGGGCGCGCGGATGTCCGCAATGGACAACGCGACACGCAACGCAGGCGAGATGATCGACAAACTGACCATCCAATACAACCGCTCGCGTCAAGCCGTGATCACCAACGAGCTGATTGAAATTATTTCGGGTGCGGAAGCACTCTAGAGAGAACCGGAGAATTACGACATGGCAAATGCAGTCGGCAAAATTACCCAAGTCATCGGTGCCGTCGTTGACGTGCAGTTCGAAGACGATCTGCCACAGATTCTGAACGCGCTGGTAACAGACAACAACGGGCGCAAGCTTGTGTTGGAAGTTGCACAGCACCTTGGCGAAAACACAGTACGCACAATCGCGATGGACGCCTCCGAAGGTTTGGTCCGTGGCGCGAAAGTGACTGACACAGGCGCACCCATCCAAGTGCCCGTCGGCACCGGAACATTGGGCCGCATCCTGAACGTCACAGGCGACCCTGTTGACGAAAAAGGTCCAGTGATCGCGACTGAAACACGTTCGATCCACGGCGACGCGCCTGCGTTTGACCAACAGTCCACAGCGACTGAAATTCTGACAACAGGCATCAAGGTCATCGACCTTTTGGCCCCTTACACCAAAGGTGGTAAAATTGGTTTGTTCGGTGGTGCCGGCGTTGGCAAAACCGTTTTGATCATGGAATTGATCAACAACATCGCAAAGGTACACTCTGGTGTGTCCGTGTTTGCGGGTGTTGGCGAACGTACACGTGAAGGAAACGACCTTTACCACGAGATGATCGAATCCAACGTTATCGTGCCTGACAATTTGCCAGAATCGAAAATTGCGCTGGTGTACGGCCAGATGAACGAACCTCCCGGTGCGCGTATGCGTGTGGCTTTGACTGGTTTGTCATTGGCCGAACAGTTCCGTGATGACTCTGGTTCTGACGTTCTGTTCTTCGTCGATAACATCTTCCGCTTTACCCAAGCCGGTTCCGAAGTGTCCGCCCTATTGGGTCGTATTCCTTCGGCCGTTGGCTACCAGCCTACGCTGGCCACCGACATGGGTCAGATGCAAGAGCGCATCGCATCCACGAAAAACGGTTCGATCACGTCGGTTCAAGCCGTCTACGTTCCTGCGGATGACCTTACCGATCCGGCCCCAGCGACATCGTTTGCGCACCTTGATGCGACAACCGTTCTGGACCGTTCGATCTCGGAAAAGGGCATTTACCCGGCTGTTGACCCACTTGGTTCAACATCGCGTTTGCTGGATCCATTGATCATTGGCGACGAGCACTACAAGGTGGCGACAGACGTGCAGCAAGTTCTGCAGCGTTACAAATCCTTGCAGGACATCATCGCGATTTTGGGCATGGACGAATTGTCAGAAGAAGACAAACTGGCCGTGGCTCGTGCGCGTAAAATCGAACGCTTCTTGTCCCAACCCTTTGACGTTGCAAAAGTATTTACTGGCGCGGACGGCAAACAGGTTCAACTCGAAGACACGATCTCATCGTTCAAAGCGGTTGTTGCCGGCGAATACGATCACCTCCCCGAGGGTGCCTTCTATATGGTTGGCGGCATCGAAGACGTGAAAGCAAAAGCCGAAAAAATGGCAGCAGACGCAGCCTAAGGAGCCGATACAATGGCAGACACTATGCAATTTGATCTGGTTTCACCCGAAAAGTCGCTGGCCTCAGGGCCGGTGACATCGGTGCAAATTCCGGGTGCGGATGGCGACATGACGGTTATGCCGCTTCATGCCCCCACAATCACCACGTTGCGCCCTGGTGTGCTGCGTGTTGAAGCATCAGCCGGCACAACAGAATACGTTGTGACGGGCGGTTTTGCTGAAATCAATGCGGACGGCGTTTCGGTTTTGGCCGAACGTGCTGTGGCCAAGGGTGACATGACAGCCGACGATATGGCCGACATGGTAACCGAAGCCCGCGCGGCGCTGAACAATGTCAAAGAGGTCTTTGACAACCAGCCCGGTCCGGTCGATGACGCTGCAAAATTGCTGGCCGATATGGTCGCAATGGGTGACGAGATTGGTCTCAGCTCCAAATAATTCGACGCCTTATTGACGTTTTTTAAAAAGGCTCCTAACTAAGGGGCCTTTTTTGCATTCTTGGGGTGCGCAGGCGCGTGCGTTTCGTGTTAGCAAAGCCTCGCACATTAAAGTGAACACATATGAAGCGACTTCGAAATCATTTGGTCGGAATCGAACAGGGCGACACCGTCCTGTTCTCTGATTTTGAGAACGACGGCGAAATGTGGACAGGGCGCGGACAACGCGAACGCCGCCGCCGGATCAAGTTTGGCGAAACCTATCGTTCGCCGCCCGCAGTGCACACATCAGTCAGCCTTTGGGATATGGACGCCGCTACAGTGATCCGCGTAGATATCTGCGCCGAAGCAGTGACAGCGGACGGTTTCGATCTGGTATTCCGCACATGGGGCGACACCCGCGTCGCCCGCGTGCGCATTGGCTGGATGGCGATTGGTGAGTTGTCAGACGATGACGACTGGGAATTGGACTGAGGCGCAGATAAATAGATGGCCGATATGCGGACTAAGCAACTGTTGGGCGCTCAGTTACGAAGGGCCGCTTCTTTCGAAATTTCCGTGCCCGACGTCAACCGACGCGGCTACCCTGATGTATGCAGAGATGTTATGCTGCGCAGATGAAGTCAGCGAGGAGCGATTTGGTATGACCATAGAAATCAAGACAATCGAAGACCATGAAACGTGGGCCAAGGTAGTCAAAGCCGCGAAAGAGGTTGAAGACACTTTTCCGGAGCCAACTTTGCAATATAAAGAGATAGGTACGCGATGGCCAAGTGATCATCACGTGATTATCGGAATGCGAAATGAAACCGAAAAGGCAAGAGCGGGTTTCGTGCAGAAGGGTCGAGTATTCGTTGATCGTGTATTTCAAGTACCTTGGTAACACTGCAACACTAGTGTTGTGATCGACCTTGACCCATTTTGGACATTGACGATCCTTGCCAATGCTGCGGAGCAGTCGGTCGAAACAGCCATTCGCCCACCACGCAGCATTTGGTAAAATGGGCTCCTAGCCGACTTTGACCATATTTCCACCCAAGTTTCATCTAACGTCGACTGTCTCTAGAGCGTCCTGTCACTCCGCCGCGTACGTTCCATCGTAAATCGTGCTCAAGCTTTCGGCCTCAAACAATGACGAAACCGATGTGCCGTTCCAGATGTTCAGGATCGCTTGGGCAAAGATCGGGGCAGTTGGGACCACGCGGATGTTTGTGGCGTCCAAGATCGCTTGTGTCGGTTGGATCGTGTCGGAAATCACCAGCGATTTCATCACCGAATTCGACACGCGTTCTACTGCTGGGCCAGACATGACGCCGTGCGTGATATAGCTGTGGACTTCTTTTGCGCCATTTTCCATCAATACTTCGGCCGCTTTGCAAAGTGTTCCGGCGGTGTCGACCATGTCATCGACGATCAGGCAGACTTTGTCCTGCACGTTGCCGATCACGATCATCTCTGCGATTTCGCCGGCTTTTTCGCGGCGTTTGTCAACGATCGACAAGGGCGAATTGATCCGCTTTGCCAATTCACGCGCGCGCGCCACGCCCCCAACGTCAGGGGACACGACCATCAATTCGTCCATGCGGTCCTTGAACTGGGTTTTGATATCCAACGCAAAGATCGGCGAGGCGTACAAGTTGTCGACGGGAATGTCGAAAAACCCTTGGATCTGGGCGGCGTGCAAATCCATCGTCAGGACCCGTTCGATACCTGCACCAACCAACATATTCGCGACCATTTTTGCCGTGATTGGCGTGCGCGCCTTGGTACGGCGATCTTGGCGGGCGTATCCGAAATAAGGGATCACTGCAGTAATCCGCGAGGCCGACGAACGGCGCAGCGCGTCACACATAATCAGCAATTCCATCAGGTTATCATTCGCGGGGTTCGACGTGGGCTGGATAATAAACATATCCTCGCCGCGCACGTTTTCGAACACTTCGACAAAAATCTCACCGTCGTTAAACCGTTCAACGCGGGCATCCACCAATCCGGTTTGAACGCCGCGGTGCATCGACATACGTCGCGCGATTGCAGCGGCCAATGGTTGGTTGGCGTTGCCCGTAATTAGCTTTGGTTCGACGATAGATGGCATGTGATAGATCCCCGTGGCCGAAGCCGTTTGTGACAGATTCGTGATGGTCGCCCTCGCTTAACACGCCTATACTTGTGGGCAAAGCACACTGGGCCATTGTGGCCCGAATTTGGAGAAGTTTCATGGCCCATATTGATTACTATTTCGCGACAATTTCCCCATACGCCTATTTGGCCGGTCAACGGATGGAAGCGGTCGCTGCCAAACACGGCGCGACAGTTGCCTACAAGCCGATGGATCTGATGCAGTTGTTCGGGCGCACAGGCGGTGTTGCTCCAAAAGATCGCCACATCAGCCGCATTGAATATCGCGCGATGGAACTGGTGCGCAGTGCTGCAAAACTGGACATGGCGTTTAATCTGAAACCAGCGCACTGGCCCACGAACATGGCGCCGTCATCCTATGCGATCATTGCGGCGCAAAATGCCGGTGGTGGGGATGTATCTGCGTTGACCCATTCATTGATGCGCGCCTGCTGGTCCGAAGAAAAAGACATCGCGCAGGATGACGTGATCAAAGCGTGCCTGACCGATGCAGGATTCGATCCGTCATTGGCGGACAGCGGATTGCTGGCAGGTGCCGAAACCTACGGGCGCAACCTCGAAGAGGCGTATGCCAATGGCGTGTTCGGCGCACCGTTTTACATCGTCGGCAACGAACGGTTCTGGGGCCAAGACCGCATTGCCGATCTAGATACGTATTTGGCGACACTTGCATGAGCATTCACACACACACACGCAGCTTTGGGCAGGGGCCACGACGCGCGCTTGCCATCCATTGCTCACTTGCGCATTCAGGCACATGGGCCGGCGTCGCAGAGGCGTTGGGCGATGATCTGACGACACTGGCCTACGATTTGCCCTGTCATGGGCGGTCAGGTGATTGGGACGGCACGGGCAATCTACATGACTTTGCGACAGACATGGCGCGTGGGCTGATTGACGTTGCTGACACCGGGCCTGTGGATCTTATCGGTCATTCGTTCGGGGCAACCGTTGCCTTGCGCTTGGCGATCGAAAATCCCGAGTTGGTGCGGTCTTTTACGATGATCGAACCGGTTTATTGGGCCGCAGTCCAGGCGGACGAACCCGAACGTTTCGCGCGGTCTATGGCAGGTCATGAGGTTTTTGTAGCAGCGATGGATCGCGGTGATCGCATGGGGGCAGCCCGCGCGTTTAATCGTGCGTGGGGCGACGGCACGCCATGGGATAATTTCCCCGAAACATTGCGCCAATACATGGCCGATCGCATTCATTTTGTGGCAGGCAGCAGCCCGTTTTTGGGGGATGACAGTGCAGGATTGTTGAACCCTGGCATGTTTGATTGTGCAACTGCGCCCGCGCTTTTGATCGAAGGCGGCGCGTCCGGCGATGTGGCCGATGCGATCAATTCATCCATCGAACGGCGCTTGCCAAATGTCGCGCGCGCGGTGATTGACGGGGCAGGGCACATGGCCCCGATTACGCATCCTGAACCGGTTGCGGCGGCTATTCGCGAACTGTTGGCGCGCAGCTAGGGCGCATCGGTTTTGTGGGCGTCATATCCGGCCTCAAGTTCCGACCTAAGGAAATCGCCAAAGTTGATTGGCGCATAATTTGCACCGCTGTCACACGAGGCCAGCGGTGCGATATTCGCGCTGACATGTGGATCAAAAAAGAACGGGCAGGAATAGCGCGCGCGACCAGATCGATTGATCACGCGGTGCGGTGTTGATTTTAAAATACCACCCGACCAACGATGCAGCATGTCACCGACATTCAAAACAAAACTGCCGTCGATTTTTGGGGCATCCACCCATGCGCCAGACGGGGTTTGCACCTGCAACCCACCCACGTCGTCTTGGGCCAGAAACGTCAGAAATCCGAAATCTGAATGCGGGGCTGATCCGTACAGATCATCGCCATCTGCGGCGTCAGTCGTTGGATAATACAGCAGGCGAAACCATGTGGTCGGGGTGTCAAACGCGGTGCCAAAATCAGTTTCCGCCGCATCCAAAGCCATGGCAAACACGCGCACCAATTTACGCCCAAGGTCGGTCATCGCATCGTGATAGGCGGTCACAGTGGCGCGAAACCCGTCTAGGTCGGGCCATTGATTTGGACCAGATAAATAGGCCGCAGGATCAACGCGAAAATCTTCGCGCATCATCATAAAGCTCTCTGATTGATTGGGGCGCGTGACGTCTGCCAAGGTGGTCGTGACGTCTGTCGATGTGTTGATCGGGATAAACCCGCGGTGGTTTTCATCCAACGTGATTTGCATTTTTTGGGCATGTGGCAGCGCGTGAAATTGCGCTGATGCGGCAAACACGGCGTCGATCAACCCTTGATCAATGCCGTGCCCGATGATGTAGCCAAACCCTGTGGTCGCGTAGACGTCGCGGATCTGTTTTGCCAATGTTACCAGTGCTGTATCGTCTGTTCCATGGAGTGCGGAAATATCCAGAACCGGAATTTCGTCAAAATCATCCATGGGCGCGCATCACAGACAGGACAGGAATTTGTCGGTGTTTTCGTCGGTTCCGGCCCAGTCACAAACCAGACGCGCGGCCAGCATTTCGTCTGGATCATCGCCCTTTAGGGACCCTTCCCAGATGTAATACATCGCACCGGCGTCATGCAGGCGTTGGTGGGCGGATCGTGGGAAGGCGGCAAAGATCATGTTTGCCTCAACGGGGTGCAAAAATGTAGCGCCTTTGGCACGCAGCCCTTCGGCCAGACGCGCGCAATTTGCGTTGGCTTTGGTTGCGGCATTGATCCATGCATCGTCCTGCAGGTAGCCTGCCATCTGGGCAGACAAGTACCGATGTTTGGAAAACAATTGCGCCCCGCGTTTGCGGCGCAATTCAAATTCCCACGCTTTGTCGGGGTCAAAAAACACAACTGCTTCGACGCCCATACATCCGTTTTTTGTGCCACCAAAGCTGACCACATCAACGCCTGATTTCCAGGTCATTTCCGCAGCCGTACAACCCAAAGAAACCATCGCGTTGGTGAACCGTGCGCCATCCAGATGGACCGGCAATTTGTATTCTTTTGCTACGGCTGTCAGGGCGCGCAATTCGTCCAAACTATAGACGCCGCCGCGTTCGGTGACTTGCGTGATCGACACAGGACCGCGCTGTGGGCCATGAACGCCGCGCCCTTCTTCGCCCTCGATTGAGGCACGCAAAGCGGCAGGCGTCATTTTATCTGTGCCCGGCACCAGCGTCAGTTTTGCGCCACCTGAATAAAACTCGGGCGCGTTGCATTCGTCCTCGTGAATATGGGCAAGGGGCGAACAAAAAACCGTCTGCCAAGGCTGCGTGTAACAGGCCAGCGCCAGTGAATTCGCCGCTGTGCCGATGCCCACCAAATAAACCGCGGCATTGGGTGCCTCAAACGCTGTGCGGATCGCGTCGCGGACCTCGTCCATGATCGCGTCACTGCCGTACGGCATCGCGTAACCGGTGTTGGCGTCGTTCAGGCGTTGCATCACTTGGGGCAGCACAGGGCCGGCATTGTCAGAGGCAAAAAACATCTAGAGCGGTTCCTCGATTATGTGGTCTTCCCAGTCTTCTTCGGGAATGTCGAATTCGGAAAGCGTGCGGTGTTGAATACTGACGCCAGCCTCGTGAACGGATTTATCCGACCCGCTGATCAGGGGGTGCCAGTCGAACAACGGCTTGCCTTCCCACAACAATCGGTAGGCGCAGGTTGTGGGCATCCAATAGGCGTGCGTGTCCAGATTTTCAGGTTTCAGGACGATGCAGTCAGGCACAAATTGGTGGCGGTTTTCGTAGTGCACGCACTGGCAGGTTGCGTCGTCCAACAGGCGGCAGGCGATGCTGGTCAATGCGACCTCGCCGGTGTCTTCGTCCTCGAGCTTGTTGAGGCAGCATTTGCCACAGCCGTCACACAACGCTTCCCACTCGGTTGGGTTCATTTTGGCCAGCGGTTTTTGCTCCCAAAACCGTTTTCCTAGCGTGCTCATAATGCGCCCAGAATTTGGCGGGCTTTTACGCAATCAGCGTCCATTTGGGTGATCAAAGCATCTAATCCGTCGAATTTTTCTTCGCCGCGTAAATAGGCGACCAGGGCAACCGAAACTTGAGCCCCATATAAATCGCCGGAAAAGTCGAAAATAAACGTCTCGAGGTTCGGGCGGTTTTCACCAAACATCGGGCGTACACCCATAGACGCGGCCCCTTGGTATGATCCGGCGTGAGGGCCATCGAGCACATCAAGCAAAACCGCGTAGACGCCAAACGCCGGCGGGTGCAGGCCGTCAATCGACATGTTTGCGGTTGGATACCCTAATTCGCGACCACGTTGTTCGCCGCCAATCACGGGCCCTTCGATCCGGTGCCAGTGGCCTAGCATTGCGGCGGCATCGTCCGGGCGGGCCTCGGTTAAGGCGCGGCGGATTGCGGTGGATGAAACGGTATCGACGTCTTTGGCCAGCAGTGGGGCGATTGTCACGCCAAACCCCATTTCTGCGCCAAACGCGACCAAATCTTGGGCCCGACCTGCGCGGCCTTTGCCGAAACAAAAATCAGCGCCGACAACCACATGCGCCAATCCCAAACCGTCGCAAATGACCGATTGGGCAAATTCGCGGGGGGACAGTGACGCAAGGCCGGTGTTGAAATTGATTTCGTACAGGCGGTCCACGCCAATTTTTTCCAAACGGCTTGCGCGCGCTTCGGGGTTCATCAGGCGAAAGGCGGGGGCATCAGGCGCGAAGTAGGCGCGCGGATGGGGTTCAAACGTCAGGATACCCAAAGGGGCGTCGGGGGCGGCATCGCGTGCCAGATCAATGACAGATTGATGGCCCAGATGGACGCCGTCAAAATTACCAATGGCCACGCTTGCGCCGCGGTCCTGGTCTTCGACAAACTGATAATCACGAATAATGCGCATAATGCGTGCCTAACGGGGCACTGAATGGGACGCAAGAACAGCGCCACGTCTTGAGGCGAAAAAATCGAGGCGTCGGTGGAATTTGTGCGGCAGGCTTAGTCGAATTTGCGCGATGGGGCCATAACTGTGGCCTCGCCGATGACGACCTTTTTGCCATCGACCGAACAATGGCAGTCCAGTTTGACGCGGCGCTTGGAAAATTCAATATCAGTGACTTTGACCTCGGCGTAAACCAGATCACCGGGGCGCACAGGAGCCAGAAATTTCAGCGACTGGCCCATGTAGATCGTGCCGTGACCGGGCAATTGTTCACCAATTACTGCCGAAATCAGACCCGCTGTCAGCATCCCGTGGGCAATGCGCCCTTCAAAGATGGTGTCGTTGGCGTAATCATCATCCAGATGCACCGGATTGCGATCCGTGCTGATTTCCGCGAATTTTTCGATATCTTCGTCAGTCACAACTTTGCGCAAGTAACGTGTCATGCCCATTTCGATGTCTTCGATGCAGATTGTGCCGCGCGGTAGATTGTCCAACATTTCACGTCCCGGTAATTTTCAACAAGGTGCCGCAAGGGCATTTGAAACTTTATTACTTTGCACGCGCAGAAATTCCAAGCAAAAACTGGGTCAGCGTAGGTGCCCTATTGTGAACGTCGGATTGGATTTTTCTGCATCTAAATAGGCGCTTAGCAATTCAGGGTCTGGTTGATGCGTGGTTTTAGTTTCTGCAGCCGCCAGTCCGCCCGAGATAAACAAAGAATCAATGTCTTCACCCATGGCCCCTTGGATGTCGGTCAGAACGCCGTCGCCGATCGCCAAAATCGACGCGTTCGGAACGTCTGCGCCCAAGTTAAACAAGCGGCGGCGTGCCAGATCGTAAATCGGGGGATGGGGTTTGCCAAAATACAGGCTTTCGCCGCCCATTTCGGTGTACAATTGCGCCAACGCACCGGCGCACCATTCGCGCACATCGCCGCGATCCACAACAATATCAGGATTGGCGCACAGCAGTTTCAGGCCCATTTGTTTGGCCATCAAAAACTGCGGGCGCATCACGCTGGGGTCCGCTTGCGGGTCAACGGGGCCCATGCAGACGATCCCTTCGGCCTGATCCAGCGGTACTTGGGTGACGGTGATCGGGTCGGCGACGATTTCGATTGGATCAAAAATTGCCTGATCGTGGGGTTGCCCGATGAACCAGACCTTTGATCCCACAGTTCCACGAAACAAAGCAGATCGTGCGCTGTCACCGGAACTGGCGATATCGTCCCAGCAATCGCGGGCCACACCAAAGGTTTCTAACTGCGTTTCAACGTTTGCGCGCGGACGAGGGGAATTGGTGACCAAAATCACTTTGCCGCCGGTTTTGCGGTAGTCCTGCAAGGCGCTCACTGCGGATGGGATTGCTGCGACGCCGTTGTGCACACACCCCCAAAGGTCGACAAACAGCGCATCGTAGCGTGCGGAAATTTCGGACAAGGCAGTGATGATCTGGGTCATGATTTTGCTTTCGAAAAACGCGTTAATCTGTCTGTAACGGGTTGCGACGGGATGGTTAAGGCCGCAGGCCAAAGAAAAAATGCACTCAACCGTGCCTTAGAGGCGTGGCCCTGCACGCAGGCTGTTTCAAATTGGCCCAATTTTTGATTTCGCGCCTGTTGACTCTGACGGGGTCACTGCCTAGCTACACATCGTTAGCACTCGCTAGGCTTGAGTGCTAACGATCCCGACCTCGGGGTCAATATCGGAAACTTTGAGCCTTAAGGAGCTTCAGAGATGGCATTAAAACCGCTTCATGATCGCGTGCTGGTTCGCCGCACCGAAGGCGACGAAAAAACTGCTGGCGGGTTGTACATCCCCGAAAGCGCAAAAGAAAAACCAAGCGAAGGCGAAGTTGTTTCAACTGGCCCGGGCGCACGTAAAGACAGCGGCGAGCTGATCGAAATGGGCGTAAAAGCTGGCGACACAATCTTGTTTGGCAAATGGTCCGGCACAGAAGTCACCGTTGAAGGCGAAGAGCTTTTGATGATGAAAGAATCCGACATCATGGGCATCATCGAATAAGCGATCGCGCTTGCTTGATACGGGTGCACTGCGGTGCGCCTTTCCCAATTTTCTGAATACTCTTAAGGAGAAAACACATGGCTGCTAAGGACGTAAAGTTCGGCACAGACGCCCGCAACCGGATGCTTAACGGCGTTAACATCCTTGCGGATGCCGTCAAAGTAACACTGGGCCCAAAGGGTCGTAACGTGGTTCTGGATAAATCTTTCGGCGCACCGCGCATCACCAAAGATGGTGTATCCGTGGCGAAAGAAATCGAACTCGAAGACAAGTTCGAAAACATGGGCGCACAAATGGTTAAGGAAGTTGCTTCCCGGACCAATGACGAAGCTGGCGACGGTACAACAACCGCCACAGTTTTGGCCCAAGCGATCGTAAAAGAGGGCATGAAGTCGGTAGCGGCTGGCATGAACCCAATGGATCTGAAGCGCGGCATCGATCTGGCAACAAAGACTGTTGTTGAAGCGATCAAAGCAGCGTCACGTGAAGTTAAAGACAGCGACGAAGTTGCACAAGTCGGCACAATCTCTGCCAACGGTGAAGCAGACATCGGTCAGCAAATCGCAGACGCAATGCAAAAAGTCGGTAACGAAGGCGTTATCACTGTTGAAGAGAACAAAGGTCTGGAAACAGAAACCGATGTTGTTGAAGGCATGCAATTCGACCGCGGCTACCTGTCACCTTACTTTGTCACAAACGCTGACAAAATGACGGTTGAACTCGAAGACTGCATGATCTTGCTGCACGAGAAGAAGCTTTCTTCTTTGCAGTCCATGGTGCCGTTGCTCGAGCAAGTGATCCAGTCGCAAAAGCCACTGATGATCATTGCCGAAGACGTTGAAGGCGAAGCGCTTGCAACTTTGGTTGTGAACAAATTGCGTGGCGGTCTGAAAATCTCAGCAGTCAAAGCACCTGGTTTCGGCGATCGTCGCAAAGCCATGTTGCAAGACATTGCTATCCTGACAGGCGGTCAAGTGATCTCCGAAGATTTGGGCATGAAGCTTGAATCCGTCACGATGGACATGCTGGGCACAGCCAAGCGTATCAACATCACCAAAGATGAAACAACAATCATCGACGGTGCTGGTTCTTCTGCAGAAATCGAAGCGCGCGTGACACAAATCCGTCAGCAAATCGAAGAAACAGACAGCGACTATGATCGTGAAAAACTGCAAGAACGTGTTGCCAAATTGGCAGGCGGCGTTGCTGTTATCCGCGTTGGTGGCATGACTGAAACCGAAGTTAAAGAACGCAAAGACCGCGTTGACGATGCATTGAACGCGACACGTGCCGCTGTTCAAGAAGGTATCGTTGTCGGTGGTGGTGTTGCTCTCGTTCAAGCCGCTAAAAAGCTTGAAGGCCTTTCCGGCGCAAACAGCGACCAAGACGTTGGTATTTCGATCGTGCGTAAAGCAATCGAAGCGCCATTGCGTCAGATCGCTGAAAACGCTGGTGTTGACGGCGCTGTTGTTGCGGGCAAAATCCGCGAGAGCGACGACCTGACATTCGGCTTTAACGCTCAAACCGAAGAATATGGCGACATGTTCAAATTCGGCGTGATCGACCCGGCCAAAGTTGTGCGTACAGCCTTGCAAGATGCGGCATCCGTCGCATCCCTGCTGATCACAACCGAAGCAATGGTTGCTGATCGTCCTGCCAAAGACGGCGGCGGCGGACCAGCAATGCCTGACATGGGCGGCATGGGCGGCATGATGTAAGAACGGTTTTCCTTCGGGAAACCTTCTGTATCAAGTTGAACGAGGGGGCTGCCTACGGGTGGCCCCTTTTGCTATGCTGGTGTTGGCCGTTTCAATGGTGCGGGTCTGTTTGAAATCGGGCGCGGTCTGTCACGATCCAAATTTTTCCAACGACTGAATGTGAAAATCCTATGCTTGAATTCCCAGATCACATGCGCCCGATGAAACCGGGCGAAGAGGAGGCGGTTGACGCCCTGTTGCGCGCGGCATTTGACGGTGCTGATGAGGCAAATCTGGTGCGCGATTTGCGCAAATCCGGTGAGATTGCTGGCGAAACGGTACTGCCAATGGGCGACCGGATCGTTGGCTATTACGCGTTGTCCAAAATGACCGCGCCCAAGGGGTGGTTGTGCCTTGCGCCAGTTGCGATTGCGCCAGACGTTCAAGGGCGAAATTATGGTCTGCGCATGATGGGGATGTTGTGCGAATGGGCGAAACGCAGCACGCAAACGGTTGTCGTTTTGGGGGCTGTGCCGTTTTACGAGCGGGCCGGATTTTCAAAGGCGCAGGCGGACAACCTGACCACGCCTTACCCGATTGATCACACAATGATTGTTGGTCACGGTAAAAATGCGCCTGCTGAAACATTGGTGTATTCCAAACCTTTTGCACGCATGGATTAGCGACGCGGCTGTGCGCGACACGCGCACCTTACCGGGGTTATCCGCCCAATACGGCGTCGGTTTGCGCGACCGCTTCTGCCCCTTTGGGTGTTAGGCCGTACACGCCTTTTTCGACCTTTTCGAACCAGCCATAATGGTCAGATCGCATCATGGTTGTTGCCCGTTCTACGCCTGTTGCATGCGCGACATCGGCCCCTTTGCTGGCCCCGATTTCAAACAAATACAATGCCAGTTTCAAGGCATCCTGACGATAGGCCGTGACCAATCCACTGCGCGTTTGGCCGCCATCGTTCGGATCACCGACGCGGCGGGCAAATTCCTTGAGCAACTGGCCTTCGCGTTTTTTGTTTTTGCGCGGAACATACGGCGTCGGATCGCAATGGACCTGCACCAACGCGTCACGCAGCCGAACGGTGAGTAACCCAATGCCCAAACGGCGCGACAGCTTGATCATATTCTTGAGCGACTTTTGAAACGGTTTTCCAGTGCCGTTGGCGACGGCCATATAAACATCGTCGGTGACGCCTAATCGGGCCACGCATTGATGCACCAGCGTTAGGGAAAACCCCAGTTTCAGTTCGATAATCACCGGCGGTTCAGCGCCACGGATCGCAACAACATCGGCAGCGCCGACTTCGGATTTCACGACGTAACCCTGTTCCTCAAGGAACCCTTTGACGGGCCCATACAGGTCGGTTTCGCGTGGTTTGGTTTTGGCGGCGCTCATGCTTTGAATTTAACAGTATTTGCGTAACTTGCCCAAGGGCCTAAAGTGCACAAATGACTCGTGATGAATTTAACGACTTTTGCAAAAGCCTGCCGCAAACCACGCATGTTGTGCAGTGGGGCAATTCCGACGTGTGGAAAGTCGCCGGTAAACTGTTTGCCCTGTGCGGCTGGGCAGAAGAAGAGGCGGCATTCACATTCAAGGTCACGCCGATGGCCTTCGAAATCCTACCCGACATCGAAGGCGTGCGCCCCGCGCCCTATCTGGCCTCGCGCGGGATGAAATGGGTGCAACACTACAAATCACCCGGTTTGTCGGACACAGAATTACGCAATCACATCACCTATTCCTACGACATGATCGTGGCCGCCTTGACTAAGAAGAAACGCGCAGAGCTGAACCTGTGACACAATGGCGCGCGCGCGATGGTGACAAGTGCGGATTGCCAGCCTATAAGGCGCGAAAATCCCTTTGTTAGACTGACAGGAATATCGTCATGACCACGCTTGTTTTCGGCCACAAATCCCCAGACACAGACAGCACCGGAAGCCCGATCATCTGGGCGTGGTACCTGAATGAAATCAAAGGGGTAGCCGCGAAACCTGTTTTGCTGGGCGAGCCAAACACCGAAGCCGCATTTGTTTTGACACGCTGGAATCTGGACAAGCCAGAGATCGTTAGCGAGGTTGCCGATGGCACATCCGTTGTGATTGTGGACACGAATAACCCTGCCGAATTGCCCGCCAATATCAACGCGTGCGACATCACCGCGATCATCGATCACCACAAATTGGTTGGCGGTCTGGAAACAGCAGGCCCAATCGATATTCGCATCGAACCGTTGGCGTGTACGGCCACGATCATGTGGAAAATGATCGGCAAAGATATGGCGCAAATGCCGACAAACGTAAAAGGCGCGATGCTGTCGTGCATCTTGTCTGACACGCTGGAATTCCGGTCTCCGACCACAACACAAGAAGACAAAGCGATCGCGCATGAATTGGCCAAAGATCTGGGCATCGACATCGCGGCCTACGCGGCTGAAATGTTCGAAGCGAAATCTGACGTCTCCGAATTTTCGGACGCTGAATTGTTGCGGATGGATTCCAAAGAATTCACCGTAGATGGCAAGCAATTACGCGTGTCGGTTCTGGAAACAACAGCGCCAAAAATCGTTCTGGACCGCAAGGTTAGCTTGATGGCGTCCATGACTGACGTGGCAAAAGAAGACGGCGCTGATCAGGTGTTGTTGTTTGTCGTCGACATCCTGAACGAAGAAGCGACGCTGCTGATCCCGAATGATTTTGTGAAAACCGTTGCCGAGAAAAGCTTTGGCGCAACAGTTTCAGGTGACACAGTTGTATTGCCAGGCATCATGAGCCGCAAAAAGCAGATCATCCCGAACCTAAAGGTCTAACGGTGAGGGTGCGCGACACGCGCACCTTACCAAATGTCGTGAAAGTTATCTGGCGTGATGCGCATGTGTAAGGTGGTCCTTGGCCCACCCGACGTTTGCGCCTAAAGGAACGCTATGCGTTTGATCCTTTTGACCATCCTGACCATGCTGGCTTTCGCCTCCAATTCTGTCCTGAACCGGATGGCAGTTGGCGGCGGGCACATAGACGCGGCCAGTTTTGCCGCCGTGCGCATGTTTGCAGGTGCTGCTGCACTGTCATTGATTTTGATGGTGCGCGGCGGGTCGTTCCCACTGTTTCACAAGTCGCGGATCATCGGCACGCTGAGCTTGGCGGCCTACATGATTGGCTTTTCGCTGGCCTACATTACCCTTGATGCAGGGCTTGGCGCGTTGATCCTATTTGGCGTTGTGCAGGTCGCGATGTTCGTTTGGAGCGCGATGACAGGCACGCGTCCCACGCCGCGCCAAATCTGTGGCGCAAGCATTGCATTTGCTGGATTGGCCGTCGCCTTGTGGCCGGCGAACGGCAGCACGACAGACCCTATAGGTGCTGCGTTAATGGTGATCGCAGGCTTAGGGTGGGCCGCGTACACACTGGCAGGGCGTGGGGCCACCAAACCGCTGGCGTCTACTGGCGCTAACTTTATTCTGGCCGCGCCTTTGATGTTGTTGCCGCTGATCGGTCAGGATTTGCATTTCAGCACACAGGGCATCGCGCTGGCCATCGTGGCAGGCGCTGTGACCTCGGGCCTCGGCTATGCGCTTTGGTATTCGGTTTTGCCGCATATGCAGTCAAGCACCGCCGCCGTCGTGCAGCTAAGCGTACCGATCATTGCGATCGCCGCTGGTGCGGTTCTGCTTGGCGAAACGGTCACTTTGGTTATTGGTCTTGCAGCCGTTTTGGTTGTTGGCGGGATCGCTTTGGCCGTGACGTCAAAACCTGCGCGATGAACACGTTCGCAATATTTGCGCGACTTGCCCATTCCATCCCATGCCTGAACCCCTTATCTGACAGATCATGAAACACATGTTCGCCCTGATTTTACTGCTGTGCGCCCCCGTGGCCGCCGCAGCTGACACCAAAGGCTGTGCGATTTTGTTGCACGGTTTGGCCCGCACCGAGACATCGTTTGCTTTGATGGAAACCGCGCTTGAGGGGCAGGGATATTCCGTTGTGCGCCCTGGCTATCCCTCGACCAAACAAGACATCGCGACCCTTGCCGATGCCACGTTGCCAGCAGCGGTTGCGGCGTGCCCCGCGGGTCCTGTGCACTTTGTGACCCACTCGATGGGCGGCATTCTGGTGCGCGAATGGCTGACCAACAACAGGCCGGCCACGTTGGGTCGCGTCGTCATGTTGGCCCCCCCGAACCAAGGCAGCGAAGTCGTCGACCGTCTGGGTGATCTGTACCTGTTTGGGCTATTCAACGGACCTGCTGGCGAACAGCTTGGTACTGACGAAGGGCTGCCACGCGAGCTGCCGCGCGTCGATTATCCCGTTGGTGTGATCGCTGGTAATCAATCGCTAAATCCGTATTTTTCGTCGCTTTTGCCCGGCGCAGATGATGGAAAAGTATCGGTTCAATCGACCACTGTGGCTGGTATGACCGATCATATCGTGCTGCCTGTCACCCACACGTTCATGATGAATAACCCGCGTGTGATCAGCGAAACGCTGCTGTTTTTGGACAGGGGGCGTTTTGATCCGACGATCAGTTGGGGTGGCGCGGTTCTTGAACGATTGGGTTGCGAAAACGGGTCCTGCCTGACAGGGGCATCTGATGCTAAACCTTGATTTTACGGGCGCACAGGTCCTTGGGCCTGATGGGTTGGCGCAAACGACGCTGTCTATCGCGGATGGTTTGATCGTGGATGCGCCTGCGGGCCGCGCCGTTGATTTGACCGGATACAGGATATTGCCGGGCATTATTGACCCGCACGGCGATGGGTTCGAACGCCACCTTGCCCCGCGTCGCGGCGCGATGAAACAGATGGCCGAAGGACTGGTCGCCGCCGAAGCAGAGCTGGCCGCCAACGGCATCACCACCGGCGTTCTGGCGCAGTTCGTCAGTTGGGAAGGTGGCCTGCGCGGTATGGATTTCGCCGATCAAGTGTTGTGCGCCATTCGTGATGCGCGTGATTTGGTGGTGACTGATTTGCGCCCACAATTGCGGTTCGAAACCCACCTGCTAGACGATTATGCCGATCTACCTGAAAAAATCGCGCGCTGGGGGGTACAGTACGTCGTGTTCAACGACCACCTGCCGCACGCGCGTCTGGCCGAAGGGCGCAAGCCGCCGCGCCTGGTCGGTCAAGCGCTCAAGGCGCAGCGCAATCCCGAGGTTCATTTCCAAATGTTGTTGGATATGCACGCGCGCACCGGCGACGTACCTGCGGCGCTCGACACACTTTGCGCGACGTTAAAAGCGCAGGGTGTCCAGATGGGCAGCCACGATGAACAAACCGTTGCAGCGCGCGAAACATGGCGCGGGCGCGGCGTTACGGTTTCTGAATTCCCCGAAACGATCGAGGCCGCAGAGGCGGCACAATCAAAGGGTGACGGCGTCGTTTTGGGTGCGCCAAACGTGGTGCGCGGCGGTTCGCACAAAGGCAACGCCAGCGCGCTGGAATTGATCGCGATGGGCTATTGCGACGCCATCGCGTCCGACTACCACTACCCCAGCCCACGACGGGCCGCTTTGATGTTGGCCGCTTCGGGTGTGCTAGACTTTGGCGCTGCGTGGGGCTTGGTGTCTGCCGGACCTGCACGGGTTTTGGGCCTGACGGATCGCGGCGTGCTGGATACAGGTTACCGCGCTGATTTGGTGATCTTGGACGCAAAAGATCGCGTTGCCGCCACGATTTGTCACGGCAGGATGAGCTACATGTCTGGGGACATTGCAGGGCGATTTATTGGCTGAAAACTGCGGTTTTCGAAATTGTGACAGGCTAGGGCACCTATCTGAACCAACTTACTGCGCTCTTGATCCGGTCCGTTGCCCAACCCATAAACGGGATCCCGATCCGAGCAAAAAAACCAAAAAATCCGACACCGAACAACAGGACCGATAGATGCCAGCTCGTTAGAATTGGCAGTCCAACAAATACGGTCAAGCCGATGGCTACGGGTGTGGCGTAGGCCAATTCGCCCAGTGCACCGTAGGCGTTAAACACAACAATTAGGCCGATAAAGGCAATGATCTGGTACATAGGAAACCAGAAAAACATATATGCAATTGTGTTGTAATCGAATGCCCGGATCAGGTTTTTTATGACCAGCTTAGGCAGTGCAAAAAAGATTGTTATTACAGCTTTGATCAAGACCTGCGCGAGGGATGATATTCGTTTGACCACAGTTTCAATGGGAATCTCGTCTATCGGTTAGCCCACAATTCGATTGAAGTGACCCATTTTGCGACCTGTCTTGACCTCGGATTTTCCATACAAATGCAGCGCAACGTTCCCTTCGCGCGCCAAGGCGTCTACGCGGTCCATGTCGGTGCCAATGAGGTTTTCCATCACTACATCGCTGTGCCGTTTTCCGTCGCCCAAGGGCCAGCCAACGACGGCGCGGATGTGTTGTTCGAACTGGTCGACCGCGCAACCATTTTGTGTCCAGTGACCGGAATTGTGCACGCGGGGTGCGATCTCGTTGACGATCAGACCTGCGGGTGTGACGAACAGTTCGACACCCAAAACGCCAACGTAATCAAGGCGGTTCAGGATATTCGCGGCCATCAAAATCGCATCTGTGCGCTGGGACGCTGATAGTTTTGCAGGGATCGTCGTGGTGTGCAGGATGCCATTGCGGTGCACGTTTTGACCGGGATCAAAGCAGGCGACATCGCCATTTACGCTGCGCGCGGCGATCACTGATACTTCGTGGCTAAAGTTCACAAACCCTTCGAGGATCGCGGGCGAACCTGCCATGTCGGCGAATGCTTGGTCCGCATCGGCGACATCTTTGATCCGTGCCTGACCTTTGCCATCATAGCCAAAGCGGCGGGTTTTCAGGATAGACGGCGCGCCGATGGTTTGCATCGCTGCGTGCAAGGCCGCGACGTCGGGAATGTCTGCAAATGGGGCCACTGTCAGCCCGAGGCTTTGCAAGAATGCCTTTTCGGTCAGGCGGTCTTGGGAAATGCGCAATGCCTCGCGACCGGGGCGGATCGGGCGCAGGGTTTCCAGCAAATCCAGAGCAGATGTCGGGATGTTTTCGAATTCGAATGTGATGACATCGACGGCTTTTGCAAAGGCGCGCAAGGCTGCTTCGTCTTCGTACGGTGCGGTTGTCACGGCGTGGGCGACATCGGCGGCTGGAGGGTTTGCGCCCGGTTCAAAGATGTGGGTTTTAAACCCCAAACGGCTGGCCGCCACGGACAACATGCGCCCCAACTGACCACCGCCCAGAATGCCAATCGTTGCGCCGGATTTTAACTGCTCAGTCATCGCTAGGTTCATCCGGAATTGAGGCCGACAAGTCAGCGCGCCATTGGTCAAGACGTTCGGCAAGGGCAGGGTCATTCAGGGCAAGAATACCTGCCGCCATAAGCCCTGCGTTTGCAGCGCCAGCGGCCCCGATGGCCATTGTTGCGACAGGAAAACCGCGTGGCATTTGCAGGATGGAATACAGGGAATCAACGCCCGACAAGGCCTTGGTTTGCACAGGTACACCAATGACAGGCACGCGGGTTTTTGACGCCATCATACCGGGCAAATGTGCAGCGCCACCAGCGCCTGCGATGATCACCTGAAGACCGCGATCGACGGCCGATTTTCCATAGGTCCACAACCGGTCAGGGGTGCGGTGGGCCGACACGATTTTTTTCTCGTAACTGATACCCAAGGCATCCAACATTTGCGCGGCTTCGATCATTGTGGGCCAATCAGATTGGCTGCCCATAATGATGCCAACGGAAGGCGTATAATCAGTCATCGCAAAAAGGCCCTGTATGAGGAAACGGGCACTATAGCCAGATGACCCGTTCGCGCAATGGGGTGTTTTTGGAGGCGCGTTAGGCCGTAATGTCGGGCGTCAGGCGGTCTTCAATTGCGGCGATCTTGTCCTTTAGATGCAGCTTTTGCTTTTTAAAACGGCGAATTGTCAGCTGATCCGAGGTGTTTTTATCAATTAACGCGGCAATCGCCTCGTCTAGATCGCGATGTTCACGGCGAAACACCTCTAGTTCGACGCGCAAAACATCGTTGGTTTTCATGGAAATGTCGGATTGCGCATTCATTTGATGATTCTTACCAGTTGTTAGAGGTTTACATATAGGGAGTGGAGTGAATTGCGCCTAGCCCTTGTTCACAACATGGTTTCTCCCCATATAAACCATAACGGTTGCCGCTGTAGGGACCGAAAAATGAGATGTCGCTTGACCTATAAAGGACGTGTCGCATGACGAAGATGACGTTAAACTCTTACCCGCATATGCTGGGATTTGAGCAGCTGGAACGCCTGCTAGAACGCACGGCGAAGTCCGGAAACGAAGGCTATCCGCCTTTCAATATTGAACAAACATCAGATTTTTCCTATCGCATCACGCTGGCTGTGGCCGGTTTTGGTGACGATGATCTGTCGATCACGGTCGAAGATCGCCAACTGGTGATCCGTGGGCGATTGGACGAAGACATCGAAGGGCGCGTGTTCCTGCATCGCGGCATTGCCGGTCGGCAATTTCAACGGTCATTCGTTTTGGCCGACGGTGTCGAGGTGGGCGAGGCGATCATGGAAAACGGGCTTTTGCACGTTGATTTGACGCGATCCAAACCCGAAACCGTTGTTCAAACCATCACCATCAAGAAAGGCTAAAGCATGCAAACTGAATTTGATTTTACAAAACTCACTGGCGGCATGGTCTACGTAAAACCGGTCGAAGTCGCCGATTTACCGTTTGAGGTACGCAGCCAAATTGAAGGGGTCGAGCAGTTGTTTTCTGTTCACGATCCCGAAGGGCAGCAATTGGCCTTGGTTGCGGATCGACGCATGGCGTTTGATCTGGCACGCCAACACGATTACGCACCGCAAGCCGTTCACTGATCTGGGCGATGAGGCGGGGGTTTGTTGATGCGTTACGCACCGTGGCAGCCCCCGTTTTTGTTGGCCTGTTTTTTGTCCTAAGTGGCCCCGCCATTGCAAGTGAACGCGTCGCATGCGTGCAATCCCAACTGGCCTTGTTGGGCTGCGATGTGGGTACGGTTGACGGAAAAATCCAAACCAAAACGCGCGCAGCAACGCGGTCTGCATTCCGTGATTTAGGCGCTGAGGCACAGCTGACCCTGCCGTTTGATGATCGGCGTGCGGGGCGATGGTGCCGTGAATTGGGCCTGTTCAATCCAGACCTTCAGGCGGCGTGGCCGTCACAGAACCCAATAGTGATTTATACGGATCAGTCCGACACCGCGATCAAGCAAGCCGTGCTTTCCCAAGCTGAAGCAACAGCGCGCCAGTTCTTTATGGACCAATTCGACGTCAAACTGTCGGGCAGCTTTGCGTTACTTGGAACCGATGACCCGGAATACATCAACACGCTGCTGGTCACGGCATTGTCAGATCGTGGCGTTAGGCCACGAAAAACACCATTGGACTATGAAAAGATATGCAAACGACGCCGGATCGGGGCCGTGGCAAACCGAAATTTCGTCGCAATGTGTTGGCGAAAACCTGACCTGTATGATGCCGCTTGGGCTCAACAGATCATGCCACACCTGACGGCTATATTGGTGCATGAATTTATGCATCAGGCGCAGTATGAATTGGCAACCGACATCCCGGTACGCCGTTTGGCAAGCAACAAAGACTGGCTGCTTGGCCCGTCCTGGATGGTTGAGGGCAGCGCAGAGGTCATCGAGGAATTGTTCAGAAACCCGATCATTCAGTCAGGTGATGGCAAGTCATTGTTTCAGATGCAAAAACCTGCCCGCAGTGCACGAGTGGTCTTGGATGAACTTAATCAAAGTGGCTCGGTCAACACCGCACGGGGCTACGGAACGGCGCGGTATGCGGCCTATGTTTTGGCGCAAAAATTCGGGGTGCAGTCGCTCTTTGACTATTTCCAAGCGCTGGGCGAAACTGAAGATAGAGACGCTGCTTTTCAGCGCGTGTTCGGTCAATCCCTTGCCTCATTTGAGGACGAATTCGAGGGACTACGCCGCGAGTTTGGAACAGCGCGCGCCTATATAAGGAACAGATCACAATGAGCTTTGATTTCGACTGGGTGGATGCATTCACAGACCAAGCATTTGGTGGAAACGGCTGTGCGGTTGTGCACGGCGGGGCAGGGCTAAGTGTCGAAACCTGCAAGGCATACGTGCGCGAAACGTCCCTTGTCGAATGTACGTTCACGGGCCCGTCTGACGTGGCCGACGTGCGCGTGCGCTATTTTCTGGCATCACGCGAAATCCCGTTTGCAGGGCATCCGACATTGGCGACGGTTGTGGCGATGCGCCATCGTGGCCTGATCGGCGATGGTCCTTTGGTTCTTGAAACGCAGGCCGGTTTGGTCCCCGTGGTGGTGGATGGAAATCAGGTGACCATGACCCAAATTCCACCCGAATTTGGCGATGAAGTCCCGCGCGAAATGGTTGCAGCCGTCGGGGGTATTAGCGCTGATGATATCTTGTTCCCGCCCCAAGTTGTATCAACTGGCCTGCCGTTTTGCGTGACCGTGGTAAAGTCACGCGAGGCATTGGAACAGGTGTCTTTGAACCTTGATGCGCTGAGAAAATATCACACATTTCTGGGCCAAACCAGCAACGACATTATGGAACCGTTTTGGGTTACGCTGTCTGGTGCGACGCACGCCGGCGATACGTATTCGCGCCTTTTGTTGGCCCCACCCAGCCCGGTTGAAGACGCGTTTACGGGATCTGCCACAGGTGCGATGGCGTCGTATTTGTGGGCCAAAGGTGTGATTGATGCGCCGTCGTTTATTGCAGAACAAGGGCACACGATGGGCCGTCCAGGTATGGCAAACGTGCGGGTTTTAGGACCGCGTGATGCCATCAAAGGTGTCGATGTTGGCGGATCAGGGTTTGTCTTGATGTCTGGTCAGGTATATCTGACGGATTGAACCGATGCCTAACCAGTAGGACCACGCCTGATGTCTGATGCTTTGATTGCTGTTTTGCCCTACGGTCAAAGCCTTGGGGCGCATCTGACAGACCTGTCGTTGGACGCGCTATTTTGGCCATTGGGGCGGCCCGATCGGGCTGTAGGGTGCGTCGGTGATCTGGGACGTCAGGACCATTTATTGGTGTTTCCAAAGACATCCATGCACACAAAATTTCGATGGGGGACACGCGCGCAGGTGTCGGTGATGGTTGTCGAACCGCGAGCGATTAGTGCGCGCCATCTAAATATGTTGCGCCTATCGCATCGCCGTTTTCATCGCGTTTTCACCCATGACTCAGACACAATTGCGCGCTTGCCCAATGCGCGGTTTTTGCCCGCTGCCAGCACTTGGGTATCAGAATACGCTGATCTGGATATTCAAAAAACTGCGAATGTGTCGCTGATTGCCTCGGCGCGCGCGGATCAAGACGGGCACCGTTTGCGCCATGCCATTGTCGATGATGTGCGTGCCAAGGGGCTGGACGTCGATGTGATGGGCCGCGCCTATCGTCCGTTTGACAAAAAGTCCGAAGGGCTTGCGCCGTATCGCTATTCTGTGGTGATCGAAAATATTCGCAACAACGGATATTTTACCGAAAAACTGATTGATGCGCTGTTGTGCGAAACCATCCCGATCTACTGGGGCGCGCCTGATATTGCGGATCATTTTGATGCGGCAGGTATGATCATTTGCGAAACGCACGATCAGATTATGCATGCAGTAAACGCCGCTAGCGCAGATCAATACGCCGCGATGAAACCTGCGTTAATGCGTGCCAAAAATCAGGCCATCAAGGTCCGCGATTACCAAGTTTTAGCAGCACAGATAATCCAAAGCGGCGCATAAAAAAAGGCGGAGATCGAAATCCCCGCCCAATTCAAAACTATGATCTATCGCTTAGTTCGCAGCGATCAATCCCATGCTTTCCAGCTTTAGCAGAACCTGATGTGCGCAGTTGTCGACTTCGACATTTTCTGTTTCAACACTTAGTTCAGGGCTCGCAGGGACATCGTAAGGATCTGAAATTCCTGTGAATTCCTTGATTTTTCCTTCACGCGCCAGCTTGTACAGGCCTTTGCGATCGCGGCGTTCGCATTCTTCGATTGTTGTGGCGACGTGCACCTCGATAAAGGCCCCAAATTCCTCAACGTCCTCGCGTACGGCGCGGCGTGTTGTGGCGTAGGGTGCGATTGGCGCGCAAATTGCGATGCCGCCGTTTTTGGTGATTTCAGAGGCAACGTATCCGATACGACGAATGTTCAGATCGCGGTGTTCCTTTGAAAAGCCAAGCTCGGACGACAGATTTTTGCGCACGATATCACCGTCCAGCAATGTCACCGGGCGACCGCCCATTTCCATCAGCTTGACCATCAAAGCATTCGCGATTGTCGATTTGCCGGAGCCAGAGAAACCGGTGAAAAACACGGTGAACCCTTGTTTGGACCGCGGCGGTTTTGTGCGGCGCAATTCCTTGACCACTTCAGGGAACGAGAACCATTCAGGAATCTCAAGACCTTCGGCCAAACGACGGCGCAATTCCGTGCCTGAAATGTTCAAAACCGTGACGTTCTCGCGATCTGCGATTTCATCATCCGGTTCGTATTGGGCGCGCTCTTGCACATAAACCATGTGCTTAAAGTCGACCATTTCGATGCCCATTTCTTCTTGATGTTCGCGGAACAAATCCTGTGCATCATAGGGGCCATAAAAATCGGTACCGGCGGAATTATTGCCGGGGCCCGCATGGTCGCGACCAACAATAAAGTGGGTGCAGCCGTGGTTTTTGCGGATCAAACCGTGCCAAACCGCCTCGCGGGGGCCAGCCATACGCATTGCCAAGTTCAGCAAAGACATCGCCGTGGTGGCCGCTGGATATTTATCCAAAACCGCCTCGTAGCAGCGCACGCGGGTAAAGTGGTCGACGTCGCCCGGTTTGGTCAGGCCAACAACAGGGTGGATCAACAGGTTTGCCTGCGCTTCACGTGCGGCGCGAAATGTCAGTTCTTGGTGCGCGCGGTGCAAGGGGTTGCGTGTTTGGAACGCCACAACTTTGCGCCAGCCCATTTTGCGGAAATAGGCGCGCAGTTCGTTTGGCGTGTCACGGCGGGCACGGAAATCGTAGTGCACGGGCTGTTGGATACCAACGACCGGACCGCCGAGGTAAATTTTGCCAGCTTGATTGTGCAGATAGTTAACCGCCGGATGCGCGTCGTCATCAGCACCAAACACCATTTCGGCTTCGCGTACTTTGTTTGGCTCCCAACGGTCGGTGACCGTCATGGTGCCCAAAATTACGCCTTCTTGATCGCGCAGTGCGATGTCTTGGCCCAATTCCAGTTTGCTGGCGAAATCTTCGGTGACGTCCAGCGTGATTGGCATTGGCCAAAGTTCGCCTGACGCCAAACGCATGTTTTCGACAACACCGTTGTAATCAGCCTCGGATAGGAACCCTTTGAGCGGGTTAAAACCGCCGTTCATCAGCAGCTCAAGATCGCAAATCTGGCGCGGAGACAGATCATGGCTGACCAGATCGGCGGCTTCAGATTTTAGCTTTAGCGCGGAATCATAGGATACAAATAGCTCGGGGATCGGGGCAAGGTTGGTCATCGGTGTCATAATAAATCTCGTTTTTGAGTGCTGCTGATCTGCAGGTACAGGCCTTTGCGCGTCGGATAACGTGTGATTGTGTCAAAAGTCTAGCAAAGGCAAAAGTTTTTCGAGCGTTAAAGCCTAAAAACCGCAAAAATGCGGGTTTGGGAGGAAACTTTCCCCGTAAACAGCCATTTCTTGCTGGTTTTGGCGCAAGGTTCGGACAGGGCTTGCGCCCTATCGTCATTCGTTTTCAGCGATCCAGCGTTCTGCTTCCAATGCGGCCATGCAGCCCATGCCGGCGGATGTCACGGCTTGGCGGTATTTGTAATCGGTCAAATCGCCCGCAGCAAACACGCCCGGAATTGATGTTTCGGTGCTGTCCGGTTTGGTCACAACGTAGCCGCCCATGTGGGTTTCTAGCACGTCTTTGACCAGTTCGTTGGCGGGCGCATGACCGATTGCGACAAACACGCCTTTGCACGGAATATCGGTGATTTCACCTGACGTGGTGTGCTTGACCTTGATCCCTTCGACGCCCAAGGGGCTGTCGGTGCCGTACACTTCTTCGAGTTGGTGGAACCACAGTGTTTCGATCTTTGGGTTCTTTTCCAAACGGTCGATCAGGATTTTTTCAGCGCGCAATTCGTCGCGGCGGTGGACCAACGTAACCTTTGAGGCAAAGTTGGTTAGAAACAGTGCTTCTTCGACTGCGGTGTTGCCGCCGCCGATCACGACAATTTCTTGGCTGCGATAAAAGAAACCGTCGCAGGTGGCACAGGCCGATACGCCAAAGCCTTTGAATTTTTCCTCGGTTTCGAGGCCCAGCCATTTGGCGCGCGCACCTGTGGCTAGGATAATCGCGTCGGCCACATATTCCGTGCCGCTGTCAGATTGTGCCACAAACGGGCGGTTTGAAAAATCGACAGAGGTGATGATGTCGCCGATGATTTCGCAGCCCATGGCCTTGGCGTGATCCTGCATGCGGATCATCAAATCAGGGCCTTGGACTTCGCTGTCGCCAGGCCAGTTTTCGACTTCTGTTGTGGTGGTCAATTGGCCGCCGGGTTCGATGCCTTGCACCAAAATCGGTTCCAACATCGCGCGGCTGGCATAGACGCCTGCGGTGTAGCCCGCGGGGCCCGACCCGATGATCAAAACTTTGGTTTTACGTGTCTCGCCCATCAGGACCCCCAATAAAAATAATGCAGCAATCCCTGATATAGCGCCCCACACCCAGCGCTTAAACCCCGCAAATTCACAGACATGGCGGGAGAGGTACATTTTGTTGTGAAGGCAGGACTGGCAATAATCTTGCGTGTTTGCGTAATAATATTGCGCGCACCTGCGGCGCTGATATAACAAGCGAAAATTCGACCATGATTTCAGGACAGGTTTCCAAGATGGCAAGCACGCGGCTCGATCCGATTGATCGCAAAATTCTGGCAGAACTACAGGCGGACGGTCGCATGACCAACGTCGAGCTGGCCAGACGTGTTGGCATTTCCGCGCCCCCGTGTTTGCGCCGTGTGCGCACGCTAGAGGAAAGCGGTTATATCAAAGGGTACCATGCCGAAGTTGACGCCAAGGAATTGGGGTTCGAGGTGCAAGTGTTCGCGATGGTTGGTCTTGCGTCCCAAGCGGAAAGCGATTTGAGCGCGTTCGAGGCCAAATGCAAATCATGGCCGCTGGTTCGTGAATGCCACATGTTGAACGGTGAGGTGGATTTTATCTTGAAATGCGTCGCGCCTGACCTGTCCAGTTTTCAGTCGTTTCTGACAGGCGAACTGCTGACCACACCAAATGTGGCCAGTGTTAAAACGTCGCTGGTTATTCGCGGTGAAAAAGACGAACCGGGTGTGCCGTTTGACGTGCTCGAAGCGCGGCTGGCGAAAAACGCCTAAGCCGCGATTGATCAACGGTCTTCTGGTGCGCGCGGGTGCGCGAGTTGTCCAAAATCGCTCAGATCCGAAATATGCGGGAACATCGACAAGAACAGATCGCGCATCGCCGGGCTTACAGCGCGGGCTTCGGCGTTGCCGGGATGAAACGTTTCCATTTCTAGCCCACCGACGTTGATCGCGGCGTGCTGCGACAGGCACAAATGGAACATGCGCACCGGTGTTGGTGGGCAGATTTCAATCACGTTAACGCCATCCACAAAATTGCGGGCAGGGGTGAACATGCGGGTGCCGTTGGCGTCGCCGCGCAAATAGTCAGGCGTTTGCAGTAGGCGCGCTGATGGGCCAACCGTCAAAAACGATGCAGGGCGTGCTTGGCCGAATGTGTCGGCCATAATCCGGATGATCGGCATGCGGCGGGCCACGTCAGAGGGCACAAATGTGCTGGACCCGATCCAGATCACCTTGGACGCTTCGCCTGTTGATGTGTTGACCAAATCGCCGGGTTGCAAATCTTCGATCGCGACCTGTCCGTTGACGGTGTTGATCAAAGTGCCGCGTGCAAATGCCGAAAATGCGGAATCAAACAACGGTAGCGCGGGCGCTTTGTGCTGGGAAATATGCAGCGAGTCATCAGCGCGCAAAGATGCGACTTCGAAATTGCGAGTCGCGGGCAATGCGCTGCGCGGTGTTGCGCTGCGGGCCGGAATGCTCCGGATTGGATGATACGGTTGGCGAGTCGCCGTGGCAGTTAATGTCATGCGCAGAACCTTTTGCGGTTGTCGCATCTGAAGCCAGCCCCCACCGGCAACAACAGACGCAAAGGACGAAATGTCTTAAGTCTTAATAAGACATTGATCCTGTGCATTTGGGGTTATTGTCAAAAAGAAAGCGACATTGATGACCAATATCGCATCAATCAGGCCTATTCACCGCAATTGTGTCACGTGAAATAAGGCGCGCCGCCACAATTAAGAGGCGACAAGCCGCGCCACACCGCGATTCGCAAGGGGTGGGGCGCTGTGGTTTTGTCTGTTCGCCTAAAGGTTAAGGCGCGTGGGTTTAGGCGGCTTTACGCGGTGCGACGGTTTCCTTGCGCTGGGCGATAAACGCGGTGCGGCGCGCGCCACGTGTCCACGGCAGTGCCACATCTGTATCGGCGGCGGTTTTGGTCACCGATTTGATAAAACGTGCATTGGTTTTCATGTTGTTTCTCCTGCTCGACTGCAACGGGGCGTTTTGCCCTTTGTTGATTGCAATATGACGGGGCAATGCGGCTGGTTTTTGACCGATCATCAGAAACTTTAGGAAATCATCAACCATGTTGCGAAACATTGTGGCACAGCGGCACGTCGTGGATCGGTTATATAAACAACGTGTGGTTGGGGTGTTTGGTGGTCAGATAGCACTGTCAAATTTGTTCAAATTGGACAGACATTGGGCAAAGCCCGCCGTATTCGTGCCTTGATCTACAGCGTGATGGCCGCGATCAAACGGCCGTAGTCGGCCTCTTTTTGGTGCACGCTGCGCCGGTAAGAATAGAACTGGTCGGGATCGTTGTAGGTGCAGTGACGTGTCCATTCGGCGTGGGCGATACCTGACTGGCGCAAACGGTGTAGGCCAAAAGCGGGCAGATCAAATTGCATACGATCGCTTGTGCCATTGACGAAAAACCGTGCGTTTTCGGGATCCAGATCAATGAATTCCTCGGTGAATTCTGACCCGACTTCGTAGGCGCGTTGGCTGATGCAAGGCCCGATGGCGGCGGTGATGTTTTCGCGCGTGGCCCCGATGGCGACCATGGCATCAACTGTGGCGTCCAAAACACCGTCCAATGCGCCGCGCCAGCCTGCGTGGGCAGCGCCAATAACGCCTGCGGAGGGATCACAAAATAGCACAGGTTGGCAATCTGCTGATAACACCGACAGGGCGATGCCTTTGGTTTTTGTGACCATCGCGTCCGCTTTGGGCCGTTCAACTGACGCTTCGGTGATGGTCAGAACATCTGCGGAATGGATTTGGTGCACGCCCACCAAATGGTCCGCCGCGACACCCATCGCACTGGCAACACGCCCCCGATTGATCGCGACAATTTCTGACTGGTCAGAACTGCCTGCACCGCAATTAAGCCCGGAAAACACGCCAGACGACGCCCCACCCCGACGGGTGAAAAAACCGTGGCGCACAGGGCCAAGCACATCAGCAGTGATAATTTCGAGGGTCATGGTTCAAGTCCGGGTGGTGGTGTTTTGCCTGTCGGGAACAGTCCGACAACTTTGAACAAGTTTCCCATTTCTGACGGGTGGGTCAAGCGGCGATGTGCAGCAATGTGTTCATCAAGCGCGGCGCCGCTTAGGGAATTTGCCAAGGCTTGTGCGCGCTGCGTGATGCCAAGGCGTTCCAGAAACACGCCTTGAGGGGTGACGCGACTGTGCGCGCAGGTGGCCGCACCGCACAGGGCCTCAAAATCGACATGTGTGGTTAAATCAGCGGTTCCCGGTGCCAAAAGCGGGTCAACGGGCGCGTGGCTGAGCAAGGCTTGCAACGTGTCGCCAAGGCTGCGCCAATCGCCGTAGTCAATGATCAGCGCGGCGCCGCCGTGTGTTTCGATCCGGTGTGCGATTTCCGAGAGGATGGGGGCAAGGCTGGGGCAGTCTTCGATCAGGTCGCCGTCTTTGGTGTCATCAATTCTATGTGCAAATGCCGGCTGGGGCGATTTTTGGGCCAATCCGAACACCAACGCGTCGTCTTGTGTGCCGACATGTCGTTCGCGCCAGCTGGCCCCGTCACGGACAAATTGGCGGACTGGCAGTGCGTCAAAGAATTCGTTGGCGATTAGAAATAGGGGCATGTCGGGCAAGGTTGCGACCGTGTCGTGCCATGTCGGTTTGTGGGGGCCAAGTGCGGTGGCTTGGGCTGCGCGCAGAACTGGCGATGCTTCGACCAGATGAATGTGCGCGGCGGCGTGAAAGCCGCTGACACCTTTGGTCGCACGCAGAATATCGGCTATCAAGGTGCCACGACCGGGGCCCAGTTCGGCCAGTGCAAATGGCGTAGGCGCACCTTGATCCAGCCACGTTTGCGCCAGCGACAGGCCAATCAATTCCCCGAACATTTGCGAAATTTCAGGCGCGGTTGTGAAATCACCAGCAGCGCCAAGCGGGTCACGGGTGGTGTAATAGCCAAGCGTCGGGTGCAGCAAACAGTCGGCCATATAATCGGCCACGCTGATCGGCCCATTGGTCGCAATTCGCGCCAGAATATGGGCCTTTAGGGTCATGCCGTTGCTGTACGGCGCGCCCGCAAGATCAATAGTATGCCCAGAACGATCATCGGCAGTGAGAGCGCTTGACCCATGGTGATGCCGTAGCCTCCGACGTGAAAGGCGAGGCCCAAAGGGTTGCCCAAGGAAATAAATTGAGCGTCAGGTTGGCGTACAAATTCGACAGCAAAGCGGGCGATTCCGTAGCCTGCGAAAAACGTACCAGCAATCAGGCCCGGCGTTTTGTAGGCGTTTTTGCGCCATGCCAGCCATAACAGAATACCGCCAAGCAGGAGTCCCTCGAGTGCTGCTTCGTACAACTGGCTAGGGTGACGGGCGCACAGGCCAATCACGTCAGGACAATATTGCGCGGCTTGGGTCGGAAACGCGACGCCCCACGGCAGGTCCGTTTGACGGCCCCACAATTCCGCATTGATAAAGTTCGCCATGCGCCCCAGCAAAAGGCCCGCAGGCACACCCAAAGCCATGGCATCTGCCGCACTGAGTTTGTGAATATTGTAGCGCTTTGTGTAGATCAGACCGGCGACAATCACGCCAACCAGACCACCGTGAAAGGCCATGCCACCTTGCCAGATGTACAAAATCTCAAGCGGGTTTTGCAGATAATAACCGGGCTGGTAAAACAGCACATAGCCCAAACGCCCACCAAGGATCACACCCAAAATTACCCAAGTCAGCAAGTCTTCGATCTGGGCGGGGGTCATGACGGGGGTGTTGTTGGGCCACAAGCGCGGGGTTTTGACGGTCATCACCACCAAACGCCAGCCGATCAAAATACCGGCAATATACGCGAGCGCATACCAGCGCAGAGCGAATTCGATCCCGAACAGGGACACGGTGAATATCTCGGGCGAGATATTTGGAAAAGTGAGCATTGCATTCATCTGCGTCCACATGCCTCTGGCGGATTAGGGAAGTCAACCTTGCGCTGATCACACTTGCGACCCATATGTAAGGTCACGCACGAAGGAGTGAACACAGATGCAAGCCCGCGGTAAGATTTTTGACGATATTTCACAGCTGATGACCAATGCGATGGGCGTGGCCCAAGGCGCAAAAGACGAGGCCGAGACGGCGATGAAATCACTGATGGACCGCTGGTTGGCGGATCGTGATTTTGTGACACGCGAAGAATTCGACGCTGTGCGCGCCATGGCGCAAAAAGCACGCGAAGAAAATGACGCGCTGAAAGCCCGCCTTGATACGCTGGAAACCACAGGTAAAAAAGCGAAGTAATCCAAAGGCGGCGCTACCGCGCCATTTTATACATTGCACGCTGATGATGATCGCCCTGACACCAATGTCGGGGCGTTTTTCGTTTTGCAGCTTATTTAGGCGGGTTTTCCACAGCTAATTTATCTTATCCCCAGACATTTTCGAAAAAAGGCTTGCCACAGACTCCTGCAACCCGCACCATATGTAGTATATGAACGAGGGCTCGCCTCGTCACTTAGAGCAGTTGGCTAGAGATTGAGGTACATTTCACCTTGGTCGCTAAGGCGTAAAACAGGTGGTGTTATGGCCCTTTCCGAGCACATTTTGGAAGACGATCCTCATCCAATCGACATCGTTGAGCATTTGGCAGAACACCACGCGTGGGATTTTGACCGGATTGGTGACGATCAGATCGCGATGGCTGTTGAGGGGCAGTGGCGTACCTATTCGATTACTCTTGCGTGGTCCGGATACGACGAAACGCTGCGGATGATTTGCACGTTCGAAATGGAACCGCCGCAAGAAAAGCTACCCAAATTGTACGAGCTGCTAAATCTGGTCAATGATCAGTGTTGGGCCGGTTCGTTCACCTATTGGGAAGAACAAAAATTGATGGTCTACCGCTATGGCTTGGTGCTGGCGGGTGGTCAGGATGCGGGTCCAGAACAGATCGACACCATGATCGGTGCGGCAGTGATGAGCGCGGAACGCTATTATCCCGCGTTGCAACTGTTGGTTTGGGGCGATCGCACACCCAAAGACGCGTTGCAGGTTGCCATTGCAGAGGCGTATGGCCGCGCGTAACACTTTGCCCCAGATCAATTTCTAACCGGATTTTGCGCAGGGGATGTTTCATGAAAAATAGTCGAATTGCACAGCAGGGCCTTGTCCTGTTGGGCTGTGGGAAAATGGGCTCGGCCATGTTGGCGGGCTGGTTGGATCGTGGATTGCCTGCGCACGCTGTGCATGTGGTCGACCCGTTTCCATCAGATTGGCTAAAGGCCACAGGCGTGTCGATCAACGCGGATTTACATGCCGCGCCAGCCATCGTTTTGGTCGCAGTTAAACCACAGATGATGGCAGATGCCCTCCCGACGTTGCAGGCGATGGGCGGCGGATCGACGTTGTTTGTCAGCGTGGCGGCCGGTATCACAATCGCAACCTTCGAGGACATCTTGGGCGCAAACACCCCCATCGTGCGTGCTATGCCCAACACGCCAGCGGCGATCGGCAAAGGCATCAGCGCGATTGTCGCAAATGCTGCGGCCCCCGCAACTGCATTGGACGAGGCCGAGGCGTTATTGAACGCTGTGGGACAGGTTGTGCGGCTGGACACAGAGGGCCAAATTGATGCGGTCACAGGCGTCAGTGGCTCTGGTCCTGCGTATGTGTTTCATATGATCGAAACGCTTGCGGCGGCGGGCGAGGCCCAAGGCCTGCCTGCGGACATGGCGATGCAGTTGGCCAAAGCGACAGTCGCTGGTGCCGGTGCATTGGCCGAGGCTGCGGATGAAACGCCTGCGCAATTGCGCGTCAATGTGACCAGCCCGAATGGCACCACGCAAGCCGGGCTTGAGGTGCTGATGGACACCGATCACGGGCTACCCCCCTTGATGAAAAAAACCGTTGCTGCCGCAACAGATAGATCCAAGGAGCTGGCAAATGGCTGAGATTACATTTGACGATTTTATGAATGTCGACATTCGTGTTGGCCGCGTCATTCGCGCCGAGGCGTTCCCCGAAGCGCGCAAACCTGCGATCAAAATGTGGATCGATTTCGGGGCCGAAATTGGCGAGCGTAAAACCTCGGCCCAAGTGACCGCGCATTACACGCCGGAAAATCTGGTGGGCAAGCAGGTGATGGGCGTGGTGAATTTCCCGCCGCGCCAAATCGGGCCATTCATGTCCGAGGTTTTGGTGCTGGGCCTGCATGACGAACAGGGCGGCATTGTGCTGGTCGGACCGGACCACGATGTGACCGAAGGGGAGCGGATGTGTTGAAAAAAATCCTGATCGCACGGCCTTTGCCAGATGCTGTTATCGACGCGGCGCGTGCACATTTTGATGTGACCGTGCGTGACAACACCGCCCCGATGTCTGGCGATGAAATGCGTGCGGCCTTGCGCGATTTTGACGGCGTAATGCCAACGCTGGGCGACATGTACAGCGCCGATGTATTTGCTGATGTGCCACAGGCCCGCTGCACGATTTTAGCGAACTTTGGCGTCGGCTATAACCACATTGATGCGCAGACGGCCAAGGGCGCGGGCATTGCCGTTTCCAACACGCCGGGCGCTGTCACCGACGCCACGGCAGACATCGCGATGACCCTGATGTTGATGAGCGCACGGCGCGCAGGCGAAGGCGAGCGGCTGGTGCGATCTGGCAACTGGGAAGGCTGGCATCCAACGCAAATGCTAGGCCTGCATCTAAGCGGTAAAACGGTTGGGATTGTCGGCATGGGGCGCATCGGGCAGGCGATTGCGCGGCGCTGTCATTTCGGGTTCGGCATGGACGTGGCCTACTTTAGTCGCTCGCCCAAAGATCTGGATTTTGAGGCGCAGGCATTCAACGATCTACAAACGATGGTCGGGTCCGTCGATGTTGTGGTTTTGGCGGTGCCAGGGGGGGCTGCAACGCGTCATTTGATCAATGCTGATGTGTTTGCAGCGATGCGTTCAACCGGTCACCTGATCAATATTTCACGCGGTGATGTGGTCGACGAGGCGGCCTTGATATTGGCCCTCAAAGCGGGGCAAATTTCAGGCGCAGGACTAGATGTGTACGAATTTGAACCAAAGGTACCCGCGGCATTGATCGCGATGGAAAACGTGGTTTTGCTGCCGCATCTGGGCACCGCCGCGTCAGAGGTCCGCACCGATATGGGGTTGATGGCCGTTGCGAACCTAAAGGCGCATTTGATCGATGGGCAGGCGGCCCCAAACGCGGTTTAGGCCGTGTCGCCCATTGCTTCGCGCCAATGACGGCGGCACAGGGACACGTAGGTTTCGTTGCCGCCGATTTGCACTTGGGCCCCGCCGGTTAAAACGTCGCCTTGGTCATCTTTGCGCACAACCATCGTGGCTTTTTTTCCGCAATGACAGACTGTGCGAATTTCGCGCATTTCGTCGGCCAATGCCAACAAGGTTGCCGAACCCGGGAACAGTTTGCCGCGAAAATCGACGCGCAATCCGTAGCACATAACGGGCACGTGCAAATCGTCGACCGCGCGGGCCAATTGCCAAACCTGGTCTTCGCTTAGAAATTGGGCTTCGTCGATAAATACGCAGGCAATTGGTCCGGCGTTAAGACGCTGTTTAATTTTTTCAAATAAGTCATTTCCAGGCGCAAATGTATCCGCGTCTGAACCGATGCCAATGCGCGATGCGATGCGCCCGTTGCCTGCACGATTGTCGAATTGTGCGGTCAGCAAATAGGGTTCCATCGCGCCTTCGCGGTAGTTGTGCGCGGCTTGTAACAACACGGTCGATTTGCCCGCGTTCATTGTCGAGAAATGGAAGTACAGTTTTGCCATGGCGTTGTGTTAATCTGGTCAAGGCGCGCGATCAAGCGCTTGTGCTCACAAGTAAGGGTGGGGTTGTCATGTGAAGTAAAAATACCCGTCACGATCAGCAGCGACACCGTCGATACTCGTTACACATTGCCTTGCTTGGGGCGCTAACCCCGAGGGATGGGCGCAAGGCAAGTACCGCTTTTCATGACGGGTCCGTTTGAATGTGTAGACTGGCAAGCAGTACCACACATCGAGACGACCGAGATTTTACAACTCCACCCTTGAACTGATCTGCACGCATCAGCCACTTGTTAAGTCCCCGAGCTTGATATTAAGGCAGCTAGGAATAATTGATCAATGACATTCAAGTTGTTAGAGATTAATGGGAAAAGATCTGGCACGTTCCCCATTGCGATCGTTCTGGTGGAATTTTGGGCGGCAACACGGATCTAAAGGATAGGGACGATCACTATGGCGGGAATTGGCAGCTACCTGAAAAAGCACACCGAGGCATTGGTAAAAGATGTTGGTATCGAACCGGCATGTGAGCTGACGGGGAAGTCAAAAGCGACCCTTGGGCGCTACTATTCTGATCATCCTGAACACGCGGATCGGTTCATGCCGATCGATGCTGTGGTCAACCTCGAGAAGGCGGCGGGTTATCCGCATGTCACCAGCGCGCTGGCCGAATTGCAGGGCAATTCTATCTCAAGAGACGAGCGTCGGCCCAATGATACAGGCAAGGGCGGCGTAAATGCGGATGTTATTGCACTGGCACAGCGTTTTGCGATGTTGATGTCAGAATACCAACAATCGATCGAAGACGGTATTATTACGGTGAACGAAGCCAAGCGTTTGCTGCGCGAAACCAGCATGCTGCAGCAAGTTTTGATTGATATGAAACTGCACCTTGAAGACGAAAATGTCGGAAGCTGAAACGCCTGCGCTAAGGGCTGACCTGCTTCCTGATATTGATGTCGATGCTTTGCGCGGACCCGGTGATCCGGGGCATCCGCCACGTATTTTGCTGCTGTACGGATCGCTCCGCGCAGAAAGCTATTCACGAAAATCCGCGGAAGAATCAGCGCGAATCCTCCGACGTTTGGGATGTGAAACCCGCATGTTTGACCCCTCTGGCTTGCCATTGGTCGATGATGCAGAGGCTGATCACAAAAAAGTTGTCGAGCTTCGGGAGTTGGTAATTTGGTCTGAGGGCATGGTTTGGTCCAGTCCCGAGCGTCACGGAGCAATGACCGGCGTGATGAAAACCCAGATCGATTGGCTGCCTTTGTCGATGCAAGGCGGCATCCGGCCGACGCAGGGAAAAACGCTGGCCGTGATGCAAGTGTCTGGTGGATCGCAGTCGTTTAATGCGGTTAATCAGATGCGCATTTTGGGACGCTGGATGCGGATGGTCACGATCCCGAACCAATCAAGCATTCCCAAAGCCTGGCTTGAATTTGACAGTGAGGGGCGACTGCCCGCAGGGCCGCTGTACAATCGGGTCGTGGATGTGATGGAAGAGCTGGTTAAATTCACATGGTTGGTACGCGGACGTGCAGATTACATGGTTGATCGTTATTCAGAGCGGGTAGAAACCGCAGCGGATGTTAACGCGCGGGTTTCAAAAGAGTAGAGCGTCTGGTGGGCTGTTTTGCCGTGGCAAAAAGCGCCCACCCGCCGACCCGAATACGAAGTGTTTAGTCGTGCCGTTCCACAATCACAGAGCCGACAGAATAGCCCGCGCCAAACGAGCAGATCAGCCCTACATCGCCATTTTTCAGATCATCTGAATATTTTGAGAACGCGATGATTGAGCCCGCCGAGGACGTGTTTGCGTAATCTTGGAGAATGTTGGGTTGCTCGCCTGCTTCTGGGCTGCGGCCTAGGACTTTTTTCCCGATAAAATCGTTCATGGACTTGTTGGCCTGGTGCAGCCAAAGGCGTTTTAGATCATTGGCTTGAATGCCAATGTCGGACATATGGTCAGCGATATGTGCGCTGACCATTGGTAGGACTTCTTTGAATACTTTACGCCCGTTTTGCATGAATTGCATATCACGACGATCGGCTGTGCCGTCCGGACGTGAGCGACGCAAAAAGCCATTGTTGTTGCGGATATTGTTAGAAAAATCTGTCGCACAACGTGTTGATTTAATTTTGAAATATGGGCCAGTGGCATCTTCTGCCCGTTCAATCAGGGTTGCTGTTGCAACGTCCCCGAATATAAAATGGCAGTCGCGGTCACGCCATTCGAGGTGCGCCGAACAGATTTCCGGGTTCACAACCAACGCACTTTTGATGCTGCCAGAACGGATCATATCTGCGGCGGCCTGAATTCCGAATGTGGCGGACGAACAGGCGACATTCATATCAAATGCGAAGCCGTTGATGCCCAACAAGTCTTGGATTTCGATTGCAACGGCTGGATACGCACGTTCCAAGTTTGAGGCAGCACAAATGACGGCATCAACATCGGCGGCGGTTTTTCCAGCTTGGGCCAGTGCCTTTTTTGCGGCATCTAACGCCATTTCAGCCATCAAAGACGGGTCATCATCACTGCGTTGAGGTAACGTAGGATGCATCACGTCAGGGTTTAATATGCCTTCCTTATCAATAACATAACGGCTTTCTATGCCGGATGCCTTAAAGATGAACTCTTCGGAAGAATGCGGTTTTGCATCGATTTCGCCAGCGTCGATCTGATCTTTGTGCTGTGCATTAAATTTGTCGGCATATGCATTAAACGCAATCACCAATTCCGCGTTGCTGATCGTATTTTTTGGGGTGAAAACCCCAGTACCGGTGATCGCAGGAGTATGCATAAGAAGCCTTTCGTGGTTCGCGTGATTTGGGGGCATCCGAGCCAAAAGGTCAAGGGTTTGCGGCCTTGTTCGCGTTCTGGGATGGGTATGTGTGGTGCTTGATAACCCTATGTTAAACGGTTTGTGACACCTACAGGCATGGATATTCAGAACGAAGGGCCTGGGGTGACGCAACGCATCTGTAGTGCTGGTTTGATATGCTGGTTTGCCCTGTGTTTCGGGGTGCAGACGGCAGTTGCTGAAAACGATACTCAGATTTTTGCGCGTCTGGGAATGATTGAACATCAGGCAATGTTGGCGCATCGCATGACGAAATCGGCCTGCCTTGTGATGATGGGCGCTGATGCCAAAGAACATGCCGAAGTGGCGTTGTTAACGGCCCAACAGTTTGAAACGCAAATGCAGGTGTTGATTAACGGCGATGCGGCGCACGGAATCGGTAAGGAAAATGACGTTGAATTACGCGCTGCTTTGGAAAACGCACAGGCATTTTCGAATGGACTAACAGCATCATCAGCGCAGATTGCATCGGGGGATTTTCATTCCGTTCCTGTGGGTTTGATGATTTCACGCAACGGTGCTGTGGCCAACAGAATGGAAGACATCAGGCAGGGTACGCTTGCGCGGTATTCATCGGAATTGCGTCAAAACGACTTGGTAAATACAGTCCATTGGGCCAATGCGCAAAACGCCCTTATCCAAGAACTGCTGCGCGACTTATGTTTTATCACGCTTGATATCAGTGATGCGGGTGCAAAGGGTGCGTTGCTAGAGAAACTGGCGGTTTTCGAAGAACGTTCCGTCTTGCTTAAAATCGGCAGCGCACCGGATGACATTGCCAAAGCGCCCAGCATTCACATCAAAATTGAACTTGGAAAAGTGATTACCAGATGGGGTAAAATCAAACCCTACCTTGAGGCTGCGGCCGCAGGTGAAACGGCTGACCTGTCTGATATACAGCTCGCGTATGTGTACGGTGAGGCAATCACAGCAAACATGAAAAAGATATTGGATCGTTATGCAAAGTTGTCGCCAGCCGGTTGATCATACAAACGGCTGGCTGACATGCCTTAACCTTGCAAGGATTTCACGACTACATCGCCTTCAGCTTGTTCTTTGATGGCAAGGGCCGCGGCGTAACTGGCAGCAGCCGTCGTGAAATACGGGATTTTGTCATACAGCGCGATAGAGCGGATTGATTTGGAATCCTCAACCGCTTGCGCGCCTTCAGTCGTATTCATAACCAAATGAATACATTCGTCTTTCATCATGTCTGTGATGTCAGGGCGGCCTTCGTACACTTTGTTTACTGTGCCGCATGGCACGTCGTTTTCAACCAACCATGCCGCTGTGCCGCTTGTTCCAACAAAGGTAAAGCCAAGGTCGGTTAGCACCCGTGCGCCGTCTAACATATCGGCCGTTTTATCCGCGTCTTTGATCGAAATGAACACGCAACCTTCGCGGGGCAGCGGGTTACCCGCACCCATTTGTGCCTTGAGGAATGCGCGTGGGAATGTGCGATCCCAGCCCATGACTTCGCCGGTTGAGCGCATTTCTGGCCCCAAAATCGTATCAACGCCGGGGAACCGCGCGAATGGTAGCACCGCTTCTTTGACTGAAAACCATGGCATATTCGGGTCGGCCAACGTCATCGGATCGCCCAATGGCAACACGTCGTCATAACCTGCGTCTGCGTCATAGGGTTCGCGCATCGGAAAGTTTGTCAGCGGTTCGCCGGCCATAACGCGCGCGGCGATGGATGCGATCGCGCTATCGGTGGCTTTTGCGACAAACGGTACGGTGCGGCTGGCGCGTGGATTGACCTCGATCAAGAAAATCTCGTCGACGCCTTCATCGTTTGCCTTGATCGCAAACTGGATGTTCATCAATCCAACGACGTTTAGCCCGTGTGCCAAAGCGTGAGTTTGTTTTTCGATCTCGGCCAAAATCTCTTTTGACAGGGAATACGGTGGCAATGAACAGGCGCTGTCACCGGAGTGTACGCCGGCTTCTTCGATGTGTTGCATGATGCCGGCAACGTGCACGTTTGTGCCATCACAGATCGCGTCGACGTCCAGTTCCACAGCACCTGACAAATAGCTATCTAGCAACACAGGGCTGTCGCCCGAGACAACAACGGCCTCGGAAATATAGCGCTCCAACTGTGCTTGATCGCGCACGATTTCCATGGCGCGGCCACCCAAAACATACGAGGGGCGGATCACGAGGGGGAACCCGATTTCCTTGGCGATTTCCATGGCTTCTGCATCAGAATGGGCAAGACCGTTGTGCGGCTGTTTCAGGCCAAGTTTCTCGACCAGATCAGCAAATCGTTCGCGGTCTTCGGCCAGATCAATCGCGTCGGGCGAGGTGCCAAGGATCGGGATGCCTTCGTCTTGCAACGCTTGGGCGATTTTCAAAGGTGTTTGGCCGCCAAATTGAACTATGACGCCGTGCAGGGTGCCATTTTCCTGCTCAACGCGCAGAATTTCCATGACATGTTCGAATGTCAGGGGTTCAAAATACAATCGGTCCGATGTGTCGTAGTCGGTCGAAACTGTTTCCGGATTGCAGTTGACCATGATGGTTTCATAGCCCGCGTCGGTCAGCGCGTAGCAGGCGTGGCAGCAGCAATAATCGAATTCGATGCCTTGGCCGATACGGTTTGGACCGCCGCCCAGAATGACCACTTTTTTGCGATCTGACGGGCGTGCTTCGCATTCGACGTCACCCATCATCGGGGCTTCGTAGGTGGAATACATGTAGGGTGTTTGCGCTTCGAATTCGGCGGCACATGTGTCGATGCGCTTGAATGATGCGACAACACCGACGGCGCGACGTGCAGCGCGAACATCTTTTTCAGATGACTTTGCCAAAATCGCCAGACGCGCGTCGGTAAAGCCCATCATTTTCAGGGCGCGCAGGCCGTGTTCGTCTTTGGGTAGGCCGTCGGCAATAACGTCTGCTTCGGCTTCGATGATTTCGCGAATACGGGCAAGGAACCACGGGTCAAACGATGTGACCGCAAAGATTTCATCGTCCGTCAGCCCATGGCGCATAGCTTGGGCGATTGTGCGCATGCGATCCGGTGTGGTTTTGCTGATTGCTTTGACAACTGCGGCCTTATCAGGGGCTCCGGGGATGTCGATGTCGTCAAAACCGGTCAGGCCGGATTCCATCGATGCCAGTGCTTTTTGCATGGATTCGTGGATTGTGCGGCCAATTGCCATCGTTTCGCCGACAGATTTCATCGCCGTTGTCAGGTATGGCTCCGCGCCGGGGAATTTCTCGAATGCGAATTTTGGGATTTTCGTGACGACATAATCGATTGTTGGTTCAAACGATGCCGGCGTGACGCCCGTGATGTCGTTGTCCAGTTCGTCCAGCGTGTATCCAACCGCCAATTTCGCGGCGATTTTGGCAATCGGGAAACCTGTGGCTTTTGATGCAAGGGCCGAAGACCGCGACACGCGCGGGTTCATTTCGATGACAACCATGCGTCCGTCGGCGGGGTTCATGGCCCACTGCACGTTTGATCCGCCGGTTTCCACGCCAATTTCGCGTAAAACCGCGATCGAGTGATTCCGCATGATTTGGTATTCTTTGTCGGTCAACGTCAGGGCAGGGGCCACGGTAATGGAATCACCTGTGTGGACGCCCATGGGGTCGACGTTTTCGATGGCGCAGACGATGATCGCGTTGTCAGCGGTGTCGCGCACCACTTCCATTTCGAATTCTTTCCAACCGATCAGGCTTTCGTCCACAAGGATTTGGCCGACGGGTGATGCGTCCATGCCGGTGCGGCAGAAATGTTCGTATTCGTCGCGGTTGTACGCGATGCCGCCGCCTGTGCCGCCCATGGTAAATGCAGGGCGAATGATGGCCGGTAGGCCGACGTAATCCAGTGATTCAACCGCCAGTGCCACGCCCGCAGACAGGTCTTTTTTGCCGTCGGCACCTTTGGGGGCTGTGACGATTGTGGCCTTTGGGTTTTCGATGCCCAGACGGTCCATCGCTTCGCGGAACAGCTTGCGATCTTCTGCCATTTCAATGGCTTCGCGCTTTGCCCCGATCATTTCGACGTTGTATTTTGCCAGCACGCCCATTTCCTCAAGCGCAAGCGAGGTGTTCAAACCGGTCTGTCCGCCCATGGTTGGCAGCAAGGCGTCGGGGCGTTCTTTTTCGATAATTTTGGCAACAACTTCGGGTGTGATCGGCTCGATGTAGGTTGCGTCTGCCATGCCGGGATCGGTCATGATCGTCGCAGGGTTCGAGTTGACCAGAATGATCCGGTAACCTTCTTCGCGCAGCGCTTTGCAGGCTTGTGCGCCCGAATAGTCAAATTCGCAGGCTTGGCCAATCACGATAGGCCCCGCACCAATGATCATAATCGACTTTATGTCGGTTCTCTTTGGCATGGTTTCGGCCCCCATTTATGTCAAGTTTCGTGCCAGCGGCACGTCGCAAATTATCGTGCCACTGGCACGTCGCAAATTATCGTGGGTTATAGGCATGGGGGCGGCTGTTGCAAGGGGGTTTCCCTGTCAGCGCGCCTTTGGCCGTGTTTATCCAGACTTTGCCTGAACCGCATCGAGGAACACGCGCACCGAGCCTTCGAATTTGCGGGGTTTTTCAGCGTGCAGCCAATGGCCTGTATCCGGGATCTTGGCAAAGCGAGCATGCGGGAACAGCGGTTTGATCAGGCTGCGGTGTTCAGGCAGGACGTAATTTGAATTTCCGCCTGATAAAAACAGGGTCGGGCCGTCATACGCGCCGCTGAGATCAGGAAACCCGATGATATCCGGCATTTGTGCGCCAAGGACGTCTAGGTTTAGCTTCCAACCTTTGGCCTTTACGTCGAGCGATTGCAGTAGAAACGGCTGCACGTCGGGGTCCACATTTTGCGCGTCCATTTGCGCAATCGCATCAGAACGCCGCGAAATGACGGAAAGATCGATGGCCTGCATCGCGGTAACCAAATGCATCTGCGTATGGCCATATTGAACAGGCGCAATATCAGCGATGATCAGACTGCGCACCAAATCGGGGCGGGTAATCGCCAATGTCATGGCGGTTTTGCCGCCCATAGAATGGCCCAGCACGTCCATTGGCGCGCCGATATGTTCAATCACCTGCACCAGATCGTCTGCCATATCGGTGTACGAATTGCTGTCAAAGCGTGGGCTATCACCGTGATTGCGCATATCCACGCTGATCACGCGCCGCGTGTCGGACAGGCGTTTGGCAATCACACCCCAATTGCGCGCGGATCCAAACAGACCGTGGGCGATAAGCAGGGTAGGGCCAGTACCAATATCAGTGTAATTCAGCATGAGGTTTAAGTAGCGCACTGCGCCTCTGGTCGCCAGATGTATTGAAGCACGCAGCACTTGGGGGTAGAAAGCCGCATGGAAATTGAAGCCGACATTAACGCCAAAGCAGAAACGCTGCGCAAAGCACTGCACGCGAAACTCAGCATGAGCGGGCGTAGTTTTGCCGGAACCGTGCGCCGTGCCGGTCGTTTGTTGCCGCGTCGGATCAGGCGGCAGGCAGATGTGATCATCAAGGCGCAAGAGCTGGGCGGCCATCCTAAACTGATGCGCATGGTGGATCAAAAGGCGGTGGATGCCGCGTTTAAGGACATCAAAACCTATCTGGGTCGGATTGATCCGGCAGATCGCAAGCGTGCGTGGTGGCTAAAGTGGACGGGTCTGAACGTGATGAATGTTCTGATCGTTATGTCCGGTTTTGTGATCTGGCTGGTCTGGTCCGGTCATATTTGAGGCTTTGCAAGGTCGCGTCCTGCGCCTATGAATGAACCGCGTTCAACCACGGGGATGTGTCATGGGCAAAGTTCAAGACCGCAAAGCGAAACTGCGCGATCGACTGATTGATGCCGCAGAGGCGCAGATTGTTGATGGTGGCCTAAACACCGTCAAAGCCCGCGATATGGCGCGCAAAGCCGAATGTGCGCTGGGCGCGATTTACAACGTTTTTGACGACATCAATGATCTGGTGATGGCGGTGAACGGGCGCACGTTTCACAAGCTGGGCGAGGTGGTTAGCGTGGCTGTTGAAAATGCGCGTGATGAAACCCCGAATGATCAATTGATTGCGATGTCCAAAGCGTACCTCGGCTTTGCGGCGGAAAACACGTATCTGTGGCGGGCGCTGTTTGATTTAGAAATGTCGTCCGAATCAAAGGTGCCTGAATGGTATCTGGCCGAACTGGCGCAGCTGTTTGCCCACATTGGTCGCCCCTTGGCCCTGCTTTTTCCTGAATTGCCGCGTGACGAATTGGATTTGATGGTGCGTGCGCTGTTTTCATCGGTGCACGGCATTGTTTTGCTGGGGCTTGAGAAACGCATCTCGGGCGTGCCACGTCCGCAGATCGAACACATGCTTGGTCAGGTTTTATCCCAAATCGGAAAATAATTTGAACGATGTTCATTTATATTCTTGAATTACCGATGGGCGTTGCCATATCCATTTCATGAACGATGTTCAAAAATGGAGGATGCGATGTTTTCTACACTTAGAACTTTGGTGACAGGTGCCAATGCACGAGCCACGGAACAACTGCGCGAGGTCTATTCGATTGAATTGATCGAACAGAAAATCCGCGAGGCACAGGACGGTTTGCGTGCTGCGAAATACACGCTGGCGGGTTTGATCCAACGCGGTCGATCAGAGGATCGCCAGATCGCGACGCTTCAGAATCGGGTGACGGATTTGTTAACGCGCGCCGCTGCCGCCCTTGAAGCAGGGCGCGAAGACATGGCCCAAGAAGCAGCGCAGGCCATCGCGGATATGGAAAACGAAATCGTGCTGCGTCGTGAGACAGCCAGCCGTTTGGAAACTCGTATTTTGCGATTGCGCGGGTCTGTTGAAACGGCAAATCGTCGGATTATTGATCTGAAACAAGGCGCGATTGCCGCCAAAGCCGTGCGGCGTGAACAAGACATGCAATCGCGATTGGGTCGTACCCTGCACAAAGACAACGCAATGGACGAAGCCGATGCGCTGATCAAAGGCGTATTGGGCCGCGATGACCCGCTTGAGCAAAGCGAAATTTTGCGTGAAATCGACACGGGGCTTAGCCACGAAAACCTTGGTGATCGTATGGCCGCCGAAGGCTTTGGTCCGAATTCAAAAACAACAGCTGGCGACATTTTGAAACGTCTGCAAACCAAATAATTGACCCTGATTTTTAATACTGGAGAGTAAAAATGAATAACGAAAACACAGATAACGGCATGATTTTGTTTATCAACGTGGCGGGCGTTTTGATCGCTTATGTGCTGCTGGCGATCTCGCTTTGGTTATCAACCGAGGTCCCGCTGTCGACCAAAGGCTATTGGGGCATGGGGATTGTGTTGTTGACGATCAGCCTGATCAACGTGGTCAAATACCGCTTTGACTGGAAGTTGAGCGGCGACCGGATCCAGCGGATCGAAGATGCCAAGAACGAAAAGCTGCTAGAAGAATTCGTGAGCGATCCAAAGGCATAATCGACACTTTGAAATGCAAAAGGCGGGCCAATTGCGGCCCGCCTTAGTCAATTCATTCAGGGCTTTTGCCCCAATGTTTTACAGGTTCGGATACAGTGGAAAGCGTGCGCATAGTGTTGCGACTTCGGCTTTGACTTTGTCCTCAACTGCGCCGTTGCCGTCTTCGCCGTTTGCGGCCAAACCGTCGACAACTTCATTGATCCAATCCGCGATCTGGCGGAACTCTGCTTCGCCGAACCCACGCGTTGTCCCTGCGGGTGACCCTAGGCGGATGCCGGATGTGATTGTCGGTTTCTCATCATCAAACGGCACGCCGTTTTTGTTGCAGGTGATGTGCGCGCGGCCCAATGCTTTTTCTGTCGCGTTGCCTTTGACGCCTTTGGCGCGCAAATCGACCAGCAAAACATGAGTGTCGGTGCCGTGCGTGACCGTATCAAGCCCGCCCTTGATCAGTTGATCTGACATCGCCTGTGCGTTTTTCACGACCTGTTTGATGTAGGTTTTGAACTCTGGCTGCAGGGCTTCGCCAAATGCGACGGCCTTGGCGGCGATCACGTGCATCAATGGGCCGCCCTGAATTCCAGGAAAGATGGCAGAGTTGAATTTCTTGGCCAATGCTTCGTCGTTGGTCAGGATCATGCCGCCACGTGGGCCGCGCAGGGTTTTGTGCGTGGTTGTGGTCGCAACATGAGCGTGCGGGAACGGCGATGGGTGTTCGCCAGCAGCAACAAGACCGGCGATGTGCGCCATGTCGACGTGCAGATACGCGCCAATCATGTCAGCAATTTCGCGCATGCGTTTGAAATCAATCTGGCGCGGAATGGCAGAACCACCTGCGATGATCATTTTTGGCTGGTGTTCTTTGGCCAATGCTTCGACTTCGTCATAATCCAGCAGGTTATCTGCGCGGCGTACGCCGTATTGAATGGCGTTAAACCACTTGCCAGACTGGTTCGGGGCGGCACCGTGCGTGAGGTGACCACCGGCGTCCAATGACATGCCAAGGATGGTATCGCCGGGCTTTAGCAGCGCCTGAAACACACCTTGGTTGGCTTGCGAGCCCGAATTTGGTTGCACATTGGCAAAGTCGCAGCCAAACAATTGCTTGGCGCGATCAATGGCTAGGTTTTCTGCAACATCAACGTATTGGCAACCACCGTAATAGCGACGGCCCGGATAGCCTTCGGCGTATTTGTTGGTCATCACTGACCCTTGCGCTTCCATAACGGCCGCGGACACGATGTTTTCTGATGCGATCAATTCGATCTCGTCGCGCTGGCGACCCAGTTCGGATGTGATGGAACCAAAGATTTCAGGATCGCGTGTTGCGAGGTCTTGGGTGAAAAAGGCATCGTTGCTCATGGCGCGTGCTCCGCAGGTAGGGACAGGAATTTTCAGTTTCGTATCGGAAACCATGCCTGCCTGAAAGCCGCTAAAGCGACGCAGGACAAAGAATATGCGGCAATGCTGGGCAACAGAGGAATTATATGATTGTTTCGGAGACAACATGGCCGCGATAGGAAACACATCAGCATGCCTCTGAAAATCGGATTTGCCGCATCTCGCGCGCCTGTCGCACAAACCGCGCGGGCGGCATTGGTCGGGCGTTACGGCAATGTGCCGTTAGACGACGCCGATATTATCGTCGCTTTGGGGGGGGACGGTTTCATGCTGCAAACCCTGCACGACACCCAAGAATTGCTGGCCCCCGTCTACGGAATGAACCGTGGCACCATCGGGTTCTTGATGAATGAATATAACGAAAGCGGTCTGGTCGAACGCCTGACCGCCGCAGAAGAAGCAGAAGTGCACCCGCTGTCGATGCGCGCCACTGGCGTTGACGGCACGATCCACGACGCGCTTGCGATTAACGAAGTATCGCTGCTGCGTGCCTCGGCCCAAGCGGCGAAATTGCGCATCACGGTTGATGGCCGTTTGCGGATGGAAGAACTGGTGTGTGACGGCGCGTTGGTCGCGACACCGGCAGGATCGACGGCCTACAATTATTCTGCGCACGGCCCTGTGTTGCCGATTGGGTCTGACGTTTTGGCATTGACCGCAGTTGCCCCATTTCGCCCGCGTCGTTGGCGTGGGGCGCTGTTGCCCAAAACCGCAACGGTCCGGTTTGATGTGCTCGAACCCGAAAAACGCCCGGTCATGGCAGAGGCGGATTCGCGATCTGTCATGAACGTGACGTCTGTGGTGATCCGATCCGAACCCAGCGTCGTGCACAGGATCCTGTTTGATCCCGGTCACGGTCTAGAAGAGCGCCTGATTTCAGAGCAATTCAGCTAGCTGGTTCCAGATATCTAAGGGCGATATCGACAGCTTGGTCTGCGCCGATAATTGGTGGGATCAACGTCATGACTTTACCGTCCGCATCCAGCAGATGAATGAACGATCCGTGGGCGTAAATCCAACCGTATTCGGGGTCTTGGAACAGTGGTTTTATGTCGACGGAAAACGCCTCGTAGGCGTCGTGTAATGCTGCGGTGTCACCGGTTAACCCTATGAAATCAGGGTGCCATTTGGCCAGTGGTGCCTGCATGGTGTCAACGGTGTCTTGATCCGGCGCGATGGTGATCATGATCGGGGTAATGTCATGCCCCTTTGCCTCGAGGGCTGTGGTGATATCGGCCATCAGCGGAAAGGCCGCGGTGCAAATATCGGGGCAGTTCACATAGCCAAAAAACACCAGTTGCACACGACCGTCGGGGGCCGTTTCAGTACGGGTTTCGCCGTATTGATTGGTCAGAGTGTACGAACCGCCCAGATCAAAGGGCAGCGCGCTTTGGGCTGTTGCGGCACTGGCCCAAACAGCCAGCGCCATCACGGTGCGTTTTATCAAAAGTTTTCCTCGATGTAGGCGGCGTCAGCTTCTGGCCCTAGCCCAAGGTATCCTTCGCGCCCGATGATTTCCTTGACCCGTGGGTCACGGCGAAACCATGGGCCTTTGCCTGCGGCTTCGGGAAAACGTTTGGCCCAGACTTTGGTGGCTTGGCTGGCTTTTGTCCATTCGCCACCGGCTGTTTTGATGCGTTGGACCAGATAGATGTTCGAGGCGTTCAGGTCCTCGTCTTCGATCAATAGTCCATCGACTTGAACGGTTTGACCGCAGTAAGGCGCAAGGTCTGTCGCCGCGCCAGTGAACGCGGGTTGGTTGTTTTTCAACGGCAACACCATGACGTCGTCAGCGGTACGGATCAGGCCCAATTGGCGGGTGCCATCGCCGCAATTGTCGGGGCAGTTGCCGGTTAATGTGCACATCACGTCGACAACTTTTGCCTCAAATGTGGCGGGCACTTCGGCGTATAGGTTCCATGATCGTGCCTCGGATCCTTCGGAAAAATCCTGAGCGGCAAGCGGGCTGGCGGCAAGGGCCAGAATTGCGATGAAATGTTTCATTTGTTTGGATCCGGAATCGAAAAGGAGGGGATGTTGCCATAGTCCTCGTGCGTGGGGTTCTGAATATCGAGATCAGAGACAACTTTGGACACCACAAGATAGTTCAGACCGTCGCGCGCGTAATGCATACCGTCTGCTTCGATTGTGTGCGCGGCCATCCGCAATGCTGTGGCCCCACCGTTTGATTCCTCGTCGTCTTCGATTTTCAGAACCATATAAACGGTGCCGTCTTCGGCCAGCAAACCGACGGGAATACCGCCCGCGCTGCACCACAATGCGCAGGTGTGATGTGCTGATCCGACAACCGCATCAGGCCCGCCCATGACGCCCGAATAATAACACCATGTGTCGATGATTTCGCCTTTGACCTGAATGCGTGTGCCTTCGGCGGCCCAAAGCGGTGTGGCCATGACGCAGGCCGCAAGCGCTGAAAGAAATCGTTTCATATTGATCCCATGTTGACTGTGTTTGACCCAACTTAGCCGCAGGAGTACGCCCGCCGCAAACGTTATGACTTCAAGATCGATCACATCTTCGTCTTGATCCGCACGCGACCCTCGGATATTGCGGCGCTCTGGTACAAATCGGGAGACGGCAATGGCATCGACATGGGACGCAAATACGCTGGGTATCGACTTTGGTACATCCAACTCTGCTGCTGGTGTGGCCGTGGCTGGAAAACCCTATTTGATTCCGTGTGAACCGGGCGAAACCACCTTGCCAACGGCTGTTTTTTTTGGCGCTGGGCGATCTGAAATGATCATTGGCAGTGTTGCCAACCGGGCGCTGATCAACGGTGACGAAGGACGATACATGCGCGCGCTAAAAAGCGTGCTCGGCACATCCTTGATGGGTGAAAAGCGCATGTTCCTTGGCAAAAAGATGGATTTTTTCGACATCATCGGGCATTTTTTGTCGACCGTGAAAACACGTGCCGAAACCGCCTGTCATCACACGTTCGACTATGCGCTGTCTGGTCGACCTGTGCGCTTTCATTCGCGCGATGCGGACCGCAATGCCAAGGCGCAGTCGGATCTGGTTGAATGCTATTTGCGCGCTGGTTTCAAAGACGTGCGGTTTATGTTCGAACCCGAAGCCGCGGCTTTGGCCACGCAATCTATCGGCCATGACGGTCTGTCGTTGATCGTGGATATTGGCGGCGGGACCTCGGATTTTTCGGTGTTTCGCAGTGACGGTGACACGGTTGATGTTTTGGCCAGCCACGGTGTGCGCGTGGGCGGGACGGATTTTGACAAACGCCTTAGCGTCGATCACGTGATGCCACTGTTGGGACGTGGCGCGCTGATCCGCAAGGAAATGGGCAGCGGTACCATGACCCTGCCAAATTCGATGTTTCAAAAACTGGCCACTTGGGAACAGATCCCGTTCATGTATGGGCAAGACGTAAAGCGCGACGTGACACGCATGCAGCGTTTGGCGATTGACCCACCTGTTTTGGCGCGCCTGTCATATTTACTGGAAATGGAATTGGGGCACGACGTCGCGTTTGCAGTTGAAACGGGCAAAATCAAAGCCAACAGCGGCGATGCAGCGGACGCGCGGATCGACCTAAGTATCCTGGAAAAAGGCGTGTTTGCACCCCTAAGCCGCGATCAATTGGCAGACAGCCTTGCGGAACATGTGGCCGAAGTTGTCGCAGCGGCGCACGCCACGTTTGATCAAGCAGGCTGTTCGCCCGACCAGATCAGCCGCATCATTTTTGTTGGTGGGTCCAGCCTGTTGCGCCCTATTCAAACTGCGATGCAAGGTGCGTGCGTGAACGCGGAACTGGCCTACGCAGATGCGTTTACGGCCGTCATCGACGGCTTGGCTTTGGCCAGCGCGGACCCGATGAAATACGGTGCCGCGCCTTAATCAATCTTGTGCGTAACCGATGGTTTTTAGCGCCACTTTGATCTCGTCCAGAATGGCGGGGTCATCGATGGTTGCAGGCAGGTTAAATGGCGCACTGTCCGCGATTTTCACCATTGTGGCGCGCAGGATTTTGCCTGATCGGGTCTTAGGCAAACGATCTACCACCAGCGCCAGTTTAAAGGCCGCGACCGGTCCGATTTTCTCGCGCACCAGCTTGACGCATTCTGCTGTGATCTCTGCATGAGGTCGGTTCACGCCGTTGGTCAAGCAGACAAATCCGACGGGCATTTGCCCCTTTAGCTGATCGGTCACCCCGACAACGGCACATTCGGCAACATCAGGATGCGCGGCCAAAACTTCTTCCATTGCGCCGGTAGACAGGCGGTGGCCGGCGACGTTGATCACGTCATCGGTGCGCGCCATAATGTACAAATATCCGTCTTCGTCGACCATGCCTGCATCGCCGGTTTCGTAGTAGCCGGGAAAGGTCGTCAGGTAGCTTTTCTTAAAGCGGTCTTTGGCGTTCCAAAGCGTCGGCAATGTGCCCGGTGGCAGCGGCAATTTGATCGCGATCGCGCCAAGCGTGTTGGGTTCCAGGGCATGCCCATCGTCGCCCAAAATCTGCACGTCATATCCGGGCATCGGCACAGTGGGAGACCCAATTTTAACCGGCAGCGCCTCTAGTCCCGCAGGGTTGCCCGCAATTGTGTAGCCTGTTTCGGTCTGCCACCAGTGATCGTAGACGGGTTTTTGCAAGATATCTTGCGCCCACTCGATTGTGTCAGGATCAGCGCGTTCGCCAGCTAGGTATAGGGCGCGCAGGCAGCTGATGTCGTATTTCGCTTTGTATTCGCCTTTGGGGTCTTCGCGTTTGACGGCGCGAATTGCTGTGGGTGCGGTGAAAAAACTGCGCACGTTGTGTTCGGAAATCACGCGCCAGAAGGTGCCTGCATCAGGGGTGCCGACGGGCTTGCCTTCGAACACGATTGTGGTGTTGCCGTGGATCAATGGCGCGTAGCAAATGTAGCTGTGCCCGACGACCCAACCGACGTCAGATGCCGCCCAAAACACGTCGCCGGGGTCAACGTCATAGATGTTTTTCATGGTCCAGTTCAGGGCGACCAAATGACCGGCGGTGTGGCGCACGACGCCTTTTGGCGCACCTGTGGTTCCGGATGTGTACAGAATGTAGGCGGGGTGGTTGCCCTCGACTGCGACGCAATCAGCAGGGGTCGTGCCGTTTTGGAAGCCGTGCCAATCAACGTCGTTTGCGCCCAAATCGCAGGGGTGCTGTTCGCGTTGTAGGATGACGGTGAAATCGGGTTTGTGGCTGGCCAGTTCGATGGCCCCGTCCAGCAATGGTTTGTATTCAACAACGCGGTTTGGTTCTAGCCCGCAGGATGCCGCGATGATGGCTTTGGGCGTGCAGTCGTCGATGCGCACGGCCAGTTCATTTGCAGCAAATCCACCAAACACGACGGAATGCACGGCACCGATGCGCGCGCAGGCCAACATCGCCTCGAGGGCTTCGGGCACCATTGGCATGTAAATGATGACGCGGTCGCCTTTGCCCACGCCCTTGGCCGCCAAACCACCGGCAAACGCGGCAACACGCGCCTGCATTTCAGCATAGGTGATTTTGGTTTGTGAATTGGTAATCGGGCTGTCGTGAATGACCGCGACCTGATCACCGCGCCCTGCCGCAACATGGCGATCCAATGCGTTGTAACAGGTGTTTACGCGGGCTTCGGCGAACCATTCGTACAGGTCATCGCCTAGGTCATACAGCGCGCGTTTTGGCGCGACCTCCCAGTCAATTGCTTCGGCCGCCTTAAGCCAATAGGCCTCTGGATCGTCCAATGACGCCTGATATTCTGCGTGATAACCCATGGCTCAATTCTCCCTCACCTTGCGAACAAAGTGTTACGAGGGCGCAGCGCTATGGGCAAGCGCGAAGGGCAATTGAGGTGTTATCCAGTGAAGGAGTTTTCAACGCACGCCAGTTGTGCGTTGAAAACTTTGCAATTTTATCAGCCGTAATGTGCGACTGGTGTGCCTGCGATTGCGCCCATGTTCAGCAATCCACGCGCGGTAATCGACGGCGATACGATGTGAACCTTGTTGCCCATGCCCATCAGAATTGGCCCAACTTCGAGCCCGCCGCCCTTCATTTTCAGGATGTTGCGCACACCGGATGCAGCGTCTGCGTGGGCAAAAACCAACACGTTCGCCGCACCTTTTAGGCGGCCTTCTGGCATGATGCGTCCGCGCAATTCCGGATCAAGCGCAGTATCGAGGTTCATTTCGCCATCATACGTGAAATCGTGACCACCGGCGTCCAGAATGGCGAGGGCCGCACGGGCCTGCGCGCCTGTGCCGGTGACTTGATTGCCGAATTGCGAATGCGAACACAGCGCGATTTGCGGGTCCAAACCAAAGCGGCGCACGTGGCGCGCAGCCCCGATCACAATCTCGGCCAGCTGTTGTGGCGTGGGTTCTGTGTGCACGTGCGTGTCGGCGATGAACAGCGGGCCGTCTTCCAAAATCATCATCGACAGGGCACCGACAGGATGCAGCGCACCGCGCCCAAGGATTTGCGAGGCGTAATTCATGTGCCAACGGAATTCACCAAACGTGCCGCAAATCAGGCTGTCGGCCTCGTCACGGTGGACCATCACGGCACCAATCGCGGTGCTGTTGGTGCGCATAATTGCACGCGCGAGATCAGGCGTAACGCCGCGACGGGCCATCAAAGTGTGATAGGTTTCCCAATAATCACGGTAGCGCGGATCGTTTTGCGGGTTCACCAGATCGACTTCTTCGCCCAGCTTGATGGACAGACCAGCGCGTTCGATACGCTTTTCAATCACGTCAGGGCGACCGATCAAAATGGGACGTTCTGCGGTTTCTTCAACCATCGCTTGGGCGGCGCGCAAGACCCGTTCGTCTTCGCCTTCGGCAAATACAATGCGGCGCGGTGTTGTGCGGGCGGCCTCGAAAACGGGGCGCATCAGCAGGGCGGATTTGAATACCGATCCATCAAGTTTTGTCTTGTACGCCTCGAGGTCTTCGATCGGGCGGGTGGCAACACCGGTTTCCATCGCGGCGCGGGCCACGGCGGAACTGACGATGCCAACAAGGCGCGGATCGAACGGTTTCGGGATCAGGTAATCAGTGCCGAACGTCATTTGTTCGCCATGATACGCAGCCGCGGCTTCGGCCGATGTTGTGGCGCGGGCAAGGGCGGCAATGCCGTCGATACAGGCCAGCTGCATTTCGTCGTTGATGGTTGTTGCACCAACGTCCAGCGCACCGCGAAAGATGAACGGGAAACACAGTACATTGTTGACTTGATTGGGGAAATCGCTGCGCCCAGTTGCAATGATCGCATCAGGGGCGACTTCGCGCACGAGGTCAGGCAGGATTTCGGGCGTGGGGTTTGCCAGCGCAAAAACGATCGGTTGGTTGGTCATGCGTTTGACGTGATCTTGGGTCAAAACACCCGGTCCCGACAGCCCAAGGAACATATCAGCGCCGTCAATTACATCATCCAGCGTGCGTTTGTCCGAACTTTGGGCAAAGGCGGTTTTTGCGGGGTTCATGTCGATTTCGCGACCCTCGTAAACCAATCCGTGAATGTCACACAGCCAGATATTTTTGCGCTGAACACCCATTTTCAGCAGCATGTTCAGGCAGGCAATGCCCGCAGCCCCGCCGCCAGTCGACACGATCTTGATGTCTTTGAATTCTTTGCCTGCAACAAACAGTGCGTTTTTGACCGCCGCCCCGACAACGATGGCGGTGCCGTGTTGGTCATCGTGAAAAACCGGAATGCCCATGCGTTCGCGACAGATTTTTTCGACGATAAAACAGTCGGGCGCTTTGATATCTTCGAGGTTGATCGCGCCGAACGACGGTTCCAATGCACAGACGATATCGGCCAGCTTTTCTGGATCGGTTTCGTCGACTTCGATGTCAAAACAGTCGATGGCCGCGAATTTCTTGAACAGGACAGCCTTGCCTTCCATCACCGGTTTTGACGCCAGCGCGCCGATGTTGCCAAGCCCCAGAACCGCGGTGCCATTGGTCACAACTGCCACCAGATTGGCGCGCGATGTATAACGTGCGGCTGTTGTCGGGTCTTTTTGGATTTCCAAACAGGCTTCGGCGACACCGGGGGAATAGGCCCGTGCCAGATCACGCCCGTTGGCAAGCGGCTTGGTGGCGCGAATCTCTAGCTTACCGGGGCGGGGAAATTCGTGATAATCGAGGGCGGCCTGGCGCAGATTTGGTTTATCGGACATGTGTCGCTCCGGCTGGTTTTGAAATTAGTTTAGCATTAAACTATTTTTTTGATGAGGCCAATGGCCTTTGGTTTGTTGACGATATTGAACACTGTTTGGCGCATTTTATGTTTCGCAAATCTGGCGTTGCCGTTTGCCTAACATGTATCGCACAATGTTTTGCCCAAAAGGTGTCTGTTGGTGGGTTGCTTTTGTCGGGCCAGCCTATCAGGTTCTGGTTTATGACAAATATACGCGCAGAAGTGTGTTTGCCGAGCAAAGATTTGCGGGCTGACATTGGGTTTTTCACAAAGGTTTTGGGGATGCGGATGGACATGATCTATCCGGCGGATGACCCCAGCGTGGCTGTTTTTTCCGGTCATGGGCTGGCTGTGCGGTTGGACGCGGGGCAAAAGACCGCGTTTGGCCACCTGAATATCCGCAGCGATGATCCTGACGGGTTCGCAAATGGCGCGCGCGCATTGACGTCGCCCGGCGGCACGCAAGTTGAGATCACAGAATTGAACCCGCCGCTGGTGATGCCGCAAACCGCGCATTCATTTGTCGTGCGTCGCCTCGCCGATCAGGCCCCGTGGGTCATTGGCCGCGCGGGCATGCATTACCGCGATTTGATCCCTGATCGCTTGGGCGGATCGATCATTGCCAGCCACATTCGGATCCCTGATGGCGGTCCGGTGCCGGACATGGTGCACTATCATACCGTCGGTTTTCAGCTGATCTTTTGCTATCGGGGCTGGGTTGATTTGGTCTATGAGGATCAGGGCGAACCGTTCCGTTTGCATGCGGGCAATTGCGTGATCCAACCGCCTGAAATTCGCCACCGCGTGTTGTTTGCCTCTGACAATATCGAGGTGATCGAGATCGGTGTGCCTGCCGAACATGTCACCACCATTGATCACGACATGGAGCTGCCAAACGGCCCCGCAAATCCGACCCGCGATTTTAGCGGTCAGCGGTTTGTGCATCACAAAGCAGACGATGCGATCTGGGCCCCGTTCCGTGTGCCGGGGTATCAAAGCCGCGATACAACAATTGCCGCGCATACCGATAATGTTGCCGGTGTGCATGTGATCCGCGCAGGCGATGATGCGCCCGATTGGACCAAACACACGACCGACATTTTGTTCACTTTTGTGATGGACGGCACCATGACCCTTGAGGGGGAAGGGCGCGACCCTTATCCCCTTGAGCCCGGCGATGCGTTTGTTATTCCACCGGGGATGAAGACGCGCTATGCTGACCCTTCGCCTGATTTGGAACTGCTCGAGGTGTCGTTGCCTGCAGCGTTTCAGACGGTGATCGGGGCCTAAGTTTGGATACAGATATGTCATTGAAAAAAGCGGCGTTTGCAGTGCGCGACAACGCCTACGCGCCTTATTCCAAGTTCCATGTCGGGGCGGCCATACGCAGTGCATCGGGCGCTGTGTTTGTTGGCTGCAACGTCGAAAACGCGGCCTATCCCGAAGGCACATGTGCCGAAGCAGGCGCAATCGCGGCAATGATCGCAGCCGGCGAAACCCGCATCACAGATGTCTACGTGGCAGCCGGTGGTCCGATGCTGATCACACCCTGCGGTGGGTGCCGCCAAAAGCTGGCAGAATTCAGCAACGGCGATGTGATTGTACAAATGGGCACGACCAGTGGCTTGGAGAACGAAATGCGGATGGACGCGTTATTGCCGGGAGCCTTTGGCGCCGGACATATGGAAGAATAAGTCAGATGAGTGAGATCACCGCCCAAGCCATCATCGCAAAACTACGCCAGCGCCAAACGCCTGGACGTGATGAATTGGCGTGGTTTGCCCAAGGGCTTGCCGATCAAACCGTCAGCGATGCACAAGCCGGTGCGTTTGCGATGGCCGTGTGCCTGAACGGGCTAGGCGATGTTGGTCGTGTGGCGTTGACGATGGCGATGCGTGACAGCGGAACAGTTCTGAAATGGGACTTGGCGGGGCCGGTTCTAGACAAACATTCGACGGGCGGCGTGGGCGATTGCGTCAGCCTGATTTTGGCCCCTGCATTGGCGGCGTGTGGTGCGTTTGTGCCGATGATTTCCGGGCGCGGTTTGGGGCACACGGGCGGCACGCTTGATAAACTTGAATCGATCCCCGGTGTTTCAACGCAGCTTAGCGCCAACCGGTTTCGCGACGTTGTGCGCACCGCGGGCTGCGCGATTGTTGGCGCGACATCCGACATCGCCCCCGCAGACAAACGGCTGTACGCGGTGCGCGATGTGACCGCGACCGTGGACAGCATGGATCTGATCACGGCCTCGATCTTGTCCAAGAAACTGGCAGGCGGATTGGACGGTTTGGTGCTGGACGTAAAAGTCGGCAGCGGCGCGTTTATGAAAGACATCAAAGCGGCGCAGGCCTTGGCAGAGGCGTTGACCAAAACCGCGAACGCAGCCGGTTGCCGCACCACGGCGATCATCAGCGACATGAATCAGCCGCTCGCGCCTGCCTTGGGCAACGCGCTAGAAGTGGCCGAAGTCTTGCGCGTTTTAACCGTGTCCCCCAAGGGGCCATTGGTTGATATTTGCGCGGCTTTGGGCGGGGTTTTACTGGCAAATGGCGGCTTGGCTGACGATGTGCAGGCCGGTGCAAATGCGATTGTCACTGCGATCCGTGACGGCAGTGCCGCCGAACGGTTTGGCAAGATGATCGCGGCGATGGGCGGCCCTGTGCAGTTCACCGAAAACTACGCGCGCTTCCTGCCCGAAGCGACAGTGATCCGCGAAGTCACCGCGTCACAATCAGGCTACGTCACGGCAATCGATGGCGAGGCGTTAGGTCTGGCCGTTGTCGCGCTGGGCGGTGGACGTCGTGTTGAAAATGACCGGATCAACCCTGCCGTCGGGTATTCTGATCTGGTGCGATTGGGCGCAAAAATTCACAAAGGTCAACCGCTTGGCGTTGTGCATGCCGGACGTGCCGATCGCGCGGATCAAGCGGAATCCGCCTTGCGCAGTGCCATCAAGATCGGATCAACAGTCCCCAAAACCCCTGATCTGATCGTCGAAAGGATCGGGTAATGCCTGATCCAACTGCGCGCGCGTTTCTGGTTGTTATGGATTCTGTTGGCATTGGCGGCGCGCCAGATGCAGATGCGTTTTTCAATGGTGATTTGCCAGATATCGGGGCCAATACGCTGGGCCATATTGCGCAGGCCTGTGCAGACGGCCTCGCAAATGACGGGCGCACTGGGCCGCTGAATATTCCGAACCTGACCCGTTTGGGAATTTTTGGGGCAGAGGCGTTGGCCAATGATCGCGCTGTTGATGCGCCTGGGTCTTGGGGCGCTGCGACCGAGATTTCAAAGGGCAAAGACACCCCGTCAGGTCATTGGGAATTAGCCGGATTGCCGGTGCCTTGGGACTGGCACTATTTTCCGGACGCGACGCCTGCGTTCCCTGATCACATTGTAAAAGCCGTCTGTGACGCCGCAGGTGTGGACGGAATTTTGGGCAATTGCCACGGTTCTGGCACGGACATGCTGGTGCGCTTTGGACCCGATCATTTGGACAGCGGTTTTCCGATTTGCTACACCTCTGCTGATAGTGTTTTCCAGATTGCCGCCCACGAGGATAGTTTTGGTCTGGATCGCCTGCTAGAACTGTGCGCCGCCGTGGCCCCCGCCTTGCATGACATGAAAGTTGGCCGCGTCATTGCGCGCCCGTTTGTGGGCAAGGTTGGCGCGTTTGAGCGGACCGGAAACCGGCGTGATTACGCGATTATGCCCCCCGCGCCGGTGCTGAGCAATTGGGTTCAAGACGCCGGTCAGCGCGTTTATGGCGTTGGAAAGATTGGCGATATTTTCACTATGCAAGGCATCGACGAAGTCCGCAAAGGGCCGGATGCAACCTTGATGGATCATTTGGCGGATTTGGTGAATGACGCCGTTGATGGCAGCCTGACATTCGCGAATTTTGTGGAATTCGACAGCCTGTACGGACACCGCCGCGATGTGTCGGGATATGCGCGTCATCTGGAATGGTTTGACGCGGCTATCGGGCCTGTGATTGCGCAAATGCGTCCGAACGACATCATGGTTTTGACCGCAGACCACGGCAATGACCCAACATGGCCGGGCACCGATCATACGCGCGAACGGGTGCCGGTTTTGGTTGTTGGCGGCAAAACACAGCATCTGGGCCAGATCGGGTTTGTTGATGTGGCCAATTTGATCGCCAAACATCTGGGTGTGCGCCCTCAAATTTCCTAAAGGCGCGGTTCGTCGTTGTGTGTCTGCGTGTCTGTTGGCACAAAGGGGCAAACAAGGAGTCGCACTATGTCCGAGCATTTGACCGTCGTTGATCACCCATTGGTGCAGCATAAATTGACCATTATGCGCGACAAGGACACGCCAACGGCGGTGTTCCGCCAACTGCTTCGCGAGATTTCGCAGCTGCTGGCCTACGAGGTCACACGCGGTTTGCCGATGACCACCAAACGTATCGAAACCCCGATGCAGCCGATGGACGCGCCAACGCTGGATGGTAAAAAACTGGCGTTGATTTCGATTTTGCGCGCCGGCAACGGGCTGCTGGATGGTGTGCTGGAATTGATCCCGTCAGCGCGGGTTGGGTTTGTCGGCCTGTACCGCGACGAAGAAACGCTAAAGCCCGTCGAGTATTATTTTAAAGTGCCAGAAAGCATTGAGGACCGTTTGGTTATTGCCGTGGATCCAATGCTGGCGACGGGCAACAGTTCGGTCGCCGCGATTGATCGACTAAAAGAAGCGGGCGCGACCAACATCCGTTTTCTGTGCCTGCTTGCCGCACCTGAGGGAATCGCGTGCATGAAATCAGCGCATCCGGACGTGCCAATTGTCACTGCTGCGGTTGATGAAAAGCTGAACGAGCTGGGATACATTGTGCCCGGACTTGGCGATGCAGGTGATCGGATGTTCGGAACCAAGTAAATTAAGGCAAAATTGTGTCTGTCTTCTAGACTCCGACTGCGTCCTGCGCCATTGTTACCCCTGTATCTTGTGGGGGCGTACATGAAATTTACTAGAGTTATCGCATTGGCTGTTATTGCGGCGTCGACAGGCGTTGCAGGATTGCACGCGCAAAACCTGCGCAGCGCGGGCCAACCGGCTGAATTTCCGCCTGCCAGCTACAAAAGCACACAGTACATCGACAGCCGTGGCTGCGTGTTTGTGCGTGCTGGAATCAGCGGCAATGTAACGTGGGTGCCGCGGGTGACGCGGTCTAGAAACCAGATTTGCAACCAACAGCCGTCTTTGACGACGCGCGCCGCTGCTGCTGCACCTGCCGCTGCCGCCAAAGCGCCGGTTCAAATCACGATTGATCAACCAGTCGCTGCCAAAAAGCCCAAAGTCGCGGCTGCGTCCAAGCCAAAAGTACGCAAGCCAGCTGCTGTGGCCGCAGTCCGCAAACCGATTGTGCGCAAACCGATCCTGCGCAAGGCGCCGGTCAAAGTTGCTGCTGCCGCTGCACCGATCAAAATTGTACCTGCCAAAACATCCAAAGTCGCGCAGGCTAAACCGACTGTACGTGTGGCCCCGGCCGTGCGCCGCCAAACCGCATGTGCCGGTGCATCAGCATTAAGCCAGCAGTATCTGGCCGGTGCAAACGTGCGTTGCGGGCCTCAAACCCAAGCGATTTCTTCGGGCCGCCGCATTGGTTCTGCGCAAGCATTCAGCGGATCTGCCCAAGGCAACAACATCGATGGCGCGACACGGGTGGTGCCCAAACATGTTTTGATCCAGCGCCAGAACACGCAGAACCTGCCTGTGCCAAAAGGGTACCGCCGCGTTTGGGAAGACGATCGTTTAAATCCGAACCGCGCAGAACAATCATTGGCGGGCGTTGCGGCTGTTAAATTGATTTGGACCAGCACGGTGCCCCGTCGCCTGATCAACCAATCAAGCGGTCGCGATGTCACTGCGTCTGTGCCGTTGGTCTACCCGTATTTGGATGTCGCAACGCAAACCCGCGATTTGGGTGTCGTGTCAATCGTGCGCCGTGACGGTCAGGTTCTGAAACGTATCCAACGCAACACAGCGCGCGCGTACACACCTGCGCGTCAGCCGACGTTGTCCAGTCGTTCTGCCCCTAAACCAGTGGCCAAAGCGCCGGTTCGTGCAACGCCAAAAGCCAGTGCGTCTCAGGTTATTCAAGTCGGGACATACGGGACGCAAGCGAATGCGCAGACAGTTGCAAAACGCCTGAAACGTATGGGTTTGCCAGTGCGGATTGGCAAATACACACGCGGTGCCAAAACGTATCGTATGGTTTTGGTTGGCCCGTTCGGACAGAATGCGACCAAACAATTAAGTGCAGTTCGTCGTGCCGGATACAGCGACGCGTTCTTGCGCAACTAATTGTAAATTAACGTAAATTCAAACGGGCGTGCTGTAATGGCGCGCCCGTTTTGCGTTATCCGCCGCAGATTGCTTGCAACCGCAGCCAATCGGCATCGCGCAATAGCGGGCGACTTTCACCAGATTTTATCGGGTCTGCTTCGATCAAACCAACGGTCAACTCGCCCGTCACATCGACTGCCAGCGCGTAAGGTGTGCTGCGAATTTGCGCAGCTTCAAATGCAAGAAGAAGGGCGTCGTCGTCGACCACAGGACGGGCTTGGGTCAGGACCGCTTCGGCGTAATCATCCAAGGCGGCGGATGGCAGATTGCCTGTTGTCAGCAGTGTAAAACTGGCGCGCAGGCCCGCATGTTCCAGCAACATTTCTAGGCTGTCGTGATCTGTGGCACGCTGGATTTCGGCCAAAATATAACCCGCAGCAACATCGGGTTCTTCGAAATCTTCGACTAGGGACTTGTTCAGAATGACAGCCCCACCCGGCAAAATCAGGCTTTCGCGCACGCCACTGCGCAGAATGACAACATCAGGGGCGCTGGTGCGCAGGGCGAGTGTTTTTAACGCCGGACCCGCGGTGCGATTGCTACACGGCGTGCCAGCCACGCGTTCAATACGGGTCAGCAATGCCTCGCCAATTTTTGCGCGCGTGACGTCTGGAACAACGCCAAGAGTGTGGTTTTGTAATGCGCCCGGCAGCCAGAATACCAGCGCGGCCAAGACCGAACTAACCGAAACAGCCAGCCCTAAAAACCGCAAACGCCCCGGTTTTGGACGGGCTTTAAGAACGGCACGGCGCAAGGTTTCGATGGCCTCGATCATCTGGGATTCGTCATTCGACAGTTCTAGCGTTTCGCTTGAATCGCCATCGGGATTGAACACGGCAGGATGTGTCGCCGTGCCTTGACGTTCGACCGCGGCAAGCGACCAATGTGTGATTGCCTGATCGTTCATATCGCTGATCACAAGCGTGGCGTTGCCAATAGACACGATAACTTCGCGCCGTTGATCGGTGGGCGATTGACGCCAAAGACCGGTGGCTTCGAGCCGGTCGTATTTTGAAAGGGCGGTCATTATTTTGCGCGTGCCCACATTCTGTGTTGATTACAATTTACGCAACTGTAACAGGAGTTAACAACAGGTCAAAGGTGCCCCGCGCATCGTTCGGTTTCAAATATCGACAGCCAATTTTCGCAGTTCGAATTTCTGGATTTTGCCCGTCGATGTTTTTGGCAATTCTTGAAAAACCACGCGTTTGGGGGCTTTGAACCCGGCCAGCGTTTGTCGGGCAAATGCGATCATGCCGGCCTCGTCGCCAACACATCCGTCCTTGAGTTCGATGAACGCGCAGGGCACTTCGCCCCATTTGTCGTCCGGTTTGGCAACAACTGCGGCCAGTGACACGTCGGGATGGCCCATTAGCACGCCCTCGACTTCGACCGAGCTGATGTTTTCGCCGCCCGAAATAATGATGTCTTTGGCGCGGTCCGCGATCTGGATGTAGCCGTCAGGGTGTTGGATCGCCAAATCTTCGGAATGGAAATACCCGCCCTCAAATGCTTTTGCCGTCGCTTCGGGGTTTTTCAAATATCCCTTCATGACGGAATTGCCGCGCATGACGATTTCGCCTTGGGTTGCACTGTCCATCGGCACTTGTTTCATTGTGTCGTCAACCACCGTGATGTGTTCCATCATCGGAAATGCGACCCCTTGGCGGGCTTTGATCGCGGCCTTTTCGGACTGGTCCAAATCGTCCCAATCGTCGCCGCGCCAGATGCATTCTGTCACGTGGCCATAGGTTTCCGTCAGCCCGTATACTTGGGTCACGTTAAACCCGAGCGCTTCGATTTTGCCCAGGGTTGCGGGGGCAGGGGGCGCGCCTGCGGTGAACACTTCGACCTGATGCGTGAATGCGCGGACCTCGGCGTTGGGCGCATTCACGATCATGTTCAGCACGATGGGCGCGCCGCCAAAATGCGTGACCCCTTCGTCTGCGATCGCGTCATAGATCGCGCCTGCGCATACATCGCGACAGCACACCAACGTGCCACCAACCAGCGGCATCATCCACGTGTGGTTCCAGCCGTTGCAGTGAAACAGCGGTACAATCGCCATGAACACGGGGTGCAAAACCATGCGCCAGCTGATCACGGTGCCCATCGTCATCATGTACGCGCCGCGGTGGTGATACACGACGCCTTTGGGGCGACCCGTGGTGCCAGAGGTGTAATTCAGCGCGAGGCTTTCCCATTCGTCGGTCGGCATGACCCAATCAAACGCGGCATCACCCGCCGCGATAAAATCTTCGTACACAGTGTGGCGGCCCGTTGCGGGCCAGCCGTGCGCGGCGTCGGGGACTTCGATAATCAGGGGCGTGGGGCCATCCATTTTGGCAACTGCCGCTTCGGCCAGATCGACAAATTGGGTATCCGCCAAGATCACCTTTGCCTCGCCGTGGTCAAAAATATAGGCGATGGTGTCGATGTCCAAACGCGTGTTGATCGTGTTCAAAACCGCGCCGCAGGCCGGCACGCCAAAATGTGCCTCGGCTTGGGCTGGCAAGTTCGGGATCAGGGTCGCGACCACATCACCCGATGTCACACCGGCCTGAACCAAGGCTGATGCCAGTCCTGAACACCGTGCGTAATATTGCGCATAACTGACGCGGTGATCGCCATAAATGACAGCCGTGCGTTGGGCGAACACATCACGTGCGCGGCGCAAATGCGACAGGGGCGTTAGCGGCACATAATTCGCGCCACATTTGTCCAATCCAGCTTCGTTTGACATCCAGCCCATCTGCGTTCTCCCTTTCGCAAAAACCTAGTTCTCTTGAATTGCGCGGAAAACCCGATATTGCAAGAGGCACGACCCTGAATTGCCCAAAATGCAAAGTACATCCGCACATGACCCTTCCCCAGACCCGACCGATGGCCGCGGCGTTGTGCATGCTTGGGGCGATGGCATTGCTGGGATTTGTCGACAATTACGTGGCCACAATCGCGACCGAAGTCAGCGTCTGGCAGTTTTTGACAGTGCGTATGGTGATGGCTGTGGCGTTCATCGCGGTGTTGTCGTGGGCCGGTCTGGGCACGATGAAACCCATACGCTGGTGGGCCGTGGGCCTGCGCAGTGGTCTAGTGGCGGTGGGGATGTTGCTGTATTTTGGATCGCTCGCATTTATGCCGATTGCGCAGTCCCTTGCAGGGTTGTTTACCTCGCCGATCTTTGTGCTGCTGATGACGGTTTTGGTGCTAAAACAAAAGATAGGGCCATGGCGGATCATTGCGGTCGCGATCGGGTTTTCTGGAATTTTACTAGTGCTTGGCGTGCAAGACGGCGCGCCGGGTTGGATCATGTTGATGCCGGTTGCGGGCGGTTTCTTTTATGCGATGGGGTCCTTAGCGACGCGCCTGTTGTGCGCCGAGGAAAGCACGCTGTCGATGTTGGCGGGTATCATGACATCGCAGGCGATTTTGGGGATAATTGCGCTGATCACGTTGGCGATCTGGAACCCCGAAGTCCCCGATGGTGCTGCCGGATTTTTACTGCGCGGTTGGGTCTGGCCGATCCCGACGATCTTTCCCTACATCGCGCTGCAAGCATTTGTATCGGTCGCGGGCGTGTTCCTGTTGATCCGCGCCTATCAATGGGGCGAGGCCAGCCAAGTGTCGGTGTTAGAATATTCCATCATGATCTTTGGTCCGTTTTTCGGCTGGTTGCTGATGGGTCAAATTATCACGCCAACGATGATCGCGGGTATCGCACTGATCATGGTCGCAGGCGGCATCATCGCGGTTCGGTCGAAATAGGGAACACGCGTATGATTATCAGTTTTGGCCGAAAATATGTCTTTGTGCATGCGCCGAAAACGGCTGGAACGTCGATGGCGCTGGCGCTGGAATCCCGCGCGATGAAGGACGACATCATGCTGGGTGACACCCCCAAGGCCGTAAAACGCCGGCGTCGTTTGAAGGATGTGCAGGCCCGTGGACGGCTTTGGAAACACGCAACTTTGGCGGACATTGATGGCCTTGTCAGTGCCCAAGATCTAGAGGGGCTGTTCGCCTTTACCCTTGTGCGCAATCCGTGGGACCGAATGGTCAGCTATTATCATTGGCTGCGCGTGCAGGGGTTTGATCATCCGGCTGTCGCACTGGCCAAACAGGTTGATTTTCACGCATTTGCGCAATCGGAATTGATCGCCGCCAGCTTAAAATCCAACCCCGCGCGCCACTACATGACGGATGCCGCAGGCATCGAACGCTGCCACGCGTATATTCGGATCGAACATTTTGCGCAGGACGCGGCACCTTTGATCGAGCACCTCGGGTTTGATCTGGATCTTGGGCACGCGAATGCGTCTGCGCGCGATGCAAATTATCAAAGCTACTACGACGCCAAAACCCGTGATGCGGTTGGTGAAACCTGCGCACAAGACATCGCGCAATTTGGCTATCAGTTCGACTGAACCGTTAGCCCCAGCCGTAGTTAAAGCTGACGGAAATACGTTCATCATCAGCCATGTTCAGGGGCACTTCGTGGCGTAGCCAACTTTCCCACAACAGCACATCGCCGACCACTGGGGCCACGTAGGTAAAGGTCTTGAGTTCTGCTGGCGCATCTTTTTTGCGTGCGGGCGCGGCCATCATCATCGCCAATCGCGGGTCTTCGAATTTGATCGCGCTGGCCCCGTCGGGCATGGTCACATAGGTTGTGCCGCTGACCACGGAATGCGGGTGAATGTGCGATGTGTGCACGCCGCCTTGGGGCAGAATATTCACCCACAAGGAATCCAGTTTCAGCTTTTTGCCATCCAGATCAAAGGCAAGGTCCTTGGCGAATGCGGCGACGTGTTTGTCGAGCACTTTGACGAGGTCTTTGAATATTGGAAACCGCCAGCCAAGGTCGGTCAATGACGCATAGCTGGTGTACCCTGGGTATCCGTTTTCTTCGCACCAGTCTTGGCCCGCTTCGTCGTCTTCGGCGATGGACCAGCAGGAGGCTTCGATTTCGCTCATGTCGACGGCTTTGCCCTGTTCGGACAATTGCGCGCGGTACAGGCGGGTGACAAAAAGTGATTCAATATGTGACATGGGGGGTGTTTAGCGGCTCGCATCTGGAATGGCGAGAGGGGGATTGGAACCCGTTACAGGCCCCGATCCGATTGGTTTTACGCAGCTGCGGCGTCTGATTTATCAAAGCGGCCATAGAACGTCTGGTTTTTGGCAGCCATTTCACGCAACAGCGCCGGGCATTCAAAACGATCGCCGTAGGCGGCCTGCAATTGGTCACAACGTTCAGCGGCATAAGGTGTGCCGATGATGTCCAAATAGCTGAACGGGCCACCTGTGGATGGGGCAAAACCCCAACCAAGAATCGCGCCAACGTCACCTTCGCGGATGTCCTCAAGCACGCCTTCTTCAAGTGCGCGCACGGCTTCCAACACTTGTGCAAACATCAAACGGTCTTGGACCTCTTGGAGGGCTGGCTGTTCGTCGGCCAATGGATATTTGTCGTGGATGCCCTTCCAATATCCGGTGCGTTTGCCTTTTTCGTCGTAGTCGAAATAACCGGCGTTGGCCTTGCGACCCAAACGGCCCAAGTCTTCCATCCAGACGATCAGATCGTCAGCTTCGGATGCGGGATAGGCGTTGCCCATTGCGGCCTTTGTGGCGCGCATGATTTTGGTGGCCAGATCGATGGATGTTTCGTCACCCAACTGGATTGGTCCCACAGGAAAGCCAAGTTGCTGTGCGGCGCTGTCGATCAATTGTGGTGCGACGCCTTCGGTGACCATGCGGGTCGCTTCGCCGCCATACGGGATGATGCAGCGGTTGGCATAAAAGAACCGCGCGTCGTTCACAACGATTGGTGTTTTGCGAATTTGACGCACGTAATCGAGCGATTTTGCCACGGCGCGATCACCGGTTTCAGCGCCTTTGATGATCTCGACCAACAGCATTTTTTCGACCGGCGAAAAGAAGTGGATGCCGATGAATTGCTCTGGACGGCTGGAGGCTTTGGCCAGTTCGGAAATCGGCAAAGTCGAGGTGTTGGAGGCAAAAATGCAATCCTCCGGGATCACGGCTTCGACGCGCTTGGTGATCTCTGCTTTGACGGCAGGGTCCTCGAACACGGCCTCGATGATCAGATCGCAGCCCGTGAGCATCTCAACGTCAGGGGTCGCTGTGATCAGCGACAGCATGGCTTCTTTTTTCTCGGGCGTGCCTTTTTTGCGGGCGATGCCTTTGTCCAAATAGGCCTCGGTATAGGCTTTGCCTTTGTCTGCTGCGGCTTGATCGCGGTCGATCAATACGACCTCGATGCCGGCTTGGGCTGACACCAATGCGATGCCCGCGCCCATCATGCCCGCGCCCAGAACGCCCAGCTTTTTGACCCGTTGATCAGGCACGCCTTTTGGACGCACAGCGCCTTTTTCCAAGGCTTCTTTGTTCAGGAACAGAGACCGGATCATGGCAGATGACGACGGGTTCATCAGGATGTTGGTAAACCAGCGCGCCTCGATTTTCAGGGCGGTGTCAAAGGGGACAAGCGCGCCTTCGTAGATGGCAGACAGCATGGCTTTGGCGGCTGGGAACGCGCCTTTGGTTTTGCCGTGGACCATAGCGTTGGCCCCGACAAAGTTCATGAAGCCAGCAGGGTGGTAAGGTGCGCCGCCGGGCAATTTATAGCCTTTTGCGTCCCATGGTTTGACCAGATCCGCGTCAGATGCGTTCAAAACCCATTCACGGGCTGCGGCAACTGGATCGTCGGATATTTCGTCGATCACGCCTGCTTGTTTGGCTTTTTCAGGTGAATTCATCCGGCCCTCAAGCAACAAGGACGATGCCCCCATCAAACCCAATTTGCGCACCAAACGTGTGGTGCCGCCAGCGCCTGGAAAAATACCAACCAGGATTTCGGGCAGGCCGATTTTGGCCTTTGGGTTGTTGGCCGCAAAAATGCGGTGCGTCGCCAAGGGCAGTTCCAACCCGATGCCAGCGGCGGTGCCGGGCAAGGCGGAGGCAATCGGTTTGCCGCCTTTGTTGGTTTTTGCATCCATGTTTGCGCGTTCGATTTTGCGCAGCAGGTGGTGCATTTTCATCGTGCCCTCGAACAGGCCGCGGGCAGGATCGTCACCGGCGTCAGCCTTCATTTTGGCAAGCAGGTTCAAATCCATACCACCGGCAAACGTGTCTTTGCCCGATGTGATTACGATGCCTTTGACGGCCTCGTCACCCAGCGCGTCATCGACCAATGCGTCAAGGGTTTCAAGCCCCTCAACCGACATCACGTTCATGGTTTTATCGGCCACGTCCCACGTGATCAGGGCAACGCCATCGGCGTCTTTTGTCATTGTAAAATCAGTCATCATCTCTCTCCTTTAGGGAGGTTGTCTGTTGTGTCTGAGGTGAGGAATGCCCGACCGCATTGCGCAGCACGGTTCCCACCGAATTTTTGTCATCCAAAGCGTTTTGCGAGGCCACCACGACCCATGAACCTTGTCGCCGCTGCAACTTGGACATGACCGGGTAGGGGGCCTGAATGTAGGCCGTGTTGCGCGTAATGTGCGTCTCGTGCGTGCCAACAATTTCGTCAGGAGAGGTGAAAGTCGCCTCCAGACAAAGTCGTAGAAATTGTGTCACACCGTGTCCGCTCAAGTTATCGCGCATCCCCTCAAACAAACGCCGAAAGTCGTCGACCGTCTCAAATATATGGGTGTCCTCAAAGGTTTTAATCTCGTGAGGGAGCCCCATCATCGCCAGATAAGCATCAAAATCATCGCGCAAATACGCGTCTGTGATGTCCTCTAGCAAGTTTTGATAAATGGTCTTGGCGTCTTCCGGCATCTGTCCTTTTTATACCCGCTCGATGATCGTGGCTGCACCCATACCGGACGCAATACAAAGGGTGGCAAGGCCAACTTCTTTGTCCTGACGTTCCAGTTCGTCCAGCAATGTGCCGATGATCATCGCACCGGTTGCGCCCAACGGGTGACCCATCGCGATGGAACCGCCATTCACGTTTACCTTGGAATGATCGACGCCAAACGCATCCATGAACAACAACACGACGGATGCGAACGCTTCGTTTACTTCGAACAAATCGATGTCGGAAATGGTCATGCCGTGATCCGCGAGGATTTTCTTTGTCGCAGGCACAGGACCGGTCAGCATGATCGTCGGATCGGTGCCGATTTTGGTTGTGGCGCGAATGCGTGCACGTGGTTTCAGGCCGTATTTTTCGCCAAATTCCTTGTTGCCGATCAGCACAGCGGCGGACCCGTCAACAATACCGGATGAGTTACCAGCGTGGTGGATGTGGTTGATTTTTTCCAAATGCGGGTACTTCATCAGCGCGACTTTATCAAAGCCGGGCATGACTTCGCCCATGGCTTGGAACGCGGGGTTCAAACCACCAAGGCTTTGCATGTCGGTTTGTGGGCGCATGTATTCGTCGTGGTCCAAAATCGCGAGGCCATTGATGTCACGCACTGTGATCACCGAATTGGCGAAACGTTTTTCTTCCCACGCGATTTGAGCACGGCGCTGGGATTCAACGGCCAGTAAATCGGCGTCTTCGCGGCTAAACCCGTATTGGGTCGCGATGATGTCGGCGCTGATGCCTTGCGGCACAAAATACGTGTCCAACGCGACAGACGGATCAGCAGCAATCGCCGCCCCGTCAGACCCCATTGGCACGCGGCCCATCATCTCGACGCCGCCCGCGATATACGCCATGCCGGCGCCGCCTTTGACTTGGTTGGCCGCGATGTTCACAGCCTCCATGCCGGATGCGCAAAAACGGTTGATCGACAGGCCGGGAATAGATTCGTGCAAATCAGAGGCCAGAACCGCAGACCGCGCCAGGCAGCCGCCCTGTTCCATAACTTGGGTCACATTGCCCCAAATCACATCCTCAACGGCGTGACCGTCCAGATTGTTACGTTCTTTCATCGCGTTCAATGTCACGGCGGACAAGCGCAATGCTGTGACCTCGTGTAGGGATCCGTCCTTGCGGCCTTTGCCACGCGGGGTGCGCAAAGCGTCGTAAATATAGGCTTCGGTCATGGGTGTTTTCCTTTGTCGTTATGTTCGAAATTTCAGGCGCGATCAGCAGGGCTGCCGGGCATTAAATCATAGGGGGCTTTCCACCCGGGGGTGTCGGACAGGCGCGTGAGCCATGCGTCGATGTTCGGGTACGCGCTGCGATCAAATCCAAACGGTTCGGGGTAATACAAATATCCACAGCAGCTCAGATCGGCGTTGGTGATGCCGTCGCCGACGATCCAATCGCGTCCCTCAAGGTGCGCATTCAAAACGGCATACGCGCCGTTAAGACGTCCTTGATTAAACGCGATGACCTCTTGAGGGCGTTTGTCTTCTGGCAGGAAATTCATCAAGAAACGGGTGAGGCCCGCCGTCGAACTTAGCTTGTGATTGTCCCACAAAACCCAGCGCAAAACTTCGCGGCGTTCTTCGGGGGTATTGCCTGCAAATTTGCCGCTTAGGTGGCTGATGTAATCCTGGATCGCACCGGATTGAGTGACGGTATAGTCGTGATCCGTGTCGATCAAAACTGGAGCTTCGGCCATGTTGTTGACGTTGCGAAATTCATCCGTGCGCGCCGCGCCGCCGAAAAAATCGACAAATACGGCGTTCCATTCAAGGCCGGACAATTCCAACGCCAATGCGGCTTTGTAGGAATTTCCGCTTTCGCCAAAGCAATGCAAATTTAATGTCATATGTCGTCGCCTCCCTAAGTGTTCTTTTGATCAAGTGCGGGGGTTACAAGGCCCGTGCGATCAGTTCTTTCATGATTTCATTGGTCCCGCC
>JBLHSG010000019.1:0-83165 GCA_047626725.1 Ascidiaceihabitans sp.
CCGGCGTTTCCAAGACCTACCCGGGCGGCAAGAAATGCTTCGAAAACATCCACCTAAACTTCCTACCCGGTGTGAAAATCGGCGTCGTCGGGGCCAACGGCTCTGGTAAATCAACCCTGATGAAGATCATGGCGGGCCTCGACAAAGACTTTACCGGCGAAGCATGGCACGCTGAAGGCGCCAAAGTTGGCTACCTGCCACAGGAACCAAAGCTGGACGAAACACTGACCGTACGTGAAAACGTAATGCTGGGCGTGGCCAAGAAAAAAGCCGTGCTGGACCGTTATAACGAACTGGCAATGAACTATTCTGACGAAACTGCCGACGAGATGGGCAAGCTTCAGGACCAGATCGACGCCGAAAACCTCTGGGATCTAGACTCCCAAATTGACGTCTCGTTGGAAGCCCTGCGCTGCCCAGCCGATGACGCTGACATTGCATCACTCTCTGGTGGTGAAGCCCGCCGCGTCGCACTGTGCCAATTGCTGCTCGAAGCGCCAGACATGCTGCTGCTTGATGAACCGACCAACCACTTGGACGCCGAAACAATCGCATGGCTGCAACAGCACCTGATGGATTACAAAGGCACCATCCTGATCGTCACCCACGACCGTTACTTCCTTGATTCCATCACCAGCTGGATTCTGGAACTGGATCGCGGCAAAGGCGTGCCATGGGAAGGTAACTATTCCTCATGGATCGAACAAAAAGCCAAACGCCTGATGCAAGAAGCACGTGAAGACAAATCACGTCAAAAGACATTGCAGCGCGAACTGGAATGGATGCGCCAAGGGGCCAAAGCCCGTCAGGCAAAATCCAAGGCACGGATCAGCTCTTATAACGAAATGGCCGACCAGTCCGAGCGCGAAAAGCTCACCTATGCTCAGATCGTCATCCCCAACGGTCAACGTCTTGGCAACAAGGTGATCGAGATCGAAGGGCTGAAAAAAGCCATGGGCGACAAGCTGTTGATTGACGGTTTGTCCCTGTCGATCCCACCGGGCGGCATCGTCGGCGTGATCGGGCCAAACGGCGCGGGTAAATCCACGTTGTTCAAAATGTTGACAGGCCAAGAAACCCCTGATGAGGGCACGGTCGAGATCGGCAATACGGTTGAACTGTCCTACGTTGACCAATCGCGCGACGACCTGAACCCTGACGACAACGTGTGGGAAGCCATCTCAGGCGGTGCCGAATTGATCGTGCTGGGCGACGCCGAAGTGAACTCGCGCGCCTACTGCTCGTCGTTCAATTTCAAGGGCAGCGACCAGCAGAAAAAAGTCGGCCTATTGTCCGGTGGTGAACGCAACCGTGTGCACATGGCGCGCTTGTTAAAAGACGGCGGCAACGTGCTGCTGCTCGATGAACCTACGAACGATCTGGACGTCGAAACACTGCGCGCTTTGGAAGACGCGCTTGTCGATTTCGCCGGTTGCGCGGTTGTTATCTCGCACGATCGCTTCTTCCTCGACCGTATTTGTACACACATGCTGGCGTTCGAAGGGGACTCGCACGTTGAATGGTTTGAGGGGAATTTCGAGGATTACGAAGAAGACAAGAAACGTCGTCTGGGTGCAGATGCCCTTGAACCCAAACGCCTTAAACACAAAAAGTTCTCCCGCTAGGGAGAGCTGTTTGTGCTTAACGGATGGGTTCAAGGCGTGCGCGAAAGAGTGTTTGCAAAGCAAACGCGCGCAGCGGCACCCAGTTCGGAGGAGCGCAAACGGTGAGAGCCCAAGCGTTTGAAGCATAAAACTTTCATGCTGAGCGGGTAATTGGATCACTGAATCTAGAAATTGGACCAAATCAATCCCCCCACGGTTGATTGACTTGGTCCAATTACTACTTAGTAAGAATAGTTTCTTACGAGGTATTTTTATGGCCAGAAATGTTATTTTATTCGGCAATGGACTTGGTCGAGCAATCGACAACGATTTTTATTCTATCAAACGCGTTCTGCAGTCTTCTTGGGACAACGAAGCAGTTCTAAATGAACAACAACGAAGGCTCATTTGCGACTGCCTTCCTCAAGAATTAATTGAAGGCGAACTAAAAGCCCCGACTTCAGAACCTGAGCTCTCAAACCTCCAAAAAGTAATGGATGCATGTGACACGATAAGAGAATTTGAAAATGAAGATGCCAACGAACAATGGCTGTCTCAACATGGAAGCAGCTTTCCAATTGCTATTCGCCGCTATTTCCATCACGCGGCAAGCCTTTTTCATCAAGGTGACAAATGTTTACCTGAAGACTTTGCAAAACCCTTACGACAATTTATTTACAATTCGGGTCCAGACATCGTCACCCTTAATTACGACGATCTTCTTTACGAAGCATTTTCTGGAACACCAGTTTTCGCGAAGCATTTTTTAAGAGACGGGTTCTTTGGTGGTAAGTTAGATTTTGCCAGACAAGAAGGCTATTTCAATGCGAATCGTGAGGGCTGGTTTTTACACCTACATGGGTCACCTTTATTCGTAACGAGGGAAGGAGAACCCCGAAAAATTACTCGCGACAGGCTTGGAGAGTACGCTGGAGAAAACAGCTTCCATATCGTTTTGACTAATGCAGACTCAAAGCCATCAGTTATTGAGAATTCATCGATTTTGAGTCAATATTGGGGGAAACTAGGCGGATTACTTCGCGATGCTAAAAGTATTACTCTTTTTGGGTATGGAGGCGGAGACACGCATCTGAACAACCTTATCGGCTTGAACGATGCAGCACATATTCGCATTATTTGCAGAAGCGATGAAAACACTGAGGCTCAACTCAAAACAAAGTGGCGAAATCTGCTAAGAGCAGCAGATGAGCAGTCGACTGAAATCGTCATGTTGGAAAAGTTAACGGACTTTGATGACTGGTAATACGCGTGCCATGGCCACTAAGGCGGCAAACGTAAGGCGTTTACACACAGTTATTTTCCGAAAAACTTTCCCCCTCAAAACCTCTTCCATGCGTTACCATGTCTAAATCATGAACCGTAGAACCTTTACCGCCTCCATCGCCGCGCTGTTTGCGGCCCCTGCCATGCCTATGGCCTCTGTCGCGATGCCCACCGCAGTATCCGCGACCCTGACCCAGCATTTCGCACGCGCAAAGCTCCTCGCACGGTGTCACGACCGCGCCTCGCCCGAGATGTTCATGCGCTTGATGAAGCTCGATGGTGAGACCGCCAATGGCCTGTTCAATCTGCTCAAGGACAAAAACGTCATCGGTCACGGCGTCGATGGAATTGCCCGTGCGATTAATCCGCTGAACACCCACTGCGTCCCGAACGAAGCCGTGAAGGCGCGCGACCTTGCTAAGATGACAACTGACATCGCAAAACGCGTGCGTGAAATGGCCAAACGGCGTCTAGAAGCCGTCGAAAAAGAGCTGCCAGAAGACGTGGCCGAGGTGGAAATAGACGCATCTGACGAACAAAAAACCGAGACATAGGACGGTTTGCCGCACCGAAGTGCGTTTGTTTGAACACATCTCAAAAAGGCCACACGCTAAAGGTGTAGCGCCTATTATTTATTATAATTCAAATACTTAAGTGAATAAAATCAACCAAAACCACCACGGCAAGACCTTGCTCAAAACTGCACAAACCGCACGCCCCCCTTGCAAGAATCAAAAACAGGCGCCATATCCAGCAGTGCAAACGTTATTCTTTTTCGACCCGCTGTCTCGTTTATTCGTCTTCAGTCTATCGATCACAGACCGACCACGCCGGGCCATCGCACTCTCGCGGATGGCAATAAACTTGGAGACTACGGATATGGCTACTGGCACCGTAAAATGGTTCAACACAACAAAAGGTTTCGGCTTTATCGCACCTGATGGCGGATCTAAAGATGTGTTTGTACACATTTCTGCCGTTGAGCGCGCAGGCCTAACAGGCTTGGCCGACAACCAAAAAGTAACATTCGACATCGAAGCCGGCCGTGACGGTCGTGAATCTGCGACAAACATCGCGCTTTCCTAAGCTTCGTATCTGACCTTTCTTTAGGTCTGTTACACGAGAAATTGACCGGCCCTTCTGCATGGAGGGCCGGTTTTTTGTATCATAGGGTTGCTTAATAAGCGGAAAATGGCAGTAATTTCACCAGTCATTTTTAGTTAGGGAGCATCCAATGCACCGCCGTACCTTTGTCGCCAGCGCGCTTGCCGCCGCCACACTGCCACAGGTTTTGTCAGCACAAACCGTCGTTTTTGACCCCACCCCACAAGAGGTGCGCATCAAGAAACAATTTGCACCGGGCCAATTGCTGATCCTACCGCGCAGCTATTATCTGTATTTCGTCACCGAAGAACGCAAAGCAATCCGCTATGGCGTCGGTGTTGGGCGCGCCGGCCTGGAATTCACCGGCACCGCGACGATTGACGTCAAAAAAGAATGGCCAACATGGCGCCCGACAAACGAGATGATCGAGCGTGATCCGGGTGCCTACGCCCGTTTCATCGGCAATACCGAAGCACAACCAGGCGGGCCATCTAATCCGCTAGGCGCGCGCGCGTTGTATTTGTTCCAAAACGGCAAGGACACGTATTTCCGCATCCATGGCACGACGCAGCCGGATTCCATCGGCAAATCGGTATCAAACGGCTGCATTCGTATGCTGAATGAACACGTCAAAGACCTGTATCAACGTGTGCCATTGGGCACCGTCGTCACTGTTTTGTAAGCGACTGGGATCGATGTGGTTTAGGCCGCGTCGATCTTTTCTTCGACCGATGTGATGGGCGTTGGGGCTGGCAAGGCAAGCGCCTCGTCTGGCATTTGATCGGGCAGCGTCAGATTGATCGCGCCTGTTTCCGGATCAATTGTGATCAATGGTTTGACGGATAGGCCGGCAACAACGGTGTTCAATTCAGCCAGGGCACGCGTGATCGTATCACGCTGAGTTTCGAGCGGTTTGGCCGGTGCGAATTTTCCAAATAGGTGTTTGAACATCTTTATCCCCTTAAAATTAACTTTGACCTGTTATGACAGTTTGCTCAGGATCTCTCAGGGGAAAGAGATGCCGCACGTCCCCATGGATTATAGAATTTCAGGCCATAAAAAAGGGCCAGCGCAGTGCGCCAGCCCAAAATCATCGTGATATTTAACGTGTAACTTAGTTCAACGCTTTGTCGCTGATGACGTGTGTCCAAGCCCCTTCAGGCGCTTTGGTGATCACTGGATCAGATCCACCAGACAACAACGCAGCCACTGTGCGTTCGTAATCTGCTGGGTCCAACGCGCCATTGCTGCCGGCTGTTAGTTTGGCAACTTCACGCATCATGCGGCGCTGGTGCTTTTCAGTTTGGGCACCAGACGCATCGTTTTCCAAAATGATATCCGCGGCCTCGTCAGGGTTTGCCTCGGCGTATTTCCAGCCCTTCATGGATGCGCGTACGAAACGAACCATTTTGTCTTCGAACTCTGCGTCAGACAGCTTGTCTTCGAGAACATAAAGCCCGTCTTCAAGTGTCGCGACGCCCTGTTCTTCGTATTTGAACACGTTCAGATCGTCAGGCGTTAGGCCCGCATCAATGATCTGCCAGTATTCGTTGTACGTCATGGTTGAGACGCAGGCCGCTTGCCCTTGCAGGATCGGATCAACGTTAAAGCCCTGCTTCAGAACAGTGACACCTTCGGCGCTGCCATCTGTGGGAATGCCAAGTTTGCTCATCCAGCTGAGGAACGGGAATTCGTTGCCAAAGAACCAAACACCCAGCGTTTTGCCCGGGAAATCATCGGTGGTGGCCACGCCTGCATCTTTGCGGCAGGTCAACATCATGCCGGACGATTTGAAGGGCTGCGCGATGTTCACCATCGCCAAACCTTTTTCGCGCGCGGCCAAAGCGGATGGCATCCAATCAACGGTTACATCAGCGCCGCCGCCCGCCAAAACTTGGGTCGGGGCAATGTCAGGGCCGCCTGGTTTGATTGTCACATTCAGGTCTTCGGCCTCGTAAAACCCTTTGTCCAGCGCGACGTAGTAGCCTGCGAATTGTGCCTGCGTGACCCATTTCAGTTGCAGCGTCACATCATCAGCGGCTTGAGCCAATGTGCCCCAAACAGTCAGTGCCGTGGCAGCGGCAACATGTCCAAAAATCTTCATTTCGTTCTCTCCTAGTTGGTTTTCGTTTTCTTATTCTTAGTTAGTTGACCCGTCCTCGTTGGGACGGATGCCAAAACGTAACGGCTTTTTCGATCAACGCAATTGCACCATAGAATGCAGAACCGGCGATGGCGGCAACGACAATTTCCGCCCAGACCAAATCCAGCGCAAGTTGGCCCACGGATGTCGATATTCGAAACCCCATGCCCTTAATCGGCGAGCCAAAGAATTCCGCAACAATCGCGCCAATCAGCGCCAGCGTCGAGGCAATCTTGAGCCCGTTAAAGATAAACGGCATCGCCGCTGGCAGGCGTAATTTAATCAACGACGTCCATCGGCTCGCACCGTACGTGCGCATCAAATCGCGCTGCATCGCGTCGCTGGCTTGCAGCCCTTGCACCGTGTTCACCAGTACCGGAAAGAACACCATGACCACGACAACAGCCGCCTTAGATTGCCAATCGAACCCGAACCACATGACTAGGATCGGGGCCATACCGACGATAGGAAGTGCCGCGACAAAGTTGCCAACAGGCAGCAATCCGCGTTTCAGGAAATCATATCGATCCATGACAATGGCCAAAAGGAACGCGGAACTACAGCCGATGATGTACCCGCTGAGCGCACCCTTGATCACGGTCTGCACAAAATCCACCCACAGGATCGACGTTGAGGCCGCAAACCGGATCGCAATCGCGGATGGTGGCGGCAACAAAATCGGGCTTATCTCAAAGCCGCGCACGACCCCTTCCCAAATAGCGACCAGTGTCAGGCCAAAGATGACCGGCACGATCAGGGACAACACCCGTGTTTTTGGCAATCGCGATAGACGAACGTTTAGCGCCCATCCTGCGACCCAGATTATTACTGCAAAAGCCAGCCACCCCATCACGCCATCCCCATCCGACGCAAGATCACGCGCTGTAAAATTCCGATAATCCCGACAAGGCACGCGGCCAAAGTCGCTGCCATAATCAAGGCCGACCAGATCTGAATGGTCTGTCCATAATAGCTGCCCGCCAGCAGTCGCGCACCTAGGCCGGCAACCGCGCCTGTAGGCAGTTCGCTGACAATTGCGCCAACCAATGACGCCGCCATCGCGATCTTAAGTGATGTGAAAAAGTAGGGCATCGAAGACGGCAAACGCAGCCGCCAAAACGTCTGTGCACTTGATGCATTCCACGTGCGCATTTGATCAAGCTGCATCAAATCAGGTGACCGCAACCCTTTGACCATACCGACGACCACAGGGAAAAATGACAGGTACATCGACACGATTGCTTTGGGTAACAAACCCGAAATTCCGATCGCGTTCAAAACCAAAATGACCATCGGCGCAATCGCAATGATCGGGATGGTTTGACTGGCAATGACCCACGGCATCACGCTCATGTCCATCGTCCGGTTGTAGACAATGCCCACCGCCAACAAGGTGCCCAAAACTGTGCCCAATGCGAACCCCAAAAAGGTCGGGCCGAGTGTGATCCACGAATGGTAAACCAACGATCGTTTCGAGGTGATCTTTTTCGCAAATGTCGTTTTATAAATCTCTGCCCCAACTTGATGTGGGGCCGGTAATTTCGGCTTTTCCTGCGACCACGTGTCAGCGATCAATTCAGACGTGCTAAGGGTCACGTCCGCGCGCTTGGCCTTGTCATGCGCCCACGCGGCGTTCAGGAAAATTGCCGCCACATACCAGATCGCAAAAATCGCGATGACGACTGTCATGACCGGGACAAAAGCGCGCCTCATGTGCGATCTGCCTTGGCCATTTTCAGCCGCCCGTTTTGGCAAAAAACGCCCATTGCGCTAAACATCTGCATGCCCCGCACGCAATCCGTCACGCACGCGATGCGCGATTTCTAAAAACTCAGGGCTGTCACGAATATCCAACGGACGCTCGCGCGGCAATGTGCTTTCGATCACATCCGTGATCCGACCGGGGCGTGGCGACATCACGACGATCTTGGTGCTCAGATACACCGCTTCGGGAATCGAATGGGTGACAAACGCAATCGTTTTGCCCGTACGATCCCACAGTTTTAGCAGCTGTTCGTTCAGGTGATCGCGCACAATTTCGTCCAACGCACCAAACGGTTCATCCATCAAAAGGATGTCCGCATCAAAGGCCAAAGCCCGCGCAATCGACGCACGTTGCTGCATGCCACCAGACAATTGCCACGGAAATTTACGTTCGAAACCGGCCAGTTCAACAAGTTCTAAAACCCGCTCGACCCGCGCTTTTTGATCGGCTTTTGAATAGCCCATAATCTCAAGCGGAAGGCTGATGTTGCGCCCGATTGTGCGCCATGGGTACAGGCCTGCCGCCTGAAAAACGTACCCATACGCGCGCGCCTGACGTGCGGCCTGCGCCGTGGTCCCATTCACTGAAATCGTGCCACCGGTCGGCTTTTCAAGGTCAGCCATCACGCGCAAAAATGTCGTTTTGCCACAGCCAGATGGGCCGATAAAGCTGACGAATTCGCCCGCCTTAATGTCCAGCGATACACCCTTGAGGGCGTGAACCGGTCCGTCGTTGGTTTGAAACGTCAGGTCCAAATCACGCGCTGAAATTACAGGTGCCTGAGAGGCGGATTGCTCCCCCTCTTTAGTGCCGTTTTGCATTTAAATCCCCGCTGGAATGTTCATAGGATCACGCTTGATCATTTTTGGTTTTGTAAGCTCTTTCCACTTGGACAACGCGATGTTTGCCGATGGAAATGCAGGGCGCGGTACGAATTTCCCACGGCCCGGCTGAGGTTGCGAATTTTGGCCCCACGCCCAGATGACTTCGCCGCGCGAAAGGGTGTAACGCGACTGCGCTGTCACTTCGAACCCTTCGAACACGTTGTAATCTAAGACAGAATGGTGGTTGGCTGGTGAAATCGTCTTGGATATTTTTGGATCCCAAACCACGATGTCCGCATCAGCCCCTTCGACGATCGCACCCTTTTTGGGATAGATATTCAGAATTTTCGCCGCGTTGGTTGACGTCGCTGCGACAAATTCATTCGGGGTCAGGCGGCCGGTTTCGACGCCTTCGGTCCACAGCACTGCCAAACGTTCTTCGAGCCCGTTTGACCCGTTAGGAATGATCCGGAAATCATGGCGGCCAGCGCGTTTTTGTTCAGTGTTAAACGCTGCGTGATCCGTGGCCACAACTTGCAATGATCCGGCCTGCAAACCCGCCCAAAGACTGTCTTGGTGATCTTTGGAACGGAACGGCGGCGACATCACGCGACGTGCTGCGTGGTCCCAATCTTTGTTGAAATATTCGCTTTCATCCAAGGTCAAAAACTGGATCAAAGGTTCGCCATAAACCCGCATACCTTTTTGACGGGCACGGCGGATCGCCTCGTGGGTTTGTTCACAAGATACGTGCACGATATAAAGCGGCACACCGGCAGTATCGGCGATTGTGATCGCGCGATTTGCGGCCTCACCTTCTAACTCGGGAGGACGGGAATAGGCGTGACCTTCGGGGCCAGTGATCCCTTCGTTAAAGTATTTTTCTTGCAATTCGGCAACCAAATCGCCGTTTTCTGCGTGGACCATCGGCAGCGCGCCCAGTTCGGCGCAGCGTTTAAAAGACGCGAACATTTCGTCGTCTTCAATCATCAATGCGCCCTTGTAGGCCATAAAGTGTTTGAACGAATTCACGCCCATTTCAACGGCGTCTTTCATGCCGTTAAACACGTCTTCGTTCCAGCCGGTGATCGCCATGTGATAGCCAACGTCAGAACAAATCTGGGGGGCTGATTTCCGGTGCCATTCGTTGATCGCATTCTTTAGATCACCGTCCGCGCCGGGCAGGCAAAAATCGACGACCATCGTTGTGCCACCCACGGCCGCAGCCCACGTGCCGCTTTCAAATGTTTCTGCCGCAGTCGTGCCCATAAATGGCATCTCAAGATGAGTATGCGGATCGATGCCGCCGGGAATGACATACGCGCCCTCGGCATCAATGTATTCGTCGCCAATCAGGTCTTCACCGATTTGCTTGATGACTTCGCCTTCGATCAGAACGTCCGCTTTGTAGGTGCGATCTGCCGTGACGATCGTGCCGCCTTTGATTACCTTGCTCATCTTAGTTCTCCCAATCAGGCCTCGTTTTTTGGCCTTAAAAATCTTTGTTTCGGGGTAATTCCCCAAACGACCCTGTGACTACACCGATCCGAAACAGCCCATCGCCGCCCCATGCACACCCACATCCAACGGGCCAAAATCGCTCTCTACGCACAGCGAAAAATACCCTGCAATCGGCATGAAAATCACACGGTACGTCCCGTCAGTACGCGTCACCGTCCAGCAGGTTTGCGTGATCCCACCACTGAAATTCACCGTCGTTTCGAATGGCTGGACCAACGCCAGCTTGAACGCATCCAAATGACGTAAATCGCTGTCTGTCTCGATCCGCGCATCGTCAATTTCGACCTGAATAAGCGATTGTATACGCTCTTCGATACTTAGATCAGGGTCAAGCAGCATACGCATATCTTATCCGACAATCTGCGCGGTTTGCACGACGGCATGCATCAAAACATCTGTCCCTGCCATGGCCCATTCGCGCGAGATTTCTTCGGCTTCGTTGTGGCTTAGCCCATCAACACAAGGACACATGACCATCGCAGTCGGGGCCACACGGTTGATCCAGCAGGCATCGTGCCCAGCGCCAGAAATCAGGTTCATGTGCGAATAACCCAGACGTTCTGCCGCATCACGAACCGCCCCAACGCAGGTTTCGTCAAAGGCCACAGGGTCAAAACCACCAACCTTTTCAAATTCGATCCCGAGGCCCATATCGTCTGCGATTTTTTGGGCATCTACACGCAAGCGCGCCTCCATGTCTTCGATCACCGACAGATCAGGCGACCTTAGATCGACGGTAAAGACAACTTTGCCCGGAATGACGTTTCGTGAATTCGGAAACACATCAATGTGCCCCGCCGCACCCACAGCATGAGGGGCATGTGACCACGCAATTTCATCCACCTTATCCAAGATCCGCGCCATGCCCAAACCAGCATTTTTGCGCATCGGCATTGGCGTTGATCCGGTGTGCGAATCCTTGCCGGTCAGTGTTATTTGTGTCCAGCTTAGGCCTTGTCCGTGTGTGACCACGCCAATATTCTTGCCCTCAGCTTCTAAAATCGGGCCTTGTTCGATGTGCAGTTCAAAAAACGCATGCATCGCGCGGGCGCCGACGTCTTCTTCGCCCCGCCAACCAATCCGTTTCAGTTCATCGCCGAATGATTTGCCATCAGCATCGACACGGGCATAGGCCCAATCCTGCGTGTGAATGCCTGCAAAAACACCGGACGACAGCATCGCGGGTGCATACCGCGTGCCTTCTTCGTTTGTGAAATTCGTGACCACAATCGGGTGTTTGGTCTTCACATCCAGATCGTTCAGCGTGCGAATTATTTCCAGCCCCGCCAAGACGCCCAAAACACCGTCGTATTTGCCGCCCGTTGGTTGCGTGTCTAAATGCGATCCGACGTAAACCGGCAACGCGTCAGGGTCCGTGCCCTCGCGCCGCGCGAACATATTGCCCATCTGGTCCAAGCCCATCGTGCAGCCCGCGGCCTCGCACCATGACTGGAACAATGCGCGTCCAACCCCGTCTTCGTCTGTCAAAGTCTGGCGGTTGTTTCCACCCGCAACGCCCGGCCCGATTTTGGCCATCTCCATCAGGCTGTCCCACAGCCGATCTGCGTTGATCCGAAGGTTCTCACCTGGAGCTGCCATATCATCCCCCTGACGATTTAGGTGGCCATTGTTTTTTTACCACTTGGTAAATACACGATTGCGACTGTGCTGTGGTCTGTCAAGAACTGGTTTGCCAAATGCGCCCGCAGGCGGCAACATGAGCCTGTTTTTGCAGCAAAGGCACCACCCAAATGACCACCGGCCCTGAAAAGAAACCAAGTCGCATTCAGTTGCGCAACCGCCATCGCATTCTGGATGCCGCGTTGAACGTATTCTCGCAGCACGGCTATCGCGGTACGACCCTTGATCTGGTCGCAAACGAGGCAGGGCTCAGCAAGCCAAACATCCTGTATTATTTTAGCGGCAAAGAAGAAATCCATGTCACGCTATTGAACCAGCTGATGGAAACCTGGCTTGATCCGTTGATCGAAATGGATGCGGCTGGTGACCCGATGACCGAACTGTTGGCCTATGTGCAACGCAAGCTGGATATGGCCCGTGATCTGCCGCGCGAAAGCCGATTGTTTGCCAATGAAATTCTACAAGGTGCGCCGCGCATGGGTCCGCATTTGGTGTCGGATTTGAAGCCGCTTTTTGATGAAAAATGTGCGTTGATCGAAACCTGGATGCAGGACGGCAAGTTGGCCAAAGTAGACCCGCGCCACCTGATCTTTTCGATATGGTCGACGACCCAGCACTATGCCGATTTTGAGGCCCAGATTGATGTGTTAATGCCGAAACGCCCAAAAGAAGACGGCGCAACTGAATATCTGCGAACGATGTTTACGAACATGCTAACCCCTTAACGAAATCGGGGCGTTTGTTAACCCTTTTGGACGTTTCCCATTGGGCGTTTAGGCTTTGTTTACTTATGTGAACAAATAATGATCGTCGGGTGAAGGGGCGTTTTTAATGATTTCAAACAGGGTAACAATATGTCCACTATTTCAGGCTTCGGCACGCCACTTTTGGCGCCGACCACAAACACCGCTTCCGGGGCGGACAACAGCAGCAGCGGTGAGGCCGCTGAAACAAACGAAACCACAACCGGCACAACACAAGCAAACGAATCCGACACGGGCAATACGGCAGGATCCGACACCGGTTCAGGTGGATCAGGGGCGTCGCAATCGCAAACAAACACCGCGACTTTGGTGGCTGAACCCGCATCGTCATCCGCATCTGTACCGTCCGGACAAAGCATCGTTTTGGCACAGGCCGAACCCCAATCGAGCCAATCAACAGAAGCAGACGCACGACGGATCGCAGAGGCGGCACAGCAAGCTTACAAACTGCAATCGATTCTCGATACATTGACAGCGGCACCCGTCGAGATCGCGCCGCGTCCGGCAACCGAACCTGCCGAATTGGCTGCAAAAGTCCCTGACAATGGATTGCCCGTCTGATTTTAGCACCACGGTCTGTCGTCGCTTTGATCACCGATTGGCGGCGGCAGACCTTAGGGAATTGTTAAACATTTAGGCACATCGCCAAACTGGATTTAGATTTGATTAACCTTTGCCAGTCACCGTTAACGAACAACCCACCGTGTTAATCACCAACTCAGGAGGACCAAATGCAAATCACTTCAACTCCGGCAAGCCCCGCGCTCGCCTCATCTTTGACCGGGCAAAACGGGGCATCACACACCGCGCAGAATACGGGATCGGCCCCACCGCCGCGCGACGTTTCGCAATCCGAGATGGTCATTTTTCAGAACTTCGAAACACCAACCAAAGCAAATCCGCAAAGCGTGGTGCAGGCACAAATCGAAGACGCCGAGGTAAAGTTGGAGGCACAGGATAAAGCCGCAGCTGCCCGCCTAAGCGAACAACATGCCGAGGCCGCCGCACGCACCAAATCTATTATGGGAATGTTGCCAGCTGATCCATCAGAAGTAACAAAGTTGATGTCTGCATTAGCCGCCGCAACATCAGCCGAAGCCATTGCAGACATCAAGTTAAATGCCCAGCCCGTGACCTAAAAACGGGTTAGGCACCCACCCGTGAAATTAACCACGGACAGGCGGGAGATTTCGTTACTCCGCCGCAGTTGCGGAGGGGTTGTTTGGGTGTGTTGTCCAATTCGCATAATCGGATTCAACCGTGCGGCCGGTGCGCGGATCGGTTTGCCCGACGGCCATCGGTTCCATCGTGATGCAGTCTTCGACCGGGCACACGTTGACGCACAAATTGCAGGCCACACATTCAGCGTCGATCACTTCGAAAACGCGATCCGCAGACATTGAAATCGCCTGATGTGATGTGTCTTCGCACGCGGCAAAGCAGCGCCCACATTTGATGCAATCGTCCTGATTGATCACAGCCTTGGCGATGTAATTCAGGTTCAGGTATTGCCAATCAGTCGTGTTTGGAACGGCATGCCCCATGAAATCATTTACGCTGGTGTGGCCCTTTTCATCCATCCAGTCGGACAGACCGCTGATCATTTCCTGAACCACTTTGAAACCATAGGTCATCGCCGCTGTGCAGACCTGCACATTGCCGCAGCCAAGCGTCATAAATTCGGCCGCGTCACGCCATGTGGTGATCCCGCCAATGCCGGAAATCGGCATGCCTGCGGTGTCTGGATGGCGCGCGATTTCTGACACCATCGACATCGCAATGGGCTTGACCGCAGGACCGCAATAACCGCCGTGCGTGCCTTTTCCGTCGATGCTGGGTTCGGGCGACATCGTGTCCAGATTAACCGAGGTGATCGAATTGATCGTGTTGATCAGCGATACTGCATCCGCCCCACCGCGCCGCGCGGCTGCGGCAGGTTTGCGCACGTCGGTGATGTTAGGCGTCAGTTTGACGATCACAGGCTTGGAATAATATTGCTTGCACCAGCGCGTGACCATCTCGATGTATTCAGGCACTTGGCCAACAGCCGCGCCCATGCCGCGTTCTGACATGCCGTGGGGGCAGCCAAAGTTCAGCTCGATCCCGTCCGCGCCTGTGGCTTCAACCCGAGGCAAAATGGCTTTCCATGCCTCTTCCTCGCAGGGGACCATGATCGACACGATGACCGCGTGATTTGGATAATCTGCTTTGACGCGTGTGATTTCTTCGAGGTTGGTTTCCAGCGATCGATCCGTGATCAATTCAATGTTGTTCAACCCCAACAGACGACGATCAGCGCCATAAATTGCGCCATAACGCGGGCCGTTTACGTTAACCACTGGTGGGCCTTCTTCACCCAACGTTTTCCACACGACGCCGCCCCAGCCAGCTTCGAATGCGCGGCGCACGTTGTATTCTTTGTCCGTTGGCGGAGCAGAGGCCAGCCAAAACGGGTTCGGGCTTTTTATGCCAATGAAATCGGTTGTTAGATCTGCCATTTTACGCGTCTCCTGTCAGCGTCGCGTGAATATCCATCGCCGCATCGCGCCCTTCGGCCACAGCCGTGACCGTCAGATCATCGCCGCCTGCCGCGCAATCGCCGCCTGCCCAAACACCATCCAGCGACGTGCGCCCAGCCCCGGTGATCGCCAGCTTTTTACCGTCCAGTTCAGGCATCACATCAGCGCTTAATGTTTGCCCGATCGCGACCAAAACCTGATCGGCAGGCAGCCGCACAGTTTGGCCCGTGCCTTGCATATCGTCGCCGACATATTCGAATTCGATCTCGCGAACCGCGCCGTTTCCATGCACCGCAACAGGCACCGCGTGGGTCATAATCCGCACCCCTTTGGAGGCGGCTAAATCCTGTTCGAACACCGACGCGTTCATCCGGTCACGTCCACGGCGATAGGCCAGTGTTACGTTTAATGCGCCCAGCAATTTAGCTTGGACTGCGGCATCGACCGCCGTCATGCCGCCGCCAATAACCACAACGTCACGCCCAATCGGAACGTCCATCGCGTTTGGCGCTTGTCGCAGGTCCGAGATAAAATCAACGGCATCCAGAACACCGGATTTGTCCGACCCATCAAGGCCCAGCGCATTCACGCCACCCAATCCAATACCAAGGAAAACCGCGTCGTATTTCGCCTGCATTGCAGACAACGTCAGGTCCGCACCAAGGCTTTTGCCGTGTTCAATCGTGATGCCACCGATCTGGCAAAGCCAGTCAACTTCGGCCTGCGCATATCCGCCTGTGGTTTTGTACGTGGCGATCCCGTATTCATTCAGACCACCGGATTTTGGGCGCGCATCATGCACAACCACATCGTGCCCCAACATCGCCAAACGGTGCGCGCAAGACAGGCCAGCAGGCCCCGCGCCAACAACAGCAACCGTTTTGCCAGTCGTGTCGGCACGTTGAAACGGGTGGATACCTTGGGCCTGCAAATGATCCGTCGCGTAACGTTGCAACTGACCAATCAAGACCGGCTTGCCTTCGGCTGCTTCGCGCACGCACGCCTCTTCGCACAGGGTTTCTGTGGGGCAAACCCGCGCGCACATTCCGCCCATAATATTTTGCGTCAGGATGGTTTTTGCCGCCGCATCCGGCGTTCCTGTCGCGATTTGGCGAATGAACAATGGGATATCAATATCCGTCGGACACGCCGTTATGCAGGGCGCGTCGTGGCAAAAATAACAGCGATCCGCCGCTACAAGTGCCTCGTGATTGTCCAGCGGTGGATGCAAATCTGCAAACTGGGTTTCATATGCAGCGTCATTCAGACGACCTGCAACAATACCTGGGGTAAAAGAATCCTTGGTCATGTCACTCCTTTGGCTAGCCAGTTTGCTGCCCTGATAAGTAACGGTCACACGATCTGATTTTTTTATCAACTGGTAAAATTCGAAATATTATATTCGATGGATCACCACGTGGGCGAATGCCTAGTTCTTGACCAAAGCGATCAATTCCAGAACCTTTGGCCCAATTCCATCGACAATTTGCAGCACACCTTGCGGATTTGGGTGGATGCCATCTGCCTGCATGTATTCACCTAGACTGGCAGGATCAGTGCCTGCGCCGCCCAATCCTTCAAAGAAACTTTGGAGGTACAGCGTGCCGTAGGCCTGCGACAATTCGGGGTAAATCGCATCGAAACTGGCCTTATACTCGGGGCCATAATTGCCCGGAGCCTCCATCCCGATGACCAAAACATCAACGCCTGCGGTTTGTGCAGCAGCCAAAATACCGTCCATATTCGCACGGCTCGCTGCCGGATCAATGCCGCGCAACAGGTCATTGCCGCCCAAGGTCACGATCATCGCATCCACATCCGGCGTGAGCGTCCACGCCGCGCGCGACAGCCCACCAGCGGTCGTATCACCGGACACACCGGCGTTGATTAACGACACGTCCATGCCCTGCGCGATCAACCAACGCTCAAGCTGCGGCACAAAACCGTCCTCGGCCTGCAACCCGTAGCCTTGGGTCAAACTGTCCCCAAGGGCAGCAATCGTCAGCGTTTGCGCCGACACAGCCGCGCCCCAAAAACTAACTACAATCGCGATAATCGCCTTGCGCATCTTGATCCAACCTCCATATCCAATCGTAACCCCTAATAAAGGCGCCTTTATATGACCGATCCAGTCCTTGCCCTAAAAGATGTGGCGCTGTCCCTAGATGGCAACGCCGGAAGGGTCGATATTTTGCATGGTATCACGCTTGAGATTGCGCGCGGTGAAACAGTTGGGCTGATCGGGCCATCGGGGTCCGGAAAATCATCGCTGCTGATGTTGATGGGCGGACTGGAACAGGCAACTGGCGGGCATATTGATGCGCTTGGCCACGATCTAACCGCAATGAACGAAGACGCGCTGGCCCGATTCCGGCGCGATCACATGGGCGTTGTGTTTCAATCCTTCCACCTGATCCCGACAATGACAGCGCTAGAAAACGTTGCCACGCCGCTAGAATTGGCAGGGGTTCGGGATGCGTTTGACCGTGCAAATGCCGAACTTGAGGCCGTTGGCCTAGGGCACCGCGCCGATCACTATCCTTCGCAAATGTCTGGCGGCGAACAACAGCGCGTCGCGTTGGCCCGTGCCTCTGTGACGCGTCCAAAAATCTTGTTGGCGGATGAACCAACGGGCAATCTGGACGGGACCAATGGCAACGCGATTATGGATTTGCTGTTTGGTCTGCGCGACAAACACGGGGCGACGCTGGTGTTGGTCACCCACTCGAATGCCTTGGCGCAACGCTGTGATCGCGTGATCCGGCTGGCCGACGGTCATATCGCCCCACAGCAGCAGGCCGCCGCAGAATGAGCATCGCCATAGCTGCCCGATTTGCCCGACGTGAACTGCGTGGCGGGCTACGTGGGTTTCGTATTTTCCTCGCCTGCCTTGCGCTAGGTGTTGCTGCAATTGCCGCTGTTGGATCCGTACGCATCGCCATCGAAAACGGTCTGGAACGCGAAGGCGCGGCAATTCTGGGCGGCGACGCCGAACTGGAACTAACCTACCGGTTTGCCAGCCCCGAAGAACGTCAATGGATGGCCGACAATGCGCGCGTCGTGTCCGAAATCGTCGATTTCCGATCAATGGCAGTGGTTGGAACCGGCGATCAAACAGAACGTGGTCTGACGCAAATCAAAGCAATCGATAATCTGTATCCGCTGATCGGGACCGTGACCCTATCACCCGACATACCGTTAGAGAACGCGTTGGCGGATCAGGATGGGCTGCCCGGTGCTGTGATGGAACGGGTTTTGATTGATCGGCTAGCATTGGAAATCAATGATACCTTTCGACTGGGCACACAGACCTTTCGACTGACCGCAGCCTTGATGCGCGAACCGGATGGCGCAGCTGGCGGGTTTAACCTCGGCCCACGAACGATCGTACGCACACCGTCGCTAGAAAATTCATCCCTGCTGTCATCAGGCACATTGTTCAGCACAAAATACCGCCTTGATCTGGACGAGGGCGCAGACCTAGCCGCCCTGGAATCCGACGCGCGTAAGCGGTTTGAAAACAGCGGCTTGCGGTGGACGGACGCGCGTAACGGCGCACCAAACGTCGCCGCATTTGTGAACCGACTGGGTGCATTTTTGGTGCTGGTCGGATTGTCAGGATTGGCCGTTGGCGGCGTCGGCGTGTCCGCTGCAGTGCGCGCCTATCTGGCAGACAAAACCAACGTCATCGCAACCCTGCGCACGCTTGGGGCCGAACGGCGCACAATCTTTCAAACCTACTTTATCCAGATCGGGATTTTGTCACTGATAGGCATCACGATTGGCTTGGTCCTTGGGGGACTTGTCCCCGTTTTGTTGGCCCCGCTGATCGAAGCACGCTTGCCAATTCCCGCCAGCTTTGCGATCTATCCCGCCCCCTTGGCCGAGGCTGCGATTTACGGGTTGCTGACCGCCTTTATCTTTACCCTATGGCCACTTGCACGGGCCGAAGACGTGCGGGCTGCAACCTTGTTTCGTGATGCTTTGACCGCATCGAAACTGCTGCCACCACTGCGCTATCTGATTGTCATTGCCATCGCACTTGCCGCCCTGATCGGGTTGGCGGCGTGGTTTTCCGGCACGTGGCAACTGACGCTTTGGACGGCAGGCGGCATCGGGTTTTCGCTGGCTATTCTTACGCTTGCCTCAGTGCTTATTCGCTGGGCGTCGCGGCGCGGTGGGCGTTTGTCAAAAGGTCGCCCTGCATTGCGTTGGGCGCTAGCTTCGATTTCTGGCCCACGCGAAGGGGCGGCATCTGTCGTGCTTTCCCTTGGTCTTGGTCTGTCAGTTTTGGCAGCAGTCGGACAGATTGATGGCAACCTGCGAAACGCTATTTCAGGCAACTTACCAGACGTCGCGCCATCCTATTTTTTCGTCGACATTCAACGCGACCAAATGGCGGGATACACTGAACGTCTCGAAAACGATCCAGCCGTGCGCCGCATCGACAGCGCACCCATGCTGCGCGGCGTCATCACACTGATTAACGGAAAACCAGCCAAGGAAACTGGCGGCGATCATTGGGTGCTGCAAGGCGACCGCGGCGTGACCTATTCCGTTGATCCCGGCGAAAACACCCGCATCACCGCAGGCAGTTGGTGGGCCGCAGATTACACAGGTCCGCCCCTAATCAGTTTCGCCGCCGAAGAGGCCGAAGAAATGGGCTTAAGCCTTGGCGACACCCTAACCATCAACGTTTTGGGACGTGATATTGTCGGCACAATATCATCCTTTCGCGAGGTGGATTTTTCGACAGCTGGCATCGGATTTATTCTGACGATGAACCCCGCGGCACTGGCCGGTGCGCCGCACAGCTTCATATCAACGGTCTATGCTGAACCCGAAGCAGAGGCGCAAATCTTGCGCGATCTGGCACAACAATTCCCCAACATCACGGCCATTCGCGTCCGAGATGCGATCGACCGTGTCGCTGATATTTTGTCCGGTTTGGCGGCGGCCACGTCCTATGGCGCTGCGGCGACTTTGTTGACAGGATTTCTGGTTTTGATCGGGGCGGCGGCGGCGGGCACCAATGCGCGCACTTACGAAGCAGCCGTTTTAAAAACGCTGGGGGCCACACGCCAACGCATTCTGCTTAGCTTTGCGTTGCGTGCCGCGTTGCTGGGATTTGCCGCTGGTTTGGTTGCTTTGGCGGCAGGAATTATGGGCGGATGGGCTGTCAGTAGTTTTGTGATGGACATTGATTACGCGATCATCTGGCCATCAGCTTTGGCCATTATTGCCGGTGGCGTTATCGCAACTTTGATCGCTGGCCTCGCCTTTGCATGGGGTCCACTTACCGCCCGTCCTGCACAAGTTTTACGAGGCAAAGAATGACTGACCCTTATTTTTTTGGCTATGGCAGTCTGGTCAATCAAGACACCCATATTTACCCGAACGCGCGCCATGCCACGTTAAAAGACTGGCGGCGCGCATGGGTGCGTACTGATGTGCGTGACGTCGTATTCCTGACCGCCGTTCCAGCAATAGGCCACCAGATTGATGGCTTGATCGCTGCCGTTCCAGATGCGGATTGGGCTGCTCTTGATCTGCGCGAAGGGGGGTATCAACGGGTATCTTCGGACGGAAAAGTCGGCCATGTCGGCGATCCTGTTCGCGAAATTGCGCATTACGCTGTTGCCGCAACTGACATGCGCAATGACGGGCAACACGTCATTTTGCTGAGCTATCTGGATGTGGTTGTGCAGGGATATCTGCGTGAATTTGGTGAGGCCGGAGTGCAGGCGTTTTTTGACACGACAGATGGTTGGGATACGCCCATTTTGAACGACCGCACAGTGCCAAAATATCCGCGTGCGCAAGTTTTAAGCGAGAGTGAAACGCAATTGGTCGACCAACATTTGACGCGACTATCGGCGCGCGTGCAGCAAGGTCATTAGGCGTCCCTGACGTTCGAATGGGCCCTGCCCGTCGTCGTCACCACCTGATTTAATTACGCCCACAGCCAACCACCACGCGATGCAGCCAAACATCACGCCTGCCGCTGCTTGCCCGATCATCACCCCTGCCGCGCCAAAGAAATACGCGCCGATCATAACTGCGGGAATCATCGCAACCGTGTTGCGCCCCCAGTTTAACCAGGTCGAATAAAACGGGTGCCCTAGGTTGTTGAATGCCGCGTTACTGACGAACAAAACACCGTTGAAAAAGAACGCCAGTGCCAATGGGCCGCAGAACAGGAATATCAATTCTAGCGTCAGGCCATCGGCGCTGAACAAGGCCGCGATTTGCGCACGCAGTACGAACAAAGTTAGGGTCACAACAACGATCACGATGGCGGTGAACAGTAGGGCCGCATTGAATCCTGCGCGCACACGACCGAAATCTTTGGCTCCGAAATTCTGGCCGATAATGGGGCCAACCGCGCCAGATGATGCGAAGATAATCCCAAAGGCGACGGGGGTTAATCGCCCGACAATTGCCATGCCCGCAATCGCGTCTTCGCCGTATTGCGCCATAGATCTGGTGACAAACGCCTGCCCGATCGGGGTGGCCAATTGCGTTAGGATTGCTGGCAGTGCAATCGCGAGAATAGGGCGAAAATCGCGTTGCAAACTGCCTATATCAGGGCGCACGATACCGCCGTGATGGCGAATGATTGGCAGCAGAGATGTGCTTGCAATGACCAGCCGCGCGGCCACTGACGCAAGGGCCGCACCCGTCAGTTCCAAATCAAGCGCAAAGATCAGAATCGGGTCCAGAACCGCATTCACAATCGCCCCGTAAATCGTGGCCATCATCGCACGACGCGCATCGCCGTACGCGCGCAAAACCGCGCCGCCCATCATTCCGATCACCAAAAACGGTAGCGACGGCACAACGATGCGCAGGTAGCTTTCGGCCAGATCGGCGGTGTGGCCGGTTGCCCCCAACATCTCGACCGCGGGGCGGACATTGAGCCAGACAAGCCCTGCAAATATCGCACTGAAAAAGACACCAAACGTCAGGCCCGTCGCAGTCCGGGCACGAGCCAATGCGTGATCCCCAGCGCCTAGGCTGCGCGCCACAATTGCACCCACAGCAATGGCCATTCCGATACCAAAACAGGTGGTGAAAAACAGCACGGCACCAGCATAGCCAACAGCCGCTGCCAGTTCGGATTTGCCCAGCATCGAGATGAAAATCATATCGACAAAATCGACCAAGAACACCGCCATCAACCCCACCGAAGAGGTCAAGGACATGACGCTAACATGCTTGAATAAATTGCCGCTTAGAAACTTGGCCTGTGCGTCGCTCATCGCGGGTCCCTTTCGAATTTCTGACGTGACACTGCCCTATGCCCCACAGGGCAAAGAACAGATACGTCAGAACAATCCGGTCAGGTTAGCGCGCTTTGATGACTTGCAACAGCGGCATAACGCCAGACATGTCAGGACCGTGGCTTTGGCCCGTCAGCGCCTTGCGCAGCGGCATAAACAACCCGCGCCCTTTGCGCCCTGTTGCCTCTTTTACGGCACCAGTCCAAGATTTCCATGTGCCGGTATCAAGCGGACTTTCTGGCAACAAAGCCATCGCTTGTGCGACGAATTCTTTGTCCTCGTCATCGATGTCCGGCTCTGCCCCGTCGCGGAACAATGTCCACCATGCGTCAAGATCCTTGAGCGTCGTGATGTTGTCACGCGTGACCATCCAGAACGCTTCGGCCAAATCATCAGGCACACCCAATGCGGCGATTTGATCGGCGACTTGATCCAGCGGCAAGGCTTGCAAATAGTGGCCCGTCATCGGGAACACGTCAGCGACGTCAAATTTGGTGGGTGCCGTGCCAAAGCGACCGATATCAAAGCCGTCGATCAGTTCAGCCATTTCCATGCGCAATTCGATCGGATCAGACGACCCAAGACGCGCCATGATGCTGAGCAATGCCATCGGCTGAATGCCTTGTTCGCGCAAGTCACGCAGGGCCAAGGTACCAAGACGTTTTGACAGCGCTTCGCCTTGCGGACCAGTCAGCAACGAGTGGTGGGCAAATGTCGGCGGCGTCGCGCCAAGGGCAGACATGATCTGGATTTGCGTGGCGGTGTTTGTGACGTGATCGGACCCGCGCACAACATGCGTCACGCCCATTTCGGTGTCATCAACAACAGACGCAATCGTGTACAAAACCTGCCCGTCACCACGGATCAAAACCGGGTCACTGACAGACGCCGCATCGATCGAAATGTCACCCAAAATACCGTCGTTCCATTCGATCCGTTCTTGATCCAATTTGAAACGCCACACGCCATTGCCACGTTCGGCGCGCATGGCCTCACGCTCGGCTTCGCTTAGGCTCAACGCCGCACGATCATAGACCGGTGGCTTGCTCATGTTCAGCAGTTTTTTGCGCTTTAGATCCAGTTCGGTCGGGGTTTCGAACGCTTCGTAAAAACGGCCAATGTCGCGCAGTTTATCTGCGGCAGCGGCGTATTGTTCCAGCCGTTCGGATTGGCGTTCAACGCGGTCCCAATGCAGGCCCAACCATTCCAGATCCTGCTTAATCCCGTCTACATATTCTTCTTTTGAACGCTCAGGATCCGTGTCGTCGATCCGCAAAATGAATTCACCCCCCGCTTTGCGCGCGATCAGGAAATTCATCAGCGCAGTGCGCAGGTTTCCAACGTGGATATAACCAGTGGGCGATGGGGCAAAACGAGTGGTTGTCATGAGCAGGTTCTCCTATGCGGGCTAGGTGTCAGGTTAGGTGCGATTTGTCCAGTGATCGTGGGGTAAGGTGCGCGCCCTGCGCCTCACTCGTTATCGCGCCAACGGTTTACAATTGGATAGCGGCGATCAAGCCAGAATGCGCCTTTGGTCAGACGCGCGCCGGGTGCAGATTGGAACCGTTTATATTCGCTGATGTAGATCAAGTGTTCGACTTTTTTCACCACATCACGGTCAAACCCTGCGGCCACACAATCGGCAACCGATGCATCATTATCGACCAACATTTCCAACAACGCGTCCAGCACCGGATAGTCCGGCAGACTATCGCTGTCTTTTTGATCATCGCGCAATTCAGCCGATGGCGGTTTGGTGATAATCCGCTCGGGAATGACCTCGCCTGCGGGGGCCATCATCCAGTCGCGGTGGTTTGAATTGCGCCAGCGGCAGGTTTCGAACACGCGGGTTTTGTACATGTCTTTGATCGGGTTATAGCCGCCAGACATGTCGCCGTAGATCGTGGCGTAGCCAACTGCGACCTCGGATTTATTGCCCGTGGTCAACAACATGCTCCCGAATTTATTGCTCATCGCCATCAACAGCAAACCACGTAGACGCGACTGGATGTTTTCCTCGGTCAGGTCGTCCTCGTACCCTTCGAACAGCGGGGCGAGCGTGTTGGTCACCGCATCGCGCCCCTCTTTGATCGGCACGTAATTATAATTACAGCCCAGCGCGTTGGCGCAGGCTTCGGCGTCTTCCAGGCTGTCGGGGCTGGTGTATTCAGACGGCAGCATCACGCAGCGCACATTTTCGGGGCCAATCGCATCAGCAGCAATTGTCGCGACAATCGCGGAATCAATCCCGCCGGACATGCCCAACAGCACCTTTTTGAAACCCGTTTTGCGCATGTAATCGCGCAACGACAGCACCATCACGTGATAATCCTGTTCCCACGTGTCCGGTTGCTTGACCTTTTCACCGTCAATAATGCGCCAGCCATCAGTGCCGCGTTCCAGATCGACGTGGGTAATCGCGGTTTCCAGCGCAGGCATTTGTAACGCCAATGCGCCACCGGGGTTCAATGCAAACGACGCACCATCAAACACCTGATCGTCCTGACCACCCACCATGTTCAGATAGATCAGCGGCAGGCCGGTTTCGACAACCCGCGCCACCATGATGTTCATACGGGTGTCTTGTTTGCCGCGATAGTACGGTGATCCATTCGGGATCAGCAGGAATTCAGCGCCGGTTTCAGCCAACGTTTCGGCGACATCCTCGTGCCACGAATCCTCGCAAATCGGGCTACCGATGCGGGTGTTGCCCACACTATACGGCCCGCCCAATGGCCCTGCGTCAAAGATACGGACCTCGTCAAAAACCGTCTCATTGGGCAGGTGGTGTTTCAAAACCTTCGAGGCGATCTTGCCGCCCCGACAAATCATGTAGGCGTTATACAGCTTGCCGTCTTCGACCCATGGGCACCCGATCGCCAAGGCAGGACCGTCGGCACATTCAATCGCCAACTGTTCGACGGCGGCGATGGCAGCATTGTGAAACACCGGCTTCATCACCAGATCCTGTGCGTTGTAGCCCGTGATGAACATCTCTGGCAGGGCCACCATATCGGCGTTTGCGGCGCGCCCTTGTTCCCACGCATCGCGGGCAAGGGCAGCATTGCCGGCAATGTCCCCCACTGTCGGGTTCAATTGGCACAGTGTTATGCGGAATGTATCGGCCATTGGGGCGCTCCGATCCTATCAGATATCAGGGTCTTAAGGCACCTATATGCGCAAGGCGAAGGGCAGAAAAGCCCTTTGAGCGATCCGCGTCAACAAGCCCAAGTTGCAAATGGCACCCCAACGCCTGCCTGCCTCAAATCATCCCGGTGAAACCCATTGCGAGGTGGCTTTGCTTCTTCTAGGCTACCCCAGCCTGCGCAGGGGGTGTGCGGGCCAAGAATCTTAGACCACGAATTGGGCAGGTCCTATATGAAACGTCTCTTTTTGATCCTAAGCCTGTTGGCTGTTCCTGTTGCTGTATTCGCGCAGGACGACAAAGTGCTGAGCAAGCAATACGACGATGGCGGGATCTACGAGGGCACATTTCGTGGCGGCGTCCAGCACGGCATGGGCACCTACAAACTGCCCAATGGCTACGAATATTCCGGCGAATGGACTGACGGCGAAATCAAAGGCGAAGGCGTTGCGAATTTCCCGAATGGGTCGGTCTATCAAGGTAACTTTTCCAAAGGCAAACCTGACGGCTTTGGCAAGATCACCTTTGCAGATGGCGGCACCTACGAGGGCGATTGGCTGGGCGGCACGATCATTGGCACCGGCGTGGCGCTGTATGCAAACGGCGTGCGCTATGAGGGCGAATTCCGCAATGCCAAACACCACGGCAAAGGTGTGATGCAAAGCCCGGGCGGCTATGAATACAAGGGCGATTGGATTGATGGCGTCAAAAACGGCGTGGGCACGATCACCTATCCTGACGGCGCGGTCTATGACGGCGATATTGTCAACGGCCAGCGCGCGGGCACGGGTACGCTAACCATGCCGGACGGATTGATTTACGTGGGCCTCTGGACCGATGGCCAAATCGACGGCACTGGCACCCTGACACAACCCAATGGCGACGTGTACGAAGGCGATCTTGTGTCTGGCAGACGCATGGGCAACGGCCGCGTCACCTATGCAAACGGCGATATTTACAACGGCCAATTTGTCGACGATCGCCGCCACGGCACCGGCACGTTTACGGGCAAAGACGGATACACCTATGTTGGCGCATGGGTCGCAGGCCAAATCGAAGGCCAAGGCCGCGTCACCTACCCGGACGGATCAGTTTACGAGGGCAGCTTTCGCGATGATCTGGCGGATGACACTGGCAAAATCACCTATGTCGATGGCTCAACATACGAAGGCGACTGGGTCGCAGGCGTCATCGATGGCAACGGCAAAGCCACCTATTCAAATGGCGTGGTCTACGAGGGCGGCTTTAAAAGCGCGCGCAATCACGGCACCGGCGTGATGACCTACGCAGACGGCTACCGCTATGAGGGCGCATGGCTAAACGGACAACGCCACGGCAACGGCAAAGCAACCTATCCCGATGGCACAATCTACGAAGGTAATTTTGAAAACGGCCAACGCAGCGGCACAGGCGGCATCGTAATGGCCAACGGTTTCAAGTACACAGGCCAATGGCAGCAGGGCGAAATCAACGGTATCGGCACTGCAACCTACGACAATGGCGATGTCTACGAGGGCAATTTTCACAACGGCAAACGCCAAGGCGACGGTACTATGCGCTATGCAACGGGCGAAGAATCGCGCGGCACATGGGAAAATGGCGCACTCAAATAAAAACTGCACAAACCTCTCGAAACTCGAGAAACTTTGCCCTATTTGCACGATATAGGGGAATTGTGTCTAAGAATTCTTGCAATGCACACAATCCTTCCGTCTAATCGGCTCAATCTAGTATTATTCAGGTTGTGTTTCGTACCCAGTATCGCGTTGAGAGAGCATCATTGTGCAAACTGCAAATCAGTTTTTTACAGAACAGTGCGATTGGTTCGCCCAAAATAAACTTGGGCTGATCACAAGCAGGTTTGCCGTGCCAATGGCGGTCTATTTTGGCGAACAGATCATGATTTTCAAAAACATCAAAGCGATCCAAACGGCGTTGTCCACCAAACGCACAGCTCTGCTGAATGCCAACTATTCGCGCACAGGGTTTCGAATCATTGCCGAGTCTATTTCAGCGAAAAAGCATCTGTCCCTTTGGGTGGAATTTCGTCATTTTGACGTAGACAATCACCTGATCACCAACAGCACATCACGCTATTTTTGTGCCCGCCAAACGGAGCCACACTTGTTGGTTCAATTGATTGAATATCTTCAAATTCCGAATTTGGACGCGATCAAAGAACAAGAGACAGAGTCAGCAACCGCAGACTACCAATCGACTGTTGCACCAGTGTAATCAAAAAATCCGCCGGTGTTTGAAGCATCCAAACCATCCATGACGCTGGCTAAACTATCGGCCGCTTTGGCCGGTTCCACTGCGGGATGACGGCCCAGATATTTCGCGGTAAATGCGCTGACGACGGTGCCCGGGTGCAAAGACACGACGCATGATTGCGGGTGACTGCGTGCCAATTCAATCGCGCTGGTGCGTACAATCTGGTTCAGCGCAGATTTTGCAGCGCGGTAGCTGATCCACCCACCCAACCGATTGTCAGCGATGGATCCGACGCGCGCTGACATCACGGCAAAACAGGTCGGACGCCCCTTTGCCAACAATCGACCGGCGTGGGCCAAAACCAACGCGGGACCAATCGCATTCACCGCAAATTGCTGCGCCATTGCGTCGGCATCAATCGCCTTAATTGTTTTCTCAGGCCCGTTCCCGTCAATCTCAAGCGCGCCAGTGGCCACAATAATGCGGTCAAAATCACCATCCATCGCGGACAGATGTTCAGAAACGCTGGCTTGATCCGTGATGTCAAAACCATCGACAGATCGTGACAGCGCAACAACCACGTCACCGCGATTTTTATGCGTCGAAACCAACGCGCTTCCGATGCCGCCTGATGCGCCAATGATCAAAATTCTTGCCATGCACACAGACCTAGCAGGTGCGATGCTACCTTCAACCCTTGCTTGGCGTTAAAAGCGGGTTGGGAAATTTTGTATCTTTTCATTTACCAATCCGCGTTTATAAGAGACGCATGACAGCAAGCGCACATATCCTTTCGCATCGCCAACCCGGCGCGGCAGCTTTGCGCGGCCTACTGATCCTATTCCGCCTCTGAGCGTGTCTCCCGGCACGTCCGCTCAGAGGGTTTTGGAACGTGCCAAGGATCAGACACAAAAAAGAGACATCACATGACATCTTCACAAGACAAAGTCGTAATTTTCGACACCACATTGCGTGACGGCGAACAATCGCCCGGCGCCACCATGACCCATGATGAAAAACTGGAAATTGCCGGTTTGCTCGATGAAATGGGCGTGGATATCATCGAAGCAGGATTTCCAATTGCCTCAGAGGGCGATTTTAACGCCGTCAGCGAGATTTCCAAAAACAGCGTAAATTCCGTGATTTGCGGTTTGGCCCGTGCGCAATTCGGTGACATTGATCGCTGCTGGGAGGCGGTGAAGCACGCAGCCCAACCGCGCATCCACACCTTTATCGGCACCTCGCCTTTGCATCGCGCTATTCCCAACATGACCAAAGACGAAATGGCGATCCGCATCGAAGAAACGGTCAGCCATGCGCGCAACTTGTGTGACAACGTGCAATGGTCGCCAATGGATGCAACCCGCACCGAATTTGACTATCTGTGTCGCACCGTCGAAATCGCGATCAAGGCAGGCGCCAGCACAATCAACATTCCCGACACGGTTGGCTACACGGCACCACGCGAAAGCGCCGAACTGATCCGTCGTTTGATCGCCGAAGTGCCAGGGGCCGAAGACGTGATTTTCGCCACCCACTGCCACAACGATCTGGGCATGGCGACGGCAAACAGTCTGGCTGCGGTCGAAGCAGGCGCGCGCCAAATTGAATGTACAATCAATGGCTTGGGCGAACGCGCAGGCAACACCGCGCTCGAAGAAGTCGTGATGGCAATGAAAGTGCGCAACGACATCATGCCCTATCAAACCGGCATCGACACCACCAAACTGATGAACATTTCGCGCCGCGTCGCGTCCGTTTCCGGCTTTGCCGTGCAGTTCAACAAGGCGATTGTGGGCAAGAATGCGTTCGCGCACGAATCCGGCATCCACCAAGACGGCATGCTGAAAAACGCCGAAACATTCGAAATCATGCGCCCCGAAGATGTGGGTTTGGCCGGCACGTCGCTGCCGCTTGGCAAACATTCCGGTCGCGCGGCGTTGCGGGCGAAACTGGAGGACCTTGGATTTGAGGTCGGTGACAACCAGTTGAAAGACGTGTTTGTCCGTTTCAAGGCACTGGCAGATCGCAAAAAAGAAGTCTTTGACGACGATTTGATCGCGCTGATGCGCACGTCGTCCGACCCTGAAAACGATCACCTCAAGATCGTGTCGTTGCGCGTTCAATGCGGCACCGAAGGCCCACAAAAAGCTGATCTGGTGATGTCCGTGGACGGCGTTGAACACAGCACAAGCCAGACCGGCGATGGCCCTGTGGATGCGACATTTAATGCGGTCAAAGCCCTGTTTCCACATGGGGCCAAGCTGCAAGTGTATCAGGTTCAGGCCGTGACCGAAGGCACCGATGCGCAAGCCACAGTGTCTGTGCGGATGGAAGAAGACGACCGGATCGCGACAGGTCAATCGGCCGATACCGACACGGTTGTGGCCTCGGCCAAAGCCTATGTAAACGCGCTGAACCGGCTGATCGTGCGGCGTGAAAAATCCGGCTCGGACAAGGCTGAAATCAGCTATCGGGACGTCACCTAAAAACAGCGGTCGCAGGTTCAAACGGCGGGCATTGCCCCCGACCTGCGACCGCTATTTATGCGCTAGCTTAGTACGGATCGCGGGCTGTGCGGTCTGTCGATAGTGACGCCTGGCTCCGTTCGACAATCACCTCGACTGCATCGGCCAAATGGGATTCTTCGATCGCTTTGTCACCTGCTGCGACGCGTAGTTTATGTGCCTCAAGCAGAACTTCGGCATGGTTTGATCCGCGCGGGGGAATGAATTTGTAGCAGGCCAATTCGATCAACAGCCCCAGCGGGTCCTTGAAGTAAATCGAATCCATAAACCCACGATCCTTAACGCCGGAATTTCCGATGCCACGCGCACGCAGCCGTTCGGGAACTTGCGAAAACATGGCGCGGTCAACTTCAAACGCGACATGGTGCACGCAACCGACGTCCATCGGGGTGCGTTGCGGATCAGCCTTGCGCCCTTCGTTTGTGAAAATTGTAATCAAACGCCCGTCGCCGGGATCAAAATACAGGTGCCCTTCGTTCGGATCGTCCAGATTGGGCTGATCAAAGATAAATGGCATGCCCAATAGCCCCTCCCAGAAATCAATCGAGGTCTGCCGATCCGCCCCCATAATCGTGATGTGATGGACGCCAAGTACTTGAATTTTCCGCATGATTTGCCTTTGCCAACGTTCTTTGGCCAAATGTTAACATGACCCCCTGCCCATTCCAGTCAAAATGCGCGGAATGCTGCCACAAATGCGTGTGCAAGCCCCCTTTCGCCCGACCCTCAGCAGGCCTATAAGTCGCAACGTCCGCGTGCTCGACTCGGGGACGACACTGTATTTTTTCGCAAGGCGCACATGTATGTCGATCTTTGGTAGTCTTCGTGGTCTGTTTTCTTCTGATATGGCAATCGATTTGGGGACAGCGAACACGCTTATCTACGTCAAAGGCAAGGGCGTCGTGCTGTCAGAGCCGTCGGTCGTCGCCTATCATATCAAGGATGGCGTTAAAAAAGTTCTCGCCGTGGGCGAAGACGCCAAGCTGATGTTGGGCCGCACACCCGGTTCCATCGAGGCGATCCGCCCGATGCGCGAAGGCGTTATTGCCGACTTTGATACAGCCGAAGAAATGATCAAACATTTCATCCGCAAAGTGCACAAGCGGTCAACATTTTCTAAACCCAAGATCATCGTTTGCGTCCCGCACGGGGCCACGCCGGTTGAAAAACGCGCTATTCGCCAGTCGGTTTTGTCCGCCGGCGCACGTCGCGCTGGCCTGATCGCCGAACCAATTGCAGCGGCGATTGGCGCTGGCATGCCGATCACGGACCCGACGGGCAACATGGTTGTGGATATCGGCGGCGGCACAACCGAAGTCGCGGTGCTGTCCCTTGGTGACATCGTTTACGCCCGTTCTGTGCGCGTGGGTGGTGACCGCATGGACGAGGCGATCATCAGCTACTTGCGTCGCCAGCAGAACCTTTTGGTCGGTGAAACCACTGCTGAACGGATCAAAACATCCATCGGAACCGCGCGCATGCCGGACGATGGTCGTGGGACATCGATGCAAATTCGTGGACGTGACCTGTTGAATGGCGTGCCTAAAGAAATCGAAATCACGCAGGCTCAAATCGCCGAAGCATTGGCCGAACCCGTCCAGCAAATCTGCGAAGCGGTGATGACAGCGCTTGAAACGACTCCGCCTGATTTGGCCGCTGACATTGTGGACCGTGGCGTGATGCTGACAGGTGGTGGTGCGTTGCTTGGCGATCTGGATCTGGCGCTGCGTGAACAAACCGGTTTGGCCGTTTCCATCGCTGATGAATCGCTAAATTGCGTGGCCTTGGGCACAGGCAAAGCGCTGGAATACGAAAAACAGCTGCGTCACGCGATTGATTACGACAGCTGATATGCTTGCCAGAGTGCGCAAAATTACCGACACTCTGGCCAACAGCATCTAGATGCCCTGAATTCAAACACGGCAGGATAAACCCGCGTTGGCCAAGGACAGATCAAACAATCACGACTATGGGGGCCCCCTGCGCCGGCTTTTGCTGAGCGTGATGATGCTGGTGTTGATCGCCATATTTTTGCTGTGGCGCATCGATAGCCCAAGGGTGGAACGGTTTCGCGCCCAAGTCACGGATCGGATTGTGCCGAATTTTGACTGGGCGATGGCCCCTGTTACGGGCACCGTCAAACTGTTTCGCGACTTTCAAAGCTATCAGCGCATTGCCGAACAAAATCAGGAATTAAAGCGCGAATTGCGCCGGATGAAAGAATGGAAAGAGGCCGCGCTTCAGCTCGAGGAAGAAAACGCGCGCCTTTTGGACCTGAACAAAGTGCGCCTGGATCCGCGCCTGACGTTCATCACCGGCGTAGTGATGGCGGATTCTGGATCACCGTTTCGCCAGTCTGTCTTGCTGAATGTTGGCGCGCGTGACGGGCTGATTGACGGCTGGGCGACGATGGATGGTCTGGGTCTGGTTGGTCGTATTTCGGGTGTCGCCAAAAACACCAGTCGGGTGATTTTACTGACCGATGCGTCCAGCCGTATTCCGGCGTTGGTGCAGCCATCGGGACAGCGCGTGATTGTGGCCGGCGACAATTCTGCCGTGCCGCCAATCGATTTTCTGGAAAACCCTGATCTGGTGCGCGCAGGTGATCGTGTTGTCAGTTCGGGCGATGGCGGCGTGTTTCCGTCAGGCTTGTTGATTGGTCAGATCGCCAAAGACCCCGGTGGGCGTTTGCGTGTGCGACTGGCTGCTGATTACGAACGCCTCGAATTTTTGCGGGTGATGCGCAGCTATTCAAATGAACCGGTTTCAGACGTCACGACTGTTTTGGCCCCCTCAGGCGGCATCGATCCGCAAACCACTGAGGTGGTGAATGAATGACCATTCCACCTATCGTATTTGGCTGATGCGATCGGCATTTGTTGGCCTCGCATTGGTCATCCTGTTCGTACATTTGCTCCCCCTGAACTTGGTTCCTAGCAACTGGGCCCTGCCAAATTTGATGATCGGATTTGCCTTTGCATGGTCCGTACGTCGCCCCGAATATGTTCCGCCCGTCCTTTTGGGACTGGTCTTATTGCTGGCGGATTTACTGCTGCAACGTCCACCGGGCCTATGGGCCGCGATCGGATTGCTCGCCTGCGAAAGCCTAAAGGCGCAGGCCCCCACATTGCGGGTCGCAACATTTTTGACGGAATGGGCGACAGTCACCGGCCTGATCATCGGCGCAACCGTGGTCAACCGCGTCATCCTCGCGGTGTTGTTGGTTGATGTTCCGGGCCTATGGCTTACCTTCGTTCAAATGGGCATGACCATATTATTCTACCCCGCATTTGTCTTTGTGACCCACGTGATCATGGGCGTGCGCAAATCTGTGCCCGGCGATCTGGACACACTCGGAGGCCGGACATGAGGCGTAAACGCGCAGACACCGAAGCAACCCATCGGCTGCTGACACGCCGCGCGGCATTGCTGGGCGGCGCCCAATTGCTGTTCATGGGTGGCCTGGGCATTCGGATGCGCCATTTGCAGGTCGATCAAGCGGATCAATTCCGTCTATTGGCCGAAGAAAACCGGATCAAATTCAAACTGCTGCCGCCTGCCCGCGGCGAAGTGTTTGACCGCAACGGTATTCTGCTGGCTCAAAACATACCGACCTATCAGATCAAAATTGTGCGCGAAGACGCAGGCGACATCGAAGACGTGCTGGCAAGCCTTGGCAAAATCGTCACGCTGGACCCCGACATGCTTGAGGACGCGCGCAAACAATTCAAACGCAGCGCGCCATTTTATCCGGTCACAGTCGCGGACAATGTCGCATGGAAAGACCTAAGTCGCGTGTCGGTTAACGCCCCTGCTTTACCCGGTGTCACACCCGAAGTCGGCCTGTCACGCGTCTATCCGCTGGGGTCTGATTTTGCCCATGTTCTAGGACGCGTCGGACCGGTCAGCGACTATGATCTTGATCGTATCGAAGACCCTGATCCGCTGTTGCGCATCCCGCGCTATCAAATCGGCAAGGTCGGCGTCGAAGCCAAAGAAGAGATCAATTTACGCGGTAAAGCCGGCACCAAACAAGTCGAAGTCAACGCCGCTGGTCGCGAGATGCGCGAACTTGATCGCCGCGAAGGACGCGCTGGTGCCGACCTACAATTGACCGTCGATTCCAAGCTGCAAAACTACGTTCAGGCCCGCCTTGGCGAAGAAAGCGCGAGCGCCGTCATCATCGATTTGGAAAATGGCGATCTGGTCGCGATTGCCTCGTCACCAACCTATGATCCGAACCTGTTCGTGAATGGCATTTCGGTCGCAGATTACAAAAACCTGACCGACAACAAATTCCGCCCCCTCGCCAGCAAAGCTGTGCAAGACACCTACGCGCCCGCGTCGACATTCAAAATGATCACGGCGTTGGCCGCCCTAGAAGACGGTATTATCGACCCGAATGATACGGTGCGCTGCGTTGGTCACCTCGAAGTAGCAGACCGCAAATTCCACTGTTGGAAACGGTCGGGCCACGGGTCAATGGATTTGAAAAACTCGCTCAAGCGAAGTTGCGATGTGTATTATTACGATCTGGCCCTAAAGGTCGGGATCGAAAAAATATCCGCCATGGCAAAGATCTTTGGCCTGGGCGTACGCCACAAGGTGCCGATGTCTGCGGTTGCACGCGGGCTGGCCCCGACCAAAGACTGGAAGGCCAAAACCTACGGCAAGGATTGGGTGATCGGCGACACGGTCAACGCATCGATCGGTCAGGGATTTGTGCTTGCGTCGCCCCTGCAGTTGGCCGTGATGTCAGCGCGCATTGCGACCGGTCGGGCCGTTGAACCCCGCCTGATCAAATCCATCGACGGGGTCATCCAACCCAGCGGTGCAGGTGCGCCACTGGACGTCGATCAAGCAAACCTGCGCAGAATTCGCCAAGCAATGTATTCAGTTGTGAACGACCGTGGCGGCACCGCTGGCGGCAGCCGAATTGTCGTGGATGAAATGCGCATGGCGGGCAAAACTGGTACGGCCCAGGTTAGGTCCGTGATCGTCAAAAACTCTGAAGTGCCATGGGAAAAACGTGACCACGCGCTGTTCGTGAATTTCGCGCCTTACGACAACCCGAAATATGCGGTGGCCGTGGTCGTCGAACACGGCGGCGGCGGATCAAAAGCGGCCGCACCGATTGCCCGCGACATCACATTACAGGCACTATACGGCGGCGAACCACCGCTGTCCGCCTACCCGTCCGGGGATCGAAACCGCATTTCAGCACAACAACGCCGCCTGCGCAAAGTACGCCCTGTCGCCAACATCGGGGGCAAAGATCAGGCATGAGTTATCTTGAATATTCAGTAAAATCCGTCCCCGTCGGACCACGTAAAATTCTGTTTCTAAACTGGCCTTTGGCCCTGTTGTTAACAACGGTGGCGGGTGTCGGGTTTCTGATGCTTTATTCAGTTGCAGGCGGCAGTTTCACCCCCTGGGCCGAACCGCAAATGAAGCGGTTTGCAGTCGGATTGGTGCTGATGGTCCTTGTAGGTGTCACGCCGATCTGGTTCTGGCGCAACGTCGCGGGCTTTGCTTATGGGGTCACGGTTTTGCTGTTGCTGGGCGTCGAATTTTTTGGCGCGGTTGGCATGGGCGCGCAGCGTTGGATCGACCTTGGGTTTATCCGTTTGCAGCCCTCGGAGCTGATGAAAATCACGTTGGTTATGTTTTTGGCCGCCTACTACGACTGGCTTCCTGCGCACAATAAATCGAAGCCGCAGTGGGTTCTTTTGCCGATCCTGATCATCTTGTTACCCACCGCGTTGGTTCTGAAACAACCCGATTTGGGAACCTCGATTTTGCTGGTCACGGCGGGTGGTGGCCTAATGTTTGTGGCGGGTGTGCACTGGGCCTATTTTGCAGCGGTGATCGCGTCGGGTGTAGGGCTCATAACGGCTGTGTTTGTCGGGCGTGGCACCACGTGGCAACTGCTGAAAGACTATCAATATCGCCGTATCGACACGTTTTTAGACCCCAGTTCAGACCCTTTGGGCGCGGGATATCACATCACCCAATCCAAGATCGCACTTGGTTCCGGCGGTTGGACGGGGCGCGGATTTATGCAAGGCACGCAAAGCCGTTTGAATTTTTTACCCGAAAAACACACCGACTTTATTTTTACCACCTTGGCCGAGGAATTCGGGTTTGTCGGCGGCGTGTCGTTGCTGGCGTTGTACCTGCTGATCATCGTGTTTTGCGTTCAGTCCGCAGTGTCCAATCGTGATCGTTTTTCAAACCTGCTGATCCTTGGCATCGCGCTAAATTTCTTTCTGTTCTTTTCGGTCAATATGTCGATGGTCATGGGCCTCGCGCCTGTCGTTGGCGTGCCGCTGCCGCTGGTCAGTTACGGCGGTTCGGCGATGCTGGTCTTGATGCTGGCCTTCGGACTGGTACAAAGTGCGCATGTCCACCGCCCCCGTTAAAACAAGGTTCCAAAATGACAGTTAACGTGCTTTTCGCGGCTCAGGCCGAACGCTGGCCGCATTACAAAGCGCCGCTGGAAGATGCCATAAAGAACGCCGGTATTGATGCGGTGATCAGCACCGATATTGCCCCTGATCAGGTCGATTATATCGTCTACGCGCCCAATTCTGATGTTCAGGATTTTGCCCCCTTCACGCGGGCCAAAGCCGTGCTGAACCTTTGGGCGGGCGTCGAAGGAATCGTGGGTAACAAAACCTTAACGTTGCCATTGGCCCGCATGGTTGACCCTGGATTGACCCAAGGCATGATCGAATGGGTTTGCGGCCACGTGATGCGCCACCACTTGGGCATGGACGCACACATCAAAGGCGTACCGGGCGTCTGGGCACCTAGCGCGCCGCCGCTGTCATGGGACCGCAATGTCGTAGTTTTTGGCCTTGGCGAACTTGGCACTGCATGCGCCCAAGCATTGGCGCAATTCGGGTTTCAAGTCAGCGGCTGGAGCCGGTCTGCGAAATCCATAAAAGGGGTCAATTGCCTGCACGGCGCGGACGGTTTGAAAGACGCCTTGGCGCTCGCTGAAATTGCCGTGCTTTTGTTGCCCGATACTGCCGCGACAACCAACACGTTAAACGCCGAAACCTTGGCTTTGATGCCCAAAGGTGCCGTGATCATCAACCCCGGTCGCGGTCCGTTGATCGACGATAACGCCCTACTGGCCGCCCTCGACAGCGGGCACATTTCACACGCAACCCTCGATACATTCCGCGTTGAACCACTGCCCAAAGATGACCCCTACTGGGCGCATCCGAACGTAACGGTCACACCGCACGTTGCCGCAGAAACACGGGCAAAATATTCGGCCCTGACAGTTGCCGAAAACATCAGGCGAGGCGAAGCAGGCGAGCCGTTCTTGCATCTTGTCGACCGCTCACTTGGGTACTAATCGCCATGGCGTCGGGGACTGGGGCCAACACCCCAGTCCTATGTTAAGCGTGCAAACCGCGGCCTTTTAACAGCGCCTCGACGCCCGGCAATCGACCACGAAACGCGACATATAATTCGCCCGCATCACGGCTACCACCAGTGGACAGAATGTTGTCTTCCAATGCGCGTGCACGTTCCAGATCAAAGGCACCGCCGGCTTCTTCGAATGCCGCGAACGCATCGGCGTCCATAACTTCGGACCACATGTAGCTGTAATAGCCGGATGAATATCCGTCACCGGAAAACACATGCGCAAAATGCGGTGTCGCGTGACGCATCGAAATGGCGTGCGGCATACCAAGGTCTGCTAGGATTTCAGCCTGCTTGGCCATCGGATCAGCAGGTGCGTCACCATCATGAAATTCCAGATCAACCAGCGCAGAGGCCACGTATTCAACCGTTGAAAACCCCATGTCATAGGTCGCGGCGGCCAGTACTTTTTCAAGCAATTCTGCGGGCATCGGTTCACCCGTTTCTGCGTGGGTCGCGAATTCTGACAGCACCTCGGGCACATCAAGCCAGTGTTCGTACAGCTGGCTTGGCAGTTCCACAAAATCGCGGGCAACCGATGTACCAGACACCGATTCATAGGTCACATTGGACAACATCTGGTGCAACGCGTGACCAAATTCGTGGAACAACGTGCGCGCATCGTCATACGATAACAACGCAGGATCGCTTTTTGCAAAATTACACACGTTGATAACGATCGGAGTTTGATCGCTCGGGAATTTCGCCTGTGCGCGCATCGCCGAGCACCAAGCCCCAGATCGCTTTGATCCGCGTGCGAAATAATCACCGATAAACACGGCAACATGTTTGCCATTTCGGGTCACGTCCCATGCGCGGCAATCCTCGTGATACAGCGCCACATCAAGCGGCTTGAATTCCAACCCGAACAACCTCGTCGCGCAGGAAAAAGACGCGGCAATCATACGGTCCAATTGAAAATACGGCTTTAGCTTTGCCTCATCCAGGTCGTGCAATTCACGGCGGCGACGTTCTGCATAAAACCGCCAATCCCATGGTTCCAGCGTGCCATTCACACCATCCGACGTCATCATTTGCTGCAAAATCCAAGCGTCTGCATTGGCTTGGGCTTTTGCGGGTTCCCAGACGGACATCAACAAATCACGCACCGCTTGTGGCGTCTTGGCCATCTCGGTTTCTAGCTTGTAGTTGGCAAAGTTTTCGTAGCCCAACAGACGCGCACGTTCTGAACGAAGCTGTAGTGTTTCACCGGCGATGGCACGGTTGTCCGTGGCGCCCCCATTCGCACCGCGCGCGCCCCACGCGTTATAAGCGGTTTCGCGCAAATCGCGGCGGGTCGAGAACTGCAAAAACGGCACGATCAACGAACGAGACAGCGTCACAATTGGCCCGTCGACACCCTTTTCCTTGCCAGCGGCACGCGCGGTCGCGACCACAAAATCAGGCAGTCCATCCAGATCCGTTTCTGCCAATTTCATGAACCATTCACGTTCGTCACCCAGCAGGTTTTGCGTGAATTCAGTGCCCAATACGGCCAAACGTGCTTTGATCGCTTTGATCCGGTCCTCTTGTGCGCCCTCAAGCGCAGCGCCAGAGCGTACAAAACCACGGTGCGTCAGCATCAAAACACGCGCCTGTTCGTCCGTCAGATCAAGCGTTTCGCGCGCAGTCCACACGGATGCGACCCGTTCAAACAGCGCTTTGTTCGCAGAAATGTCTGAAAAATGCGCCGCCAGTTTTGGTGAAAAATCGCGCTGCAATGCCTCGCGGGCTGGATTGCTGTCGGCACCTGCAACCGTGTAAAACGTGCCCAAGACCTTGTCTAAATCCTTGCCGACACCTTCCAACGCTTCGATCGTGTTGGCGAACGTCGGCGCGTCAGACGCACTGGCAATTGTCGCAATTTCGGCCGCATGACTGGCCAGTGCCGTATCAAGGGCGGGCGCGAAATCCTCGTCGGTGATTTTGTCAAACGGAGCGATCTGAAACGGCGTGTCCCAGTCGGCAAGCAACGGATTGGTCATAGGGTTCTCCTTTGCAATTGAATCTAGGGCGCAACACGTTAATTAACAACGCCATGCCACAGGGTTTTGACATAATCGCGCGTATCATTTTACTGCCGCTGCTTTTGGTGCAGTGCGTGATCGTGCGTATGCGCGCGTTGTCACTGCCCGAGGCCACGGGACCGCGTCGGGGGTGTTTGGGTCAAGGGCCGTTATTGCGGGTTTTGATGGTTGGCGACAGTTCTGCAGCAGGGGTCGGCACCGACACGCAAGATCGCGCGTTGGTGGGTCATGTGACCAAAAATCTGGCCAAAGATCACCGCGTTGAATGGGTGCTGTTTGCCAAGACCGGTGACACCACGGCCAGCACGCTTGCGCGATTGCGACAATTGCCGTTGGCGGATTTTGATCTGGCGATTGTGGTGCTTGGTGTGAATGACGCGACGCGGTTTGTGAACCTTCGCAAATGGACGGGCCTACAACAGACTTTGGCCAGACGTTTGCGTACAGAATACGGCGCGCAGCAGGTGTTTTTCAGTGCGTTGCCGCCTTTGGGTCAGTTTCCATTGCTACCCCAGCCTTTAGCGTGGGTTCTTGGGGCTCATGCGATCCGGCTGGATGATGCCTTAAACAAGCGGTGCGCTAGCGATCCCGCATTGCATTACGTGCCGATGGAACTGGATATGGATATCAGCGCGATGGCCCCCGATGGCTATCATCCCGGACCCAAAGTTTACGCCGCATGGGGCAACACAATGGCTGATTTTATCCGCCGCACACTGGGCAATCCGACCGCGCCTCGATCGTGATTTTCCGGCTTTCACCGTACAGCGCATCGTAAATCAGCAATTCACCGCGCAACGGTTTTCCAGCGTTGGTGATCAGCTTTATTGCCTCGATGGCCATCATCGATCCGATGACGCCGGGCAACGGGCCAATCACGCCAGCCTCAGCGCAGCTGGGGGCCAATTCGGGTGCGGGCGCTTGGGGGAAAATACAGCGGTAACAGGGGGCGTCATTGTTTGGATCAAAGACGCTCAACTGCCCTTCCCACTGGGTAAGAGCGCCTGAAATCAATGGCTTGCCCAGCGTCACACAGGTGCTGTTTACCAAATATCTGGTTTCGAAATTGTCACACCCATCCAGAACCATATCGTAGTCTGCGATCAATTCAGCAGCGTCTGCGGCCCCCAAACGACGATGATAAGGGCGCACATTTACGTAAGGATTTTGGGCGATCATCGCAGCCTGAGCCGAAAAAACCTTTGGCATTCCGATGTCTTGATCGCGGTGGATTACTTGTCGCTGCAGGTTCGCATTATCAACAACATCATCGTCGACCACACCAATTGTTCCGACACCTGCCGCGGCAAGATATTGCAACACCGGCGCACCCAATCCACCGGCACCGATCACAAGAACCTTGGCGTTTTTCAGCGCCTTTTGCCCCGGTCCACCGACTTCGCGCATGACGATGTGACGGGCATAGCGGTTCAATTCGGTTTCGGAAAACAGCGGCGTATTAGTTTCCGGCTGTTCACTTTTCATCGCGCGGTTACGCAGAAAACCCAGACCTTTGCGATAGATCCAAACCAGCCCCGCAGCCCCAAGAAGTAAAACCCAAGGCATCGCAGTTTCACCCGTTGCCATCCGCAATGGGCTATCGGCGGGCAGAACCAAGTGCATCGAAATAACCGCAGTCAGCAGAATGCCGATCAGCGCCCAGCGCATAGATTTTGGTGTATTCAGGACAATACCAAGGCCCCAAAACGCGCTACAAAGGAACAATACAAGAAACATCAGTCGCGCCCTGTGGATCCGAATCCACCTGCCCCGCGCACCGTTTGATCCAGCGTGTCCACCAATGCAAACGCACCCTGCACGACGGGGGCCACAACCAGTTGAGCGATGCGCATTCCGTGCGTCACCTCAAAAGGTTCGGCGCTGGTGTTCAGCAATATCACACCCAAAGGTCCACGATAATCACTGTCGATTGTGCCAGGACTGTTGGCGAGGGTCACGCCGTTTTTCAACGCCAGACCCGAACGTGGGCGCACTTGTATTTCGCACCCCACAGGTATTTCCAGACGCAAACCGGTCGGGACCAAAGCGCGCGCGCCGGGGGCAAGGGTTACGGATTTGCCATCTTCGAAATTGGCACGCACATCGGCGCCCGCCGCCCCTGTGGTTTCATATGTCGGCAATGCGATGGACGGATCAAAGCCCGCATCGCGCATGACTTTGATCGCGACGCTCACGCCAAAACCTCGGCGATGCGCGCGGCCAATTGGTGGGCGACTTGGGTTTTTGACATCCGTGGCCAAGTTTCGACATCGGTGTCAGAAATCAGCAAAATCGCGTTTTCGCTGCCGCCCATAATGCCGGTTTCAGGTGACACATCGTTGGCAACGATCCAGTCGCAGCCCTTGCGTTTCCGTTTGGCCGTTGCGTTGTCCTGCACGTCATTGGTTTCGGCAGCAAAGCCTACAACCAACTGGGGACGCCCCGTTTTTAGCTGTGCAACATGGGCCAAAATATCTGGATTTTCAGCAAAGGTAAGTTGCGGCAAACCGTCTTTGGTTTTCTTTAGCTTTTGATCGCTCGCGCTGGTCACACGCCAATCTGCGACAGCGGCGGCAAAGATCGCGGCGTCGACAGGCAACGCGTTTTGTACGGCCTCAAGCATCTGTTGCGCGGTTTGAACGGACACAACTGTGACACCACTGGGCGGCGGCACATCAGCGGGGCCAGTCACAAAAATCACTTCCGCACCAAGGGCGCTCAATGCGGTTGCCATCGCGCTGCCTTGCGCGCCTGATGACCGATTGGCGATATAGCGGACCGGATCAATCGGTTCGTGAGTTGGGCCGGACGTGACCAAAACGCGTTTGCCTTGCAACGGGCCAGCCGCCAACTGCGCCTCAAGGGCGGCAACAATTTCAAGCGGTTCAGACATGCGGCCAGGCCCGAATTCGCCGCACGCCATATCGCCGTCGTTCGGGCCAATCAGCGTAACGCCGTCACCTTGCAAGGTCGCGATATTGCGCTGGGTTGCGGGGTGCTGCCACATCCGGACATTCATCGCGGGGGCAATCATCACCGGCGTGTCGGTCGCAAGCAACAGGGTCGAGGCCAGATCGTTGGTAATGCCCTGCGCCATTTTAGCCATCAGGTCAGCCGTTGCCGGTGCGACAAGGATCATATCGGCGCTGCGTGACAGTTGGATATGCCCCATCTCGGCCTCGTTGGTGAGGTCAAAAAGATCACGGTACACGTTGGTTCCAGCCAATGCGGCAACGGACAATGGCGTCACAAATTCTTCGGCAGCGCGGGTCAAAACCGGTGTCACCTCTGCGCCGCGTTCCCGCAAACGACGGATCAAATCTAGGCTTTTGTACGCCGCGATTCCGCCTCCGATGATCAGTAAAATCCGTTTGGCACCAAGCATGATGTGCCCCCTTTGTGACTGGCCGTTGGGGCGACCATAATCGCGCTGAACGTAATCTGCCAGCCCTGTGGGCCTGACGCTATTTGAAAGCGGCGCAGGGGTCGGGACGTTGCAAGGTTGGCGCGTCGATAATCTGGTCAAATCCACCGTCTGGCGCGTTGCCGTCTTCGGATTGGCCGACCACCCAAACGGATGCATCCGGGGCGACGCGGCGCAAGAAACGCGGCACGCCCCAGTCTTTGCGCGCATGGCCATTGCCTAGAATGACGACCACGGGGCCGCCGGTTTCGTTCAAGGCTTGGATCGCGGCCTGCGCCAATCGTGCATCGCGCAATTTTTGGACGTTGACCATGCCGGGCAGTGTTTCTTCGGGTAGGGCATCGCAGTGGGCGGCGAATTGCAATGCTTGGCGCGCGGCCTGTTCTTTGATCGGCAAATCATGGTCCAAACCATACAGAACGGGCTGGTCAAACGCTGCCATCAGGTCACCTTCGACCACGCCGCGCAGAACCGAACGCGGCACCGCGCCACCGTACATCCGCGCGTCAGGGGCAGCTGCAAAAATCGGGTGATACATCGCAAAATCGGGCCAGCCAGACGCGTTCCAATCCAAGGTCGACTGCATTTTTTCACGATCAGAAATCAACGTCACGTCCACAAGATCGGCCTGATCGGACGTGAGCATTTCGAACACCAAAGCACGCGGCGCGATCTGCGCGACAATGCGTGCTTGGGTTTCGTGATGCACTGGATTGTCGTGCGTTTCGCCGATCAAAACAATCTGGGCATCAATAGAAACAGGGTCCGCCGTAACGACGAGACCCTGTAAAATCAAACATAACGCGATCACATATTTCATAGAAGGAAGTGATGCACTTCCTTGCTCTGGGCTTCCAGTGTTTTTCGCATTTTTCCAAAAGCAGCGGCTTCTAGCTGACGCACGCGTTCTTTGCTAAGGCCCAATTCCTGACCGAGGCTTTCTAACGTGCGCGGTGTGTCGCGCAATTTACGTTCGCGCACAATCAGACGCTCGCGATCATTCAACGCCGTCATCGCAACCAACAACCATTCCCGCAGCTGCGCGGTATCGTGTGCATGTTCGACTTTTTCGGCGGCTTGGGCACTGTCGTCTTCAAGCGCGTCGATCCATTCGCGACCTTCATCGTCAACGGACTGTGTTGCGTTCAGCGAATAATCAGAACCAGATAGACGGCCTTCCATCATTTCGACGTCGTGCAAAGGCACACCAATTTCTGTCGAAATCATCTGGCGCAATTGGAACTTGTCCAGCACTTCGCCAGCCGCAGCGCTTTCGCGTTCAAGACGGGCCTGCACACGGCGCATGTTGAAAAACAGCGACTTTTGCGAGGACGTCGAACCGGTCCGCACCATCGACCAGTTGCGCATAACGTGGTCTTGAATGCTCGCCTTGATCCACCACACCGCGTAGGTCGAAAACCGCACACCGCGATCTGGGTCAAATTTATCGGCCGCTTTCATCAGGCCCAAACCGGCCTCTTGGATCAAATCATTGATCGGCGCGCCGTAGCGTTTGAATTTGTATGCCATCGACACAGCCAGCCGCATGTAGGCTGTGATCAGGCGGTGTAGTGATGCCTCGCAACGATCATCGCGCCACGCGTAAGCGAGCCGCAGTTCCGTTTCCGCATCCAACATTTCTGCCTTCATGGCAGTGCGTGACAGGGATTGTTCGCGAGCTATGTCCAAAGCCATCTTACGTCCTCCGCAGTGTTGAGCGCTTGAGTTGCGCCTTTGATAAGTTTACGCAGCGGATTAGGAATTGGTTCACTTAAGGGTGGAAGAAATGTTGCCAGCGTTGTCTTTTGTACTAGGGGGTGCGGCGTCCGGAAAATCCGTGATTGCCGAAAACCTGATACTTAACAGTAAGTTAATGCCGATCTACGTCGCCACGTCGCGGGTCTGGGATGCGGAAACAAAAAATCGGGTCAAGGTGCATAAATCGCGTCGCGACGCCACTTGGACAACGATCGAAGCCCCGTTTGACCTGTCACCGGCACTGCAATCTGCGATCCCCGAAAACGCCGTCTTGATCGACTGTGCAACTATGTGGCTGACCAATCATGTGCTAGATGAAAACCCGCTGGATGTCGCTCAATCACAGCTGTTTGCAGCGCTTGATGATTGCACGGCACCTGTTGTCATTGTCTCGAACGAAGTTGGGCAAGGCATCGTGCCAGACAACGCATTATCGCGGCAATTTCGCGAGGCCCAAGGGCGGTTGAACATCGCACTTGCCGCACGTGCCGATCTGGTTGTTCAGGTCGTTGCGGGCCTGCCAAATGTTCTGAAAGGAACCTTATGATGACGACAACCACATGGCATTGGGTGCGCCACGGCCCCACGCACGAAAAATCATTTGTTGGCTGGCGCGATGTCCCTGCAGATCTGTCAGACACCAAAATGTTGGCCCGCCTGCACGATCATTTACCACAGGACGCGCTGGTTATCAGTTCAGATTTGCTGCGCTGCGTCCAAACGGCCGATGCTGTTTCAAACGCACGCACGCGCCTGCCCGCCAATCCGCATCTGCGCGAATTACACTTTGGGTCATGGGACGGTGCCCACTTTAGCGAGGTGTCAGAAAAACACCCAGTCCTCAGCCGCACGTATTGGGAAACCCCCGGCGATGCGACCCCCCCCGGCGGAGAAAGCTGGGATGAGGCCGCCCACCGCGTGCACACCACCATGCAGCACATCACCCGCCAAAACCCCGGGCGTGACATCATCGCAGTTGCCCATTTTGGCGTGATCCTGACACAGGTCCAAATAGCGCTTGGCATCGCGGCATCCAAAGTGCTGGCGCATAAAATCGACAACCTGTCTGTCACCAAAATCTCGTGGGGGCCGGACGGGGCAAAGGTGCATGCAATCAATCACGTTGTGTGATGGATACGCGCACAAATCACTGTTTGCCCTGATCGCCTGTCAGCCTTTAGCCTCGCGATATGACATATGATTTATACATTGGTGATCGCACCTTTTCATCCTGGTCGCTACGCGGCTGGCTGATGCTCGAAAAATTCGAGCTATCGTTTAACGCAAAACCGGTGAACCTGTACGCAGGCACAAAGGCGGCCGAAATGGTTCACCTTGCTCCTGCTAAACTGGTTCCGACATTGCGCCTGCCTGACGGTACGATTGTCGGCGAAAGTCTGGCAATCGCCGAAACTTTGGCAGAACGGCATGCGGACCTGAACATGTGGCCAACAGATGCTGCAGCGCGTGCCACTGCCCGTTGGATTTGCGCAGAAATGGCCAGCAGTTTTGGTGCGCTGCGCGGTCAATGCGCCATGCAATTGCAGCACGTCAACAAAGGGTTTGTGGTCAACGATGCGCTACGGTCTGACCTTGATCGCATCGAAATCCTGCGGGCACATGCGGCAAAATTCAAAGCTAACGGACCGTGGTTATTCGGTGCTTATTCATTGGCGGACTGCATGTTCGCCCCAGTGGCGGCTCGCATTATTGGCTACGATCTGCCGGTTTCAGCCGCCGCGCGTGCCTACTGCGACACCACGATCAACGATCCCGCGTTCAAAGCATGGCGCGCAGAAGGGTTAAAGACCACGTACGATCCATTCCCCTACGATATGGGTGTGCCAACGGTGCCTTGGCCTCAAGCGACGTAAACTCAGACGCATTTTACCGATCTCGTTAACCAATCGTAAACGCCCCTCCGTTAGCCGTTAACCAAGATGAATTTTGGCTAAACTATCGGGGGGACCGCATGCTTGCACGCGCCTACACAGTGGCATTTCATGGGGTCGAGGCGCGCATGGTCGAAGTGCAATGCGCCGTTTCACCCGGTATGCCCGCCTTTTCTATCGTGGGCCTGCCGGACAAAGCCGTTTCAGAAGCCCGCGATCGGGTGCGCACCGCCCTTAGCGCGATGGCGATTGCACTGCCTTCCAAACGGATAACGATCAACTTATCGCCAGCTGATTTGCCCAAAATGGGGTCACACTTTGACCTGCCGATCGCCGTGGCGTTGCTGGCCGCGCTTGAGATCATTCCCAAAGACGCAAGCGAAGGGGTCGTGGCCTTGGGCGAATTGTCCCTCGATGGGATCCTGATGCCCGTCGTCGGCGCACTGCCCGCAGCCATGGCCGCCGCCGAACACGACCGCGCGTTGCTGTGCCCCTTGGCCTGTGGTGCCGAAGCCGCTTGGGTCGGAAATACCAACGTCATCGCCGCCAAAACACTGGGGGACATCGTACGCCACTTCACCGGACAATCGCCGATAACACCGGCCAAACCGGGCGAGGTCCACAGCGATCCAACAACCCGTGATTTGCGTGACGTAAAGGGGCAAGAACGCGCGAAACGCGCATTAGAAATTGCCGCTGCAGGTCGCCATCACATCATGTTCGTCGGCACGCCAGGGTCCGGAAAATCCATGTTGGCCGCCCGATTGCCCGGCATCTTACCACCCCTCAGCGCGGCAGAAGCGCTTGAAACGTCTATGATCCATTCCTTGTCAGGGTTGCTAGACGCAGGCGGCATTTCCAGATCACGACCCTTTCGCGAACCTCATCACACAGCATCCATGGCCGCGATTATCGGGGGCGGGCGCGGCGCAAAACCGGGCGAAGTATCCCTCGCCCACAACGGTGTTTTGTTCATGGACGAATTCCCCGAATTCACCCGCACGGTACTGGAAACACTACGCCAGCCGATCGAAACAGGTGAAGTCATGGTGGCGCGCGCAAATGCACATGTAAAATATCCCTGCAAATTCATGCTCGTCGCCGCCGCGAACCCCTGTAAATGCGGCTACCTTACCGATCCAGATCGTGCCTGCGCGCGCGTCCCACACTGCAGTCAGGACTATTTGGGCCGGATCAGTGGCCCCTTGATGGACCGTTTTGATATGCGCGTCGATGTGCCCCCGGTCGCCTACACCGATCTGGATTTGCCCAGCACTGGCGATACGTCTGCGCAGGTCTGTGAACGGGTCACTGCCGCGCGGGCGGTGCAACATATCAGATATGCTGACACGCCAAACACGCGCTCTAATGCCGATGCCGAAGGCGAGGCCTTGTCAGAGATTGCGACCCCCGACACTGAAGGCCGCGAGTTGCTAAATCGTGTCGCAGATCGTTTCAAACTGTCCGCGCGTGGGTATCATCGCGTGATGCGTGTCGCTCGCACAATTGCCGATTTGGACGGATCACAAGGCGTCTGCAAACGTCACATCGCCGAAGCAGTTAGTTTCCGCTTGACCAACCTGGTCGATCGCTGATCCAGTCCGCCAGCTTATCCAACGTCGCGCGGCTTTCGGGCAGAATGTTGTGAAATAGCGGCCAAACATGCGGCAGATCACGCTCGATATGCATCTGTGCGTCCACACCCTGTTTCTGCATCACGTTCACAATACGGCGCGTGTCATCCAGCAGTATTTCGGTGTCACCCACGGTAATCCAAGCCGGCGGTGCCCCCGTGAAATCAGCGTGAATCGGGCTGACCAATGGGTCCAGCGGATCGTGCCCGTCCAGAAACATCTGCGCCATTTCTAGCACCCGTTCTGCTGGCAAAATAACATCACGCGACGCATTCACCGAAATGCTCGCGCCGGAATATGTCATGTCGGTCAACGGCGAAAACGCGAACGCACCCGCAGGTGTCGCCGCGCCATCACGCAACAATTGCGCCAGTAACGCCAAGGCCAAATTGCCGCCCGCGCTGTCACCGCCAATGATGATTTGTTCGGGGCGATAGCCTTGCGCGCGCACCCCATCATAGGCCGCGCGCGCCGTGTTCAAAGCGGCAGGAAATTTAGTTTCAGGTGACAACGGATACTTGGGCAAAATCGCCTCAGCGCCGACGCGTTTAGACAGGTGACCCAGCATCGCGTCGTATATTTTGGGGCTGCCAAACACATAGCCACCCCCATGAAAATACAGTAAAATATTGTCGTTCTCGACCCAAGTGCCGCTGACGCGCAGTGCCTCAACACCGCCGACATTGTCCCATTTCGTGTCCATGCCACGCGGCCCGTGAAAGAACATCCGTGCTTTTAATTCAAGCGACCGTCGTAGTTTATCAGGGTCTTTGGCGCGCGCCATATGGCTGCGTTCGATCCATCGCAAACACGGATTCAAAAGCGTCTTTTGCCAACTCATGGGCGTTTCGCTTCGATCGCTTCCCAGATTTTTGCCGCGATGTTGACGCCATCAAAACGTTCGAGTTCCTGAATGCCCGTGGGTGATGTCACGTTGATTTCGGTCAGGTAGTCGCCGATCACATCGATGCCGACAAACACCTGTCCCTTTTCCTTAAGGAGCGGCCCGATGCGCGCGCAAATTTCCAAATCACGTTCTGTCAGTCCGATCTTTTCAGGGCGGCCACCGACGTGCATGTTGGATCGCGTTTCACCCGCAGCCGGCACGCGGTTGATCGCGCCAACCGGTTCACCGTCGACCAGAATCACCCGCTTGTCGCCGTTCGACACATCAGGCAGGAATTTTTGGCAAATCAGCGGTTCGCGGCTAAAGCCCGTGAACAATTCGTACAGCGAACTTAGGTTACGGTCATCTGGCGTTAGGCGAAAAACGCCAGCGCCGCCGTTGCCGTACAGCGGCTTGAGGATCATGTCGTTATGCTTTGCTTTGAACGCTCTGATCGTATCCAGATCGCGCGCGATTGTCGTGGGCGGGGTCAGATCCGGAAAATCCAGAACCAACAGTTTTTCTGGATAATTACGCACCCAGAACGGGTCATTCACGACCAGCGTGCCGGGGGCCAACCTGTCTAGCAAATGCGTCGATGTGATGTAATGCATGTCGAATGGCGGGTCTTGGCGCAGCCAGACAACGTCGAAATCGGCCAGGTCGACTTCTTTTAGCGGACCAAGTTCGGCATGATCACCCTGAACACGTTGCACGGTAAAATCATGACCGCGCGCGGTGATCCGCCCCTCTTGATAGGCCAGCTGATCGGGGCCGTAAAAGAACAAAGTATGCCCGCGCGCCTGTGCCTCTTCGGCGAGCCGAAAGCTGCTGTCTGCGTCGATGTTCACATCACCGATCGGATCCATTTGAAACGCGATTTTCATTGGGGCACCCCTATTATTGCTGTTTCATAAATGGAGCAGCACCGCGGGTCATGCAATGGGGTCAGTCATGCCCAAAGGCGTTTTCGATGATCTTCACTTCGCCAAAGGCGTTCACAAGTGCGACATCAAAACGAACATCGGTCAGCGCGCCACGTGGGGATTGGGCCAGGAATTCTTCGGCCGTGGCGTAGATACGTTGCATTTGGCGTGGGCTAACACGTTGCACGGCGCGATCAAAAGACCGGCTTTGTTTGACTTCGATAAAAACAAAGCCGTCGCCGTCTTGTGCGATCAGATCAATTTCACCGTTTGATCCGCGCCATCGTCGCCAGCCAATTGGAAATCCGCGGTACTCATAATCTGATGAAATGCGGTCTTCGGCGGACAGGCCAGCATGGTAGGCCATTTGGCCTCGGGCGACATCACATGCGGCTTTTGTCATTCTTGATCTTTCTCTAACCCCAGCGCCATCTGATAGACCTGTCGGCGCGGCGTCGCGTGGGCCGTGGCGACCGCATCGACAGCATCGCGCATCGACATCGTATCCAGCGCCGTTTTCAGAGCCGATTCTATGTCATCTTCGCTAACGGTTGGTAAATCGCCACGATCGATCAACAGGACAACTTCGCCTTTGACGGTGCTGCCCGCGTAACTGTCGCGCAATTCACCCAATGTGCCGCGCCGGATTTCCTCGAATTTCTTGGTCAATTCGCGGCACACCACGGCCTGCCTGTCGTCGCCCAACACCAATGCGGCGTCCTTTAGTGTGGCGGCGACCCGCTTGGGCGATTCGTAAAATGCGAGCGTTGCGCGGATACTGGCCAACCCCTGAAGCGCGGAACGTCGCGCAGAGGTTGCATTTGGCAAGAAACCTGCAAAATGAAATGCATCCGTCGGCAAGCCGGCAACAACCAGCGCGGTTAGAATCGCTGACGGCCCCGGCGCGCAGGTTTGCATCACATCACCAGCCGCCGCGGCACGTGACAATTCAAACCCCGGATCGGCAATAAGCGGCATGCCCGCTTCGGACGCATAGGCCAGTGATTTACCGCCCTTTATCGCCTGAATCAGCCCATCCACAACGTTCGGGCCGGAATGATCATGCAGCGCAATGATCCGTCTGCCATCTAACGGCACGCCGTGGATATCCATCAGTTTGCGCATCGATCGCGTGTCTTCGGCCGCCAGCATATCGGCGCTGGCCAGCACATCTAGACTGCGCAATGTGATGTCGCGCGCGGTGCCAATCGGAACACCCACGAAATATAGCCCCGGTGCAAGGGGAACCTTTTGAAAATTCAATGCTGGACCCGCCTTTCATGACGTTTATTATCGCCCAAACAATCGCGTGACCAGCAAGGTCTGCGCACCCAAGGGAGTACCTATTCAGATGTTCGCGCTTTTCCAATCCGCCCGCAAGACGTTGCGACGTCTGAAACTGCCCGTTTTGGGGTCTATTTTTGCAATGACCCTTGCAGCCTGTGATCCTGCTGCTTTGACGTCGTTGTCGAATAAGGGACCAAAGATCGATAAAAACGCACCTGTTGCTGTGGCCCTTTTGGTGCCGCGCGGGGGTGGGTCTGCCAGTGATGATCTGTTGGCGCAAAGCCTTGAAAATGCAGCGCGTTTGGCGATGCGCGATCTAAAAGGCGTGCAGATTGATCTGCGTGTTTATGGCACTGGTGGCAACGCTGCGACCGCCGCTTCGCAAGCTGCGCAGGCTGTGAATGACGGCGCGAAAATCATCATCGGCCCGTTGTACGCCGAAGCCGCAAATGCGGTTGGTGTCGCGGTCAGAGGTCAAAATGTGAATGTTCTGGCGTTCTCGAACAACACGACAATCGCGGGCGGCAACGTTTTTGTCCTTGGGGCAACGTTTCAAAACACCGCGAACCGCATGGTGTCTTACGCAAAATCGCAGGGCAAAGACCGTATCGTCATAACCCATGCGCAGGATGTTGCCGGACAACTGGGGCGCAATGCTGTGTCTAACGCGATTGCATCTGCTGGCGCGACGCTGGTTGGCACGGTTGATTACCCGCTGTCCCAACAAGGTGTTGTTTCCGCAATCCCGAAAATCAAAGCGGCCGTAGACAATGGCAGCGCGAATGCTGTCTTTATGACATCGCCCTCTGCCTCTGCCTTGCCGTTGCTCACGCAGTTGTTGCCCGAAGCAGGTGTTAAATCGCAATTCATCGGCCTGACCCGTTGGGATATTCCAGTTCAAACGCTGGACCTTCCGGGTGTTCAAGGTGGTTGGTTTGCACTGCCTGATCCGGCACGTAGAAATGCGTTCAAATCACAATACAACGCCGCTTATGGCAAAGCCCCCCACCCGATTGCCGGGCTGGCATTTGACGGGATCGCCGCTGTTGGTGCCTTGGTAAAAGGTAGCAAATCCAGCCCGTTGTCTGCGGCATCCATCACGCAAGGCGCAGGTTTCCAAGGCGCATCCGGCATCTTTAGATTGCGCGCAGACGGCACAAACCAACGCGGTTTGGCGATTGCAACGATCCGCAACAGCCAGGTTGTCGTCATTGAAAACGCGCCCGCCGGCTTTGGTGGCGCAGGCTTTTAAGAGTGCGCCCAACGCCGCACGACGACACGCCGCTGATTTGTGACCACGATCTGATTTTTGACGCCAGCGCTTTTGACAAGGCGCTGGCGGACGCACGCGATGACGATCCAAAAATTCTGCGCACGACACTGGTTGCATGGCTAAAAGCTGCGCAAAAATCAGGGCGCGCGGCAATTGCCGATGGCTTTAGGGCGCGCCCGTTTGCGTCCCGCCAGATGACCCGTGCCTACACCTATCTGACTGATCATCTGGTCTGTGCCACGCTAACTATTGCGACCACCTGCCTGCATCCAAAACCCAATCCGACCTCGGGTGAACGCCTGTCTGTGATCGCGGTTGGGGGCTATGGGCGCGGCGAAATGGCCCCGTTTTCAGACGTCGATCTGCTGTTTTTGTCGCCTTACAAAACCACCGCTTGGGCCGAAAGCGTGGTCGAATCCATGCTGTATATGCTGTGGGATTTGAAGCTAAAGGTTGGCCATTCAACGCGCACAATTGCCGACTGCATCCGCTTGGGGGGCGAAGACGCGACAATCTGCACCGCCATGCTGGAACACCGGTATGTGGCCGGTGATGTTGCCCTCGCTCAGGAGCTGGAGGAACACCTTTGGGCGGACCTGTTTCAACCCGCAAAAGGCCCCGCCTTCATCGAGGCAAAACTGACCGAGCGCGACAAACGCCACGAACGTCAGGGCCAACGTTATGTGGTTGAACCGAACGTCAAAGAAGGCAAAGGCGGTCTGCGCGATTTGCAGTCGCTGTTCTGGATCGCAAAGTTCATTCATCAAGTACAAGATGCCGCTGATCTGGTCGAAAAACAGGTGTTCACGGCGGATGAATTCAAAGGGTTTATCGCCGCCGAAGATTTCCTGTGGGCCGTGCGCAGCCACCTGCATTTGATCACCAATCGCGCCACCGAACAGCTGACGTTTGACATGCAGGTCACCGTGGCCGAAGCAATGGGATTTACAGACACCAAAGGCCGGCGTGCGGTCGAAGTGTTCATGCAGGCCTATTTCCTACATGCAACCGAAGTTGGCGATCTGACGCGGATTTTCCTGACAAAACTCGAGGCGATGCACGTCAAGGCAGAACCCCTGCTAGAGCGGTGGTTCAAGCGCAAACCGAAGGTCAAACAAGGTTACGAGGTGATCCACAACCGTTTGGCAATCGTGGATGACGAGGATTTCCTATCCAGTAAATTGAACCTGCTGCGCCTGTTCCAAGAGGCGTTGCGCACCGGCATGTTGATCCACCCTGATGCGATGCGTCTGGTGAAATCCAACCTGCAAATGATCGACGACGACATGCGCCACAGCCCTGAGGCAAACACGATTTTCCTGAACCTCATGCTGAAACACGGCAACCCCGAACGCGCTTTGCGCCGGATGAACGAACTGGGTGTGCTGGGCGCGTTCATGCCTGAATTCAAACACATCGTCGCGCTGATGCAGTTCAATATGTACCACTCGTACACCGTTGATGAACACACGATCCAATGCGTCGCGAACCTTGCCATGATCGAACGGGGTGAACTGGTTGAAGAACTGCCTGTTGCCTCTTCGATCCTGAAAAAAGGCGTCAACCGGCGGGTCCTGTATGTGGCGATGTTGCTGCATGACATTGGCAAAGGACGCAACGGGGACCATTCAATTTTGGGTGCGCAAATGGTCCGTCACATCGTGCCGCGCTTGGGTCTAAAACCTGCCGAAGTCGACACTGTTGAATGGCTTGTTCGCTATCATTTGCTGATGTCGGACATGGCACAAAAGCGCGATATTGCAGACCCGCGCACCGTGCGCGATTTTGCCAAAGCGGTGAAAACAACTGAACGTCTGGGCCTGCTGTGCGTGCTGACCGTTTGTGACATTCGCGGCGTTGGGCCGGATACGTGGAACAACTGGAAGGCCGTGCTGATCCGCGCGTTGTACCGTCAAACCGAACACGCGCTTGAGGAAGGCATGGAAGCCCTGAACCGCGACAATCGTGGGACCGAGGCGAAAAAAGGTCTGCGCGAGGCGCTAAAAGATTGGCCGCGCAAGGAATTGCAGATCGAAACCGGACGTCATTACGACCCCTATTGGCAAGGGTTGCACATGACCGCCCATGTGGTTTTTGCAGGCCTGCTGCGCGGCATTACCGAAGACGAAATTCGCATGGATTTGCACCCTGACGATGATCGCGATGCCACCCGCGCATGTTTTGTTATGGCCGATCATCCGGGCATTTTTGCGCGCCTTACTGGTGCCCTCGCGTTGGTCGGGGCCAACGTTGTCGATGCGCGCAGTTACACGACCAAAGACGGCTACGTAACCGATGCGTTCTGGATTCAAGACGCAGACGAACAACCCTACGAGGCCTCGCGCCTGCCGCGCTTGCGCAAAATGATAGAACGGACTTTGGCGGGTGAGGTCATCACCCGCGAGGCCATCATTGATCGCGACAAAGTCAAAAAGCGCGAAAAAGCATTCCGTGTTCCGACGCACATCAGTTTTGACAATGACGGGTCCGAAATTTACACGATCATCGAGGTCGACACCCGTGACCGTGCTGGCCTGTTGCACGATCTGACGCGCACGCTGGCAGCGTCCAATGTTTACGTCGCAAACGCCGTCATCGCCACTTACGGTGCGCAGGTTGTCGACACGTTTTACGTCAAAGATATGTTCGGTCTAAAGTACCATTCAGAGAGCAAACAAAAGACCCTCGAAAAACGACTGCGCGCCGCAATCCTAGAAGGCAACGAACGGGCCAAAAGCTAGGCTGTGACGCGTAAACATCACCAAAGGAACCACCCTCATGTCACAGTTTGCGCGCGTCCAGTCGCCTCGGATTATTCGATTTGGGGGCGGCGTTGCTGGTGAATTGCCAGAGGTTCTGGCCCAGCTAAATCTGTCGCGTCCCTTGATCGTGACGGATGCCAATTTGGTGAAAATCGGGCATGTGAAACGGGTGACCGACATTCTGAATGACGCAGGCATTTCGTGGGGCTTGTTTGACGCAGTTGTCGAAGACCCGACCGACACCTGTGTCGATGCAGGACTGATCGCGCTTGCGGCCCACGACTACGATTGCATCATTGGATTTGGCGGCGGCAGCCCGATTGATACAGCCAAGGCAGTGTCGTTTATGGCCGTCAATTCCGGGCACGTGCGCGATTACAAAGCACCTGCGCAAATTGACCGCTGCGGCCTGCCCGTGATCGCCATTCCGACCACGGGTGGCACAGGGTCCGAACTGACCCGTTGGTGCGTGATCACGGACACTGCGCAGCCCGAAAAGTACAATCTTTCCGGCCTTGCCTGCGTCGCCACAGCAGCCCTGATCGACTGGACATTTACCACAACAAAACCCGCGCGCATCACCGCAGACACCGCCGTCGACAGCCTGACCCACGCGATCGAAGCCTACGTGAGCAAACGCGCGCATCCCTACACCGACGCCTTTGCCCTGTCCGCGATGCCGTTGATTGCCGCGCACGTGCGCACCGCGTGCAGTGATCCCGAAAACGGCCCCGCGCGCGAGGCATTGATGCTGGCCGCGTCCCAAGCAGGCATGGCGTTTTCAAATGCGTCAGTCGCGTTGGTCCATGGCATGAGCCGCCCCGTAGGCGCGCATTTTCACGTCGCGCATGGGTTGTCGAACGCGATGCTATTGCCCGCGGTCACTGCGTTTTCATCTGATGCAGCCCCCGCACGCTACGCCAATGTTGCGCGTGTGATGGACTGGGCGCAAACCGGCGACACCGATGCCACTGCCTGCGCAAAATTGATCGATGGTTTGCGGCGTTTGAACGATGATCTTGGCGTGCCATCACCCAGCGCGTTGGGGCATGTCGCGGATGAAAAAATGCTGCGCTTGATGGCGGGCCAAGCACTGGCGTCAGGGTCACCTCAAAGCAATCCGCGCGTCCCAACCGAGGACGAAATCATCGCGCTGTATTCTGAAATCTGGTGAGGCTTAGGCCCGTCGTCCGCGTGCCAAAATGTACAATCCAGACGCCACAATCAGCCCACAACCCAGCAGCGTCGCCGTGTCGAGCGTTTCGTTAAACACCAGCACACCAAAACCCAAGCCAACCAAAAGCCGCGAATAACGAAACGGGGTCACCACCGAAACTTCGCCCACGCGCATCGCCATCATCAACCCCGAATACGCCAGAACGCCCCAGACAATCGCGCCGCCCAATGCGCCCGTCGCCGTCAGGTTCGGGATGACAAATGGCACGCCGTTCCAGACAGAATACAACAGGCCCGCAACGATGATGGCCAGAAAACCGTAGAACCCCAGTACAGACGTCGTCAGGGAAACAGGCGCTGCACGTGTTGCCAAATCGCGCCCCGCAAATCCTAACATTCCCAACACTGCGAACACCGAAAAAACATCAAAACTACTGGCTGTGGGGCGCAGCACGATCATCACGCCGATCAAGCCAACAAAGATCGCAGCCCAGCGCCTGATCCCGACCTTTTCGCCAAAGAACACGGCTGCACCTGCGACCACAACAATCGGGGTCGCCTGCAAAATTGCAGTGGCCGACGACAAGGTGCTGAGCGCGATGGCGAGCACGTAAAACAACCGACCAAAGACCTCGAAACATGCGCGCACAATCATCGGGCGCGACAGGATTTGCGGGTTGCCCAAGGGCGCGCCACGGACCCGTGCGGCGATGGCAAACAGCAATGCGCCCCCTGCCCCAAAGATCACCAGAACCTGACCAATCGGCACAGTGGCGGACGCGACTTTTAGGAACATGTCTTCGACCGCGAAACCGATCATCGCCGCGACCATCCACAGCGCCCCGATCACGTTCGAGCGTGCGTCTGTTTTGATCACAGGTGCCATTTCGCGCTATTTCTTTTTGTGCTTTTGGATGGCTTTGATGGTTTTGCCCAAGACTTTGTCTTTGACCTTGCGCTGCGCCATGGTCGCGGAATTTGCGGCGTCTTCGTTCACCAGTTTTTGCCAGCGTGCTAGTCGGCTTGCATCCAGATCGCCTGCCTCGACTGCGGCGCGGATTGCACAGGATGGTTCAACCGTGTGCGAGCAGTCGTTGAATTTACAGTTGGTTGCCAGTTCTTCGATGTCTTCGAACACTTCGCCGACACCCGCCGCCGCATCGCTAAGCTGCAGTTCACGCATGCCCGGCGTGTCCATCACCACGCAGCCACTGGCAAGGAAATACAACTGCCGCCGTGTCGTCGTGTGGCGCCCGCGCGCATCGATTTCGCGGATGGCTTTGGTTTCGATTTCATCGGTTCCAGCCAGCGCGTTTGTCAGGGTCGATTTGCCAACGCCAGACGTGCCCATGAACGCGACGGTTTGACCGGGCTTGCACCACCGCGCCAGTTTCTCGCGTGGTTCGCCCCCGCGCGCGTCCAGCACAACCACGTCGACCAGTTCGGAAATGCCGCGCGCCTGTTCGACGTAATCACTGGGGTCATCGCACAAATCCAGCTTTGTCAGCACCAACACGGGCGTCACGCCTGCATCAAATGCCAGTGCAATAAACCGTTCCAGTCGCGCGATGTTGAAATCCTGATTGCACGAGGTCACGACAAACGCCGTGTCGATATTGGCCGCGATCATTTGCACTTGGCGGTCAGAACCGGCGGCCTTGCGTTTGATCAGGCTTTTGCGATCAAGCAGGCGGCTGTCTTTGGGGATTTCGGCGTTGAACAGCATCCAATCCCCCACCGTCGCTGCGTGACCACCTGCAGGGATCATCGCGTCGATGCCATCGCCCACAACATGCGCGCCGTTGCGGTGCACCTCGCACACGCGCACGGGCGGCGTTGCGGCCATTTCATCAACGTCGGTTTGCGCCCAAAAGAACGCCTGCCAGCCCAATGCCCCTAGTGGCGACAATGGTTCGGCCTTTGGAGCATCGCCAAACAGTTGGGAATAATCCCTGCTCATTGCTGGTGTTTCATCTGGTATACGCCTTGCTGAATTCTGCCCCTGCATAGCGTAATTCCTGCACGTACTGCCATCAAAACCTGCACATCGCATCGCTAGATTGACAGGTGCCCCCGCTTTGGGTCAGTTACCCCAACCCTACGCAACACAAAGGTGCGCGCCCCGTGAAACCCATCCGCATGATGTCAGGCTTTCTCACCGTCGGGTTTTGGACCTTGATGTCACGCATTCTGGGCTTTGTGCGCGAGATTTTAATCCTGTCGCTGGTCGGCCCCGGCCCGTTGATGGATGCGTTTGTTGCCGCGTTTCGTTTGCCCAACATGTTCCGCCGTTTCTTTGCCGAAGGGGCATTTAACGCCGCGTTCGTGCCGATGTTTTCGAAAAAGCTGGAGGGCAAAGACGACGCACATAAATTCGCCAATGACGCGCTAAACGGGCTTAGTTTGGTTGTGCTGGTTGTTGTTGCTATTTCAATGATCGCGATGCCGTTTCTGGTGCTGGCGACAGCGGGCGGTTACGCACAGGATGCACGGTTCGACACCACGGTGGGTTACGGTCGCGTCGTGTTTCCCTACATCTTTTTCATGTCATTGTCGGCGCTGTTTTCTGGCATCCTGAATTCCACGGGCCGGTTTGCGGCTGCTGCTGCCGCGCCCGTTTTGCTGAACATATTTGTCATCATTGCGATGGTTGCCGCCTACTATTCTGGTGGCACGGTGATCAATTGGTTGATCTGGACGATCCCGCTAGCAGGCGTCGCGCAATTGGCGCTGACGTGGGGTGCTGCCGCGCGTACTGGGTTCAATTTGCGCATCGGTCGTCCGCGCTGGACCCCGGATATGAAACAAATGGTGGTGGTGGCGATCCCTGCGGCTTTGGCCTCGGGTGTGATGCAGATCAATCTGGTTGTCGGCCAATACGCGGCCAGCAGTTACGAAAGCGCGGTCAGCTGGTTGTTCGCCGCGGACCGGTTGTACCAATTGCCGCTGGGTGTGGTTGGCATTGCCGTGGGCATCGTGCTGCTGCCCGATTTGTCCCGCCGCCTTCAGGCTGGTGACGAGGCCGGCGCGCGTACTGCCTTTTCCCGCGCAGCCGAGATTTCGCTGGCCCTGACCATCCCTGCCGCCGTCGCGTTGATGATCATCCCGCTGCCATTGGTGTCGGTGTTGTTCGAACGCGGGGCCACCGATTCTGATGATGCGGCAAACATCGCCGTCGCCGTGTCGATTTACGGATTGGGCCTGCCTGCGTTTGTAATCCAGAAATTCCTACAACCGCTGTATTTCGCCCGCGAGGATACCCGCACGCCGTTCCGTTACGCATTGGTTGCGATGGTCATCAACGCGGTTTTGGCGATTGGTCTGATCCCTGTTGTTGGCTGGTTCGCCCCTGCAATCGGGGCCACGGTGTCAGGCTGGGTGATGGTTGCCTTGTTGGCAATTGGCGCACGTCGTTTGGGCGATGTGGCGCGGTTTGACGCACAATTTCACAAGCGGATCTGGCGCATCGTTGCGGCGTCCTTGCTGATGGGCGCGTGCCTTTGGGCGGGCAATGTATCGCTCAGCCCTGCACTCGGCCTTGATTGGATCAGGTACATCGCGCTGGTCACGTTGATCGGCATCGGGATCGTCAGCTATTTCGCGCTGGGGCAGTTGTTAGGCGCGTTCAAGCTGTCTGAAATTAAAGGGGCCGTGCGACGTGGTGGGCGCGATTAATTCAGCGCCGCTGCACCATCGCGCGCAGACGACCCAAGCCACCCGGCACCACGACAACTGACAAGACAAAACCGCAGATGAACCCTGCAAGATCAGCAACCCAGTCCAGACCTGTGGCAAAGAAAATACCGAACACCAGTTGGATGCCCATCAGAAAACCGATCAACTGAAACGCTTGCCATTGCTGCGTGCCTTGGATCAGCGCGCGCTGCCACAACAGGAACGAATACGCGCCGATCAGGCCATAGACACAGGGCATCGCCCCGATCAGCCAAACCTGATTTGTCAGCAGTCCAAAAATGATCGCACCAAAGATACCGCTGAATACAAACACGATGACAACGGCCAGTTGCCCCATGACTTCGCCCACCATTTTGCCCAGCGCCAGCAGGATCACGCCCGCAAAAATCGCCCCCGTAAACGAGCCGTGCACAAACGGATAGGTCAGAAACCGCAGCATGAATTCGCCGCGCATCTGTCCCGAGGCCAGCATCCAATCAAACGACGGCCCATGAAAGCCGTAGTCGCGCATTGCAGCCAACCGCCAGCCGATAGCCTCGTTGCCACCCAGCAGCCCATTTGCGCCCAACGTAAACGCGCCCTCGACACCCATAATCATCACAAACAAAATCCACACCACAGGCGGCAACGGGTTCAGCGGCGGGGCGTTGGGATCTTGGTGCATCTGGCTACTCTTTATAAGGGGCTGTTGACGGGCTTTGCGCCCATGGGTAAGCCAGCTTAGCAGATTTGCCCAGAGCATCAGGACCAAAACCATGACACAAACCACGTTTACCCCTCGCGTTTTCTCGGGCATCCAGCCATCAGGCGGCCTGACCTTGGGCAACTATCTGGGGGCGATCAAACGGTTCGTAACGATGCAAGACGAGGTCGCGCAATCGATCTATTGCATGGTCGATCTGCACGCGATCACGGTCTGGCAGGACCCCAAAGATTTACAACACAACACCCGCGAATTGGCGGCAGGGTTTATCGCATCAGGCATCAGCCCTGAAAAATCGATCCTGATCAATCAATCCCAAGTGCCAGAACACGCGCAACTGGGGTGGATTTTCAACTGCGTCGCCCGCATGGGCTGGATGCAGCGGATGACCCAATTCAAGGACAAGGCCGGCAAAAACGCGCAGAACGTGTCACTTGGGCTGTTCGGATATCCCGCGCTGATGGCCGCCGACATTCTGGTGTATCACGCCACGCACGTGCCTGTGGGCGAGGATCAGAAACAGCATCTGGAACTGACCCGCGACATCGCGACCAAATTCAATCACGACTACGGCGTTGATTTTTTCCCGATCACCGAACCGGTCATCGAAGGTGCGGCGACCCGCGTGATGTCCTTGCGTGACGGTGAAAAGAAGATGTCCAAGTCCGATCCTTCTGACGCCTCGCGCATCAACATGACCGATGACACCGACACGATCGCCAAGAAAATCCGCAAGGCCAAAACCGACGCCGACGCGCTCCCCTCCGAGGCCAAAGGGCTTGAGGGCCGTGCCGAGGCGCGCAATCTGGTCAACATCTATGCGGCTTTGGCCGACATGAGCGTCGATCAGGTTTTGGCGGATGTTGGCGGCAAGAACTTTGGTGATTTCAAACCGATGCTGGCCGAACTGGCTGTGGCCAAACTGTCCCCGATCTCGGGCGAAATGGCGCGGCTGATGTCAGACCCTGCGGAAATTGATCGCATTTTGGCCAAAGGCGCGCTGCAAGCCCGCGAAATTACTGTGCCTATTTTGCAGAAAACCTACGACATTGTCGGCATGGTACGCCCCGCAGTTTGATCCCGTAAGGTGGGCGTGTCGCCCACCTGTTTTCGTTTGCGCCTTGAAACCCGACGCATTCGTCCAAACATGTGATCTGCCCGAACACACGAAAGAACCGCATGCCAGCTCCCAATCTTGACGCCTTGAACTTCCTGCTCACACGCCGTTCACGACCTGCCAAAACGCTCGCAGGTCCAACACCGGATAACGCGACGCTGGAAAAATTGCTGACGGCCGCTGCGCGCACACCGGATCATGGCAAACTGGAACCTTGGCGTTTTATCGTCATCCAAAAAGGCGCAATGGCCCGCTTGGCCGACGTAGCCCAAGCACGCGGAACGGCCCTAGACCTTGATCCAGAACAGATCGCCAAAGGCCGCAGTCAATTCGACCAAGGGCATCTGGCCGTCGCTGTCATCGAAGTCCACAAACCATCGCCAAAAGTTCCAGCACTTGAGCAAACCTATTCCGCAGGTGCGGTTTGTCTGGCCTTACTAAACGCCGCCCTCGCTGCAGGTTGGGGCGCAAACTGGCTTAGCGGTTGGACAAGCCATGATCGCGGGTTTATGCAAACTGCCTTTGATCTTGCCGATCACGAACGCATCGCCGGTTTCATTCACATCGGAACAGAAACCTCGACTCCGCCAGATCGCCCACGCCCGGATTTAGACGCCATAACCACTTGGATCGACGCATGATCTTATCATCGTTTTTCGCCGCCCTCGGGCAATTTGGTGATCCCCGGTTTCGCCGTGTCATGGGCCTTGGCATTGTCCTGACGATCGTGCTTTTAATCGGGGCAAGCGCTGGCTTTGTCTGGTTGTTGACCATGTTGGCCGGCGAATCCGCGTTCCTGCCCTTCTTGGGCGAAGTCCGCTGGCTTGACGATCTTGTCAGCTGGGGTTCGATCTTTTTGATGTTCTTCTTGTCGATCTTTTTGATGGTGCCCGTGGCCTCTGCCATCACATCGATGTTTCTGGACGAAGTCGCCCAAGCCGTTGAAGACCGCCACTATCCAAACCTGCCACGCACCACGCCCGTGCCGTTTGGCGATGCCCTGCGCGACACTGTGAATTTTCTAGGTGTGTTGATTGGTGCAAACATTTTGGCGTTATTTGTCTATTTTTTGCTGCCAATCGGGGCCGTGTTTATCTTTTGGGGATTAAACGGATTTCTGCTGGGCCGTGAATATTTCATGCTGGCCGCGATGCGTCGGATCGGACGCGATCAGGCAAAAGTATTGCGCAAACAGCACATCGGAACCATCTGGGTTGCTGGCATCTTGATGGCCATGCCCCTATCGATTCCGTTCGTAAACCTGTTCATTCCGATCCTAGGTGCGGCAACATTTACCCACCTTTACCATCGTCTATTATCGAATCGAACCTAAAGAAATCCATGTGTTCCATGGTGATCACTTCGGACAAAATGATGGCCGACACGATCCCCCAAATCACCAATGCAACACCGGTGGTGATCAGCGCTTTTTTCGGCAAATTGTGAACTTCGGGTGCGCCCGCGTGCGTGCCCGGTTCGACTTTACCCAAGTCACCTTGGGTTTTCACTTTGATCGGCAGCACCACCAAAAACGTCATCCACCAGATGACGGCCAGCAGGACCAATGCGGATGTAATGCCCATGATTTACACCTGCTCCAGTTCGACCAAACACCCGTTAAAGTCTTTGGGGTGCAGGAACAAAACCGGCTTGCCGTGCGCGCCGATTTTTGGCTCGCCGGTGCCTAGAACGCGCGCACCTGTTGTTAGCAAATGATCACGCGCGGCGATAATATCATCGACCTCGTAACAGACGTGATGCATGCCACCGGATGGGTTTTTTTCCAAGAACCCGTTGATCGGGCTGTTGTCACCCAAGGGGTACAGCAATTCGATTTTGGTGTTTGGCAATTCGATGAAAATGACAGTAACGCCGTGATCCGGCTCGTCCTGCGGGTCGCCAACTTTGGCTCCCAAGGCGTTTCGATACTGCGCAGCCGCCGCTTCCAGATCAGGAACAGCGATGGCGATGTGGTTGAGACGTCCAATCATGGCGGGCACTCCGGTTATCAATTTATCTGTGGTTATGCGGCGGACACAAGCCACGCGCAAGGGACGGACCGCCGCACCCTGCCTTGCGTTTACTTTGCGTTATGCCTTGTGTTGTTAACATCTTGTTAGCCGTGATTGCGTAACGTCAGGATAGAAATTCATTCAGCGAGGCTCACGATGGACACTATTGATTCTTTCGCCCCGACCTTGCCTACCCCGACGGCAAATCGACCCCTTTTGGGCCTTACAGTGCTGGTCATCGAAGACAGCCGTTTCGCCTGCGAGGCCATGCGATTGCTGTGTTTGCGCAGCGGTGCCCGGATTAGACGCGCCGACAGTGTGCGATCAGCGCGCCGCCATTTAAAAGTGTACCGGCCGACAATTGCGATCATCGATGTGGGCCTACCGGACGGCAACGGCATCGATTTGATTGCCGAACTGACATCAACATCACCGCGCCCCGAAGTGGTCATTGGCACATCAGGCGATGATTTCGAAAAAGACGTCATGGCCGCGGGTGCAGATGCGTATCTGGGCAAACCGCTTACGTCATTGGCCGTTTTCCAAGAATGCGTTTTGGCCTGTTTACCGCGTGACCGCCGCCCGAATGGCCCGCGTGTTTTGTCAGATGAAAACGTAGAACCGGATCCATTGGCGTACCAGGATGACATTGCTCATGTCGCGGATGTGCTCGAGGAAAACAAAGACGAACGCGTGTTAGATTATGTCGCGCAATTCACCAGTGGCGTTGCCCGAAGTGCGCGTGATCATGATCTGGCGCGTGCGGCAGAAGCGTTGGCTGATCGTCGCGCAAAAGGGCAAGCTGCGGCATCAGAAACGGCGCTGCTAGCCGGCCTAATCCAGAAACGGTTGGCCGAAAACATCGCGATCTAAGACGTGCCCTTACAGCGATGGGTCGTCATGTGGGCGCACCAATCGCGTCAGATCGCTAAGACGCTCGATCTGACGTCCGTCGCTTGAAAAATTGGACGGGTTCAACCACGCGGCAAATGCTTCTTTTAGCGCCGGCCATTCAAGGTCGATTGCTGCAAACCATGCTGTATCACGATTGCGGTTTTTGACGATCGCCGCTTGGCGGAATACCCCCTCGTAGCTAAAGCCAAGGCGCTGTGCTGCGCGTCGTGACGGCAGGTTCAACGCGTTACACTTCCATTCGTAGCGCCGATACCCTGCGTCAAACGCCCACGCCATCATCAGATACATCGCTTCGCTCGAGGCACGCGTGTTTTGCAACGCCGGGCTCATGTTGATGTGACCAACCTCGATTGAACCAGCCGTCGGATTGATCCGCAAAAAACTCGCGACACCCTCGTAAGCACCCGTTTCCAGATTACGGATCGCGTAGAAAATCGTATCGGTCATTTCTTGGGCTTCACGCGCCCAGCGATAGTACTGCGATGCCGATGAAAACGGGCCGTAGGGCATGTAATCCCAAACGTGATCGTGCCCTTCAAATGCACGAAACAAAAGCGCGCCGTGCTTCTCGGCTTCCAACAACTCTAGCTGGGCATAGCGCCCTTTTATGACTTCAGGAAAAGGCGCGGCAGGAGGGGTCCAATCAGAAACCAGATTGCCAACGGGGCGTTCGGAAGAATGTGTTTTGCTCATAAACGCGACACTAGGCGGGTAATTGCCAAGCGCCAAGCCCTGATAGGTTTAGTTCAGCCTAAAGTAACAGACCCGGATCAGCGCCCATTTCAATTCCTGGAAAAATCGATTGTTCCAAAACCGAAGTTTCCAGCCCAATCAGACCACGCATGATCCATGCCGCTTGGGTGCGCACGTCAGCCGTGGGCATCAAATCGCGGCCTTCGTACAGGTCAGATGCGCCAAGGCCAGGCCAGCGCCCATGAACTTTGCCACCTTTGATCGCGCCGCCAGCAGTAATCATCAAACCACCCGTGCCGTGATCGGTGCCACCAGTGCCATTTTCGCGCGCAGTGCGCCCAAATTCAGTCATCACAACTACAGCCGTTTTTTTCCAAATGTTGCCGCGCAACGTGTCCCTTAGGTGGGTCAACGTTTCGGCCAACCGACCCAGCGCCAAACTTAGGTTGCGTTCTTGAGCTTGGTGCGTGTCCCAACCGTTCAGTGAAAATGCCGCGACACGCGCATCGGCGCGCAATCGTTTGGCCGCAAATTCCGCGATCTTCAGGTGGGTCTTGCCCCGCGCTGCGCGCTGCATACCAGCCATCATGGCTTCGCCGCTGTCCGCCATTTCGCCCATTTGACCGCCATCCGCCGACGACAACATCCGTGCCTCGGCCAAGGCTGCGTGCATCGCTGGGTCATCTTGGGTGATCAAATCCATCAACCGTTCAGCCTGCGGGCTCATTGTCAGGTCAGCGCCCGGCGACCAATTTGCAACCGGTGCTGCGCCTTTTAGCAACGGCATATCACCACGCCCAATGGCATAGGCTGTGTCGGTTTGAATCCCCGGAACAGCCTGCAACATCCGGTTCAACCAGCCATCACGCACACCGCCAGTGGCAAGGGAATCGGTGCCTGCCTCTAGAATATCTTGGCCATCAAAGTGACTGCGTTTGTCGCGATAAGGCGTCGAAACAGCCTGCACAAATCCCAGTTCGCCCGCATTCCACATCGGCATTAGGCCCGTCAATGCAGGATGCAGGGAAAAATATCCGTCTAGATCAAGGCCACCATTTTGCGGTCCACCCGCCAGTTTATTGCGCAGTTTTGCGTACGCCGGATCGCCGTAGGGCTGGACCACATCCAAGCCATCCAAACCACCGCGCAGGATGATCACGACCAATCGCGTGTCCCAAGGGGCGGCTGCAAAACTGACCGGCGCGAACAACGAGCTGGCCGCAAGTGAGCAGCCGATGAGACCGGAGCGGGCCAGAAAATTGCGGCGTGATAAGGTGTTCATACTGTAATCCTAACTAACGACGCTGAAACGCGGGGGATGACAAAACAAGACCGATGGCTTCGGTTTTGCTTTCTGCCGCCCCAGCGGCAAATCGAACGGGTTCAGTGGCAAAACTGCCCAGCGCGGTGTCTACAAAAACGCGTGGGTCTGGCAAGTCGGGTTGCAAAATTTCCGGCGCACCCATCGCCCAGCGCACGCGACCAGACAGCCCTTGTGGCGTGATCCATTCCGCGTCTTCTTCGGGCCAACCGTCAGGTCCACTTGGCTGTTGCCAATTTTGACCCATCAACGTCATCGGCACCATCAGCGCGTTTTTCATGCTTTTTTCATCCAGCGCCTCAATCGGACCACGTGGAATTGCCAAAGCACGGCAGGCAGACCCGATAAAATCCACAGGAAATTTGAAATTCATCGCGTCGCGTTGCCATGCCGCAGGATGTTCCAGCATCGCGGTATAGACCGCCATCAACTGCCCATCAGTTTTGATAAACGCGTCCATCATGTGCGCGACCAACCCATCATCCGGTGTGTCCGAGACAAAATGAACGGCCAGTTTGGTCGCAATATGGTGGGCAGTCGCAGGGTGAACAGACAGGTCCTCAAGGGCGGCAAGCACTGGTTTTACACTAGGCGTATCGTCGTATGTGACACCTAAAACAGTCTCTGATCCCGGCTCTGCATAGTCTTTGCGAAACTTGAAACCGACCTGCGTTTGAAACGAAAGACCGGTGAACAATTCAGCCAATTGGCGCACGTCTTCTTGGGTGTACGGGCCATCAACGCCAAGGGTGTGCAGCTCCAGAACTTCGCGCGCGAGGTTTTCGTTTAGGCCAACATCCTTGCCATTTTTCTTGATCGCACGGGCGGAATTTGGCCCCATTGCGCCAGTCTGATCAAGGTAGTGCAACATAAGCGGATGAAGAACAGCGGCCTTTAGCAGGTCAGAAAACCGCAATGTCAGATTTGGGCGAATGGCACCTTCGATGTAGGGCCCCGTCGCGCGGCGCACCAATCCGCGTTTTCCACGAGCGGTGAAATGATCGCTCCAGAAAAAGGCGAGGCGTTCGAAAAACGCATTCGAAGTGTACGTACGGCGCAACATGGTCTGGCCAAACCACTTGGCTTTGTCCTCGCGCGCAGTTTTGTTCAACACGTTTCGCTGTTTGCGGGCATCTGCGGCCAGATCCGTGCCGCGATTTGCACGACGGATTTTACGCAAATTGACGATCTCGATCATGCGCGCGCGAAAGGTGTCAAAAGTTTCAATCGGGAATTGCTGTGCGATGGCGTCATCTGACACCAATCCCGCCAACATCGCGTCGATTGAAGGAACCTGATCCACGACAGGTGACAGACCGCACCCGAATCGGATTTCGGCAAATTCTGGGTCAAACGTGCTCACGCCGGCATGCTCCTTATCAAAGTCTTACCCCCATATAGGAAGAAACGGCGAGGCTTTCACCTACGCCGCTTCTCATTATACGTTGCGTTGGCGTCGTTTCGCCGTTTTATTTGAATTATTCCTGCGGAATAACGCGCAGGCCTAGTTCCATTAATTGATCCGTCATTGGTTCAGACGGCGCGGACATCATCAAATCCTCGGCCTTTTGGTTCATCGGGAACAAGATGATTTCGCGAATGTTAGCCTCGTCTGCGAGCAACATGACGATCCGGTCGATGCCAGCCGCACAGCCACCGTGGGGTGGGGCACCGTATTGGAACGCGTTAACCATGCCGCCAAAACGTTTTTCGACTTCGTCTTTGCCGTAGCCCGCAATTTCAAAGGCTTTGAACATGATTTCTGGTTTGTGGTTCCGGATCGCGCCGGACACCAATTCGTAACCGTTGCACGCCAAGTCATATTGGTAACCCAAGACTTTGAGCGGATCGCCTTGCAAGGCTTCCATTCCGCCTTGGGGCATCGAAAACGGATTGTGTTCAAAATCGATGCGGCCGGTTTCTTCGTCTTTTTCGTAGATCGGGAAATCGATGATCCACGCAAAGGCAAACCGGTTCAGGTCGGTCAATTTCAGTTCTTCGCCGATGACGTTACGGGCACGTCCTGCGACGCCCTCAAACGCTTTTGGTTTGCCGCCAAGAAAGAATGCCGCGTCGCCAAGGCCGAGGCCCAACTGTTGGCGGATCGCTTCTGTACGTTCTGGTCCGATGTTTTTGGCAAGTGGGCCTGCCGCTTCCATGCCGCCGGTCACTTCGCCGGACTTCAGCTTGGCTTGAGCTTCTTTTACGGTGATGCCCAATTCCTGCGCCACGGCATCTGCCGTTTTTTCACGCCAGAAAATGTAGCCCATGCCGGGCAACCCTTCTTTTTGCGCAAACGCGTTCATGCGGTCACAGAATTTACGTGACCCACCGGTTGGTGCCGGGATCGCGCGAATTTGCGTGCCGTCTTGTTCCAGCAACTTTGCGAAAATCGCAAAACCTGAATCGCGGAAATGGTCAGACACGATTTGCATTTTGATCGGGTTACGCAAGTCGGGTTTATCCGATCCGTACCAAAGTGCTGCGTCTTTGTACGAAATCTGCGCCCACGTTTGATCTACTTTGCGACCGCCACCGAATTCTTCGAAAATTCCGGTCAGCACCGGTTCGATCGTATCAAAGATGTCCTGCTGCTCAACAAAGCTCATCTCGAGGTCGAGCTGGTAAAAGTCAGTCGGAGAGCGATCAGCGCGCGGATCTTCGTCGCGGAAACACGGGGCGATCTGGAAATATTTATCGAAACCAGAGACCATCAACAGCTGTTTGAATTGCTGCGGCGCTTGCGGCAGCGCGTAGAATTTACCGGGGTGCAGACGTGATGGCACCAAGAAATCGCGCGCGCCTTCAGGCGATGACGCGGTGATGATCGGCGTTTGGAATTCGCGGAAATTCTGAGCCCACATGCGCTTGCGGATCGACGATACAACATCGGATCGCATGATCATGTTTTTCTGCATCTTCTCGCGTCGCAAATCTAGGTAGCGATATTTCAGGCGGGTTTCTTCTGGGTATTCTTGATCGCCAAACACCATCAATGGCAGTTCAGCCGCGTCGCCCAACACTTCGAGTTCGCGTACGAAGACTTCGATTTCGCCAGTTGGGATTTTGGCGTTCACCAATTCTGGCGCGCGCGCTTTGACCGTTCCATCGATGCGAATACACCATTCGGACCGGACTTTTTCGATGTCCTTGAACGCAGGGCTATCGGGGTCGCACAACACTTGGGTCATACCGTAATGGTCGCGCAGGTCGATGAACAGGATGCCGCCGTGATCGCGTACGCGGTGAACCCAGCCAGATAGGCGAACGGTGTCACCCACATTGGCGGCGGTCAGATCGGCGCAAGAATGGCTTCGGTATGCATGCATGGGGCTGGTCCCTTTGTTGGGCGGAAAACTTTGGGCAGATACACCTTTTGACGGGTGGGAAGTCAAGGGAACGTGGGCAGAACCGATGCAAAATGAGCTCTTTCGTGACTGTGCGTCACGGTTCCCTTTCCCGTAATGCCCGTTAGCATGACCTAACATTGGTTTTGGGGTGCGATATGGACGTTTCGGGCAAGACAGCATTTGTGACGGGTGGTGCGTCTGGCATCGGGCTTGAGATCGGGCGCGTGCTGATGGAACAAGGTGCGCATGTGATGCTCGCCGATCTTGACGCTGGCCGGCTTGCCGCAGCCAAGGCTGATCTGGGATCAAGTTCAGGACATGTGCAAACTGTCGTCTGTGATGTGGCTGATGCTGCATCTGTACAAGCGGCGGCAGATGCGACAATCGCAGCGTTCGGCAAGGTCCATATCGTCGTCAATAACGCAGGCGTTTCGATTGCAGGGGCCCCTGGCCAAACACCGCTAAAAGACTGGCGCTGGGTCGTCGACATTAACCTGATGGGCGTCGTTTACGGTGTTGAGATTTTCACACCACTTATCCAATCGCACGGCGAAGGCGGGTATTTCGTCAACACCGCATCGATGTCCGGCCACCTCGCGACGGGGCAATTGGGCGCGTACACTGCCACGAAATTTGCCGTTGTCGGGTATTCGGAATCCTTGATGCAGGATTTAGCACCACACAACATCGGCGTATCCGTCCTATGCCCCGGCTGGGTCAAAACGGACATTAACAAAGCACACAAAAGTCGCCCATCCGGTCACACCCAAGACGACGATTTGGTCAAAAACCCTGGTTTACAGATGGTGACCGAAGCCGTCGAAAAAGGTCTGCCACCCCGCCACGTTGCGGAATGGACGTTGGAATCTATGCAAGCCGGGCGGTTCTACATCTTTACCCACCCCAGCATGCGCCGCTGGATTCAAAAACGCGCCGCAATGGTCGACGCAGATTACGCAGCCTGCGTCGACGACCCACGGTTCAAAGATCGCTAGGCACGAACCAAGGAATTTTCAGGGTCATATGGCCCCGACGCGATAACTTGCGCTGCGATATCGTGACCGATGCAATCCACCGTGAACTGGGTACCAGTCGTCGCAAACGCGGGTTCAACAAACGCGTAGGCAAGGTTCATGCCAACGCGGTGCCCCCAATCGCCAGACGTCACAGTGCCAACCACACGGCCATCGACCATCACAGATGCGCCGGGCTGCGCAGGTAATTTATCAGTGTCCAATTGTATCGAAACCAACTTGCGCACAGGGCCCGCCGCATGTCGTTTGGCCAACGCATCGCGCCCGATAAAATCACCTTTGTCCAGTTTTACGAACCGGTCCAAACCGGTTTCGAAGGGGTCAAATTCGGTGATCAAATCCGCTTTCCAATGCAGGTATCCTTTTTCCATCCGCATCGATTCAACCGCACGTGCGCCAAACAGACGTAAATCATGCTTTTGACCCGCAGTGCGCAGCGCCAGATACGCTGCATACAATTGGGCATTCGGAACGTGAATTTCATACGCATGTTCACCAGAAAAACTGACCGACATGACCGTTGCAGGTGCAATTCCAATGAAACACGCCCGCACCGAAAGCCAAGGGAACGCCTGCTGTGACCAATCCGCGCGGCTGACCTCGGTCATGACGTCGCGCGCTTTTGGGCCCGCTAAAACCAGAATTGTTTGATCATTGGTCAGCGATTTTATCTGCACGTCTTCGCCGTCACGCACATTCGATTGCAGCCAGTCCATATCGTGGAATTCAGACGCAGCGGCAGACCCGTACCACGTGCGCGCTTCATCCAAGTTGGCCAGCGTCGCCTCGGCTTTGATCATGCCGTGATGGTTCAGCAAATAGCCCAAACCGACTTTGCCGGTTTTTGTGGTGACCCGCCCGCACATCATCCGGTTCAAAAATGCGTGGCGGTCGGCGCCGGTCATTTCAAAACGGTTAAACCCGTTAACCTCTGCCAAGCCGACGCTGGTTTGAACGGCCGCTACTTCGGCTGCGACAACGTCGAATGTTTCGTTGAAATGATAACCGTGGGTTTCGTGAAATTCCGTAGACGGGCGAATGTAGTCCACCCGTTCCCATCCGTTCACAACCGTAAATTCCGCGCCCTCGGCCGCCATCACAGGCGTAATCGGAGTTGTCTTGGCAGGGCGTCCGGCGGGGCGATGTTCGTGCGGGAAATGAAAGCGGAATTCATTTTGGTAATCTTCGATCGCCTTGAGCGCGGTAAGTTCGACCGTTGCATGCCCAGTAAAGCGGCGCGGATCGATGCACCACGTGTCGTAACATGCCTCGCCGTGCACAATCTGTTGAGCAAGCAGCCACCCGTGACCGCCCCCTTCACCCAGACCAGCGCGCAAGCCGATAATGCAAAACGCGTTCCGCTTGCCCGGGATCGGACCAACCAGCGGCGCGCCATCAATTGTATAGGTGATCGGGCCGTTAACGATCGTGTGGATACCTGTTTCGGCAAGGGCAGGCATGCGCGCCATCGCCCCTTCGAGCACATCACCAACGCGGTCCAAATCATCAGGGCACAGCGCGTTCACAAATTTCGGATCGATCCCGTCCAGACCCCATGTTTTGCAATCTTGTTCGTAGAAACCAACCAACAGGCCGTTCTTTTCCTGACGACAATAGTAGTCACTAATCGGGCAACGCAGCAGCGGCATACGGTGATCGGCATCCACAATTTCTGGAATGTCTTCGGTTAAAAAATACTGATGTTCCATAGACATAACCGGATGTTGCACGCCCATCATCGCGCCGACTTCGTTCACGCGGTAACCGCAAGCATTCACCACAACATCGCAGTCAATATCGCCTTTGGTCGTGTGCACCGTCCACGTGTCGTCCTTGTGTTGGGTCAGCTTTGTGACGGGCGTTTGGCGATAAACCTCTGCCCCGGCTTTGCGCGCACGACGGGCCAAGGCCTGACACAACTGCGCCGGATCAATGTCACCATCCATCGGATCCCACAGACCACCAATCATATTATCGGTCGAAATCAGCGGATGGCGACGCGCGCATTCTTCGGCATCCAATACTTCGAAATGCACATCCATCCCGCGCGCCATTGATGTAAAATGGCGATACCCATCCATCTGCGCCTGCGTGTTGGCCAGCCGAATGCCGCCATCGCCGTGATGATAATTGATCGGATATTCAGGATCGTTCGCGAGGTCTTGGTACAGATTGATCGAATGGGTTTTTAGGCCAACCATCGTCTGGTTCATGCCAAAGTTGGTGACCTGCGCGGCCGAATGCCATGTGGTGCCGCTGGTCAGTTCATCGCGTTCCACCAGAACCACGTCTGTCCAGCCTTCTTGGGTCAAGTGATACAGGGTCGAACACCCCGCAATTCCGCCACCGATAACCACTACTTTTGTCCGCGTCTTCATGTCGAGCATCCTGAATTCATTGCCCGCGCATCAGGGACGAACCCGCCTAGTATCGTCAATTCGCAAACCATGTATTTCACATATGCAAATAGGCCATTTGGATTTGCTTGGATCACAAACAGGCACTGAGCGAAATTACAACTTGGGACTATGGTCGGGCGAAATAACACAAAAGGGTGCAGCATGACCGATACTCCTAAACGCGCAGGGCGACGGGCACGGCATGCATCACGCGCGGCGGGACCGGTTGTAAACCCGTGCCCACCCGGTGCTATTGGCGGTCAATACAAACCCCTTCGCGAGGCTGAGTTACAGGCGATTTACGACACCGCCTTGCGACTGCTGGCAGAATTGGGAATGGGCGAAGTTCCTGAACGGTTGGCAAAGGTGTTCTTGGAAAACGGGGCCGCGCAACGGGGTGACGGGCGCATCACGTTTCCAAATGCGTTGGTCGAAGACGCGATTGCCCGCGCGCCAAAAACCTTTGTACTGCATGGTCGCGATGAGGACCGTTCGATCGAAGTTGGCGGCGACAAAGTCTATTTTGGAACAGGCGGCGCGGCGGTGCAAACGCTGGATATCGACACCGGATTATACCGGTCATCTACCTTGCAAGACCTGCATGATTTCACCCGCCTTCAGGATCGTTTGGACAACGTCAGCTGGTTTACCCGTTGCTGCATCGCAACGGATCTGCCCGATGTTTTTGATTTGGACGTGAACACCGCCTACGCATTGATGCGCAACACAACCAAACCCGTCGCAACCGCGTTTACCGTGCCCGAAAACGTCGCACCGCTTGTTAAAATGTTCGATATTGCGGCCGGCGGGGACGGTGAATTTGGCAAACGGCCATTTGTAAAAGCGCACATTAGTCCCGTTATTTCACCCATGCGGTTCGGCGAAGACGCGGTAGACACCGTGTTCGAATGTTTGGCCCACAACATCCCTGTGTCGTGCATCACCGCCGCGCAATCCGGGGCCACAGCACCTGCGACCTTGGCCGGTTTTCTGGCGCAATCGCTGGCAGAAACCTTAGCGAGCCTTGTTATGGTGCACGTCATCAAACCGGGGCACCCGATGGTGTTTTCAAACTGGCCCTTGGTGATCGATCTGCGCACGGGTGCGTTTGCCGGTGGTGGTGGTGAAATCGCGGTGCTGAATGCTGCGTCCGCGCAGGTGTCAAACTGGCTTGGCCTGCCATCAGGCGTGGCTGCATCCATGACCGACGCCAAAGCACTGGACGCACAATACGGTGCAGAAAAAGCCATGACGTCCCTTGCAGCCGCGCTTGGTGGTGGCAACCTGATTTACGAAAGTTCCGGCATGACCGCGGCCCTGTTGGGCGTCAGTTTCGAAGGTTTTGTGTTGGACAATGAAATGCACGGGCACACCTACCGCATCCTGCGCGGCATCGAAGTGACCGAAGAAAACCTTGGCTTTGATGCGATCTGTCAGGCGGTCCTTGGCGACGGGCATTTCTTGGGCGGTGCGCACACTTTGGCCGCCATGGAACGCGACTATTTCTACCCGCCTATCGCAGATCGCGAGACCCCAAAAACCTGGGAGGACGCAGGTGGAATGGACGCATGGGCCCGTGCCAAAATCACCGCAAAATCGATTTTGCAAGAACACCACCCAACGTATTTAGACGCGGATCAGGACACTGCAATGCGCACTGCTTTCGACATTAAAATTTAAGTCGTCAGGCGTGTAATTCATTTCATCCGCTGACCAGATTCTGAACCGCGATCGATGTTATTCGGCAGCGGCCTGAACACATGACATTCAAAAATCTCTTGACTAACGCGCGTTAACACAATCAAAAATATCCAACATTTTCTAAAATGGTGAGTGAAATTTTGTTTGGTAGCCGCAAAGCCGAAGACGACACAGTAATCGAAATGCTGGCCTCTGCCATTCGCAGGGACATTTCGTTTGGTGTTTTACGCCCAGATCAAAAACTGAAAATCGATGGGCTGCGGCAATCCTACGGCGGATCAAACCATTCCATGCGCGAAACACTGCGGGTTCTGGCCTCAGAAGGCATGGTCGAAGCCACGAACCAACGGGGATTTCGCGTGACATCCGCGACCGAAGACGATCTGCGCGACATCGTATTTTTGCGACTCGAGGTCGAAACGCTGGGGTTAAAACGATCACTTGAGCGGGGCACTGTCGCTTGGGAATCTCGTGTTATTGCGGCCCTTCATTCGGTCGCTCACGCTGACGCCGCCGTTCAAAACAATCCAGATGATTTGACGGCCCTTGAATGGGATGAAGCCTGTCGTGATTTGACAATGGCATTGGTCGAGGCAAGCGATTCACCGCGATTGATCAAAATGACCGCGCAGTTTTTCGGTCAATCCCGCAGGTTTCGTCTGGCGCTTTTGCGCGAAGGGCGCATCGATTTTCCAGCGCGCAAGCTTCGGCAAAATAGATTGCGAGATGCGGTAATTGCGCGTGATCAAAACAGCGCAACGCAAGTGTTGGCAGACGGAATCGAGGCCGATTTAGGGGCCTAAGACATTATCAATCGATCATTTAGGGAGGAAACAATGGTCACTTTTAACAGACGTCAGACGATAGGTCTGATCGGGGCAGCGGCGGCAACGGGACTTGCGGCACCTGCAATTGCACAAGGCAAAAAGATCGTCGTGGGGGCGTTGCGGTTCACATCACATTCCGCCAGTTTCATCGCAGCAGAACGGAAATATTTTGCCGATGCGGGTCTAGATGTTGAACTGCGGTTCTTTCAGGCAGCACAACCAATGGCCGTTGCGATTGCGTCAGGCGATGTGGATTATGCGGTTACCGCGATCTCTGGTGGCTTGATTTCATTGGCAGACAAGGGCGCGATCAAAGTTATCGGCGGCGCGCTAAGCGAAGAACCGGGCATCGATGGTCAAAAGATCTTGGCGTCAGATGCAGCATTCAAAGCGGGCCTGACATCCCCTGCTGCCTTGGGGGGAAAGAAATTCGGCATCTCGACTGCCGGTTCGTCATTCCACTACATGGGGTCAAAAGTCGCGCAAGCCGAAGGCGTCGACGTGTCCTTTACGCCGCTGCAAAAAGTTGGCGCAATCATCGGCGCGCTGAAATCCGGACAGATCGATGCGTGGTCAATCGTGCCGCACATCGCCAAACCGTTGGCCGGATCCGGTGCGGTGCATATTATCGGCAGCGTGTCCGACTACCTGCCAAACTATCAGGTGACGACCGTGTTCACATCGGCGTCAAATGCCGACAACGAGCGGAGCCAGACTGCCGCCTTTATCAGTGCGTTTGGCAAAGGCGCGTCGGATTACAATTCCACCATGATCGACAAATCCGGCGGTGACGACGGCGTAAACGAGATGGTCGATCTGATCCACAAATACGTTTACACGGACCGTCCGCGCGAAAAAGCAGCGCCGTCAATCATCAACGGCACAATGCGGATTAACGAGGGCGCGCGATTGAACGTAGCCTCGGTTCAAGATCAGTTAAGCTGGTTCCAATCCGAGGGTCTGATCGACGCGGACATCACCCTCGATACGTTTGTCGACACCAGCTACGTCGAGACATTCGAGGCCTAAACGCAGATCAGCGGCGGGCCAACATTAACTAATGGCCCGTCGTTATTTCCAAAGGACATTTCCATGGATATTCGCCTAGAAGCGATCAGCCATTCGTACGGCGACACCGAAGTTCTGCGCGACATTTCGCTAAACATTCCAACAGGGCGCATCGTGTGTCTGGTGGGGCCATCGGGCTGTGGAAAGTCAACGTTGCTGCGATTGATCGGCGGGCTGGAACGCGCAACACAGGGTCGTATTTTGCAAGTCGGCACACCGCCAGATGGATGTTTGAACCCGCTGACGTATGTGTTTCAGGATTTTGCGCTGCTGCCGTGGCGAACCGTACGTGGAAATATTTCCTTGGTTCTCGAAGATCATGGCATCCGCGGCGCGCGTGCAGATGCGATAATATCGGACGTTTTGGCGCGTACAAAACTGACGGATTTCAGCCATGCGTTACCGCGTCAATTGTCCGGCGGCATGAAGCAACGCGTTGCTATCGCGCGCGCCTTGGCGGTTAAACCCGCGGTGATGTTGATGGACGAACCGTTGTCTGCCCTCGACAGTCAGACCCGCGAATTGCTGATGGATGATCTGGTCGCGCTGTGGACGCGCCAACCGTTTACTGCCGCCTACGTCACGCACAATCTGGCAGAGGCCGTGCGACTGGGTCACCAAATTGTGGTGCTTTCGCGCAGGCCTGGCGTCGTTCGCGAAATTGTTGAAATTGACAAACCCCTGCATGAACGCGTGCACGGTGATCCCGATCTGGAAAAAACCCAAAATTATTTGTGGGATTTAATGCGCGAAGAAGCCCGCGCCGCCGATGAGGAACTGCTAGATGTCTGAAACCCAAACCACAAACGCCCCCATCGAAGTTCGTTTTCGCGGCGGCGGATTTGCACCAAAGGCACGCCGCTGGGTCGGTTTGTTCGTGTTCGTGGTTTTGATCGCAATCATGGAAATCGGCACACGCACGGGATGGATTTCTGCGCTGACTCTCCCGAAACCATCAGATGTTTTGGCCACATTCGGTGAACTGTGGGAAAGCGGTTTGTTGTTCAAACACCTCGCGCCATCTCTTAGTCGATTGGCAGTCGGCGCAACGCTTGGTGCCAGTGTCGGCATTGGCGTCGGTGTTTTGATCGGCCTGTTTTCCTACGTGCGTGCGGGTTTGGTCCCGTTGGTGGCCGCAATTTTTCCAATACCGAAAATTGCCCTGTTGCCGCTGTTTGTGATCTGGTTCGGGATAGATGAATCCTCAAAATACGCGCTGATCGCCTTCGGAACATTCACGCCGACGGTCGTGGCAACGTATGGGGCTGTCGACAACGTAGATCGTTCGCTTATTCGAATGGGGCAAAGTTTTGGACTGTCGTGGTTTTCCATCGTCCGCAAAATCGTGCTGCCCGGTGCGATGCCAGGCATCTTATCAGGTTTACGCATTTCACTGGCCATCGCGATCATCCTACTGGTCGCCGCTGAGATGTTAGGCGCAGAATACGGCATCGGCGCGTATATTCTGGAGGCAGGATCGCTTTATGATTTGGAACGTCTATTCGCCGGAGTCGTGATGTTGTCGCTTCTAGGTGTGGTTTTGAGCACCATAATCGGCCTGATCGAACGACGCCTTCTTGGGTGGCGGTCATAATGGACGCGATCTAGTCAGAAACGCAGAACGCGATCCCCAATTCGAAAATTGACAGGTCTAAGTTCAAGAATGCAGCTAGCCAATTGACTTGCGAATGTCTTAACGCAACAGCAATTATAGTGGGTATTCGTCGTGTACTACCAAAAATAAAATCCCTCGTAAAAACAAAGGCTTAGCTCCTTATCAGCGGCTTAGCTGAATATTGGATGCGGGAGTAGAGTTTGTGGATCGATCTAATCATATGTAACGAAATCAATATCTTAAATGGATATCAAATGTACCACCTCTATGCGCTTTGACCTGCATTCTCATGGGCTAGTAAAAGCTGAAACCACCGTATTTCCTCTTGCTTTAGCCAAGGCGATTGACACTCAAGATCAACAAGAACACTTTGACCCTGGTACGCCTCAATGGCCTCTGAAGTATACGATTGAGATCGAGAAAGGTTGCCCAGCTTCCGGTTACCGCCAAAACGCGCCAGGTATTGCTGCTTGCTATATTACCGAATAAAAGCACCTCCTGGACCAGAATTTTCAATCACATCAGCAGCACCGTTCAGCCAGATAATTGAATACGGATATGGGAGTTAAAAAGCTGGATGTTAGATCGTTATCAAAGAGAAATCCCACGCGAGGCTGATCGCGTCTATCTGGACAGCTTCATTGATGAAACCGCTGCAGCAGATTTTCTGTGCCAAAGCGTGCGAACACTGCAGAAATGGCGTGTCACAGGCTTTGGCCCTGATTTCTTCAAGCCGGGCCGTTCTGTGCGCTACCGTCGCCGCGAATTGATCGTCTGGGCAGAAGCACGTAGGCGCAAGCACACCTAACAATAACCCGTTTTGCCTCTGAGGGCTTGGCAGCACCTTTGAGGGTTTTGGGGCCGAAAGGCTTTCAAACGGGCGCGTGGTTTCGCGACTGCGCGCCCTTTCTATGTCTGTCGTTACCCAAATCCGAAAGGGATTTTTCATGACCAAACAACCTGCTTACAAGTTTCGACTTGGACTAATCACCGCAACCATCTGGGACAACGACGGCTTCTATTCCGTTGATTTATCACGCTCTTACAAAAACAGCGGCGGCCAATGGCAAAGCACCACCAGCTACGGCCACTCTGATCTATTGAAAATCGCCAAGTCCGCCGAGCGCGCGGAAAACTGGATCGCGAAGCAAGCAAATGCAGCCAAATAATTCACCCGGTAAAAACCCAGTTCGGCCCCAAAACAAAAGCTGCCCCGCCGGAGGCACCGATCAAACCAAAAGGACATCAAAACGGATAGCTAATCGCACCTCCCCTCTGGAAATACATGCACCATTCCAGACATGACCATTTTGCATAAAGGCTTTGATACGATTGCTTTATCGATCAAGGCAGCATTGACGCCAGAATTCCAAAATTATCTGGAAAGTGAATAGACCCGTGCTGTGCAGCTACGGCGGCGTAGATTTCCATCTCAAACATCACGGTGGGTCAGGGTATCAGTTCTTGCTAGACGGTGGCCCAGACGGCGCGTCATGGGCGTTCAAGCGGCCCCACCCCAAAGACCCGTGAGGCATCCGCATCAACATCGGCTCAAGGCACCTCGCATTAAATGGACTGGGCCGCGCCAAGGCACATGTCGAGGACACGTTGGAGGCATGGGGCAACCGTCCAGGTTTAGCAGACCGCGCAATTGTCGTCAGCCTGCCAGTGATAGCACCGTCAGAACGGGCCTTTGAGGGAGAGTTTAACAAGGCATTAGATGCAGTCATGCCGCGCATTTTGGCGGGTTTGCTGAATGCGGTATCGGCCGCACTCGCCAACCTTAGTTCTGTGCGACTCTCAGAGCGGCCTAGGATGGCAGACTTTGCGAAATGGGTTAGTGCCGCCGAACCTGACTTAGGTTGGCCTGAAGGGGCGTTTGTGTCGGCGTATGACCGCTGTCAAAAGCGGCGTTCACTCCATGAGCTCTGATGTGGACGGTTTGGTTGAAACCTCGAATAATCTTTCTGTGGCAGGAGCCGCTGACGGACACATGTCCGTCATTTGTTTGGCACGGACCTGCATCGAAGAGCACAAGCCAAGCATCGTTGATCAGGTCAGACATAGCTTCGCCGCCACCGACGCGACAATCACCACTGAAAACGACTCGCCCGGTTGGGAGCCTCGCGCAGACAGCGCTTTGCTTTCGCTGATGTCCGCTGCGTATGAGGACGTTATCGGCCAGCCACCCGGTGTTATTGCCATCCATGCAGGGCTGGAAACCGGCATCTTGTCGGGTACCTTCCCGCAAACCGAAATGGTATCGTACGGCCCGAACATTCTCGGTGCTCACTCGCCAGACGAGCGGGTTCAGATCAGCTCTGTACAAAAAGTCTGGAGCATCCTGCAAAAAACACTCTCCTCCATCCCATCACAAAAGGATATTTCACAATGACCCAGCAAGTTTCCGATCAACACCTTAGCGTCGCCCGTCGGATCATTCAGGAAATGTTCGCCGTAAAACCCGGAGAGACCATCGCGATTACCGCAGATGATGGGTCAGATGCTGAAATGGTGCAGGCCTTCTATTTGGCTGCCGTCGAAGTTGATGCCAAGCCGTTGGTCCTGCAGTTCCGACAGGCCACAAATAACGGTCAGGCTGGTATGCCTGATTGGCCTGCCGAGGCGTTGGAAGCCGCCCTCAAACATGTGGATGTCTGGATCGAATATAACGAGGCCTTCATGCTTTATTCGTCGCTCTGGGAACGCGTAATGAAAGAGAATGACACTATTCGTTACAATGTGTTTGCAGGTAGTTCTGTCGATTCATTGGAACGGGTCTTTTGCAACTATGACATCGCAAAGATGGAGAACGTGCTAAAGACAATGGCCGACTTTGCAGCGACCACCAAGACTGTGCGCGTGAAGTCTGCAAATGGGACAGATGTGACCTATGAAACGACCCCAGACGACACCATCGACTATGACAGTGGTGATTTCTCAACCAAAAAATTCGGTACGGCACCCGGTTACCTAAACCTCGTTCCTAAGACAGGCACGATGCAGGGCAACATCGTTTTTGACATGATTATGCATGTTGACCTTTTCAAAGGCGGTCATGTTGAATTCATCATGCAGGATGGCAAGATCGTTGACTATAAAGGCGAAGAATCCAAGGTTCTGCGTGATTACATCGCCTCTTTTAACGAAGAAAACATGTCTAAGATCAGCCACATGATGATTGGCCTTTGCCCAGGTGTCCGCGAATTAAGCTGGGAAATCGTCGAGGACGAACGTATCTGGGGTGGCGTGGATTTTGGTTTTGGTCACACATCGCCTATGGACATGCCGCCGCATGGCCAAACCGCCAGCTCTCATTTTGACGGGATCTCATCAAAGGCAACTGTTTGGTTTGACGATAAGCTCGTGGTCGAAAATGGCGTGATCGTTCTTGAGGCAGTCAAAGATGATGCCGCGGCTATCCTTAAAGAGTATGATGCAAACGTAGGTCCGGCTTAAGAAACGAAACACACGGATGAGATATTGGGTATGAAAACACGAACGTCATTCCAACAATAAGGTTTTGGTCGCATCACACGATGCGCCCAAAACCGTTGAGTTGCTCATCTTGCTCATCTAATTTTGCGCGACAAGAAAAACAAAAAGCAGACCTTCACTCAAAGCGCAGCATTGTACAAATATGGGCTCACTGCTGCCATTAGCCGCTGCGCAGCATCGCGGGGTCAAGCGCCGATTTGAGCGTCACAGACGGCCCAAAGCCGCCGTTCTTGCGGATCCCGCCTAATTACCGCTCCCAGCCCAAAGCGGACATGCCCATTCGACACAAGTGGCGGAGAGCTGATGGGGTGGATGGCTCTTGCTCCAACCAGCGTCGCGATGCGCTATACTGCGGGTGTCGATATCTGCATATGAGAGGAGCTACCCCATGG
>JBLHSG010000020.1:0-81712 GCA_047626725.1 Ascidiaceihabitans sp.
ATCTGCGGGCACTGCCGATTTCGCAATTCTGCAAGGCCTGTTCGGGTCGTATGCGATCACAGGCACCGGTCCTGTAAGCGAGCCGCAAACCAATCTGCGTTCGATCACGATGCTGTGGCAAAACGTCGAACAATTCATCGTTCCAACGGAAAAGGCGGCGACTGGCACTGTCGACGATCTCAAGGCGCTTAAGGGTATGAGCGTTGGTATGGGCAAACAAAATTCAGGCACGATTGGATCAAACACGGTTCTAATGGCTGGCCTTGGTTTGGATTTAGCAACAGATTTCACATTGATTTCGGCAGGTTACGGCCCAACAGCTGATGCATTGGCAAACGGTCAGGCCGTCGCTGCCGGTATTCCATCTGGCCCGCCAACAGGCGCCATCACCAAATTGATGGCCTCGAACGAGGGCAAATTTACCATACTTGATGTGACCGACAAACAAGGTAGCGACATGGATGGGGGCCGCAATCTTTGGGTGCCATACACGATTGCTGCGGGCACATACCCCGGCCAAACAGACGACGTTACCACCATTGCGCAACCAAACTTTTTGGCCGTGAATGCCAGTGTAAACGAAGAGCATGTGTATCTGTTGACCAAAGCGATGTACGAAAACTTGCCGTTCTTGCAAGCAATTCATCCCGCGACCAAAGCCATGGCAATCGAGAATGCGATGGGCGGTCTACCCGCACCTTTGCACCCCGGCGCGGCCCGGTTTTACACTGAAATGGGTTTGACCATTCCTGCCCATCTGATCGCCAAATAAATCAATACAATTTATGAAAGGGACGCTGGTTTACGGCGCCCCTTTCGTCGTTTTGGGGGGACCAGATGACACAGCCTATCGAAAACAGCGCAACGCCGCGCGCAGACCTTTTGGACATGCCGCAGGGGAAATTTCAGGTTAAACACCTCGTGCTTGTCTTTACATTGATCTTTGCGATCTGGCATGTTTTGACCAATGTTTATTTGACAGAACCGGGCCTTTGGCAAAACGCTATTCACTTTGCGGGCTTTGCGTTTCTGGCCTCAATCACCCTTAGTCCGTGGGGTAATAAATCAAATAAAGCATGGGCTTGGGGTGTCGATGTTGCCTATGGCCTACTGGTCGCCGGGGCTGCACTTTGGGTCGCTTGGGCCGAAACAGGACTATACGAGAGATCTTTGGCAGTCACAGGTTTAGGCTGGCAGTTCACGTTTGTTGATTGGGCTGCAGGCCTGCTTTTGATCTTTGCCTGCATAGATTTATCGCGCCGCGTGTCCGGTTGGGTCATTCCGATTCTGATCATCTTGTCCCTTAGCTACATCCTGTTTTTAGGCACGATGCTGCCCGGCGTGTTCCGGTCCGCCAGCTTGCCGTTGGACGATGTGCTATTTCGAACGCTATACAACGACGAAGGTATGTTCGGCATTTTGGCCCAAATCTCGGTCACAAACATCACGCTCTTCATGATTTTTGGCGGCTTTTTGGTTGTCTCAGGTGCCAGTAATTTTGTTATCGAAATCTCCAAGGTCGTCGCAGGCCGGATCAAAGGGGGCGCGGCGTTTGTGGCCGTGTTGTCATCGGCCTTGACCGGTACGATCTCTGGATCTGCCATCGCCAACACGGCATCGACTGGCGTGATCACGATTCCTTTGATGAAATCAAATGGCTTTCGCCCACAATTCGCCGCAGGGGTCGAGGCCGCGGCTTCAACTGGCGGGCAATTGATGCCACCGATCATGGGCGCCGGCGCGTTTGTAATGGCGAGCTATACTTCGATTCCCTATGGCACAATCGTTGCGGTTTCGGTGGTCCCTGCCCTGCTGTATTTCCTGTCCGTCGCGTTTATTGTGCGCATTGAGGCGGTCAAATATGACGCCGGTGCCGACATTGATTTAAGCGTGGATCGCGGCAAAATGATCTCGGGCGGATTGGTGTTTGCCGTGCCATTGACCGTCATGATTTGGCTGTTGTTGTCAGGCGTGACGCCGTCATATGCCGCATGCTGGGCCATCGTCACGTTGATTGCCACGTCCTGGATCACCAGCATTATCGCGCACTTCAGCAAGGATGGCACATTCAAGCCGGTCAACATGGGCCCTGCGAAAATTTCAGAGGCATTGGTCAGCGGCATTAGGTCCGCAATCATGACCGCAATTTTGCTGACCGCGATCGGAATTATGAACAATGCAATCGTCACCAGCGGTGTTGGCAACGGGTTTTCATTGATGATCGCACAGTGGTCGCAAGGCTCGCTTGTGTTGGCTATCGCATTGATCGCACTGGCATCTTTGGTGCTGGGCATGGGGCTTCCGGTGACGGCCGCCTATATTATCCTCGCAATTCTGACGGCCCCTGCATTGGCGGGTATCATGGCGGATGGGTTGATTGCCCAACAGTTGATGGATGGTATTTCTGATCCATCAAAATCTGCGCTGTTCACGCTGGTGGATCACCCGCTTGCCGCCCAAGTGGCCATCGGAATGACCAAGGCCGAGGCGTGGGAATTGATCCGTAACATCCCGTTTGAAATTGCTGTCACGATCCGGCCGATCATGGTCGATCCGACCTTGCAAACCACCTATTTGCTGACCGCACATTTGATCGTTTTTTGGCTCAGCCAAGACAGTAATGTGACGCCACCTGTTTGCCTCGCCGCGTTCACTGCCGCCGGCATCGCAGGGTCGCGGCCCATGGCGACAGGGTTCGAAAGCTGGAAAATCGCCAAGGGTCTGTACGTTGTCCCACTGCTGTTTGCCTACACGCCCTTAATCTCTGGCGGATTGATCGAAATCCTGCAAATCGGGTTCTTTTCCCTGTTCGGAATCTACGCCACAAACGCCTTGATCCAACGCTACGCAGAAGGCCCGCTTGGCCCTCTGACGCTTGGTCTTTTGATCGCTGGTGGCATTGGCGCGTATTGGCCAATGGCGATTTTGCCCAACGTTTTGGGTGCAAGTGCAGTGGTCACAGCCATCGTGCTGTCAGCCCGCCGCAGGGCCAACAGCATACCATCAGGAGGCCCCGAAACCGCCACCGCCGGGTGATTTCAAGACAAACACATCACCTGGTTCCATCTGTGCAACATCGTTGCCCTCAAGAATTTCGTGGGTGCCGTTCAGTCGAACGACATAGTTTTCACCGGTCGCACCAACCCCGCCACCTGCAGCGCCATGTGGTGGGATTTTGCGATGGGATGACAGCACCGTCGCGGTCATTGGCGCAAGAAAGCACAGCTTGCGCACGATGCCTTCGCCGCCCAAAAACGCGCCCGTTCCGCCAGAATTTTTGCGGATAGAAAATTCATCCACCCGCACAGGGAACCGCGTTTCCAGCACCTCTGGATCGGTCATGCGCGTGTTGGTCATGTGGCTGTGCACCGCGTTTGCCCCATTAAATCCATCGCCCGCGCCAGTACCGCCACAAATCGTTTCGTAGTTCTGGAATGTTTCGTTGCCGTAGACAAAATTGTTCATCGTACCTTGGCTGCCCGCGATTACACCCAGCGCGCCATACAGCGTGTCCGCGATGGCTTGGCTGACTTCGGTGTTGCCTGAAATCACGGCCGCCGGTGCGCGTGGATTGATCATCGTCCCTTCGGGCGCAATCAGGTTCAGCGGTTTTAAACACCCTTCGTTCATCGGGATATTCGAACCAACCAGCGTGCGGAAAACGTACAGAACAACTGCGCGGCAAATGGCCAAAGGTGCGTTGTAATTGAACGGGTCTTGATCGGATGTTCCGGTGAAATCGATCGTCGCTTCGCGGTTGGTTTTATCGACCGAAATCGCAACTTTGATCTGCGCACCACTGTCGAGCGGATAGGTGAATGCGCAGTCATGCAAGACATCCAGAACCCTGCGCACGCTTTCCTCAGCGTTGTCTTGAACGTGACCCATGTAGGCATGCACGACACCCAAACCAAACTGCCGCGTGATCTTTGTCAGCTCTGCGACGCCCGTAGCGTTTGCCGCTATTTGAGCAGCAAGGTCGGCCATATTTTGATCGACATTCCGGCAGGGGTATTTACCCGATGCCAGCAAATCTTGGGCCGCTTGCGCCTGTAGTGTGCCTGCTTTGACCAACAGGAAATTGTCGATCAGCACGCCCTCTTCTTCGATATGGCGACTGTCAGGCGGGGCCGATCCAGGGGTTGTGCCGCCGATATCCGCGTGATGCCCTCGCGATGCGACAGTAAAAATAATGTCGCGCCCTTGATCATCAAACACAGGCGTAATGACCGTCACATCCGGCAAATGCGTGCCGCCGTTGTAGGGGTTATTCATCATGAAAACATCGCCCGGCTGGATGTTGCCCGCGTTCTGCGCCAGAACCCTGCGCACGCTTTCTGACATCGACCCAAGGTGCACCGGAACGTGCGGCGCGTTCGCAACCAGATCACCGTTGTGGTCAAAAATCGCACAGGAAAAATCGTAGCGTTCCTTGATATTTACGGAATACGCAGTGTTGGCGAGCGTCGCGCCCATCTGTTCGGCGATGGACATAAACAGGTTGTTGAACACCTCGAGCATGACGGGATCAACCGTGGTGCCAATCGCCTCTTTTCGGTCAATCGCAACCATCCGGCGCAAGATCAGATTACCGCCTGTTGTGGCCTCTGCTTGCCAGCCGTGTTCCAGAATGTTGGTGCCGGTCGGTTCAGTCAAAATGGCGGGACCGTCCACAGTTTGACCGTGTATCAACGTCGCGCGATCAACGAGAGGGGCATCGTGCCACGCACCCATACTGAACATTTTTGCTGTCTGTGTGCCGATGTTTTTGGGCGCGTTTTTATTGGGCATAACGGGCGGAATTGTGACTGCCTCGCCGGTCGATCCAATCGCCTCCGCGGTCAACAAATCAATGATTAAGGACGCATAAGTTGGCACAAATCCGAAACGCTGGCGATGGGCCTCATCAAAATTCAGGGTCATTTCAGATGGCGTTCCAAATGGAACCTCAAGCGTTTGATGTGCGCCGTCAGTACGAATGTGCGCCATGGTTACCGTACGAATATCTTGCGCGTTGATACCCTGTTGCCGGACCTCGGTTTCGACCTGTTCGACCAATGCGTTTAGGGCAATTTTGGCATCATTCACCTGATCAATCGGTTTGGCAAACTGGTATTCCTGAATTGCGCGCACATCGGCAAGCCCCATTCCGAAGGCCGACAAAACCCCCGCAAACGGATGAATGAAAATGCTTTCCATACCCAGCGCATCCGCCACAAGACAGGCATGCTGACCACCGGCCCCACCAAAGCAATTCATCGTGTATTTCGTCACATCATAGCCACGTTGAACGCTGATTTTCTTGATCGCATTGGCCATATTTTCAACAGCAATGCGCAAGAACCCTTCGGCAATGTCTTCGACCGATTTATCGCCGCCAATCTGGGCCGCCAACACTGCAAATTTCTCGCGAACAACATCTGCATCGAGGGGTTGATCCGCGTTAGGACCAAAGACAGACGGGAATTGTGAGGGCTGTAATTTGCCCAACAACACGTTGCAATCAGTGACGGTTAATGGCCCGCCACGACGATAAGATGCGGGGCCAGGATTTGCGCCTGCGCTTTCTGGACCGACCTGCATTCGCCCATCACTGTACGACAAAACAGACCCGCCGCCCGCCGCAACTGTGTGAATTGACATCATTGGCGCGCGCATTCGAACGCCTGCCACCTCGATTTCAAACGAGCGTTCAAATTCACCCGCGTAATGGCACACATCGGTTGACGTACCGCCCATGTCAAAGCCGATCAGCCTGTCAAATCCTTGCTCTGCGGCTGTGCGCACCATGCCAACGACGCCGCCGGCTGGGCCAGACAGGATCGCGTCCTTGCCTTGAAACAGGCGCGCATCCGTCAGCCCACCGTTTGATTGCATAAACATCAAGCTGTCGCAGCCACCGTTCGCCGCATTCAGCGCGTCAGCCACCTGTTCGACATAGCGTCGCAAAATCGGCGACAAATACGCGTCGACAACAGCAGTGTCGCCCCGCGACACCAGCTTAATCAGTGGGCTTGCCTGATGGCTAAGGGACACCTGCGAGAAACCCAGTTCCCGCGCGATTTCACCCAACTGCACCTCGTGATCGGTGTAACGATAGCCATGCATCAGCGCGATTGCGACGGACCGGTACCCGTTTTTATGGGCCTGCAACAACGCCTGCCGCGCAGCGTTCACATCCAGCGGCGCAATGATATCGCCGTCGGTATCAACACGTTCATCGACCTCGATGACCTCTTCATACAATAGTTCTGGCAGCGTGATCTGAAGGTCAAAAAGGTTGGGCCGGTTCTGATAACCGATACGCAAAAGATCACCCAAACCCCTGGTAATCATCAACAACGTGCGTTCGCCCTTGCGTTCAAGCAACGCGTTGGTAGCGACGGTCGTGCCCATCTTTACCGCGGCGATCTGGCCATTCGGAATTGGGTCATTCGCACCAAGGCCAAGCAGCGTTTTGATCCCATGCACCGCAGCATCTGGATACACTTCGGGGTTCTCCGACAGCAGTTTATGCGTGTGCAGGGCACCGTCGGGATGGCGCGCGACGATATCGGTAAAGGTGCCACCGCGATCAACCCAAAACTGCCACTTATCTTTGCACGTCACATCCATCGTATCGTCTCCCGAATCAAATTATTGTTGCTTTATCGGTATAACGCTGACAATTTGTCAATGTTATGTAAGCAACAGATTCGGGCTAAACCGATATCTTCAGGGAAAGAAATTCAATGAAACATACGATAATCTGCGCCGCAGCAATCGCATTCGCGTCAACCGCCACCGCCGAAAACTGGGACATGCCAACGCCATATGGCGACGCAACATTCCACACACAGAACATAATTCAGTTCGCCGATGACGTCCGCACAGCGACCAAAGGCGACCTCGATATCACCATCCATTCCGCCGGTTCACTGTTCCCGCATTCAGAAATCAAAGCCGCCGTGCGCAACCGTTCTGTGCCATTGGGCGAGTTCTTTTTGTCGCGCCTATCGAACGAAGACTTGGCATACGGCATCGACAGCCAACCGTTTGTCGCGACCAGCTATGATGACGCGGCAAAATTGTGGACAGCGCAACAGCCTGTAATCACTGCATTATTGGCAGAACAGGGCTTGATGCCATTGTTCTCGGTGCCTTGGCCCGCACAAGGTTTGTACACAAACGGTGAAATCGCAACGGTCAAAGACCTGAACGGTTTGCGGTTCCGCGCCTACAACGCAGCGCTCGAAGAATTCGCGACGCTTGCCGGTGCAGCGCCCGTACAAATCGAAGCATCCGACATCCCGCAAGCATTCGCGACAGGCCAAGTTGCAGCCATGATCACGTCGCCGTCCACTGGCGTAAATTCGACCGCTTGGGATTTTGTCAGCCACTATACACCGATCAATGCATGGGTTCCGAAGAACATCGTTGTCGTAAACAAACGCATGTTTGATGGCCTTGATGCCGATACTCAGACTGTCGTTCTTGCCGCTGCTGAAACTGCACAAACACGCGGTTGGGACATGTCCGCGGCCGAAGCAGAAACCATGACAGCGGCCCTTGCTGAAAATGGCATCACTGTTTATGCGCCCAGCGCCGAACTGATCAGCGGCCTGCAAAGCATCGGTGACACGATGTTGTCGAACTGGAAAGCAAACGCATCAGAAAGCGCGCTGGCCATTCTGGACGCCTACAACAACTAAGAACACGCGTAGCGAACGGCCGGCATCAAATTACTGGTGCCGGCCTCTTTTTATCTTAAGGGGCATTGGCATCATGGGCCGACTACTTCAGAAAATTTATGACATTTGCGGCGCGATTTCGGGCGGTTTGATCCTGTGTATTTGCGTGTTGATCAGCGGCCAAATTGTGCTGAACGCGTTTGGGCGGCTAAGCCCCGGCACGCTGCCATCTACCATCCCGTCCTATGCTGATTTTTCCGGCTTTATGCTGGCAGGTGCGACGTTTCTTGCCCTTGCCCACACGCTGCGGGCTGGCGGCCACATCCGCGTTAACCTTGTCACCAGTCGACTGCCAAAACGCGCGCAATTCTTTATGGAGGGGGTCGTGCTGATCGTCGCCGCCGTCGTCATCGGATACGCCGCGTGGTTTGTCGGCAGTCTGGTTCTGGAAAGCGTGCATTACGGTGATGTGTCAAACGGCATCGTCCCTGTCGCCCTGTGGATCCCGCAAAGCGTCGCCGCCTTTGGCATTACACTGTTATTGGTCGCGATCCTGCACACATTTGTTGAATTGATACAGGCCGGCGAGCCCATTCTTTCAACCCCGGATGAGGTATAATTATGACTGATCCTATGATTGCCCTGACCCTGCTTGCGCTTTTGATCGGGCTGCTTGCGGCTGGTGTTTGGGTTGCCGTTTCATTGACGATTGTTGGCCTGACCGGACTGGTTTTGTTTTCCAATGCGCCCTCCGGTCTTGTCCTTGCCTCGACCCTTTGGGGGCATTCACACAGCTGGCCGTTAACCGCGTTACCGCTGTTTATTCTGATGGGTGAAATCCTGCTTAGATCAAGGATGAGCGATGATATGTTCACCGGTCTGGCCCCATGGCTCAGCCGTGCGCCCGGTCGCTTGTTGCACGTCAACGTCTTTGGCTGTTCGATTTTTGCCGCAGTGTCAGGATCATCTGCCGCAACCGCCGCCACCATCGGACGCATGTCTATTCCAGAGCTGACAAAGCGCGGATACCCAGAAAGCCTGATCATTGGCACCCTTGCCGGTTCGGCGACCTTGGGCCTGCTGATTCCGCCTTCGATTATCCTAATTGTCTACGGCGTGGCCACTGAACAATCCATCGCACGCCTGTTCATCGCAGGCATTCTGCCAGCCGTCATGTTGGTCACTTTGTTCGCGGGCTACGTCGCTGTGCGGGCATGGATGAACCCCGATTTGATCCCACCAATGGACCAAACCTATTCGTTCAAAGAAAAACTTCGGGCCTCGCGTCGTTTGGTGCCAGTCGCATTGCTGATTGGGTGTGTGATCGGGTCGATTTATGGCGGATTGGCGTCCCCCACAGACGCCGCCGCGTTGGGCGTTGTGCTTGCCACCATCCTTGCATGGTCGTCGGGCGCGTTCAGTTGGTCCTTGTTCGGCGCAGCCGTAATGTCGGCGACCCGCACGTCTTGCATGATCGCGTTGATCCTGTTGGGGGCCGCGTTTTTGTCGGTGTCGATGGGGTTCACCGGATTGCCGCGAAACTTGGCCTCGTGGATTTCCAGTTTGGACCTGTCAGTGACTGCCTTACTGGTCGCATTGACGATATTTTTCATCATACTGGGCTGTTTTCTAGACGGAATTTCCGTGATCGTGCTGACAACATCGATCATTATGCCCATGGTCACAGCCGTCGGGATCGACCCAATCTGGTTCGGCATTTACCTCGTTATCGTGGTCGAGATGAGCCAGATCACCCCCCCGGTCGGGTTCAACCTGTTCGTGATCCAAGGCTTGACGGGAATCGACATTTTGCGCATTGCAAAAGCCGCATTCCCGTTCTTTTTACTACTGCTGTTGGGCGTCGTCCTGATCAGTATCTTTCCGAAAATCGTGACGTTCCTGCCCGGCCTTATGGGTAACTAAAGCGACGCTGCAGCGCGGCTGGCCTGATCATATTGCCCCGAAAGGGTGCGCAGGCTGGCCGCGATATCGCGCATTTGTTCGCCCGTCATATCCAATCGGGATAACCCGTCAAGAAAGCAGCGCTTGCGCACTTCGCGGTAGGCTTCGCACAGGTTTTCGCCCGCTTGTGATGTGCTGTAAAACACTTCTTTGCCCCGTTTTTCAGACGACAGCAGCTCCATTTTCAGCAATTTTCGCAGGGCATAATTGACCGTATGCGTGTCTTCAATATTCAGCAGAAAACAAATATCAGTCAGGCGTTTGTCGCGACCACGGTGGTTGGCATTGTGAAGCACAAGGATTTCCAGCGGCGTCAAATCAGTATTGCCAGCCGCCGACATGCAGCGCGTCATCCACCGTGAAAACGCGTTGTGGGCGATGATCATGCCAAATTCGACTTCGGATGCCTCCCAACCGTCGCCTTCGGCCAAATGACGTGATGAAACGATACGGCGCTGTGGATTTGGATGTTCTGTCGACATTTTCTGCATCACCTTGATAAAACACTGGTGTTTAGCATATGAAATGCGCGCAGAATTTCCAACCCAAATGCCAAATCGCACGAAATTTGCCAAAATGCGCTTGGCTGGTTAAGCAAGAACGACGCGCATCAGCACATAAAATCGCCACGCTATTTGGGGACATTTAACAAGATGACAACGCCCGTCTCAGGGGTTCAAAACCTTTCTGCGCATTGGAATCGACAAACTCCAGCCTTGCGCGGCATCATTTTAATGTGCGTTTCGACCGTCGCGTTTTCGGTTATGCACGGGCTGGTGCGCTTTGTCTCAGATGTCCTGCCACCGTTTCAAATCGCCTTTTTTCGCAATATCTTTGGGCTGGTTTTTCTTCTTCCGCTTTTGATGCGTTCACGGTTTTCGGTGCTGCGTACAAACCGGATCGGATTGCATGCGCTGCGCGGTGTGATTAACATTGGTGCCATGCTGATGTTCTTTACCGCCCTGTCAATTTCACCGCTGGCAAAGGTCACCGCCCTCAGTTTTACCGCGCCGATATTTATGGCGGTCCTTGCGGTCCTGATCCTTGGTGAACGGTTTCGGATTCACCGTTGGATGGCCATTGTGTTTGGCTTTGCGGGCATGTTGATTATCCTAAGGCCCGGTATTATCGCTATCGATACCGGCGCGCTGTTGGTCACCGGTGCTGCAGCGCTTTGGGCCGTTGCCATGGTGATTATCAAGGTGCTGTCGCGCACGGAATCCAGCCTGACAATTGTCGCCTATATGGGCATTTTTCTGGGGGTGTTTTCGATCCTGCCCGCACTTTGGGTTTGGCAGCCATTTGGCCTGCAGACCCTTGGCTGGATGGCGTTGATCGGCCTGTTCGGCACCATTGCGCAAATGTCCCTTAGCCAAGCATTGCGCGAAACCGACCCTACAGCGCTGATGCCGTTTGATTTTCTTAAATTGATCTGGACAGCCCTCATCGGCGCGTGGTTCTTTGCCGAAATTCCAGACATCTTCACGTGGATTGGAGCGTCGGTAATCTTTGCATCAGGTCTGTTTATCGCATGGCGAGAACGGCAGGCAAAACAAGTCGCCTAAATTTTGCGCCCCGCGTTTTCCCAATACGGCGCACGCAATCTTGGCTTGAAAATCTTACCACTGTCCTCGCGTGGTAGCGCCGCATGAAAGTCGATAATGCGTGGCTGTTTAAAGCGCGCCAACTTGCCATCCAAGTACGCCATCACCTCTTGCGTATTTGCGTCCCACCCGTCGGATGCTTCGATTGCCGCGACGATCTGTTCACCAAATTCAGGGTGCGGTGCCCCAAAAACCGCCACGTCGCGGATGAAAGGCGCACGCATCAACACCGCCTCAATTTCGGCAGGAAAAATGTTTGCACCACCTGAAATAATCATGTCCTTTTTGCGATCCGTGATGAACAGAAACTCGTCCTCATCCACCCAACCAAGGTCGCCTACCGAAATATGGCCGTGCTTTTCTGCGGCAAGTCGACTTGCCTTATCGTTGGAATAATCAAACCCGCCAAAGGCATCCAAGCGCGCATGGATTTCGCCAACTTCGCCAGCCGCCAGCTTGTTTCCATCAGAATCCAAAATCAACACAGTCCCGCCCATCTGCATGCGCCCCGCGGTTCCGGGACGGGCCAGCGCGTCTGCGGATGACACCATCGTCATAAATCCGATTTCGGTTGCGCCATAGCTTTCCCAAAACACCGGCCCCCACCAATCGATCATCGCAACCTTTAAATCATGCGGCCAAGGAGAGCCCGTGGAAACGCAGAATTCGACCGACGACAAATCGTAAAGCGCCTTTACCTCGTCGGGCAATTTCAACATCCGGCTCATCATTGTGGGGACCAAATAGATGTGCGTGATCTGCTGTGCTTGGATCGTGGCCAAAAACGCTTCGGGTTCGAATTTGGGCGCAACAAAGGTCGAAACCCCCTCCGTGACCAACGCGGCACTGGTCAGCGTAGAAGGTGCAGAATGGTAGATTGGTGCGGCGGTGAAAAATCGTGACCCTGGTTTCAACAGCAGCATTTCGGTGCCAACGCGGCGCAAGACGTCTTCGAAATCTTTGCGCGGACCAGACCCCACGCGCCGCACCCCTTTGGGGGCACCTGTTGATCCAGACGTGTAGCGCATCAACGGGCGCATCATTTCGCGCGGTTCAAGTGGCGCGTGGGCGTCGACCAGCGCGCTCCATTCCAGTGCATCAGGGCTGTGGGCTGCATTGACCGGATCGATTTCATAAGCCTCGCGAAGGGCCGCGTCAGGCGTAACACCAATCACCACGCGCCCGTTTAATGCAGGTTCCAGACCTGCGATTAAATCGCGATGAATGATTACAAACTGTGCGCCACTGTCGTCACAAATTGCCGCGACTTCATCTGCTGCAGCGTGCCAATTCAGCGCGACAATCACCGTTCCCGCCAAGGCCGCGGCGCGCATAATTTCAAGCTGTGCCAGATCGTTACGCATGATGACGGCGACTGGCACATCGACACCTGCCCCGATTTCACGCAGCGCAGTCGCCCCGCAGGCCGCGCGGGTTTCTAACGTTTCGCGTGCGATCTGCTGATCAAAATCTGCGACCAAAGCCTCTGACATAATCGTGTCTCCGGTGTGAAAATTTAAAACGACTATGGCACGAAACCTTGCGCCTCACGAAACTGTAAACGCGACTATGTCGTCACGTCGTTTTGCCGTCAGCTTAAATCCGTTTTCAACCAGTTCACGACGGCAGCAACAGACGGCCGTTTAAACGTGTCGTTCAGCCCGACAACGTAATACGCAAATTCGGTCGGCCAAGACGCTTGCAGCACCCGAACCAACTGCCCTGACGCCAGGCTTTCGGCCACATAAACATCACTTACCAACGCCAACCCCTGCCCTTCGATCGCGGCTTTGACCGTCAAAAAATCGTTGCCATATTGGGTGCCATACTGTGCCTTGGCTGCGTCAATGCCATTTGCCGCGAACCAGACTGACCAATCTTTGCCCGTCGTATCGGGTAGCAATTTGTACCGTAAACAGTCAGCAGGATCATTCAGCGGGCCATGCCGGTCTAGCAAACGCGGGCTCGCAACCAGCACAAGTTCCGGCGAACACAACCATTCGCACGCTACCCCTGGATAAGTCGTAAGTTCGTGTCGGATCGCCAGATCAACCGGTTCTGATTTTAGATCAACCATGCGATCTTCGGTCTCAACTGACACTTTGATTGTGGGGTGTGAATCGGCAAACCGCCCCAAGCTTGAAACCAGCGTCGAATGCGCAAACGTCGCACAGGAATTGATCCGAACTGTATCGTGTGGCGACAAAAAATGTTTGCCATTGGCAGTTTCGATTGTCGAAAACGCAGCGCTGATATCAGATTGCAGCTCAAGCCCTGCAGCAGTCAGCGTGATCCCGTTTTTACTGCGGGCAAACAGACGCAAGCCGTGACGTTCCTCAACCGCGCGAATGCGTTGACTGATCGCACCGGGCGTCACGCCAAGTTCATGCGCGGCGTCCTGCATTGCGCCAGTTCGGGCAACGACGTGAAATGTATACAGATCTTGAATGCGAATGGCCATAAATCACTTTAGTTCAGCTAAAGTCATCTTGCTAGTTTTTCGTTCGTCACATTTGTAATTTCGTGACATGCCGTCTTCACAAGGAGACACACATGTCAGACATCGCAGCCCCATTACCCCGCCAAAACTGGACCGTCGTTGTGTTTGGATTTCTGGCTTTATCGCTGGCATTTTCCAGCCGCGCAGCCCTTGGTTTAATCATGCCGGTTTGGCAGTCCGAATTTGGCTGGACCAGCAGCTACATATCCGGCGTTGGCGCGGCGGCACTGGTGGTTATGGCGATCGTAGCGCCATTTGCAGGACGCCTAGTTGATCGCCGAGGATCACAATTCACACTAAATCTGGGGATGGGATTGCTGGGCATTGGCTGCGCAATTGTCGCGCTCATGAACGGGAAATTGATGTTTATCATCGGGTTCGCGGGCTTTTGCGCTGTCGGGTTTGGCATCGTCGCCACGCATGTTGTGGCAACCGCCGTCACCCGCAGTTTTTCGACGCATCAAGGTTTGGCCACGGGCATCGGCACATCGGGGGCGACAGGTGGACAGTTCCTGATTGTGCCGTTGATCGCCGCTTTGCTCGCCTTCGCAAGTTGGCGCTGGAGCTTTGGTGCCTTGGCAATTGCGAGCCTCGCTTTGATCCCCTGCATCACAATGAGCCTGCGCGCAGATGTGCCATCAGACGACCAAACCGACATCGACGAAACCCCATCCAGTATGGGGCAAGATTTTGCAGTGATCGTGCGACAACCTGCATTTCATTTGCTGTTCTGGAGCTTTCTGCTGTGCGGTTTCACCACCACAGGCGTTATCGAAACCCACCTGTTGCCGTTCGCGTCGTTCTGCGGGTTTCCACCCATCCCAAGCGCGACGGCTTATGGGTTATTGTCGCTCGTGAACCTTGCCGGAATGATCGCCGCTGGCTGGCTGACGGACCGCGTCAATCGCCCCATGTTGCTGGCCGCGATTTACATGCTCAGGGCGCTGACGTTTGTCTTGCTTGGCAGTCTTCCCGGGACATCCATCGAGATGTTGTTCCTGTTCGCCGTCCTGTTCGGTGCCGTCGATTATTCTACTGTTCCCGTCACCGCAAGTTTGGTGGCCAGCCACGTGGGCATCAAAATGATGGGGCTCGCGATGGGGTTGATTTCGGCGGGGCACGCAATTGGCGGCGCACTGGGTGCCTTTTTGGGCGGTTACATTTTTTCAGCGACAGGAACCTATGATCTGGTTTGGACAGGGTCAATTTGGCTGGCGGTCATGGCCGGTTTGCTTGTGCTGTTTTTAAAATCACACCCAGCGGCCATGACCCCTACCTATTCGTCGTCCTGATCATTGATCGCATCAAGGTATGCCTTTTGCGCATCCAACAAAGCCTTTTGATTTGTCAGCAGGGTCGTTTGCGCCGTGATCCGTGCGTTACGCCCCGTGATAGCCTCGATTGGCGCGCTGATAATCGCACTCAGGATATCCAGCGGGATCGACAAACACGCGGCAACTTCACTTGGCTTATCGATGTCATAGTTGGTCAAAATACCGTCACTTAACGCCAGCGACGTTTTGGTTTGCACACAGGCGCGGCGTTGCAGTTTGATACCCATTGTGGCGCTGGGATGGGCCAACACCATGACAAAGTTTGAATGCGCGTCACCGACGTGTACTTTGACTTGTGCGGTTGTCAGAATGGGCACGCAAATGCTTGCATCCATTGGACAAGGAAGGACCGCAGGACGTTGCCTGTTTTTTGCCAGTGCGTTCAATTTTGGATCATCAAATTTGACCGTTACATCGACGCCATGAATGTTTTGTGTCTGGTTCGGATTCGAAGCGATTTCCCACGGATCAAGCAACACATCCACAGGTTCTTTTGGCGGTAAAGACACCATACGCGTCAAAAATTGTGGACCGGCGATCGCATCAATAATCCCCGAAGTGGCCTGTTCAACCGTCGCTGGCGTGACGTCGGTTGTGTCGGTGGACACCACGCTTAACAACCCCTCAGCGCTGGTTTCCATTTTATAAATATCATTTGCGAATGAATTGAATTTGGTCTGCGCGACAAACCCACGCAACGGATTGGGCTTTTGCTTGATGCTAGCCGTCAGCATCATTTTGGTGCCGGTGTCGGGTTTAACTTCGATGTGAACGAAGCTTTTGGGCAAGAAATACATCAGCCCCTCAACCGCAGTGTTTTGCGCAGTTGAGGTGGACAGTGAGGTCGACAAAATGGGCGGGGCCATGCTGCAGCCGGAGCCAAGGCTCGCAACAAGGCAAAATAAGATCGGGAAACGCATGGGATTATCCTTTGGATTCATCGGGTGATGGCTGAAAAATTCGGAACCAAATGCCGGCTTTTTTGATCCCGATTTGGGTCCATAAATGCGCGGCGTTTGACCCCGAAAATTGCCAATTTTAGCGCATCATTTTGCGACGACCAAACGACGCCGGAATTGCTGCCAGCTCCGAAACCGGAACATAACGGGCACCGTCAAATTCGTAGCGTGTCTCGTACCCATCCGCGTCAACGGTTACCAAAGCGCGGTACCCATTCACGATATCATGCGTCACAGTCACGGTTTCAGCCGGGGAAAGCGTGCCGCCAGAAATCGGAAGCGCACCGTGCTGACGCAGGATAATGTCGAAAAAATCGTCGTCTTGATTGACGAAAATCAAGTCCAGGTTTTCTGACTTTCCGGTGTCACGTTCACCTTCACCTAGCCAAACAGACACAAATTTGCCGCCAATGTATGCACCCATGTTCTGGTGCAGTTCCGCGATCAGGCCCGTCAGGATATCCAGGATATCGTCGCTTTTTTCAAAGTCGCGCACGTTGGTTTCAAATTCTGCAAACACGCGATCGATTTTCAATTTACCAGACATAATATTTTCCTCTGTTGTTGGTTGTTCGTGTTTTTGGTCAACACAAGGGAACCATCGCAAAAGGCAATCAACCGGACGTCAGCGCATCGTGAATACAGTGTTAAAAAGCAGGCGCTGATAAAAGCGCCTGCTGAATTTGATCAAATTTTGAAGGTTTCTAAGGCGTAAATTCAGGCGGGAGAAACCGTAAAGTCACGCATCCCTCAAAACTATACTAGGCGATCAAATCGTCGCTATCGGGCAGATGATCCGCCCACCAATCGCGCACCTGCATCGATTCCATATGCGGCAAGATTTGCACGCTTAGATCGCTTTGGGTTTCGACCGCATTCGGGAAACGGATATCGGTTTTGACCGTTGCATTCAGCCGGACCAATCGGCCATCAAAGTCGATAAACCGCATTTCAGTCGCCTCGGGAGAGGTCAAAAGCTGTTGGCACAGAATGCTTGTCGCAATCCGTTCGCCCATCCGAAGACTGTCATAGTAATCCGAATAGTAATGCACGCCAGCCATGTTTCGCGCGATGGAAATATTCGCTGCTAACTTGTCTAATTCGCCGGAGATCGTGTTTGCGCCACCTAGATCAGTGTCAGTCAAAAGATCGACTGCGCCCACCTTTGAATCATGCAGACCCAAGGACCCGAACGGCTTTTGTGTGCCATGCGCATCGACGGTTTCAAAGAACGCCTTCAAGACCGTAATGCACGCACCCGCAACCGTCGCGTGACCCGCGCCATAGGCAGGATGCATCGGTGATCCTTCGGCAAATGCCATGGGTAAAAACAGGTGTTCCGTTATCGTTGGCGGGATCGGAGTATTCGCCTGAGCCAAGCCGCGCGCCGAGAGCGGTTGCGCGTTATTTTGTTGGTTTTTGCGATCAATCCACCCCAACAAACGTGGCGTATGCGTGCGCAATTCGTCCAGCATCAAACCCATCCGCGGGGCCGCTGCACCCAAAGATGTTTCATACCCGTTTGCATAAAGCGTCAGTTTAGCAGCGATCGCTTCGGGGCGAGCACGGCGGTGGATCTGAAACTTTTGACGACGCACAGCACGCAACGCACGAGACGCGACTTCGGCCATCAAAGACAACAGATGTGGACCACCCCACGTGGCAAATCCTGTACGATTTTCTTTCATCGCGTTCGGCAATCCACTGCCAAAAGATGCGCCTTGTTCCAGCATCATCAGGGCCGCATTAAAGTACGCTTGATACAGCTGATCCACGTGCACATAGCTTGCCATATCCCGCAGCGTGGTCACGAATTGCGGCGCAGGCGTAGGCGTTTTGGGCACGTTTTTAAAGTTCGCACCATTCTGCACATCCAGCCACTCCAAATAGTTTGTCATGTAATCAAGGTCGGCCATATCAGGCTTTAGTTTTTGACTGATTGATTGTGCGCCAAATGAAATCAGGCCGTCTTCTTGATCCACCAAATCCTTACCTGTGCCCAACAGCAAAAACTGCGAAATATGCGCGCCGGTCCGTGCGCCATCAGTGCTTCCGCGAAACAGGTTTTGCACCGTCAATTGGGTTGGCCCGTCGCCATACCGCGCTGCCCTGCGGCGTTTTTCTTCGCGGTTTAACGTTCGTGACGCATTCGCCTTTGGATCAAAACTGATGGCTGTTTTTGATGTGTCAAACCACGGCAGCTGGTTCAATTCATCGAGCAATTCCTGAACTGTGAAACCTGTGCCGTCGATGTTGACTGTGTAATCTGGATCTTCAAGATTCTTGAACGACACATCCCGCAACAAGGCCATCGCATAGACCTCTGCCAATTCGGCCGTCAATTCCGAACTTCCCAAAGGCGGGGCTGGTGGCATCGCAACACCGGCAGGCGGTGTTCCCATGACGTCGGCGTTCAAACCGCCCCACGGGCTTTCCCATTTACGCGGTTTTCCACTATCCGCAGTCGGGTTGCTCCGCACGAATGTGTACGCCTCCAAACCGGGGGCTTGTGGCCCTAGTTTTGCGTCAAAATCAGTTGCACCCTCGGGCGCAGGCGGCGCGGACAATAGTTTCACAAACGTTTCGTAATCCTGCGCCGACACCTGCCCCATCAGGTTATGCGGCAACCCTTTGGTAAAACTGGTGACGGGGTTCAGGGAATAGGCCTGTTCTTCGCCGTTTGAATGCACAATCGGGGCCGGAAAACTGTCGGTGTCAGCCATTTTTTCAATGGCAGCAAGGCGCACGCGGCGCTCGTTTTCTAGTGCGTCTTGTCCATCAAGCTTTGGTCGATACTGGTTTGGTCGAAGCATTTCGCTCTCCTGTTTATAGGTTCGATATCCAAACTGCAGTCTTGTGCAGCTTGGGTCATCGACACTTAGCCACAGACCGTGATCCCGCCGTCAATCGTGCCATGGGGCAGCGTGAATTCTCCGTTAAACCCAACATCACCAGTGGAAATAAACACGCCTTGGGGGCATCCTGAATTCAACAATCACATTCGGGAGCGCGAGATGGGCTGGGAAAAAAGTGACTATAATCGAAGCGGTCAGTCAAAAACTTTTGATGATCCCTATTCCCATTGGGAAGATGCGACGCGGCCCAAAGTTCTTTGCGAGGACCCTGATAACCTTTGGAAACCCGTCTACATTCGGGTGAAAAAAGGCCCCAAGGTTGCGGGCGCGAAAAACCCTTATGCCAAAAACGCCCAGATTTTACGTGGAACGATCATTTCAACGCCCAATGCATCCATCATCGGTCAAGACAGTCTGAGGTTGCTGGACATGATCGTTGAAGGCGAGGCAAGTGAAGAAGACGCCAGGGTTTACCGGTATTTGTTCATCTACCGCCTCGCGCACGAAGCCCACAAAGAGCTAAAGACTGAACAAGGCAAAAGCCTTTATGAGATTGTGCAAATCGGGCCGCTTGTGCCCCGATCCAGCCTCGTGCTTTTGTCGATGCCAAATGCGAAGGTCGCCGACACGCACGAGGTGCCCAAAACACACAAAATCTGCAAACGCGTGGTTTTGACAGGCGTTATTGATGACACGATGGGCATCGCACACGAACGGTTTCGCAAAACTGAAAACACCACGCGTATCACGCATTTCTGGCGCCAAGGTGTGGAAGGATTCAATAATCAGGACGGGACAACCGCCGTCGTCATTGGTCAAGAATTCACAGGTCAACAGATCAATGGCATGTTGCAAAACACCGCAAGTGAAACGGCGTTTTATCACCTGCTTCGGAACATTTCGACAAACGAGGGATGGCATACACGCACCATGAAGTTGGTGAGTATTTTGCCTGAACTGCTTGATGGGACCAGTGAACTTATTCCTAAAACCGGCGATCGGGGCGCAATTTTCAGAACTGTGCTTGCGCAATTTCGGGAAGAATTCGAAGTCTTGCAACAGTGGTTTCCAGATGATGACGTCCTCGGATTTGTGGAGGCATTGAAAGCCATTTCTCAAGGTGATGCTGTGTTGTTTGCGGACAATCGCATAATCAAAAAAATGCAGTTTTTAAAATCATCTGCGTCGCATAAATTTTTCGAACGCTTGTACATCCGCCATCATGGATACAACGCATCGCACGGCACCGCGATGTTGGATCTTGCCGCTGGATTGCCGTTGGATTCCAACCAGAAAAACGATCGCCCAATTGTCGCGGTCGAGTTGCCCCAACTGGCTACGGTTGAAACCAACGGCGCGCGGTTGGATTTTTACGTGCTTCAGGCCTTGCACCGGATTCTGTTTCACGCCGACAATTTCGACATTGAAGGCAAAAAATATCGCGTCCCTGTCGTCATCAATTTCAGCTACGGCATTACGGCCGGGCCAAAGGACGGAAACGGGTTTTTAGAAGACGCCATCAAGCGCATTATCGAACACCGCGAAAAATGCGGCCTCATGACAAAAGTTGTCTTACCGGCGGGCAATACTTATCGCTCAGCCCTCACTGGTCGCATGGAAATCAAGGCCGCAAAAATCGATCAGATCCCGAATTCCGATACTATCGAATGGCAAATCGCGCCCCAAGATTACAGTACCAGCTATCTTGAAGTCCGCTTGTCTGGTTCAAAAAAATGGCGACTTACGCTGACGCCCCCGTTGACCGATCCTATTACGATCCAAAGCGCAGACATCAAAACCCACGAAACCTATGTGCATAAACACGACGAATTGTACAAAGCGGCGATTTACGTCGAACCGATTCACAAGCCTAGCGACAACGCAACAATCAAAACCGATTTTGATCACACCCGTGTGGTAATCGCATTGGCGCCAACAATCGCGTTTGACGATCCACAGCACAAAATCGAACCCGGAACTTACGCAATTACGATCTCGAATGGCGAACGCGGCGCGGCAGGGAAATCCCTAACCGCACGCATCGACGCACAACGCGATGACACGCCCAGCGGGTTTTCGATACTTGGTCGCCAATCATATTTGGATGACCCCGAACAGGACGGCATCGACGAAGTCACAAAAGCCCGCCGTTTTCCAAAAGATACATCCGCCGTCAAAACCGACGAAACATTATCTGCGTTCTCAACCGCGTTTAGCGACTGCATGTTTGTGGTCGGCGGCACCTATCCTGACAGCAACCGTTTGACCGTCGATGACGCCAATGTGCGTGAACCAGCGCGCTATTCATCAGCCGGTGCGGATGGGAAAAGATGCCCCGACCTATCGGCGATTTCGGAACAAGGGCGCGCAATCGGAGGCGTGTTGGCGGCAGGCCCCTTTTCTGGATCAACGGTCATGATTTCAGGCACCAGCGCGGCCGCCCCACAGGTCACCCGCGAAATTGTAACCGCGCTTTTGAGGAACCCGGACCAATCAACCAAAGCAGAAATACTAAAAGCGATCTTACCGACATCGCCAAAAACACCGGACGCAAGACTGGGTCAAGGCACCATTCGCGATATCGGCACGGACGAAAAAATAGGGCGTCCACAACGCAGACGCCCCGGACACTAATGTCGCAAGCGGAGCCTAGGCCACAATCACGGCCACTCCGCTGCGGCCAGCGCCCATGATTTTGCGAGCAGTGGATTTTCATCACCATCCTCAAGCTTTAGCTGCTTCAGCTTGGACCCCAGCCAGTTCAGATTGAAATCCAAGTCATCGGTAAAATTCACGTCTTTGTTCTGTGTGTCCCCGTTACCATCGGCATAATCCATGCCCGATTTAAAAACATTGCGATCCGACGTGATCGTTTTATTGGTCGCCAACGCGTAAACCGCATCCCCGATTGAACAGCCCAAAATTGCGCCCGCAGCGCTGTCACACGGGAAATGAACCCCCGCCACAGTCCGGTTTGCCGCCATTCTTTCGGCCAATCGAAACGGGTGCACTTCGTTTTCGACGCCTAATTTTGTCTCGTCAGATGTGCCGGCAGATGCCCCAAAATCAGGCTTCATTAATCGGTACATGACCGTCGCCACTGCAAAACTTTCGCACGAATGACCACTTGGAAAACTGGAATGATCCGGCGTTTGGATCAATGGCTGCACCTCGCTCCCGTATTCGATAGGGCGCGGCGAACGACACATGTGTTTGACTTGCATTTCAACAAAAACAGCCAAACGCTCAACCGCATCCAACAAATCAACGGTCCGTGTGCGGCGTTGCGGATCAAGATATCCAAGCGTTCCAAAGAACGACATGATGTCATCCAATTGCACATTTATTTCTTCGATACGGTCGCTGCGCAAATCTGCATAGGTGCGCAGATGTTCCAATTGCCGCACAAAATGATCCGCACGCGGTTGATGAATTTCAGCGATACGTTTGCCAGCCGCATGAACATACGAAACGCCGGGCACTGCTTTGACGGGTCTTCCATTCGCGTCTTGAGTTTCGGGTTGGGCAAAATCCCCGTCTACTCGAAACCTCGACATCAAGGCGTAATCCAAAAGCCGCGCGCGAATGTCGTACTGCAAATACAAAATATCATCGGCACCTTCATGGCCCGGCAGCGGTGGCGTGCGTTTCGCTTTGCCGTCCCAATACCCAACAATACCATCGCGATTGGTGTGCAATGCGGCGTTCAATAACGTCGAAGACGCACCGCCGGCATGGTCAGTTCCACCCCCTCCCATGCGTCCCATTCTGCCCATGCGTCCCATTCGTCCCATGCGTCCTGCCGTTGCCATGTGTCACCTCCTAGCAAATATGATTACTCTTGATTTTTGGGCGATTTTTGGTGTTCACTCCAGTGAAACCAGCGGTTGATTTCCGAATTGACGGAGAATTCACGACCTGCTTGGACAATCCATTTCGCGCGCGCGTTCTGGAGCCTTATTTTAGGCAGCTCTTGGGGTGGGGGCGCTGATGAAAATTGAAATAGACCTTTTTGGACCGCTGCATGTTTCCGCAATTGACGGAACAAATTTGACTCCGAAATCCAGCAAGGCCCAAGGTCTTATTGCGCTGTTGGCCACTGGATCGCGATTATCGCGCTCGCGCACATGGTTGCAAAGCCGGTTATGGAGCGACCGCGGACGTGAGCAAGGCGCCGGCAGTTTGCGTCAGGTTTTGACCGAAATACGCAAATCATTTGGCCCCTATTCCGAATTTCTATTGGCCGATCGCAGCGCAGTTTCGTTTTGCTCGCTGAATACCATGGTCATTGAATCCGCCCCTGACGACACTCAAAAAGAATTCCTCGAAGGCTTGGATATTCGTGACGAAGCATTTGAGGACTGGCTAAGGTTAGAGCGCACAAATCGACACATCAGCGCGTCACCATCGGCGCAAATTCAGGCGCACTCACCTTCCCCACTCGATACTAAAAAACGCCGCCTTGTGATCATAAACGAAAAAGGTCCCTCCGAAGGAATGGAAGGGTTTTTTGCCAACCATTTCGCCGATAGCGTGGCGCGCAGCATCGAAGAAATGATGAACGTCCAAGTCACCAAAGACGTCGGACACCGCCCATGCGCCAGCGATTTGATCCTGCGCACCTCGGCAAGCATGTCATCGGGATTGGCCGGATTGCGGGTTTCGATGGAACGCGCAAATGGGGGGCAGAACCTGTGGTCCGGTTCGGAATTGGTCGAATCCAAAGGCGTTCCTCCGATTGATCACGAAAATGTACTGCGCCTGATCAACAACGCCTCCGAAGGGATTTCCGAGGTCCTGTACCACGCCGCCCACACCGATACCGAAGGGTTCGATGCAACGATACTGACCAGACGCGCGCTTAAACTTATGTTTTCAATGCGAAAAACCGAACAGCAGCAGGCCGACGGGTTACTATCGATGGCATTCGAAATTCAGCAACGCGGCGTGATTTTAGCGTGGCGTGTGATGCTGCGAATTCTGATGTTGGTCGAACAGCACGAAGGTGTCGACGAAGATTCAGCCGCCGTTGCAATTGAATTGGCGCACCGCGCGCTTGAACTTGAACCGCTCAATTCGATGGTTGTTGCAGCAGCGTCGAATGCCGCACTTATTCTCGAAGGCGACAACGTCAGAGGGTTGGAATTGGCAGAACGCGCGGTTCGGTTGAACCCTGCCAACCCATTTGCGCTGGACTGCCTGTCAATCGCAGCCCTTTATCATGGTGACAACGCGGTCGCACATCGCGGTCAGCTCCGGGCACGTTACATCGCTGGAAACACCCAATTCGGCCACTGGTTTGACATGGGTTGCAGCATGACCGCTGCCATTTCTGGCGACTTCAATACTGCAAGTTCCATGGCACAAAGGGCGGTTGCGAGTTCCCCCTCATTTCGCCCGCCCTTGCGCTATTTGATTGCTTTGTACGTTCGATCCGGTGAGGTAGAAAAAGCCCAATTGGCCGTCGAACAGCTCAAGGATATTGAGCCCACATTCACGACCGACAAGTTGTGGGACGACACCGCATATCCCGTTCGCGATCTACGTCGAAGCGGGTTGATCAACAAAGGAACGTATACTGTTCTAAAGTGAAACAGGTGCCTTTAGACGACAGACGGCTTTGATCGTTATGCGTTGTCCTGTGGTGATTTATCGTCAAAACCGATCTCGTCCTCGTCGACCGCACACCAGCTTGCGCGCAGAATGCTTGGCGTCAGCGAAATCTGAGAAATGGTTCTTTCAATCCTAAGAGCGCTCGCGTCTGGGCCGCTGACTTGCGCAATAATTTCGACGGTTTTGTCGTCCTTGTGACTCGCGATTTGACACAGGCTTAGCCCCTGTTCCGTCAAGCATCCGATAAACACAGCGCGCACGTCTTTTTCGTCATCGCGCGCGCATTTCAGCGTCAGTTCGAACACCGGTTCGGTTCCTGCACTTTTTGAAGCCGCTGATTTTAATTGCCGCACAATAGGACGAAGCCCCAAATTAGAGAACACAATCAACAGCGTAAGGGCGACCGCATACATCAAATGCCCTGAACCTGCGATCAATCCAACAGCGGCGGAACACCAAAGCGTGGCAGCGGTGTTTATGCCTTGGATGTTAAATCCGTCCCTGAAAATGATACCCGCCCCTAAAAACCCGATGCCTGACACGACCTGCGCGGCCACGCGAGTGGGGTTAATATCTTCGGGAAACAGCGCGGCAAACGTAACAAATCCTGCAGCCCCAAGGGACACCAACGCATTGGTCCGCAGCCCCGCCATTCTGCCGCGAAATTGCCGTTCCGATCCGATAATCGCACCAAGGATCAAAGCAACCGCCATGTTAATCGTTGCAATCAGCAGCGCAAAATCGAGGTCTGATAGGATTTGGTTCATTGTTTCGGCTTCCTTGCTTCACTTCAGCTAACAGTTTTTCAAAGGCGACGGAACTGTTCCCCTGACCATCCGCAGCACGAGATCGACATGCGGGCAAATGATTGGCCCGTTTTACGCTGTGTAATTCACAAACATGTTGCCAATGCCCCGCGTGTATTGTTCGCATAGGTCATCAAATCAGGAGAAACAGATGTCGATCAAAACTGCAGTTATCGGGCTGGGTATTATGGGCCAACGGATGGTCGAACATATGGCCCTGCATCCTGATTTTTCGGTTGAGGCGATCTGGGATCCAGACCCCGCGGCCTGCACAGCGGCGCAAAAAATGGTGCCAACCGCCATTTTGGCTGATGATGCAGCAGACGCAATCGCACGCGCTGATTTGGTGTATCTGGCCTGCCCACCTGCCCCGCGCAAAGCATACGCATTGGCCACAGCAACACAGGGCAAGGCTGTTTTCCTCGAAAAACCACTGGGCATAGATATCGCCGAAAGCCGCGATTTGGTGACACGCCTTACGGCATCTGGCGTTCCAACAGCAGTCAATTTCACCCAAGCCGCAGGCACTGCCTTAACCGACATATCGGCTGCGGCAAAAGTAGGCGCGTTGGGTGATTTGATGGGAGTCGATATTATCGTAACCTACGCGAATTGGCCGCGCGCCTGGCAAAAGGCCGCAGATTGGTTGCGATTTCGCAATGAGGGCGGCATGACACGCGAAGTGATTTCGCATTTTCTATTCTGTAGCGAACGCATCCTTGGCCCCTTGGAATTGGTCTGGTCACAGCCCGATTATCCAGCGCAAATCGATCTATGCGAAACACACGTCGCGGCGCGTTTGGTCAATCAAAACGGAATTCCCGTGACGATCATGGGCAGCGTCGGCGGCGCGCAACCCGACCGACAAGAAGTCACAGTCAAAGGGTCAAAAACCAGCCGCCGCATATCTGATTTTTATCGTGACGCGGTGTCATCAGGTGCAGATTTCGAACGCGTCACCGACGACCCCATCGATCCACGCGCGACCAGCCTAAAAGTTCAGCTCGATGATCTGGTTTTGTTGATCAACGGCAAGCCAAACCGTCTGGCAACGATCCAAGAAGCACTGCGCATCCAGATCCTCATCGAGGGCATATTGGCAGGCCCGAACACGAAATGATCAAAGGGTGACATCATGACCGACGCGATATTAAACGCATCTCCCCAGACCTGTCATTGGGGTTATTTCGACGCCGCACTTACGCCCGCAATGACGATAAATAGCGGCGACGAGATCGTCATTAATACCGTCACTGGCGGGCCGCAAAACCTGCCTGGCGCCGGTTTTCATATCCCGCCAGAATTGCTGGAAATACATGCGGCTGGCGTGCCGACAGTGCCAGGTCATCTGCTGACCGGACCAGTTGCTGTTGCGGGCGCTATGCTCGGTGACGTTCTGCAAATCGATATTCTGGACGTAACCTTGCGACAAGATTGGGGGTTTAATTTTATTCGTCCGCTGGCAGGCACCCTGCCCCAAGATTTCCCAACGCCCCATCACACCATAATTCCACTTGATGCAAAGCGCGGGATCGGGACGTTGCCTTGGGGGCTGGAACTTGACCTCGCGCCCTTTTTTGGGGTGATGGGGGTGGCACCACCACCTGCATGGGGTCGGATTTCTACGATTGAACCGCGTGCCCACGGCGGCAATATCGACAACAAAGAACTGATCGCGGGCAGTACGCTATATCTGCCTGTTTTTGCTGCTGGCGCGCTGTTTTCATGTGGCGATGGGCACGGTGCTCAAGGCGACGGTGAGGTCTGCGTTACCGCCATTGAAACGGCCCTTCAGGGGCGCTTTCGACTGACTGTTTTAAAACACCAAGACCTGACATATCCGCAGGCAGAAACACCGACCCACTACATCACGATGGGCATGGCGCCCGACCTTGATGCCTGCGTTGAAATGGCGCTGCGTGACATGATAAAACTGGTATCTGAACGCGCAAAAATCAGTCGCGAAGACGCCTATATGCTGTGCAGTCTTGCGGGCGACTTGCGCATCACGCAGACTGTTAATCGTGAAAAAGGTGTGCATATGATGATGGCAAAAAAGCTGATCGATACAGCCTAAACCACTGATATATTTATAAAAATACGAAAGAATCTGACCCATGGAAATCCGCGCTACACATGCTTACCCATCGCGCCGCTCGGCGGTTTTGGCAGACAATATCGTGTCAACATCACAGCCATTGGCGGCGCAAGCAGGCCTGTCCATGCTTGCAAAAGGCGGCAATGCAGTGGACGCCACAATTGCCACCGCGATCACGCTTACATTGGTTGAACCAACCGGCAATGGCGTCGGATCGGATGCGTTCGCAATCGTCTGGGACGGCACCGAATTGCACGGTCTAAACGCCTCGGGCCGATCACCTGCGGGATGGACCCCAGAACGCTTTGCCGATCACGACGTTATGCCCTATCGCGGCTGGGAAAGCGTGACAGTACCCGGCGCAGTTTCCGCGTGGGTTGCGCTGTCAAACCGCTTTGGGAAACTGCCTTTTGCTGACCTGTTTGCCCCTGCCATCACGTATGCAAAAAACGGATTTATCGTGACACCAGTGATCGCAGAACTATGGCGACGCGCGGCCGAAGAATTGGGCGCATACCCCGGGTTTGCAGAAACGTTTTTGCCCAACGGCGAACCGCCCAAAGCCGGCATGCGGTTTACCAATCTGCCTTTGGCAAAGTCCCTCCAATTGATTGCCGACACCAATGGCGACGCATTTTACAAAGGGACACTGGCCGAAACGATCTGCGACTTTGCAGCGCAACACGGCAGCGTCTTGAGCAAAGCAGACATGGCCGCGCACACAGTGGATTGGTGCGGCACCATTTCCAAAAAGTTCGACGATTTGGAACTGCGTGAAATCCCACCAAACGGCCAAGGCATCGCCGCGTTGATGGCGTTGGGCATCCTGTCACACACTCGTATCCGTGATTTGCAGCCCGACGAACCGCTCGCTTTCCACTTACAAATCGAGGCGATGAAGCTCGCGCTTGTCGATGCGGAAAACTACGTGGCGGACGGCGATCATATGACCCAGATCACATCAGAAGCACTGCTTGATGACGTCTATTTGGCGAGCCGTGCTGCCCTGATTGACGAAACCCGCGCCCAAGATTTTAACGTTGGTGCACCAAAAAATGGCGGGACAGTGTATCTAACTGCCGCAGATGCGTCCGGCATGATGGTGTCATTCATTCAGTCAAACTATGCAGGTTTTGGGTCTGGTATAGCGATCCCCGGGACGGGTATCAGTATGCAAAATCGTGGCGCTGGATTTTCGCTTGATCCCGATAGTCCGAACCTTGTTGGTCCGAACAAGCGCCCGTTTCACACGATTATTCCAGGATTTTTGATGGGGCCCGATGGCCCATTGATGAGCTTTGGCGTTATGGGCGGACCAATGCAGGCGCAGGGGCACGTTCAGATGGTTTTGCGCACCTACGTCTGGGGACAAGACCCGCAAATGGCCATTGATGCCCCCCGTTGGCGCGTAATCGAAGGCGTCGATATCGCGTGCGAAGATACAATGCCTGAGGCAAAGATTGATGCGTTGAAATCCCTTGGTCACGTCGTCTCGCTCGAGGCGCCGGACAACGCGTTTGGTTTTGGCGGCGCACAGTTGATTTGCAAGTTGGATGACCAAGGGTACGCCGCAGGATCGGATCCACGAAAAGATGGATTAGCTGCGGGTTTCTGATTGACCCCAAACGCTAATAAATTCTAGGGACGGTCCAAAATAAAATCCGGTTGAATGCCGGATACAGCAATTGGGTCGTCCACATCTTGACCTGCAAAAAAACCGAAGCCAGCAATGAGCGCGGTCTTTAGCCCTGCAGCCTGGCCGCCCAAAATGTCGGTGTGCAAACTGTCCCCAACCATCACGGTGCGCGCAGGGTCAAATGCGCCAAGTTGTTGAAATACTAGGTCAAAAATGTTGCCAAACGGTTTTCCAAAAAACTGTGGTTCAATGCCCGTCGCGTCAGCAAGCCGATGCGCATAACGGCCTGGTTCCGTCGAAAACCCGCCCTCGCGCGGTGCGACAATGTCTGGGTTTCCGACATAAACAGGTCGTGGATTTCGATTTAGCGACGCCTCCAGCATTGTCTGGCGTGCCTCGGTCCACACCGCACTTCCGAGCAAAAGAAACGCCTCAGCGTCATCATATTCACGCGCATCTTCGGCAAGGTAAGTGACGTTCAGATTTTCCAAATCAGCACGGCCAAGGCTTTGCGTGGCCATCAATCCCCACTTGCGCGCAGGTTCTTGCGCCAGACCATGAAGGATAGTTTTACGGCTGGTGATAACGTCCTCAGGTGCAAAGTCGTATCCAAGACGGGCATATTTCGCCATCAAATCAGCATGCGGGTATCCAGCAGCATTCGACACGACCATGACCCGCTTGCCAGCCTTTTGCAGGCCCGCCACGCGTTCAGGTACACCTTCGATGGCGGTTTCACCGATGTTCAGAACACCAAATGCATCTAGCAAAAACGTATCGATTTCGCCCGCAATCGCGTCAAGGTTTGCGACCCGTTTACAAGGTGCCATACGCTGCACATTTGGCATACGGTGACGTACGTTTTCGTATGCCGCAAAGGCTAGATCACAATTCAAATGATCGCGCCACGTACCTTGGCGGACACCCATTCTGAAATGACCACAGCGACCAAAATAACCAACAGAATTAACGCCACTTGCGGCCATGCCAAAACATTCAGCGAGGACGACAGTTGCAGGCCAATTCCACCAGCTCCCACCAGCCCCAAGACGGTGCTTTCGCGAATGTTAATGTCCCAACGGAACACGGCAATACCAGCCAAGGCGGGCATAATTTGCGGAATAATTCCGAATGCCATGACCTGCCAGCGCGAGGCGCCCGTCGCTGTAATCGCCTCAACTTGCGTCTCGTCGATCTCTTCGATTGCCTCGTACAACAGCTTGGCACAGAACCCGATTGACCGAATTGCAATCGCGATCACACCGGCAAAAACGCCCGGTCCAATGATAGCGATCAGCAGTAATGCCCAGATCAGCGAGTTGATTGAGCGCGTAGACACAATGATCAAAAGCGCAATCGGCCGGATGATGAAACGCGACGGCGTGGTGTTACGTGCCGCAAGAAACGCGACCGGAATTGCCAAGAGCAGCGAGATAATCGTGCCCAGCGTTGCGATGTTCAGCGTGTCCCAAATCGGCTTGCCCAATTGGGTGATGTATTCCCACCGTGGCGGCGTCGCACGGGTCCAGATATCGTTTGCGATACGCGGGGCATCCCAGACAAAAAACCATGTGGTGGAGTTAGAGATTTGCTGCCAGCAATAGGCAAAAATCGCGATCCCGATTAGCCATAAAACCCAATGAAACAGGCTTTCGCGGCCTGTGCGTCGTTGCCATGATTTCAGGCCATTTGTGTCACGTGTTGGCATTATTGTACCCTCGCCCGAACGACGCCAGACAGGTATTCCAGCCCCATGACGATCACGATAATGATCAGCAGAATTGCCGCTGCAGTGTCGTATTCATAGCGATCAAACGCAGTATTCAAGGTTGCGCCGATGCCACCTGCCCCGACCAATCCAAGGATCGCGCTTTCGCGAAAATTGATATCGAGACGATAGATGCTAAGCCCGATCAAACGCGGCATAACCTGCGGCTGCACACCATAATTGATCCACTGCGTCCAGCGCGCGCCGGAAGCTTTGATCGCTTCGGCCTGCACACGATCCATGCTTTCGATGTCTTCGGCCAGCAGCTTGGATAGAAAGCCAATCGTTGCAAAGCTAAGCGTCAAGAACCCTGCGAGCGGACCAAACCCAAAGATTGCGACAAGCAAAATTGCCACGATAATTTCTTGCAACGCGCGGCTGACCGCGATGATGCCACGGCACAGAAGGTAGACAGGCAACGGGGCCACATTTCGGGCCGCACCGAGAGCGATAGGAATAGAAATCGCGATCCCCACAACAGAGGACGCGACCGTCATGATGATGCTTTCAAACATGCCTTCCCAGATGTCCGTCGAGCGCGATGTGAAATCAGGATTGGTAAAGGCGAGTACGAATTTCTTGCCCCGTTCCAGCCCATCATAAACCCGCGACCAATTGACATCGATTGTCATGTAGGCAGCGATTAAATAGGCGATTAGGCCAAACAATAGCGCCATGCGCAGCCATTTACGCTGCACAAATGGTGGTTTTTTCCACGGCTTGCCAATCTTTGTTTGAACGTCAAAAACAGCCTCGCTCATAGCGCGGCCCCTTCGTCATCGTCGTCGACAGTTTCGATTGTTGCTTCCCAATCTTCTTCGCCGTAAATCGCGGTCAAAACGTCGGGCGTCAGACCTTCGGGCGGGCCATCAAACTGGATAGCACCCAGTCGCAAACCAACGACACGCTGCACAAAACGTTGGGCCAATGCGACGTCGTGAATGTTGATAATTGCCGCCAAACCGCGTTCTTTGCACAGCTCACAAATCAGTCGCATAATCTGGCGCGACGTCTTTGGATCAAGGGATGCAGTCGGTTCATCAACCAGCAAAAGTGCCGGATTTTGAATAAGCGCGCGGCAAATTCCGACCCGCTGTCGTTGACCTCCAGAAAGTTCATCGGCGCGTTTATCCGCCATATGCGCAAGGCCGACGCGGTCCAGCAGGCGAAATGCCTCATCCACATCAGACTGTGGAAAACGACGCAGGAAACTGCGCCAAAAACCGACATAGCCCAGCCGACCGGACAGGACATTTTCCATCACGGTTAGGCGTTCGACCAGCGCGTATTCTTGAAAAATCATGCCCATGCGCCGGCGTTCGCGCCGCAGCGCACCGGATGATAGGCCCGTCAGTTCGACATCACCCAAATGCACGGTTCCCGAAGTCGGTTCGACCAGTCGGTTGATGCAGCGAATAAGCGTTGATTTCCCGGCACCCGATGGGCCGATCAAAGCCAGAACCTGGCCTTCGGGAATATCCATATCGACGGCCTGCAAAGCCTGATCGCCGGTCTTGTATGTCTTCACTAGTTTCTTAAGCCGCAGCATGAAACTTCCCCGCCCCAGATGTTATTGTTGGAAAGGGCGAACACGAATGCCCGCCCGCTCAGATTTTATGGTCCAGTGCTTACTGGCAGGAATAGCTGACGCCGTTTGCCGTATCGATTTTGCGGATCACATCCCAGAATTCTTGGTACGTCATCTCCAGGAATTGACCTTCGTTCGACTTCTCGAATTCAGCCTGCAAGGACGTGCCTTCCCAATCGAAATTGAAAAACGCGTTGCGGATTTTGTCTTTCAATTCAGGGTTCAGGTTGTGCGCCGTTCCAAAACCCGTGGTCGGAAACGTTTGCGATTTATAGATGACTTTGACGTCGTCTGCCTTGATAACATCGCGGCTGATCATCCGGGCTTTGACCGAGTTTGCGATGGATGCGGCCATGTAATCTTTGTTCGCGACACCAAGGATCGAGTTGTCGTGTTTGCCCGAATACACTGGTTCGAAATCGCGTTCTGGCAACATATCAAAGTCGCCTTTCAAGATTGCCGAAGGTGCTTTGAAACCCGAATTCGACGTAGGTGACGTGAACGCCAACTGCTTGCCTTTGATGTCCTCGACTTTTTCAATGCCGGACCCTGGATAGGTGATGATTTCCATCTCATAGCCGAAATTGCCGTCTTTTGACGCCATAATCGTGAACGGGTTGAAGCCCGCGCAATTCACAGCCAACGGGTTGGAGCCTGTGTTAAATCCGGCAATATGAAGCCGACCCGAGCGCATGGCTTCGATTTGGGCGGCGTTGCTTTGAACCGGAAAGAAAACCACTGATTTGCCGGTTTCTTTTTCCAAGTGTGTCAGAAAATCTGACCATGCCGTTTTGTAAACTGCAGGATCTTCGACCGGTGTGTAGGCGAAAACCAATGTGCCCGGATCAACCTGATCGGCGGCGTCCGTTGGTGTGTCTGCGATCAGATCGCCGTTTACATCGCAATACCGTTTGTCCAAGTCGCCGCGCGGGCAATCTTCAGCCGCCGCAGCGCCTGCCAACGACATCGTGAATGCCAATGCCGCGCCGGATAAAAGTGAGTTCATAAGTTTCATTAAAAATTCCTCCCAAGACCTAAAGGCTAGCCGGAAGTTTCGGAAATACAAAGGAAATTCGGTGATTTTCTATTCAATTTTGATTCCGTGCTGCGCCCAATCGTCAAACTGATCATTTGGGTTCAAATCTGGCAACGGATCATTCAGATACCCGCCCGAAAACAGACGAAACGTAACGTTAGAATTGCGTCCGTGTGAAAATCAATTGCACTGTCACCGACGTACAGCGTCTGTTTCGCAGTGCACCCCAAGGTCGTGATACACGTCAGTAACGATTGCGGATCAGGTTTTTTTGCCTGCCCCGGTTCGGCCCCGACAATCGCATCAAAATACTGCGTCAGGCCAAGGTTATTGCAAATTTCACGCGCTGGACCCGTCGGCTTGTTCGTGCAAATCCCTAGGGGTACCCCACGACTACGGAACTGTTCCAACGCGGCGATCACGTCATCATATGGTCGGGTCAGAGTTGTAACATTCTGGCCATAAACCTCTAGAAACAACCTAAGAACGTCACGTTCTAGCGTTTCTGTCGATCCACCTGTCGCAGTCAGCGTGCGCTTTACCAACGTTTCAACGCCGTTCCCGATAAAGGAAATGATCGTCGCCAGATCAAGCGGCGCGCGGCCAATCGATTTCAACGCCTCATTTGCAGCAAACTGCAAATCCGGAGCGCTGTGAATAAGCGTTCCGTCCAGATCAAAAATGATTGCTTTTGGGTTCGCCATTTTACGGTCCTGTTTATAGTTTTGGCCCAAGGCCATATACGTGTTTCATCTAACGCAACCATACGTCGAAGTATGGTATTTTCGTTATCGGTATTGATGCACCTGACAATTGCTCATCATAAATCCGATGATCTCTTGAAACGCATTTCCGTGCCCAACAATTGCGACGTTCTCGTTTTCGATGCCATTTAACGACTGAACAAACTTCGCGATACGCTTTTGAAAAACATCTACGGGTTCAGCTTGGATGCTTTTTTTGGGCGTATCATCAGCATGCCACCATCGGCTTGGCAAACTATCGAAGGACAGATCGGGGAAATCCGCACCCAGTTCGTTTGGGGGTCGCCCAACATCGCCGCTGAATTTTAACAGCTCGTGATGACCATGGCGGACTTCGATCGGTGCAGTTTTGTCAAAAATGGTCTGCGCTGTTTGGATTGCACGGGTCAGCGGCGACGTGATGACCCGCGTGATATTTAACGAATTTACAGCAATGCGCGCCTCGAATGCTTGCTCAAACCCAAGGTTTGTAAGCGGTGCGTCGAAAATCAACGGGTCTACATCGCCTTTGAATGCAGCGTTAAATTCAGACTGTCCATGACGGATAAAATAGATGGCCATGCGGCAATCCTTTCTTGGGCGACGGCAAAATACAAAGTGCGAAACTGTGTCGAAATTCACTATATTTGGACGTCAAAGAAAACGCCATGCAGACATTTTGCGGCCCACATTGCCGCCATTCAATCCCACTGACATACTGCCCCGGATGATCCATCACAGGCGGGATAAAAATGGAACTTGAACCACAATGGGAATACGTCGCCGATGGCGTCATGGGCGGTCTTTCGCAGGGATCAATGCAACAGGCCATCGTTCAAGGGCGCGAGGCATCCATTCTTAAGGGCGACGTTTCGCTGGACAACAATGGCGGCTTTATCCAAATCGCGTTTGATCTGCGCCTAAACGGAACCGGGTTTGATGCAAGCGACTATGACGGCATCGAACTGACCATTTTCGGCAACGATGAACGCTACGATATTCGCCTGCGCACCGATCAGCTTTCAAAGCCGTGGCAATCCTTTCGCGCAGAATTCACGGCCCTGCCCGAATGGCACACGATCAAGATGCCTTTTGACGGTTTTCAATCGCACAAAACTGATGCTGTATTTGACCCGACATCGCTGCGTCGCATCGGGATTTTGGCGATTGGTCGTGAATTTCATGCAGAGGTCGCCGTCGCAAGCGTGCGGTTGTACCGCGACTAAGGTGCTTGGCATCGCGCCTGTCAGATGCCAAAACCGAGCATGTCAAAAAAGACCCTGAACCAGACAAACCTCGAATCGTTGGGGGCCGAACAGCTCGCTGCTCTTTTGCTAGAGGTCAGCGCCGGCAGTGCGGATATCAAACGTCGTTTACGGCTAGAGTTAAGCCATAACCTTGGGGCTGCAGAACTGGCGCATGACGTGCGAAAGCGGTTGGTTTCGCTGCGTAAATCGACCAGTTTTGTCGGATGGCGCAAGCGTAAAACGCTGGTCAAGGAACTTGCCACTCAAGTCACTATGATTGTCGAAAAAGTAGCGCCAGACGATCCGACCGCTGCGTTTGATTTATTGTGGCAATTCGTTGAAATGGCACCGTTCATTTATGGGCGTGTCGATGACAGCAAAGGTGACGTTGGTGTTGTGTTTCAATCCGCCATTGAACATTTTCACGACATTGGGCCGCGTGCCCAATTGGATATCAATGATCTGGCTGACCGTGTTTGGACCGCAATTCTAGACAATGGATATGGCGAATGGGATGGCGTAATTTCACTTATGGCCCCGACGCTTGGCCGTGTTGGATTGGCCCGTTTGACCGCGCATGTTCAAGCCTTTGGGGCCACAAAATCCGCACCAGCATCAAGCGACCATGAAGCGATACAATTTTTGCGCCAATTGCGCGGCGACAGCAGTTACGCCGACTCGCGCAAGGCTCGTTTTGTAAAAGAATGTTTACAGGAAATCGCCGCGGCAGCCGGTGATACCGATGCCTATATCGCCCAGTTTTCCAATGCGGATTTGCGCACATACGATGTATCGTCCGAGGTTGCTCAGCTTCTTTTGGCCGAAGGTCACGCTGATCGCGCTTTGGAAATATTGCTAAACGCGCAGCACGGCGAAATCGATTTTGAACATATTGAATGGAACACGATCTACGTCGAAAGCCTGATTGCGCTGGGGCGGATCGACGATGCCCAATCACATCGCTGGGCCTGTTTCACAGCCACTTTGGATCAAACCCAACTGCGCGCATATCTGAAGGTTTTGCCTGATTTCGAAGACATCGAAGCCGAGGATCGCGCCCGCCAATATGTTCTGGATTATCCTGATTTCTCAACCGCTTTGAAGTTCTGCGTTGGGTGGCCTGATTTACTGACAGCTGCCCGTCTGATCGAAACCCGGACTGATGACATTAATGGCGATCTGTATCGTGTTTTTGCGCCTGCTGCGGATGCATTACGATCGCGCCACCCGCTTGCGTCGGTCCAGCTTTGGCGCTCAATGATCGACTGCGCGCTAGATCGCGGTCAATCGTTTCGCTACGCAGAAGCTGCCGAATACCTGGCCGATTGCACGTCTGTGGATGCGGAAATTTCCGATTACGCTCCACTCGCTTCGCACCAAATTTTTCTTGAAGAATTGCAAATCCGGCACGATCGAAAGACGTCATTTTGGGCAAAGGTGCGCTAGGATAAATAGACAGCGAAACGTTCCGAAATTGGAACAAGACATCGCGTGATGGACGGCATAGGATATTGTTAATCTGCGACGGCTCCACCGATGTCCGGTCGGGTTTCGTTTCGCATGATCCGGTCAGGAGCGACGCCATCGCCGATCTTATTCAAGTCGTCTACGCGTCACAACCTTTTGGCTACGATATTGCTGCGCTCAGCAGTATTTTGCGCGATGCGCGGCGCTTAAATGAACAGGACGATGTGACCGGCGCGCTGGTCTGCCGGCACGATATCTACCTTCAATTGCTTGAAGGGCCAGCGGAAAAAGTCGAGGCAACTTTCGCGCGCATCAGCCGCGATGATCGACACGCAGGCGTAAAAGAACTGGTCCGTCGCCCCGTATCCGAACGCATTTTTGGTGATTGGGCGATGCTGCATGACCCTGCAACATCATGGATTTGGACACGTGAGGAAATCGCAGACGGCATTCTAAATCGCGTGACCCCTGCAGATGTTGTGGCTATGTTCAAGGCTGTCGCGCTCAAAGCCAAGGACGGTTTGCCTGAGTAATCTTAGGTTCCACCTAACGACCCGTTTGCTGATCTTTTGGGCGAAATCTTCAGAACCAACTCTCAAATACACTCGCCCCCGTCGATGACCAACGCGTGTCCGGTCATGAATGACGACCTGTCTGACGCAAGAAAAACAATCCCGTCAGCGATTTCTTCGACGGTGCCAAAACGGCGCATCGGGATTGTCGTATCGACGTATTCATCCAGCTTGTTGCGTCCGCCCATCTGGATTTCGAAACCATGGTTAAATGGGGTGTCGATGAATCCCGGGCAAAGCGAATTGAACCTGATATTCTCTTTGGCGTAATCAGCGGCCATCTGACGGGTCATGGCTAAAATCGCATGTTTGGTCGTGGCGTAGGCGATCATTTCGCGGTCGTATTGCACGCCAGAATTCGACGATGTGATGATGATGCTACCGCCACCTTGCGCGCGCATCGGTTTGATCGCGGCCTGCGCCGCCACAAAATGCGACCGCACATTCAAGGCCCATGACGCATCCATATCCGCGACATTCACGTGCTCCAGCTTGCCTTCGACTTGCAAACCGGCATGAGAATGAAGAATGTCTAAACGGCCTTTTCGCGCAGCGACCCCTTCGATTGCTGCCGTAAGCGCCTGATCATCTGTGACATCCAATTGCGCGGCTTCGGCGGAAAAACCGGTCGCTTGAATTGCTTCGGCGACGGCTTTGGCCGATTGCACATCGCGGTCCGTCACGACCACATGTGCCCCTTCGCGCGCCAATGCTTGCGCACCCGCAGCCCCGATTCCAGACCCCGCGCCAGTGACAAAGGCGACTCTGTTTTCAAGCAGCAAGATGAATTCCTTTCTTGATGGCGAACATTATCGTTTATCCCCGCGTCGCAAAATCAACTGCGCAATTACCAGCATGATCAGGGATGCACCCATAACCATCGTGCCGATTGCGTTGACCTCGGGTGTGATGCCCCGGCGGATCGAGGAAAAGATGTAGATTGGCAGCGTCGTTTCAGACCCCGCCACAAAGAATGCAATGATGAAATCATCAAAGCTGAACGTGAAGCTCAGCAGGAAACCGGCAAGGATCGCAGGCGCGATCAATGGCAAGGTGATTTGACGGAACGTGCCAAACGGCGTCGCATACAAATCGGCGGATGCTTCGCTCAGCACGCCTTCTAAACCGGCAAGACGGGCGCGCACGATAATGACGACAAGCGCCAGCGTGAACATCGTGTGTGCTGCGATCAACGACCCCATGCCCATGGACAAGATAGGTGCCGTGCGCTCCTCGGGCCAGACTGCGATCAACCACGGGTTCACGACGCCAAAAACGGTAACCAATGCGATCAATGTCGCAATGCCGATCACGATGCCGGGGATCATCACAGCGATGTAAATCAGCGCATCAAAAAATGCCCGCGCCGGGCCACGCATGCCCTGTAAACCGACCGCCGCCAATGTGCCCAAAACGCTCGCCAAGGTCGCGGAAACAAACGCCACGAACAGGCTGTTGCCCAACGCATCCATCACAAACGGGTTGTCCAATGCGCGGCCATACCACTTGACGGAAAAACCTTCGAATTGGCTGGCGCTACGTCCCGCGCTAAAGCTGAACAGCGCAATAATTGCGATGGGTGTATACAGGAATACGTAGACAAATATGGTGTAAATGCGCATTGGGCCTCACATCAAAGGGGTGTCTTCGCGCTGAACACTCAGCCGCGAAATGAGACGCATATAAAGGGTGACAGTCACCAGCATGATCACAATCAGCATGACCGCGACCGCAGATCCGTACGCCCAATTGCGCGATTGTAAGAACAGATCGACCAGCGCATTTCCGACAAAGAACACCTTGCCGCCGCCCAGCATCGCGGGGATCAGAAATTCGCCCATCAGCAGGATAAACACCAACATACATCCCGTCGCGATCCCCGAAATCGACATCGGCAAAGTGACGGTCAAAAACGTTGTGATCGGACGCGCCCCAAGATCGGCCGAGGCCTCGAGAAGGCGTTTGTCCAGCCTATCAAGGCTGACGTAAATCGGGAAAACCATCAGCGGCAAATAGCCATAAACGATGCCAACCAGAACGGCGAACTGGGTGTTGATCAGGCGGACGTCTTCGATCCCGATACTGTCGAGCAATGACGGAATACCGCGCCCGCCAAGGATAAAAATCCACGCGTAACTGCGAATAAGAATAGAGGTCCAGAACGGCACAATCACCAAAACCAGCAGCAGGGTTTTCCATTTGTCACTGGTGCGCACGGCCAATTGATAGGCCAGTGGGTAGGCGATCAGCAGTGCTGTCAACGTGCCTAAAGGCGCCAAAACCAGCGTGTTTTTAAACGCCGTAAACCGTGCTGGCAGGTTCGCGTATTGTTCAAACGTAAAGGCGGGCACGTATCCACCAGACGGCGCGCGTTCACCAAAACTGAACACAAAAACAACAGAGAGCGGCAGCACAAGCATCACAAGCAGCCACGCACCCGCAGGCGCGATCATCAGCCAATTTCTTGCACGTTGTGTCATTTACTGCCGCTCTCTTTTTTAGATCAAGCTGACTTGAATCGTGCCATCAATTCGGCGCGATTTGGATCAGTCAAGGAAGCCGCCGCGCCAAATTCTAGCGCATTCAGCAGCTCTGCCGCAGGGTACAAGATGGGGTCGTTCAACATCTCTTCGGGCAACAAAGCGTTCGTGCGGCTGTCGGCAACGGGGTAGCCATGCGCAAGAACTTCGCGTGCGTTTACCTCGGGATCGAGCATGAAGTTGATCAACGCATAGGCCGCGTCAGTGTGTGGCGCGCCCTTTGGAATGGCGTAATAATCGCTCCACAATTCGCCACCTTCTTTGCCCAGAATATATTCGATTTCCGGGATGTCGGTGTTCAATTGTTTGCCGTCCCCCGTCCAGCAAATAGTCATCCACGCATCGCCTGACCGCATCGACGGCTGGTAGTCAGACGAAATGGCGAACAAGTGAGGTTTGACGTCGATCAACAGTTTTTCTGCGTCAGCCAATTCGGCCTCATCGATCGAATTGAACGAATAACCATGGTAGTTTAGCGCGGCACCAATCGTGGTCAATTGATAGTCATGAACCATCGTGCGGCCGGAAAAATCATCCATCGTACGGTCAAAGAAATGCTTCCAGCTGTCCATCGGTTTGCCGCCAGTGTGGCTGGTGTTCAGCGCAAACCCCGTGGTGCCCCAGTTTTTCGGAACAGCATACAGCACGCCATCGACAGTACCCGCATCCGCAAAACGTGGATCAAACGCGCTAGGATCATAATTGGGCAGTTTGGACACATCCAGCGGTTCAATCAGCCCCTCATCAACGTAGGTTGTGATCGTGTAATTTGTGGGAACAAACACGTCCCAACCGCTGCCGCCCGCCTGAAGTTTCGCAAGCATTTCTTCGTTTGAACCAAAGACATTCACCTGCATAAACGCACCGGTTTTGTCGGTGAACATGTCAAAGTTCGCTTGATCGTGATAGTTTGGCCACGTCGCCAAAACGACGCGATCACCGATATGGCTGCCGGCAAATGCAGGGCTAGGGCGCAGGCCAGGCAGGGCCGCGCTCATCACTGCAGACGCCGTTCCCAAACCGGTGACACCCAAAAAATGCCGCCGCGTGACCGAGCCTTTTTCGTAACGTCGAAGCTCTTCCATGAACTTTTTCTTCGAGATTGGTGTATGTTCTGACATCGTTGCAGTCTCCTTGTTGGTTGTCGTTTAGGCTTTAGTCATTCTTCAAAATCAAAGCGGCATCAGGGCTCCATCCGATCCACGCGGTGTCACCTTTTTTCAATGCATCAAGGGCTTTGTCCGATTGTCGCGGGGACATCACAGTGATGTTGCCAAGCTGCGGATGCGCGACCAGATATTCGGTGTGTTCGCCTAGAAAAATCCGATTTTTAATCGTCACTTCAAGGCTGCCGGGCGTGTTCACGCTGCCCATGCGAATTTGTTCGGGACGGATGCTGACACACACGGCCTCGTCAATTTTGAACGGATCGGAAAACACAGCACTGTAGGTTTTGCCATCAGCAAGCGACACTTCGGCCATGCTTTTTGCCGAGGAAACGATGCGCCCCTCAAAGAAATTGGACGTCCCGACAAAGTCAGCCACATAGCGGCTTTGCGGATTATCATACAATTCACGCGGCGTGCCGATTTGAACGATTTCACCTGCGCGCATGACGCAAATTCGGTCGCTCAATGACAGCGCTTCTTCTTGATCGTGCGTCACAAGGACAAATGTAATGCCAAGTTGGCGTTGCAAATCCTGCAATTCGATCTGCATTTCTTTGCGTAATTTTCGGTCCAATGCTGCAAGCGGTTCGTCCAGCAACAACAGCTTTGGTTCATTCACAATGGCGCGGGCCAATGCAACGCGCTGCTGCTGGCCCCCCGACATTTCCCAGATCCGCCGATCTTTGAAATCCGCCAGACGCACAGTTTCAAGCGCGCGCTGAACCTTGCCCGCGATAACGCTGCTTGCCAGTTTTGGCCGCTGTTGTTTCAGGCCGTATCCGATGTTCTGGCCAACGGTCAGATGTGGAAACAACGCATAACTTTGGAACACCATATTGACGGGCCGGTTGTACGGTGCCTGCCCTGAAACATCGTTACCATCAATCAAAACAGTGCCGGTAGACGGGGTTTCGAACCCTGCCAACATGCGCAGCGCGGTGGTTTTACCGCAGCCCGACGGCCCCAAGAATGACAGGAATTCGCCGGGCGCAATGCTCAGGTCCATTTGGCGAACCGCTTGGACATCACCGTAGTTTTTTGACACCCCACGCAGTTCAGCAACCGCACCAATCGACGGGTCAGTAGCGGTTTGCTGATATCCCTCATCAAGAGAAATTTTAGGGAGTTCGGTCATTTGGCTCATATCTCGCTATTTACCTAATAAAATAAATTTTAGCCTTTTGTGTAAATATGCTTTTTGTGATAGATGATAGGAACCCGAGAGTTAGGAAATTGTAATGTTGGCCGATTGGAATACAAAATCTGCGCAGATCATTGACAGTCTTGAGACAACGGCGCTGCCAGATATTCTATCCAAAGCATTGAAAAGTATCACCGAATACGACTTCACTGTCATTTTTGGATATATGGGAAATGCGCGCCCTCTGGCACTTTACGATGACTTCCCACCAGATCGTCGAAAGATGCACGTCGACGATTACCAAGCAGGGCCATACCTGCTAGACCCGTTTTTTCTAGCCGCAACAGGCAACGTTGATGCAGGCGTTTGGCGCATGAGCGACATCGCACCAGACCGATTCTATCAAGGTGAATACTTCCGAAATTACTATGCACAGACCGGATTAGCAGAAGAAGTCGGCTTCTTAATCGACGTGAACGAGAACCTGTCAATCGTCGTTTCGATGATGCGCAAAACACGAAAATTCAGCAAAGCCGAAATGAAAACACTGCGGTCAGTTTGGCCTGTCATTGATGCGGCGTGTCGACGGAATTGGCGCGATATTGCAGCAGAAAACCCTCAAGACGTGGTGCCTGTTGAACAAAATATCGAACGGGCCTTTCGCAAAATCGGTGAAGGTGTGCTGACCCCGCGCGAGCGCGAAGTTGTCGAGTTGACCTTGCGCGGCCATTCTGCGGACGCGCTTGGAAAGTTGCTTGGTATTTCGTCTGGCACGGTGCGAATTCATCGCAAGAACATCTACGCAAAACTCCGCATCAGTTCACAGGGAGAACTGTTTTCCGCGTTCATTTCGGCCATTTCTGAAACGCGTCAGCCTGTGTCCATTTAGTTTAGCGTCAACAGATCAGGCGGGCGTTTTGGTTAACACAAATTCTAACTTTTCAAATGTCACCGGCTTTTCTATAAAATCTATCCCGTCCAGCGCAGTGGTTTTGACCGAAGATTTTCCTGACATCAAAATCGACTTTGTTGACGGTTCTGATTTGATCAAACGACGCAGCATTTCGTTACCGTTCATTCCATCGCCAAGGTCAAAATCGGACAAAACCAAATCAAAAGATTGCGTTTGCGCGGCCTTCAAAGCGCCTTCTGGTGAGGCGAAAGAAACAACCTCGTAGCCAAGTTGTTGTAACAACGCGGTCGCGTGATCACAGGACCTTTGATCATCTTCGACCAGCAACGCGGATTTTGGTGTAGCCTGATGTCCTTCATGGTTTTTCCCCACCGAAATGGGCAAGGTCACTTCAATTTTTGCTCCCATCCCTGGAACACTTTCCATGGTCATGTCACCGCCCGTTTGCCGGATAAAACCATAGACAATCGATAGCCCCAAACCCGTGCCGCCGGCATCACTGCGCGTCGTAAAAAACGGTTCAATTGCACGCGCCAAAACGTCAGTAGACATGCCTTGGCCATCGTCTTCTACAATAATGCAGGCATGGGTGAGACCCCGGTTTTCAAGGCGAACCTTAATGGTGCCATCAGCTTCAATCGCATTATTCGCGTTGAGCAAAAGGTTGAAAAGCGCGGATTCTAACTGCCCTGGATCAACCAAAACATTCAGGGGGGACGCTGCGAGGGTCACCTCCAGTTTGACCTCAGGCTTTAGGCTGATCTCGACCAGATCGGCCATTCCCTCGACCAGAGAATTCAAATCAACCACCTCAGGAACCAGCCGTTGTTTGCGGGCAAATGCCAAAAGGCGATCGGTCAATGACGATCCAAAATCAACAGCGTTTCCAATTGCTTGCAGGCTTGCGTCGGCTTCGCCTCTTGTTTGTGTACCCATCAAATGTGCGTGGGTTTGGATCGTCGAAAGAATATTGGCAAAGTCATGCGCCGTGTCGCCGGCCATTTTTCCGAGCGTTTCAATCCGGTCAATCTGTTGTAGGCGGTCCGACATCCGGCGCTGTTCGGTCACATCTGCAATCAGCCAAACGCGGCCATTGTCCGGTAGTTTGCTCGCTCTGATTTCTAGAATTTGGCCGTCTTCAGACACCAGATCGCACGCCCCACGATGATCTGCTTTAACCTTGTTTTTCATCGCGGAATTGGCAAAACGGCTGTTCAAAAGCCACTCCACCCACATGCCGGCCTGTAGTGATTGTGCGGGCAGCCTGAGGATCTTGGAAAAGGCAGGATTGGACGCAGTCAGACGCCCCGTAGGATCGGTCATCGCGATCCCATCAGAGATGTTGGTAAACACCTTTTCAAACAGCGCATTACGCTGATCAAGTTGCCGGTTTGAGCGATCCAAACGCAGTGCATTTGCCCGAAAACTACGGAACGATCTGAACAAATCGCCTATCTCGTCTTTGCCGCCTAGCTTGCGAGGCAAAGCGCTGGCGCGATCCCCATTTGCCAGACGCACCATCGCCGCAGATACCCTCGAAATGTTGAACGTGACATAGCGCGACACGTAAATCGCAGCCGTTAAAGCGAGCATCAGGCTGATCACACTGATGACCGCGACAAATATCCGCGTCACCCTGATTGTGCTTGATGATGCCTCGCGTTCACCAGCAAGGAATACTTCGGCTTGATTGGCATAATCGCTCGCCAACTCGTTGATAAGGTTGGCATCATGGCGAATACGGAACAGTGCATTTTGCGCAACTAGATTGGTAGACAGCTCTTGGCGGCGCAGCTCAAACACACCGGTTTCTTGCCACACCATAGCCTCAAGATCGTTAAGAAATGCGGCCTGTTCAACCGTCAATGTGGCGTCACCCAGCGTTTGTTTTTGGCGTAGATAATGCCGCTGTTCTTCACCGACACCAATCAGGTTTCCAGCGTATGCCGCGTTCAACGCGTCTGCATTCATGCTTTGTAAGGACCACCAAATCAGGCGGGTCTGATCATCAATTCCGTCAGATGTGATCGCCGCAGTTGCCGTGATCCGCAGCGCGCCCAGCCCGGCTGTTTGATTGCGAATTTGCGCCTGAACCAGTTCCAATTGACGTGACGCCGCGACAAGGTCTTTGACCCCTTCAGACATGTCATCGATGATCGGTGACACCGCGGGGTCGCCCGTCGACGCATCGTTAAACTGCGCGTCTGGCCAGTCCGTGCGCACACGATCAAGGACGCTGATCAATTTTCCGCCTTCTTGTTCAATCAAAAAATTAGACCGCTGGTTTAACAAATACGGCGCAGACGTAGCCAGATCCGAAGACCGTTTTGACAGGTCCAAGGCCTGCGCCACTTGGCTTAGTGTCTCTTGATGCAAGTCTTGTAAACGCGCATCAACACGCTGCAACGCCAACCACGTCACTGCACTTGCAGATAAAACCGCGAGCGACAAAAGCGCCAAGGCCGCCCACAATCGCCCCCGAACACTGCGCAAACCAAACGTGTTCACATCACGCCCTCTGGGGCCTCAACAACGAATATGTAGCCAAGGCCGCGTCGCGTTTGCAGATGAACCGGTTTCGAAGGGTTGTCTTCGATTTTACGCCGCAATCGCAGGATCAAAACGTCAATTGTGCGGTCCATATAGCGCGTCAGATCGCTGCCAATTTCGGCCAGCAGATCCACCCTTGAGATGATCTCGTTTGGGCGATTAAGGAAAAATTCCAACAGGCGATATTCCGCATTTGTCAGCGTGATTTCTGTGCCTTTGATCGTGGTGACAGCCCGTTCTTCACGATCCACGATCAAGCCGCCAAACGCCGTTTGATCACTGCTGGCCTGCCTGTTCACCGCGTTGTTGTTTTTCCCGTAACGCCGCAACACAGCGCGAATGCGGGCAATCAATTCCCTTGGGTTAAACGGCTTTAGCAAATAGTCGTCTGCCCCGACTTCGAGCCCGATAATCTTGTCGGTTTCATCGCCCCTGCCCGTCAGCATCACGATTGGCAAATCTTTTGACTGACGAATATCTTTCGCCAATTCCAGCCCGCTTTCGCCACGCAGCTGCAAATCGATGATGACCAAATCAAGGTCGATCGACTTGCACACAACCGCAAAATCCGCACTGCTTTCCATTGGGACAGGTTCGAATTGATTGTCCGACAACAACGCCACCAATGCTGCACGCATGCCCGCCTCGTCATCAACAATACCAATGCGCGGGCGCGTCATCCTGCCTGATCCCTTTTCAGCCTGTGATCATAAATAGCGAAAATGGCGCGCGGCGTCTCTTGGTATATTGTTTCATTTATTACAGTCGGTCAGCCGTTTGTAATTTTGTTAACAATAAACCCGCCGATCTGTAGCATTGTTAATACCTGCGGCCCCCACGTGTCCGCACGCCCGTCCTATGCTGTCGATGCTAGCCACCAATGGAGGACAGGCCAGCAGCAATACTTCTGGGAGGAAGACATGACAAAATTTGGGATGGTCTCTGGTGCCATATTACTCGCAGCCGGAACCGGCGCATACGCGGATGAACTAAGCGTCGTTTGCAGCGCAGAACAAGATTGGTGCGATCTGATGGTCGCCGTCTTTGAAACGGAAAACCCTGACACTGACGTTTTGATGGTGCGCAAATCCACCGGCGAAACACTGGCGCAAATCCGCGCCGAGGCGGGCAATCCGAAAATCGACGTTTGGTGGGGTGGCACTGGTGATCCGCACCTGATCGCAGCCGAAGAAGGTCTGACACAGAAATCTGGCGCTGATACGTCAGAATTGCTGGGCTGGGCGCAAAACATGGCCGAGATTTCTAACGGTAAGGCCGTTGGTATCTACGCGGGCGCATTGGGCATTGCCTATAATTCCGAAATTCTTGCGGAAAAAAACATTGCGGCACCTGCCTGCTGGGCTGACCTTGAAGACCCCCGTTTTTTGGGCGAAATTCAGGTGGCTAACCCGAACAGTTCTGGCACGGCTTACACCGAACTTGCCACGTTTGTGCAGCTGTTTGGCGAAGACGAAGCATTCACCAAATTGGCCGCAGTTGGCCTGAACGTAAACTCCTACACCAAATCCGGTTCCGCCCCATCAAAGGCAGCCGCGCGCGGTGAAACAGGTGTGTCGATCGGGTTCATGCACGACATGGTCAAACTGGCCGCGACCGGTTTCCCGCTCGAAGTTGTCGCACCATGTGAAGGCACCGGATACGAGGTTGGCGCCGTCAGCATCATCGAAGGCGCACGCAACTTTGACGCGGCAAAAGCATGGGTCGAATTCGCATTGCGCGCAGACGTTCAATCACGCGCACCCGAAGTTGATGCATTCCAGGTTCCGTCGAATTCCAATGCGCAAGTCGCACCAGAGTCCCCTGACCTCGCGTCTATCAAACTGATCGACTACGATTTTGCGACCTACGGTTCTAGCGAAACCCGCGCACGGCTTTTGGCGCGCTGGGATTCCGATGTTGGCGTAAACTAACCTCCCTGTCGGCCTCTTGATTTGACGCTGACACTCGGGTGCCTTTGGCGACAAGGGCACCCAAACTCTTACTCTTTGGACATATTATGAAACGGACAGTCTTATTCTGGCTCGTCGCGGGGCTGGTCAGCTTTGTGGTGCTGCCATGGCACTTGACCGATCGCGGTTTTTTCGCATTCGAATGGTTGGGCGATGATGCGCCGTCAAGCGGCCTGGCGATGGTTTTGCAGGCGGGGTACTGGTGGTTTGCGCCTATCGGCTTGGCGCTGATTGTGGCCTTGGGCGTGCATTTTCGGATCGCTGAACCGGTGCGCCGCGCACGGTTTATGGTTGGCATTGCAGCCACGGGTTTGGGTTGGATTGCATTCCAAGGTCTGGTGATTGTCCAAAAAGGACCACGTGCATTTGAAGGCGTCCTGACAGGTGATGCGATAAATGCTGGCCAGCCCGGAATGGGAATAGGCGCGGCAATCTGTGTCTTGTCGTTGCTGTTTGTCCTAACCGTTTCGATGTCTCAAACCGGCAAAGGGCGCGGCGATGCGTTTGTTGTCAGCACCATTGGCCTGATCATTGCGCTGGTCGGCGTTTTTGTTTTTTATCCGGTTTTGCACATCCTTGTTCGCGCGTTTGAAGTCGACGGTGGCTACAGCCTGACCGAATTTTTCCCGCGTTTCCTTAGCTCTGATATCTGGGGTTTGGGGTGTTTGTTTGGTGGCCGAAATTGCGGTGTTGCGATGAATTCGCTGTTTCTCGCAGTCCTGACCGGGCTTGGCACAACCATGCTTGGCCTTGCCTTTGCGCTGATATTTACCCGCACCGATTTTCGCGCAAAAAAGCTACTGCGCATCCTGACCGTCATCCCCATTATCACGCCACCTTTCGTGATTGGCTTGGCGTTGATCCTACTTTTCGGGCGCAACGGGGCCGTGACCGATTTAGCCGCAAACCTGTTTGGCATGGAAAAAACCCGCTGGCTGTACGGCTTTTGGGGCGTTTATTTTGCGCAGTTGTTGTCATTCACGCCCATCGCGTTTCTTGTTTTAATCGGCGTTGTTCAAGGTGTTAGCCCCTCGATGGAGGAAGCATCCCAAACTCTTGATGCCGATCGCTGGCAGACCTTTCGCTACGTGTCTTTGCCGCTTATGCGTCCCGGCCTTGCGAATGCATTTCTGCTGGGGTTCATCGAAAGCCTCGCAGATTTTGGCAACCCACTGGTTTTGGGCAGCGGTTATTCAGTCCTTTCGACCGAGATTTATTTCGCCATCGTGGGCGCAGTTGCAGACCCGGCAAAGGCTGCAATCCTCGCGATTTCACTGCTAAGCCTGACCTTGTCAGCGTTCATTTTGCAGCGCATGTGGTTGGGCAAAAAATCTTATGCCACGATCACAGGCAAGGCAGATTCGGGCCAAAACGCAGCCCTCAGCCCGCTGGTCCGCACGCTTTGCTACGCGACAGCATTGCCGTGGGCCGCCCTAACAGCCGTCGTCTATTCCATGATTATTTTTGGCAGTTTTGTGAAACTTTGGGGCTACGATCACAGCTTTACGCTGGACCATTACATTCGCGCCTTCGGGATCAATTTTGAAACCGGCCGACTGTCCGGCGTTGCATGGGACAGCTATTTTACGACGCTCACCATATCAACAATCGCCGCGCCTTTGACTGCGATTGTCGGGTTGGCGACCGCCTATTTGCTGGTGCGCCAGAAATTCATGGGCAAAGAAATATTCGAATTCTCGACCATGCTTAGCTTTGCAATCCCCGGCACAGTCATCGGTGTCAGCTACATTATGGCGTTCAATTTCCCGCCCATCGAACTGACAGGCACCAGCATAATTTTGATCATCGTCTTTGTGTTTCGCAACATGCCAGTTGGCGTGCGCGGCGGAATTGCGGCGATGTCACAGTTGGACAAAAGCCTTGATGAGGCATCGATCACATTGGGCGCAAACAGCTTTACGACAGTGCGCCGCGTGATCCTGCCATTGATGGGTCCAGCGATTTTAGCAGCACTGACCTACAGTTTTGTGCGCGCAATTACGTCGGTAAGTGCCGTGATCTTTCTGGTCAGCGCCAAACACAACATGGCCACGTCGTTCATCGTCGGGCGGGTTGAAAACGGGGAATTTGGCCTCGCCATCGCCTATTCAACCGTGCTGATCATTACGATGCTCGCCGCCATTCTTTTGCTTCAACTTTTGGTCGGATCGCGCCGTTTGCGCCGGACTGACCGTGTCCAAACAACGGCCTGAAACAGGCCACATCTGCGGAGATATTTATGACCCTTTTAACACCCGGTTCCGTGCATTTTGACAGTGTTGTTAAAAAATTTGGCGCTGTAACTGCCCTTAAAAACCTGAACCTGACGATCGAACCGGGCAAGCTGGTGACCCTGTTGGGCCCCAGCGGTTGCGGGAAAACCACAACATTGCGCCTGATTGCAGGGTTGGAAATGGCCACGTCCGGCGCCATCCATATCGGGGGCCAGGACGTGACGCATTTGACCGCGACCTACCGCAAGGTGTCGATGGTGTTTCAATCCTACGCGTTGTTCCCGCACATGACCGTCCGCGAAAACGTGGCCTACGGGCTGACTGTAAAATCCATGCCAAAGACCGAGGCCGCACAAAAGGCTGAACATGGTTTGGAACTGGTCGGCTTGTCAGGGTTCGGGGATCGACTGCCCAGCGAATTATCTGGCGGCCAGCAACAACGTGTCGCCGTCGCGCGGGCGATTGTGCTGGAGCCCGAAGTTCTGTTGTTGGATGAACCGCTGTCAAATCTAGACGCCAAACTGCGCCGCCATGTGCGCGAGGAAATCCGCCAAATCCAACAACGCCTTGGGCTAACAGCCGTGTACGTCACCCACGATCAAGAAGAAGCGATGGCCGTTTCTGACCGCATTATCGTGATGAAAAACGCCGAAATTGCGCAAGAAGGATCGCCAAGTGACCTTTATGAAGCCCCAAATTCAGGATTTATCGCCGACTTTATTGGCGACGCCAATCTTGCCGCGTGTGAAATCGAAACGGTTTCAAAAGGGTTCGCGACCGTTCGAATGCACGACAAAACCTATCAAATTCGCGATGGTGGTCTGACCGCAGGTCCGGCGCAAATGGTCCTGCGCCCGCATCACTTGCGCCTTGCAAAACCCGACACATCCGGCATTTCAGGCGAGGTCAGCTATGCCGCCTACCTTGGTAAAGAAATTCAATACACAGTCGAAAGCGCGCTAGGCCCGCTATTTGTAATCAGCAGCGTCATCGAAGAACCATTCCGCCAAGGTGACGCGGTTTCCATTCAATTCGACGAAACCCACGCGCGGTTGGTCGCGGTGTAAAACACGAGACTGTTGGAAGGATGACCAAGTGGTGCGGGCGGGGGGACTCGAACCCCCACGGGCATTCGCCCAACAGATTTTAAGTCTGGTATGTCTACCATTCCATCACGCCCGCACACCGGTCGTACCCATGTGTCTAGGCAATGAACGGCACGCCCTCAAGAGCGATACATCAGATATCTTCGCCCTTTGGCCCAAGTGGCGCATTTTTTGCGACCAAAGCACGTTCTGACAGCCACGGATTGTTGGCCAACGCCTCTAACATTTGTGTGCGCGCTTCGACCATCCGGCCCAGTTGCATCAAGGACAACGCGCGCCCTGATTGCGCGGCCACGTGATTTGGTGACAGAACCAATGCGGCATCCAGATCGGCCAATGCTGCCAGGTAGTCCCCCTGAAGATATTGAATGTAGGCGCGCTGATTAAACCCTTCGGCGTAGGTTGGGCAGTAGTCGGCCAAACGGTCAAAGTCCTTGAATGCACCGGCAAAATCATAGCTGTTGCGACGTTGCATTCCACGATCCAGAACCTCTTGGGCCTGTTCGTTTGGGGCCCGCAACCAGACCTCCCACATCTTGCCAGACACCTCGCGACCTGCTCCTTCGTTCGCGGCGTCTTGGGCTTGGGTGATCAGGCCATCCAACTCTGTTGAATAATCCGCAGGGTCGGGGCAAATGTTTGTGCTGTCTTGGGCAAACGCGGGGCCTGCCATCAAAAGTCCAGTCATCACTGTTGGTGCAAATGAAATACGCATGCACCAAAAATTGGCGCAACACCGTCTCAGGTCAAGAAGATTCCGCCAGAACCGTTTCTTTCACCGCTTCCATTGCGACATAAGTCGAGGTCGACGCGACGTGTGGGAGGGCAGAAATTGTCTCTCCCAGGAATGCGCGATACCGGCCCATGTCGCGGGTCCGCACCTTTAGCAAATAGTCAAAATTGCTGGCGATCATGTGGGCCTGTTCGATCTCGGGCACTTTGGCCACGGCCAAGTTGAAAGCACGCAAAGCCGCCTCGCGGGTGTCGTTCAATTTCACCTCCACAAAGGCGACATGATCCAAGCCCAACCTGATCGGATCCAACATCGCGCGGTAGCCCAAAATCACACCCGAACTTTCCAATCGACGCAGGCGCGCTTGGGTCGGGGATTTTGACAGGCCGATCCGCCCGGCCAGGTCCGTGACACTGATCCGACCATCTTCGGCCAGAACCTCGAGAATCGCTGCGTCAAACCGGTCTAAACCTGATTGCTCAAAAATCATGTGAATTGCTACCTTTGTAACTTTTTGACCTACAGTTTCGATGAAATTCAGCAAAACGTCCCGCGCTTATAGCAGTACAGTGGAACAAACGCAAAGGTGTGATCATGACTCAATTCGCTTCAAACGCTTTCCTCAATACAATCGACGCAGACACATACGCAGACCATGCGCCCATTATGGCGAAATTGGTGGCTGAGGCAGGATTGTCGCCAGACGACCGCATCCAGATCAGCAAGGCCGCCGCAGAATTGGTGCATCAAATTCGCACCAACGCGGCCCCAGGCTTGATGGAGGTCTTTTTGGCCGAATATGGCCTGTCCACAGACGAAGGCGTCGCGCTGATGTGTCTGGCCGAAGCCCTGTTGCGCGTGCCTGATTCCGCCACCATCGACGCGCTGATCGAAGACAAAATCGCGCCCTCGAATTGGGGCAAACACTTGGGTAAATCCGCGTCGTCTTTGGTCAACGCATCGACGTGGGCCTTGATGCTGACGGGGCGCGTTCTGGATGATGATGCACCCGGCCCTGCCCGCCATTTGCATGGCGCATTAAAACGCGTCGGTGAACCGGTCATTCGCGCCGCCGTAAGCCGCGCAATGAAGGAAATGGGCCGCCAGTTTGTTCTGGGCGAAGACATCAACGCCGCCATGAAACGCGCCGCAGGAATGGAAGCCAAAGGGTTCACCTATTCCTACGACATGCTGGGCGAGGCGGCGCGCACGGAACGGGACGCAAAACGTTACCACCTTAGCTATTCTCGCGCGATTTCGGCTATTGCAACGGCCTGTCATTCCGACGATGTGCGTGCAAATCCGGGCATTTCAGTCAAGCTATCGGCGCTTTATCCTCGCTACGAATTGGCCAAGCGTGATGATGTCATTCGCAACCTCACACCGCGCCTGCGCTCGCTTGCCTTGCTGGCAAAATCAGCGGGCATGGGGCTGAATGTTGACGCCGAAGAAGCCAACCGCCTGGCCCTGTCCATGGACGTCATCAATGAAGTATTATCCGAGCCCGCCCTTGCCGGTTGGGACGGTTTTGGGGTGGTTGTGCAGGCTTACGGCCCGCGCGCTGGCACCGTCATCGACACGTTGTATGAGATGGCAAAAACCCACGATCGCAAGATTATGGTACGGCTGGTCAAAGGTGCCTATTGGGACACTGAAATCAAACTGGCCCAGACCTTGGGCATGGACGAATTTCCGGTCTTTACACAAAAAGCACAAACCGACGTCAGCTATATTTCGAATGCGCGCAAACTGCTGAACATGACCGATCGCATCTATCCGCAATTTGCCACGCACAACGCCCACACTGTTGCGGCGATTCTGCACATGGCGGACGATGTTCAGCCCTATGAATTCCAGCGCCTGCACGGCATGGGCGAAGCACTGCACACGATGGTCATCAAGGCTAACAAAACCCGCTGCCGCATTTATGCGCCGGTTGGTGCACACCGCGATTTGCTGGCGTATTTGGTCCGTCGCTTGCTTGAAAACGGTGCAAATTCCAGCTTTGTGAACCAAATCGTGGACGAAGACGTGGCACCGGAAATTGTTGCCGCCGATCCGTTTACGATGTTGGCAAACCCCGCGCCGCAGATCGACAAAGGTACGGAATTGTACTTGCCAGAGCGCCCGAATTCCAAAGGGTTTGACCTTGGGCATGCCCAGACATTAACCACAGTCGAGGCCGCGCGCGCGCCTTTTGCGACCCATCAATGGGCGGCCCTTCCGTTGTTGGCCAGCGATGCGTCGCCAGCGGCAAAAACCACCCTGCGCAATCCCGCAGATCACAGCGACACAGTTGGCACGGTCCAGAACGCGTCGATGGATGATGTGGCCCTTGCAGTCAGCAGTGCCAAACCGTGGACTGCCCCGCTTGCCGAACGTGCTCGCGTCCTGAACAAGGCTGCGGATTTATACGAGGAAAACTACGGCGAATTGTTTGCATTGCTGACACGCGAGGCCGGAAAAACCCTGCTCGATTGCGTTGCAGAACTGCGTGAAGCCGTTGATTTCTTGCGCTTTTATGCGGCGCAAGCCACCGATGATGCCGCTGCGGGGATTGCGCTTTGTATCTCTCCTTGGAACTTTCCGTTGGCGATTTATTCGGGGCAAATGGCCGCCGCATTGGCCAGTGGCAACGCCGTTTTATCCAAGCCTGCAGAACAAACACCGCTGATGGCATTCCGCGCCGCACAGCTGTTGCACGAGGCGGGCGTGCCCCGTGACGTGCTGCAATTGCTGCCCGGTGGTGGCGACGTCGGGGCCGCGTTAACCTCGCAAAACACATTGAACGTCGTGGCCTTTACCGGATCAACTGGGACCGCATTAAAAATCCGCACGTCCCTTGCCACGCACGCGCCCGCAACCCCGTTAATCGCTGAAACCGGTGGCCTGAACGCGATGATCGTCGACAGCACCGCCCTGCCCGAACAAGCCATCGCGGCAATCGTAGAAAGCGCGTTTCAATCCGCTGGCCAACGCTGTTCAGCCCTGCGCTGTTTGTACGTCCAAGAGGACATCAAGGACCACTTTATCGACATGTTAAAAGGCGCGATGGATGCGCTGGATGTCGGATCACCTTGGGACATTTCAACAGACGTCGGACCGGTCATTGACGAAGCGGCGCGTGCCAAAATCGCAGCCCACATCGACGCAAACCGCGCGCGCGTTCTGCATGAATTGGCCAGCCCAAATACGGGTACATTCATTGCGCCAACATTGATCCAAGTCGACGGCATCGCCCAAATGAAAGAAGAGATTTTTGGCCCGGTCCTGCACATCGCGACCTTTAAGAGCGGTGAATTGGACCGCGTGATCGACGACATAAACGCCACCGGATATGGCCTGACCTTTGGCCTGCACACCCGCATTGATGACCGCGTTCAGCACGTTTCTGATCGCATTGCGGCGGGCAACATTTACGTCAACCGCAACCAGATCGGCGCGATTGTGGGCAGCCAACCCTTTGGCGGCAATGGTTTATCTGGAACTGGCCCAAAAGCGGGCGGGCCGGATTATTTGCTACGCTTCCGCGCGCCAAAAGCCGCAGGTCCAGCACAGGCTTGGGATGATGCGCAAAACTCGCTTCCGGTTGCGACGCATGACGCAAAGACATTGCACGAAACGTCATTGCCCGGTCCGACGGGCGAATCTAACCGCCTGAGCACCCACCAAAGCAATGCGATTTTGTGCATGGGTCCGGGTGCTGACGCTGCCGGCGCGCAGGCCAAAGCCGTTCAAGCATTGGGTGGCTACGCAGTTCAAACCCAAGGCCAAATCGCACCAGCATCCCTTGCTAACGCACCCAGCTATGGCGGCGTCATCTGGTGGGGCGATTCAGAAACCGCGCAGGCAATCGACGTCGCATTGGCCCAGCGCAATGGTGCGATTGTGCCGTTGATCACCGGCCAACCCGACGCAGGCCACGCGCTGTCCGAACGCCACATTTGCATCGACACAACCGCCTCTGGCGGGAACGCAGCGTTGCTGGGCGAAGTCGGGCAATCGCAGTAACGCAACGCCCCTTGACCACGCCCGCGCAAACAGACAGCGTGGGCGTATGTTACCCATTCGCGATCACAACCCGTCCGGACGCACGCCTTACGTAACCTTTGCGCTAATGGCGGCGAATATCTTGATTTTTCTATCCTACGGGATGGCAGAGATTTCGACCGTGAATGCGGTCTATTATGAATGGGCGATGATCCCTGCGCGGATCAGTTTTGGCGAAGGGTATTACACCTTTGTGACCTCAATGTTCTTACATGGTGGCTGGATGCATCTGGCCGGTAACATGCTGTTTTTATGGATTTTCGGGGACAACATCGAAGACGAGATGGGGCATATTCCCTATCTGATCTTTTACCTCGCAACAGGCATTTTGGCGGGTCTGGTGCAATATTTAACTGCAACACAATCGGGTGTGCCGACAGTTGGCGCATCGGGTGCAATTGCCGGTGTCATGGGGGGGTATTTGTTGCTGTATCCCAAGGCCAAGATCGACATTTTGCTGATTTTAATCGTGTTTTTCCGCATCTTTCCGATCCCTGCGTGGATCATGTTGATGGCTTGGTTTGCGATGCAATTCTTTGGCGGTTGGGGCGCTGATCCGGATACTGGCGGGGTTGCGTATTGGGCGCATGCAGGCGGGTTTGTGGCCGGAATCATTCTTGCCGTTCCGATCTGGTTGAAACGCGGTGCGACCCGTTTTTGGCAGGCCAATGATTTCCATCCCCCCCACCCAGAGGCAAAGTATGACCTGAGCCGAATTCCAAAGGTGTCACGATGAAAATTACCGCGGCATGCCACTGTGGCGCTGTCGAATTGACAGGTGATGCGCCAGCCGGACTTGATGATGCTGCGCGCTGCAATTGTTCGTTTTGCAAGCGGCGGCAGGCAGCAAATATCGGCGTGACATCCACCACATTAAAGGTGACCAAGGGGGCCGATAATCTAGGTTTGTACAGTTTTGGAACCCACACAGCGCAGCACTATTTTTGCAAGACCTGTGGCATCTACACGCATCATCAAACACGGTCTAACCCATTGCTGTGCGGCGTTAATCTGGGATGTATCAGAGGCGCGCATCCGCTTGATCACGAACCGATCCCATGGCGCGACGGCATCAACCATCCGTCCGATCAACTTGAATATTGATCGCGCCATCAAATCAATCACAGATTGAGGTGATTCAAAATCGCTGTTACACGTTCGAGATGATAAGATTTATGCGGCCAACCATAGTTGGCATACTCTTCAGCTTGCTTCCAGCGGCCCCAATCTGGGCCAATAGCAAAGTCACAGCAACCGTGGACGATAGCTTTGTCGTAAGTCCGATCGGAGAAAAAGTCGTCAAGAAGGGGCAAGCTTTTTATCCCCTCGTCACGATGCACAAAATTCTGAATGTGAATGGGAAAACCTATGTTTGCTCAGGTCACTTGTCGCTTGGTGCCAGAAAAGAGTTTTTCAATTCCACGCGAATAATTTCATCGTCTGGCGACGTCATAAAAAGCGGGCTGAGAAAATCGTATTTTCTGGGTAATGCGCCAAAAATGACCGCGGCGCGGCGGGCAGCCATCAAAAACAAAGCGCTGCTTGTTGTTGGCCATCGCATCGCAGATGCAAAATGGGCTTACGGCACGACCATTGCATGCGAACGCAGTCGCAAAGCTTGGAAATCGAATTTTGGCGACGGAAAATCGCGTTACGTAATGCCAAAAACGCTATGGCTCCCCAAGTATTAGAAGCACTTCGAGGGATTAATGATGATTTAACGCAAGATTTTTGCCAGTGGAGCGAACAGTGTTTCGTTGGCACACAGAACTTCGCCGCCGGACAGCAAATCGCCGCCAGCTGTCAGTGGTTCAACCAAGGCACCCGCTTCGCGCGCGATAATCACGCCTGCGGCCATGTCCCAAGATTTCAAACGGCGTTCCCAGAACCCGTCATAGCGCCCGGCGGCCACATAGGCCAAATCCAGCGATGCAGCGCCCCAGCGGCGAACACCGGCACACACAGGGGCCAAACGGGCAATGTCCTGCAGTGTTGCTGGCAAATCAGTGCGGCCCGCAAACGGAATGCCTGTCGCAAAGATCGATTCAATCATTTTATGACGACCAGAGGCGCGCATACGCGTGTCGTTCATCCAGGAACCCGCGCCTTTTTCGGCAAAGAACATCTCGTCTTTGGCGGCGTCAAACACAACGCCAGCCACAACTTGGCCTTTATGTTCCAGCGCTATCGAAACAGCCCAGTGCGGCAAGCCGTGCAAAAAGTTCGTGGTGCCATCAAGTGGGTCAACGATCCAACGACGCGTCGGGTCAACACCATCTTCTTCGGGGCTTTCCTCAGCACACCAGCCATACGTCGGGCGGGCACCCATCAATTCGTCTTTTAGAATTTTCTCGGCTGAAATGTCCGCTTTGGACACAAAATCGCCTGCGCCCTTCGACGACACCTGCAAATTCTCGACTTCGCGAAAGTCTTTGACCAAGGAACGGCCAGCTTTGCGGGCGGCTTTGATCATAATGTTAAGATTTGCGCTGCCGATCATGGCGAATTCTCCGAAGGTAAGGTCAGATGCGCGCTATACGCCCCCCCGCCTGAATTGCCAAGGGGCACGATGCAGCTGTGTGATATGGCAAATTGGCGCCTGCGATGCATGTGACGGGGCGTTACAGCTTGTCACGCAAACCCGCAGTCGCCACGCTGCACGCAAAGAGGGAGACCATCATGTCAGATCAAATGCAACACATCACGCTTGCGGGCCGTCCAACCGGCGCGCCGGGCCCAGAACATTTCAAACTGGAAACCAAAGACGTGCCCACGCCGGGAGCGGGCGAAATTCTGGTGCGCGTGCACTACATGTCATTGGATCCGTACATGCGCGGACGCATGGATGACGGCAAAAGCTATGCGGCCCCTGTCCCGATTGGCGGCACGATGGAAGGCGGATCAGTGGGCGAAGTCATCGCATCAAATTCCGATCATTTCAAAGCTGGCGATTTCGCATTTGGCCCGTTTGGCTGGGCCACACATTCAGTTGCAGACGAAAAAATGTGCCGCAAAGTTGACCCTGCAAACGGGCCAATCACCGCATCCCTAGGCGTGTTGGGCATGCCCGGATTTACCGGCTGGTACGGCCTGATGGAATATGGCCGCCCAAAAGCCGGCGAAACGCTGGTTGTTGCAGCCGCCACCGGACCGGTTGGATCAATGGTTGGCCAAGTCGCCAAATCCTTGGGCCTAAAAACAATCGGCATCGCGGGCGGTGCGGACAAATGCAAAATGGCGGTCGAAACGTTTGGCTTTGATGCCTGCATCGATCACCGCGCCTATGACGACGCGAAATCCCTGCGCGCCGCGATCAAAGACGCCTGCGGCGGCGGCATCGACATCTATTTCGAAAATGTCGGCGGCAAAGTCCTAGAGGCCGTGATGCCATTGATGAAACCACACGGCCGCATCCCGATCTGCGGCATGATCAGCTGGTACAACGCAGGTGGATTGGGCGCAGGCGCTGCGGCGCAAATGTCAGCCCCACAAATCTGGCGCCCGATTTTGGTGAACTTTTTGTCGGTGAACGGCTTTATCATCTCGAACCACTGGGGTGATTTCCCGAAATTCCTCGCTGAAATTGGACCAAAGGTTGCCTCTGGTGACATCAAAGTGGTCGAAGATATCGCCGTTGGCCTTGAAAACGCACCTTCGGCCTTTATGGGCCTGCTGACGGGGAAAAATGTTGGCAAACAGATCGTCAAATTGATCTAATCGTTCTTTTCCAGCGCGCGGATGTCCTGCGCGCTAGAATTTTATCCCAATTCTGCCTAGCTTGATGCAAACAACCAAAGGATCAAGCACATGGCAAACGTTGGACACGGCAAAATCTACGGCAACATCACCGAAACGGTTGGCAACACGCCAATTGTGCGGCTTGATAAACTGGCCAAAGCCCACGGCGTTGGTGCGAACCTGCTGGCCAAGCTGGAATTCTTTAATCCCACATCATCTGTCAAAGACCGCATCGGCGTTGCGATGGTCGAAGCGATGGAAGCGAACGGCACAATCACCCCCGGCAAAACCACGTTAGTCGAACCGACATCGGGCAACACCGGCATCGGGCTGGCCTTGGCTGCGGCGGCAAAAGGCTATCGTTTGATCCTGACAATGCCCGAAAGCATGTCGATTGAACGTCGCAAAATGTTCGCGATTTTGGGCGCGGAAATGGAGCTGACGGAAGCTGCCAAAGGCATGAAAGGCGCAATCGCCAAAGCCGAAGAACTGGCCGCATCGATCGACGGTGCAGTCATCCCGCAGCAGTTCGAAAATCCAGCCAATCCGGCGATCCACCGCAAAACCACTGGCCCTGAAATTTGGGGGGACACTGGGGGCAAGGTCGATGCATTTGTGTCCGGCATCGGCACAGGCGGCACGATCACCGGCGCGGGCGGATATCTGAAAGAACAGAACCCAAAAATACACATCGTGGCGGTGGAACCCAGCGATTCCCCCGTCTTGTCAGGCGGCGCACCAGGGCCACACAAAATCCAAGGTATTGGCGCGGGTTTTGCCCCAGCGATCCTTGACACGGACGTCTACGACGAGGTGATAACCGTCACAAACGACGCGGCATTTGCGACCGCGCGTGAGGTTGCGCGACGAGAAGGTATTCCTGTCGGCATTTCATCGGGCGCTGCATTGATAGCTGCGATCAAGCTAGGTCAACGCCCTGAAATGGCAGGTAAAAATATCGTCATTATTCTCGCCAGTTTTGCAGAACGGTATTTGTCTACGGCCCTGTTTGACGGGTTAGGTGAATAACCGCGCGCTTAGACTTGTTGTAATTTCCGCGCCTCGACGCGCGCCAATTTGATCAGTTCCTGCATGTAGGGTTTGTCGCGTTCATCGCTTCGGATCGCTGCATACAGGCGCTTGGTGATGCCGGTTTTGGTCAATGGACGCGTGATGTAGTCGGACGAATATTTGACCTCGCGCACAACCCAATCCGGCAGCACCGACACGCCACGATTTGATGCAACCAGCAACAAAATCACCGCTGTTAATTCGGCTTGCCTCACAGCGGCTGGTTCAACTTTGGCCGGGATCAACAGCTCGCTGAACACGTCCAATCGCGTGCGTTCAACCGGATAGGTAATCAGCGTTTCACCACGGAAATCAGCGGCATCAATGTAGTCTTTTTTGGCCAGCAGGTGGTCCTTTGACGCCACAAAAACCGGCGCGTAATCGAACAGTTCGATAAATTCGATACCTGCTAAATTTTCGGGATCAGAGGACACAACCAGATCGACGTCTTCTTTCATCAACGCGGGCAATGCATCAAACGCGAGGCCCGGTCGGATATCGACATCGACGTCCCCCCAGTTTTTGCGAAACCGCTCGAGCACCGGAAACAGCCATTCAAAACACGCATGACATTCGATCGCGATGTGCATGCGTCCCGAACTGCCATCGCGCAGGCCGGTAAATTCATTCAACGTCGCTTCGATTTGCGGCAGCACTTGATTGGCCAAACGCAGCAACCGCATGCCAGCTGCAGATAATCGCAGCGGTTTTGAACGGCGCACAAACAGCTCGACGCCTGCCTGATCCTCAAGACCTTTGACCTGATGGCTCAACGCGCTTTGCGTGATGTGCAGCTGATCTGCTGCTTTTGCCAGACCGCCCGCCTCGTGAATTGCTTTGATCGTACGAAGGTGGCGAAACTCGATATGCATGCGAAACTCATATTCTTATTGAAAGTTATGAATTTGTCTCATGTTTGAGAACCTGTCACAAGAGGACAACCCAAAAAGGATCATCTCATGACCACGCCAGCCGTTTCATTCGAAGTATTTCCCCCAAAATCCATCGATGCCTCGTTCCGGCTGTGGGACACTGCGCAAGCGCTCGCGCCTCTTGATCCACGTTTCTTTTCCGTGACTTACGGTGCTGGCGGATCAACCCAGGACTTGACCCATGATGCCGCAGAAACACTGCGCCGCACATCTGGTCTAAAGGTCGCCGCACATCTAACCTGTGTCGGCGCATCCAAAGCGCACGTGATGAAAACCACCGATCGATTTGCAAAAGCAGGCATTACCGACATCGTCGCCCTGCGCGGTGATCCGATTGACGGATCATCCACATTCAGCGCGCACGAGGATGGGTTTCAAGACAGCTGCCAGTTGATTTCGGCCCTTGCAGAACGCGGCAATTTCACCATTCGCGTCGGCGCATACCCCGACGTGCACCCAGATGCTGCCAGCATGCAACAAAACGTGGACTGGCTAAAAGCCAAGATCGACGCCGGCGCATCAGAGGCGCTGACGCAGTTTTTCTTTAAGGCAGAAACCTTTTTGCGATTCCGCGATGCCTGCGCAGATGCTGGCATCACAGCCCCGATCACGCCTGGCGTTTTGCCGATAACCAATTGGAAAAGCACGGTTTCGTTTGCTGCAAAATGTGGCGCAATTATCCCTGATGACGTGGCGCAAATGTTTGACAAAGCTCAGCGCGACAATCGTGTTGATCTGCTTTCTATCGCCCAGTGCACTGAATTGTGCGACACGCTGGTCTGTGAAGGCGTTGAAAACTTGCACTTTTACACGCTAAACCGTCCCGACCTGACACGCGATGTCTGCCATGCACTTGGCGTGACCCAAGAGGCAAGCATCCGCAACGTCGCGTAACCCTTGTCCTGAAACGCGCAGCTATTTAGCCTTTCGGAACATGCTGCTTCGAAAGGCTTTTTCATGCCCAGATACGCCCAATCTGCTGCCGACCTGATGACCACTGATGACGTTTTATCGTTGTCCGGTCTGGAATTTATGCAAGGGATTTTGTCAGGCGACCACCCTGCCCCACCAATCGGGCAAACGTTGGGATACACCCTGCACGAAATCAGCGATGGGCGGGCCGTGTTTCGTGGCGCGCCAGAATTCAAAACCACCAACCCGATGGGCACTGTGCACGGGGGCTGGTATGGCACATTATTGGACAGCGCGATGGCCTGCGCCGTTATGACCAAAGTACCGCGCGGGTCGGTTTACACGACCCTAGAATACAAGATTAACATCCTGCGTTCGATCCCTTTAGGCATGACGATTGATTGCACAGGCATCGTTGATCATGCTGGCCGATCAACTGGCGTGGCGACCGGCGAAATTCGCGGGGTTGATGACGGCAAGCTATATGCGACGGGGTCAACCACCTGTATTATAATGAAAATCCGCTAACGGCGTACGGCTTGGCGTAATCCGGGCCACGCCCAAGCAGACCGGTTTCCCAACCCCTCGCGGACCGATGGGTGAATGCGTTCTGAAGGGTCGAGCCCCACTTTGCGGGCTTTGCGTGTGATGAACCATTTCCCGAATCCGCGCCACGTGCCGCTTGCCGGTGCTTTGGGATCTTGCGGAAATCGGTCTTTCCAATCTTTTGGCAAAGGCAGGCCGCAGCCTTCGGCCTTGTCCAGCATCCAGACCAACGGGATGTTTGAAAGCGGGCGTGCTTGCATAAAGTCGCCCAAATGCCCGCCAACATCGCCATGTGATCCGCGAAACCACATTTGTTCAAGCTGACCGGGCCAATTCGGATCGCTGTCCCACATAACTGGCGCATAGGCGACGCGGGTCTCATGACGGGCCAACGCATGAAAGCCGTGCTTTACCGATTTACCGAGTTGGTGGTCATGGAAAGCATGGCGCGGTGCGCTGAAACGCCACAAAAGCGGGGCGTTTAAACCCAATGATTTGACTGTATCCCAGACGCCGATCATCTCGATTTCGACGCGGCGATGACAGTGAATGTCGGCAAATCGTTGCGCGGCATCGCTGTCTGGTGCGTATTCATAATGGCGATAAACATCGCGAATATTGCGTTCTGTTGCGTGGCTGGCGCGTAGCAATCCGACCCGGTCAATCGCGCCGGCAAGCGAGCGTACGGCATAGGCCCCACGCGAATACCCCATCAGAAATATGCGATCACCCGGGCGATATCGTGATGAAAGATAGCCATAGGCGCGCCGGATTTGTCGATTAATCCCGCGCCCCATCAGCACATCGCCAGCTTTGCGCCAATGCGACCACTGCAAACCAGCCTCGTAATAGACCGATACGTCACTGCCCATTTCGGACAGCAATTTAAACGTCAGTCCGGCGTTGGTTTCGCACCCTTTCGCAAGCTTGGACATCGTACCATCCAAGATCACCACATGAATTGTGGGCCCACGCGTTGGCGGCGCAACTGCAGGAACATCCCGCCCAAAGCGGGCCTGCAGCCATCCGGCAATACGTTTATTCAGCTGCGATAGGGGCATTCCTTAACAATTCCCAAACTCTGTGCGGCGTAAACGGCATGTCCGCTTGGCGCACGCCATGATCCCAAAGTGCATCTTGCACCGCATTGGCCACGGCGGCCAGTGCACCAACGGTCCCTGCCTCGCCACACCCCTTCATCCCCATGATGTTGGCGGTTGACGGTACAGGTACAGACGTAAAGTTAATATTGGGTACGTCATCCGCCCGTGGCAAGGCGTAGTCCATGAACGATGCTGTGAGCAATTGGCCGTCTTCGTCGTACACAACGTGCTCCGTGATGGCTTGTCCGATGCCTTGAACGACGCCGCCGTGTACTTGCCCTTCGGCCATTACAGGACTGATAAGGTTACCAAAATCGTCGACCACGATGTACAGTTCCGTGGTTACAACACCGGTGTCGGGATCAATCACAACTTCTGTAACATGACAGCCATTCGGGAAACTGCGCGCAGGCAATTTTGCGGTTTCTTCGTGCACCAACAAATCATCACGCCCTGCTGCGCGCGCCATTTCAGCGACCTCAAGCATGGTTGGCGTCAGATTTGACCCCTCGGCGCGAAAGCGTTCATCGTCGAATGAGACCTCCTTGGCGGGGACCCCCATTTCGTCGGCAATAAAGGCGCTGAACACTTCGACGATCTTGGTTACCGTGGCCAAGGTCGCGTTGTTTTGCACAGTCACGGATCGTGAACCGCCGGTGCCGCCGCCTTTTGCGATCAGATCACTGTCGCCCTGAATAACGAATATTTTGTCAGCTGGAATTCCGGTTTGATCGCTTAGGAACTGCGCATAAACCGTTTCATGGCCCTGTCCGTTTGATTGCGTGCCCACCAAAATATGCACTGTTCCATCGTCGTTAAACACGACTTTTGCGGTCTCTGACGGGTCGCCTAAAATGCTTTCGATATAGTAGCAGAGGCCTTGGCCGCGCAGCAGCCCTTTGGATGCGTCAGCGGCGCGACGTGTAGCAAACCCATCGGCGTCAACGATTTCAGCCGCGCGCCCCAGCAACAGATCAAAGTTACCGACATCATAGGTTTCGCCCGTCGCGGCCTTGTAGGGAAACTGCTCGGGTTTGATGAAATTCTTGCGACGCAATTCCCACGGATCAACGCCAAGTTCACGCGCTGCACGGTCCATGACACGTTCCAGAACATAGATCGCTTCGGGACGGCCCGCGCCACGATACGCATCCACTTGGGTCGTGTTGGTAAAATAGCCGTTCACGTGCAAATACGTGGTTTGCACATCATACACGCCCATCAAAACCCGGCTAAACAGCATCGTCTGGATTGGTTGACCAAACTGCGAATTATAAGCCCCAAGGTTGCAATCCGTGTGCACGCGGTAGGCGGTAATTTTGTGATCCTTATCAAAGGCCAATTCCGCCAAAGACGTCAAATCACGACCCGCATTGTCCGACAACATCGCCTCTGTGCGTTCTGACATCCAGCGCACTGGCCGGTTCAGAATTTTGGCCGCAAGGGCCGCACAAAACGGCTCAGGATAGCCCATCGATTTCATGCCAAAACCACCACCGGTATCGGGGTTGGTCACGTGCACATTTTCAGCATCCAGACCAAAGGCGGCCATCATCTGATCCTTGTGCGCCCAAACGCCCTGACCGTTGATCGCGACGTGCAAACGGCCCTCGGACCAATTGGCATATGTGCCGCGCGGTTCCATCGAATTCACGATGATCCGGTTGTCGCCCACATCCAACGACACCACGTGTGCGGCCGCCTCGAATGCGGCTGTTGTTGCGGCCTCGTCACCCATTCCCCAGTCAAACGCGACGTTATCGGGGGCTTCGGAATGTACGGTTTCACCACCAGAGGTCAAAGACATTTTGGCCGGTAATTCGTCGTAATCAAATTCAATCAATTCCGCCGCATCACGGGCCTGCGCCAATGTGTCGGCCACGACAAACGCAATCGGTTCACCCACAAAACGCACACGGTCTTTGGCCAAAATCGGGCGAAACGACGCCGCCCCTTTGGTACCGTCACGATTGTCGACAACAGTGGCGCGCATCGCGATATTCATACCCGCGGCTTCTAGATCTTCGACCGTCAGAACCGCATGAACACCATCAGATTCACGCGCATCCGTCACATCCAACTGCGTGATAATTCCGTGCGCAACGGACGATCGAAACACAAATCCATGCAGCGATGTTTGAGGCGCAATATCATCCACATAGCGGCCTGCACCTGTCAGAAACCGAACATCTTCAACCCGTTTTACCGACTGGCTCTTACCAAACTTATCCATGAGAAATGTCCTTTCTGGCGATCATAACTTGTTCAGGACATTAGCGGGCAAAGCCGCCGTGTCCAGCGCGATCGCCATACAACTCTGCGTCATCACGGCCTTGTACGAGGTTTTCCGCCCCCCCTAAGCAGCGCAGTTATAAATCCAGTGCCAAAGGCCAACATTTCACGCAGATGATCGACACAGTCATGCAGATCAGACTACTGTCCTTTACCAAACACGCACACACCAAAACAGGGCACCAAACGCGATGGATCAGGTCAAATTCACCCAGATGAAAGACGGCACAAAAGAGGAATACGAATTCCTGACCCGCCACGAGGTCGAATTCACCAAAGGCACCGCAGATCGCCTGTTGTCCGCCTTGGTTGATTTGGACGCAGGATTATCCGGTTACAAAGTCACGCGGCTTGGCCATTCACTGCAATCCGCAACACGGGCCACGCGCGACGGGGCTGACATTGACTGGATCGTATCAGCCCTGTTGCACGACATTGGCGACATCTACGCCCCTTATAATCACGATGAATATGCCGCAACAATTCTACGCCCGTTTGTGCGCGAACAATGCAGCTGGTGCGTGCAAACCCATGGTGATTTTCAAATGATTTACTATGGGCACCACGTTGGTGGAAATGCCAACAAACGGGACAAGTTCACAGGCCACATTTACTTTGAGGATTGCGCGCAATTTTGTGAACGCTGGGATCAAAGCAGTTTTGATCCGGATTACGACACGCTCCCTATCGAACACTTTGCGCCATTGGTTCACGAGGTTTTTGCCCGCGATCCCTATGACCCCAAAGTGATCTGCGAAGGCACGCGCGTCCCGTTGATGCGCGCGCCCTAGCATTTATTTGGCGAAAGGTGCGCGTGATTGCGCACCTTGGATTTAATAGAACGCTTGGATACCGGTTTGGGCACGCCCAAGGATCAACGCGTGCACATCATGCGTGCCTTCATACGTGTTAACCGTTTCCAGGTTCATCATGTGCCGCATCACTTGGAATTCGCCGCTGATACCGTTGCCGCCGTGCATATCGCGTGACATCCGCGCAATATCCAGCGCCTTGCCGCAGTTGTTGCGCTTTACGATACTGATCATTTCAGGCGCTGCATTTGCATCATCCATCAAACGCCCGACTTGCAAGGCACCCTGCAAACCCAATGCAATTTCGGTCTGCATGTCAGCCAATTTCTTTTGGAACAACTGCGTGCCGGCCAGCGGTTTGTTGAACTGTTTACGATCCAAACCATATTGACGCGCGGCGTGCCAGCAGAATTCCGCAGCCCCCATCGCGCCCCATGAAATGCCGTACCGCGCGCGGTTCAAACAGCCAAACGGGCCTTTCAAACCTTGAACATTTGGCAGCAAAGCGTCTTCGCCAACTTCGACACCTTCCATCACAATTTCACCGGTGATCGAGGCGCGCAGCGATAGCTTGTTACCGATCTTTGGCGCGCTCAAACCCTTCATACCTTTTTCCAGAATAAAGCCGCGAATCTTACCGCCGTGCTCTTCGGACTTGGCCCAAATCACAAACACATCCGCGATCGGTGCGTTTGAAATCCACATTTTGGCACCAGAGATCACGTATCCACCGTCAACCTTTTTGGCCACAGTTTTCATGCCTGCAGGGTCACTGCCTGCGTCCGGTTCGGTCAGGCCAAAACAGCCGATTGATGTGCCAGCCGCCAGACCGGGCAAGTATTTGCGTCGCTGCGCCTCTGATCCGTAGGCGTAGATCGGGTACATAACGAGCGAGGATTGCACCGACATCATTGACCGGTATCCGCTGTCGATCCGTTCAACTTCGCGTGCGACCAAACCGTAGCTGACGTATGATCCGCCCAGGCCGCCGTATTCTTCGGGCAGCGTCACACCCAACAGGCCCATGTCGCCCATTTCTTCAAAAATGCCCGCGTCGGTTTCTTCGTTCGCAAAGGCGCTGATGATGCGTGGGGCCAATTTTTCAGACGCATAGGCGGCCGCCGATGCTTGGATCATCCGTTCGTCTTCGGACAATTGGCTGCTTAGGCGAAACGGGTCAGACCATTCAAAGCTGCCCAAATCAGGTTGATCTTTGGCTTTAAGAACCGGAGTTTCTGCATTCATGGCGTGCGTCCTTTTTCGAATCCAACATTTCCATAAATATTGCACAAATGCGCCCAAACCTCTAACGCTGGTTTAGCCTGCAATTGATGAGTAAAACGCATAGATGATCGCCCCCCGCCGTTTCCTTCCCTCGACCTCTGCCCTGATCGCATTTGAGGCTGCGGCCCGCCTTGGCACGGCCACTGCCGCCGGGGCAGAGCTGTCGTTAAGCCAATCCGCGATCAGTCGTCAGATCAAAACGCTTGAGGAACAGCTCGACGTTCAACTGATGCGCCGCGAAGGTCGATTGTTGTATTTGACTCCCGTGGGCAAGGATTACGCCGACAAGGTGCGCACGATTTTATCGCAACTTGCATCCGCGTCCGTCCATGCCCGTGCCAACCCCGAAGGCGGCACACTGAACCTTGCAATCTTGCCCGCATTTGGCATGCATTGGCTGGCCCCGCGTCTGTCCGATTTCGCCGCGACCCACCCCGAAGTCACGGTGAACTTGTCGACCCGCCTGTCGCCGTTTGATTTCCGCACAACCCGCTTTGACGCCGCCATTCATTTCGGGCGCACGGATTGGGCCGGCGCGTTTCACATGGCGTTGATGTCCGAAACCGTTGTGCCTGTCTGCGCCCCAGACATGATGCCGGAACCCGCCCAGGACGCTCACGAAATTCTGCAACATCCATTGCTGCATCTGGATACGCGTCCGCGCGGTTGGGCCCGTTGGTTCAAAGATCACGGCGTCACCAAAGACGTCCCTCCGGGCATGATTTTTGACCAGTTTTCAACGATGGCACAGGCGGCGATGCACGGCCTTGGCATTGCGCTGTTGCCGACATTTGTGGCTGATCCCTATTTGAACAACGGCCAACTTGCGCGCGCGGCCCGTCACACAAACGACAGTATCGGCACCTATTATCTGGTCTGGCCGCAGGATCGAACCGAAGGTGCGCCGCTCAAGGCATTTCGCAGCTGGTTGGGCACACAAACCGGCTAAATGCCCAAACTGCGTCGCAACGTTGCCGCATTTGCGCCCAAATCCCAAAGTATCGACAATTCTATGTTTAACGGGTGGGGCCGCGACACACAGGAGCACTTTCATGCTGCGCAAAACAACACTTATGGCCGCTTTGGCGGTTTCTTTTCTTTCGACCACCGCACACGCGGCGGAACACATCATTTTGATTATGCCGGATGCATATTTCCCAGCAACATCTTATGTTTCTGCGGGCGATACGCTGCGGTTCGTCAATGAAACCGAAGGCACAATTAACGTCATTTCCGAAGGGAATGAATGGAGCACCGGCGATCTAAGCCTCGACCAAGAAGCCACAGTTGGCGTGTCGCAAGACATGAAGCGCGGCTTTTATCACGAGGGTGTCTTTGACGACAATGGCGACCCTTTGGTGACAGGCATCCTACACTTTGGTGCCGCACCAATTAACTAAACCGCGCTGCCTTTTGGCATCGCCAAATAGGTTTCAAAAGCATGTTGGGTCTTGATCTGGGACCCGACTGGGCATCCAAACACGCGCGTTTGGGTGGCCTTTTTGCCGTTCAAAACCAGACGGTTCATTGGGCCATCGGCGCGATCAAATCTGGCCCCATTGCACGGTTCGAATTCACAGCCCGGTCAACACGGTGCCACTGCAACGTGTCCTCTGGCGCGGGCTTCATCAATCGCGCGGCCCCTTTGCCCTGTTCACCCAACCACAACGCAACCTGATCGGGTTCCAAAATCACGGGCATCCGGTGGTGAATTGCAGACATGGCCGTATTTGCCGCTGTCGTTACGCACGCACAGGCGCGCACAGGATCATCGCCTTTGTTCCAATCCTGCCAGATCGAGGCCATGATCAAAGGCGCGTGATCCCTGCGCGTGATGTACCAGGGGTAACGCGTGCCTTCCGCGTCCTTGGTCCACTCGTAAAAACCCGATGTAATCATCACGCTACGCCGCAGGCGACATGCCTCACGAAACGCCGGTTTTTCGGCAATCGTTTCACCGCGCGCATTGATCAAAAGCGGGCCATCGTTTGGTTTTTTGTACCAACTGGGAATGAACCCCCACCGCATCGCGCTGAGGCGGCGCGCACCGTCGCTTGCGCTAATGACATGCACATTTGTAGTAGGGCAGACGTTGAAATTTGGCACTTCCGGCAGATCGTTACTGGGTTGGGCCGCAAACAATTGCGCCATCGCGTCGGTCGGTAAAGTGATGGCAAAACGTCCGCACATGCCTACATCATTCCTGTTTTGTCAGACTATCGGCACGCAAATGTTCAAACACAAGCTCGCTTACACCTATGATTTCTACTTCGGGTCCCAACGTTGCAACACATGGCCAGCCCAATCGTGTCAGCAATGCTTGAGCACCTGCATTGCGCTGATCGGTGATCGCAACAATTTTGGCGACGCTGGTGTTTGAAAAAACCCAACTTACAGCCAAACGAACAGCATCAAATCCCCGCGACTGCCCCTGCGCCGCGCGCGACAGCGTTACGCCCAATTCTGCTTCGCTATGATCTTGCGCAACGTGCAGCCCAACATCACCAATTAAAATATTGCTATCCGCATCGGCAATTCCGATCTGACACCAACCGCCAATATTTGGCATAGATGCATCGGACATCGCGTTCAAAAACGCCAATGCCTGCGTGTCGGACATGGCCTTCCACCCTTGATACCGCGCAACGATAGGGTCGGCGCGATAGCTGTGAAACGCATCCAAATCAGCCGCTGACAAGCGTCGCAAAACCACATTTTTGCCTACTGCGATCATACATTTTCCCTAAACATAAAACGCCCCACCTGTTACCAAGCGGGGCGTCAAAACCGTAAGGTGCGGGTGTCCCGCACCATCACTTATTTCACAGTGATACGACCGTCGGTGTACGGTGTGAACGGGCCTTTTGCCGCCAAGAATTCAGCCGTGACATCCGCCAAATCCGGACCAAAATCATAGGCATTCATCGCGCTTTTGAACATGGCATATCCATCGCCACCGTTGCGCACGTAGTTGTTGGACACAACACCGTAGACCTTTGCCATATCAATCGGGGCACCGCCCACCATGACATTGCTGATACGCGATCCAACCTCGGCTGCGGGATCAATCGTGTAGATCATGCCTGCGACTTGCGCGAAACGGCCTGCGCCCTCTTCATATTGGCTGACCCCGTTTTCCAGTGCCGCTACAACTGTTGCGCCATCCACTTGGAACGTGCTGAGCGTGTTTTGGAACGGCAGAACCGTCAAAACTTCGCCCATGGTGATTGGGCCAGCATCGATCGAGGCCCGAATACCGCCACCATTTTGGATCGCAATTTCAACGCCTTGGTCCTTGACGCGGTCTAGCATCGCATCGGCAATCAAGGATCCCATGGAACATTCCATTGCACGACACACAGACCGGTCACCACCAATTTCAGTCGCGGCTTCAGCCACAACTTTACTGCGGATTTCCTCAAGTGGCGCTGCGGCTTCGGCGATGCGCGCGACTGTCGCGTCGTCTTCGGCCACGGTACCGTCCATCACGATCGGTTCGCCGACGGCCGTAACCACGTCGCCTGCGTCATTGAACGTCACATTCAATTCACCAAGGAATTTGCCGTACGCGTAGGCTTGCACGATTGCCGTGTCGCCAACCATCGTCGGATAAGCACCGGATGCGCGCTCGTTTGTGTTGCTCAACAATGTATTCGAGTGACCGCCCACAATCACGTCGATCCCTTTGACCGCGGCTGCGACCCGTTGATCGACCACGTAACCAGAGTGGCTGAGCACGATGATTTTGTTAACGCCAGCCGCTTCCAATTTTGCCACTTCGGCAGCGACTGCCTGTTCAGGTGCGCTGAATGTGATGTTGTCGCCCGGGGATGCCAATTCGTCCGTATCCTCAGGGGTCAAACCGATAAGGCCGATCTTTTCACCGCCTCGTTCGATCACGGTAGATTTCGCCAGCTTGCCCGCCAGCAGCGGCTCACCTGACACATCGGCGTTCGACATCAGCACGGGAAAATTCACGGCAGACATGAAACCGGCCAACACTTCGGGGCCATCGTCAAATTCGTGGTTGCCCACTGTCATGCCGTCATAGCCCAGCTTGTTCATCATTTCGGCGGCCAATGCGCCTTTGTAATAGGTGTAGAACAACGTGCCCTGAAACTGGTCGCCGCCATCAACAAGGATCGAATTGTTCGACCGCGCGCGTGCATCTGCAATCGCTGTGACCAAACGGGCCGATCCGCCAAAACATTTGCCCTCGGCGTTGTCTTCGGACCCACAGCCAGAATCGTATTTGCTGATTGGCTCGAACCGCGCGTGGAAATCGTTGGTGTGCAGAATCGTCAGCGTATAATCCGCCATCGCCGTTCCAGCGGTCAAAGCCAACGCTGCAACTGTTTGTGTCAAACGCATCAACATCGTGCGCCCCCCTATTTTATGAATTTACCAAATCAGTGTGACTCCGCCCCCGTTCAGAGTCAAAGCCGCTTTCGCCCCTCATGATACAACCTTAACATGACGCCACGGTAACAACGCACGTCTTGACCAACCTTTAGGCACAGGGCATCACGACCCTTATGATGATATTCAAGATTTTTACGGCGTCCGAATGGGCCGAGCTGCGCAAATCCGGCGAAACCGCTGGTGCGCCGATTGATGTGGCTGATGGCTACGTGCATTTTTCCACCGCTGAACAGGCGCAGGAAACGGCGGATAAGCATTTTGCCGGGCAGGATGATTTGTTTCTGTTGGGGGTCGAAGCAGACCCGCTCGGCGATGATCTGAAATGGGAAGTGTCGCGCGGCGATGCGTTATTTCCACATTTGTTCCGCCACTTGAAACTCGCCGATGTGGCTTGGGCCCAGCCGTTGTCGTTGGTGAATGGCAAGCATGAATTCCCAGCAGGCCTGTTATGAGCACCACTTACAACGACCCGACCCGCGCACAGTTTGATGCGTTCAAAGACCTGCCGCGCGATCAGCCCATCGAAATGTTGAACCTTGTGCGATTTCGCGATCAGGCCCAATATCCTGCCGATCACGCGCATGCAGGCAAAGGTCTGACCGGTGCAGAAGCGTATAAAAACTACGGTGCAGAAACAGGTCCGATCCTTGAAAAAGTCGGCGGAACAATCCTGTGGCGTGGCCGGTTTGAAACCACTTTGATCGGCCCTGCGGACGAACAATGGGACGCTTGTTTTATCGCCCATTACCCGAACGCCGGCGCGTTCCTTGCGATGGTAACAGACCCTGAGTATCAAAAAGCCGTGGTGCATCGCCAAGCCGCAGTTCTGACATCGCGACTGATCCGCCATTCCAGCATGTCCGAAGGGTCAACATTCGGATGATGCAAGTGTTTGAACAACTCGGGCTAAAAGCCCTGCTGAAAATCGACCCCGAAGCCGCACATGGCATCGCAATTCGTGCCTTAAAAATGGGGCTGGCAGCAACCCCGGGCCCTGTCACGTCGTCGCGTTTGAAAACTGAAATCGCAGGCCTGTCTTTGCCCAATCCCATTGGCCTAGCCGCTGGTTTTGACAAAAACGCCGAAGTGATCGCGCCGCTGTCGCGCGCCGGTTTCGGGTTTATCGAAGTTGGGGCCGCCACCCCGATTGCACAGCCCGGAAATCCAAAACCCCGCCTGTTTCGCCTGACCGAAGACCGCGCTGCGATCAACCGGTTCGGATTTAACAACCAAGGGGCCGACGCCATTGCAAAACGCCTGATGAACCGCCCCGCGGGCATCCCTGTTGGCCTGAACCTTGGCGCGAATAAAACCAGCGTAAACAAAGCCGAAGACTTTGCCGCCGTCATCAAATTATGCGGTCCGCACGTCGATTTTGCGACGGTCAATGTGTCGTCACCGAACACCGAAAAGCTGCGGGATCTGCAAGGTCCTATGGCGCTCGCAGCCCTTTTGGACGGCGTCATGCAAGTGCGTGGTCAAACGCCTGTTTTCCTGAAAATCGCACCCGATCTGACGGATCAAGACCTTGCCGACATCGCCAAAGTCGCCAACGATGCACGTGTCGCCGCGATCATCACAACCAATACAACGCTGGACCGTGACGGCCTGCAAAACCCGCAGAAATCCGAAGCTGGCGGGCTGTCTGGGCAACCGCTGTTTGAAAAATCCACACGCGTTCTGGCAAAGCTAAGCCAACTGACCAACATCCCGCTGATCGGGGTCGGCGGCATTGGGAACGCGCATCAAGCCTATGCAAAAATCCGCGCCGGCGCGTCGGCTGTGCAACTGTACACGGCACTGGTTTATGGTGGTTTATCACTGGCTGCCAAAATCGCACGCGACCTTGATGGCTTGCTTGAAAAAGACGGGTTCAAATCCGTTCAGGATGCTGTGGGCACCGATGTAAAACGTTGGCTTTAGGGTTTACCTGCCGCCACCTCAAGCGCCGGATATCGCAGACCTAATGTGATCCCGCGCGCGATGAACGACACCAGCAAGGCCATCCACAAACCGTGGTTTCCAAACAGCGGCAAAAACACCCAAACGGCGATCCAATAGATCACAAAACTGACGATCATCATGTTGCGCATGTCGCGCCCTTGGGTGGCACCGATGAAAATTCCGTCAAACATCCACGCGGCACATCCGACCAATGGCGCGGCGATCATCCACGGTAAATAAAGACGTGCTTCCGCTTGGACTTCGGCGGATTTGGTCATCACATCGATAAGCCATGGGCCGAACATCGCGAACAAAAGCGCCGTCGTCACACATGTGACAAGCCCCCATCCCGACGTTAAAATCGCAGAACGGCGTACACGCGCTCGATCATTTCGACCTTTCGCACGCGCAATCAAAGTTTCGGCGGCAAAGGCAAAACCGTCCATCGCGTAGGCCGTGATGTACATGAATTGCACGAGCACTTCGTTTGCCGCCAAAGTAACATCGTCAAACCGCGTTCCAAGAAAAACAAATGACGAAAAGATCGTCATCAGCAGCGCAGACCGGATCAAGATGTCGATGTTTAACAGCGCCATGCGGATCAGTTTCACGCGATCAAACACCTGGCTCCATTTGCGCCAATCCGGATGGGCAAAGGCATTGCGGCACAGATATAGCGCCAGCCCTGCCCCTAAAACTTCGGCGATGACAGTGCCATACGCGACGCCCTGAACGCCCATATCCAGCCACAGCACAAAAATTATGCTCAGCAAAATATTCACGCCATTCATCACCAATTGCACCCAAAACACACCCGCTGTGCGTTCCATCGCGACCAGCCAACCTGTCAGCGCATAAATCGCAATCGCGGCTGGGGCCGTCCAAATTCGGATCATCAAATAACTACGCGCAAGGCTTTCAACCTCGCTCGAGGCTTTGGAAATTGACAGCGCGGCCATGAAAATCAGCGGCTGCAAAGCAATCAATGCAAAGCCTGCCGTCACAGCAATCAACAACGCGCGGGTCAACACGATTGACACCTCGGCACTGTCGCCAGCGCCGGCAGCTTGGCCCACCAATCCGACGGTGCCCATGCGCAAAAAACCAAAAATCCAGAACACGGTGGTCAGGATAATTGCGCCAAGGCCAACGGCGCCAATCGGGGCTGCTTCGCCCATTTGCCCAACCACGCCCACGTCGACCGCGCCCAAGATGGGGACCGTGGCATTGGACAACACAATCGGCAGCGCGATTTTCAAAACGCGCCTGTGGGTTAGCGGTTGTGGCGTTTCATTTTTCATCAGGGACACGCGGCTGGGGCATCAGAAAATGACCCGTGGCTTGCGCAAAAAGTTTCGAACGATTGTCTTGCCACCCTTCGACATGAACAGACGCATAGCGCCGCCCTGCCCGCGTGATCCGTGCGCGCGCATAGGCATCGCGCGGCAAGCCGGATCGCAAGTAATCTACGGTGAAATCAATGGTTTTAGGCAGACGCGGCAGCGGCGTTTCATCGCCCTGTTCACCAGCCTCAAGCGCGTCCCATTGCGAGGTCCAGCTCAGCGTGATGACCGACGTGATTTCCAAAAACGCCGCAGTCACACCACCGTGAATCGCAGGCAACAGCGGGTTGCCAATCAGCTTGTCTTGAAACTTAAGAACACCTGTCAGTTCATCGCCACGCCGATCAAACGACACGCCAAGATATTGAATGTAGGGCACGCGCGCGACCAAACCAGCCAGCGCCGCATCGCGCCGTTGTTTGACGATTTGTACGGGTTCGGGGCGTTTGAATGTGCTCATCGTGCGCCCTCCACTGTGAAGGTGCCTGTGGCCATTGCGACCGGGTTTTCCATGTCTTCGTCACAGGCGGTTGCGCGCACAAAAGCGACGGATCGGGTGATATGATAGCAGGTCGCGGTGGTTGTTAGCCCCTGGCCCGGGGTCGCCGCGCGCATGTAATCAATGCGCAAATCAATCGTCGCAGTGCCGCCGGGATTGGACGGATGACACATCACAGCCGCCCCGCAACAGCTGTCCATCAATGCAGAAACCGCGCCGCCATGCATCACTCCGGTGTCGGGGTCCCCGATCAGGCGTTCGTCGTAAGGCATTGTGATCGTTGCAACACCTGCGTCCAGTTCGGTCAAAACCATGCCCAAATCACGCGCGTGCGGGATGGCTTCCATGAACTGGCGGGCCATCTGCGCCTGTCTGATCGCTTTGTCTGCCATGTCGTCCTCATTGCTTGTCATGGCTCTATTGAGCAGTAAGGCGCGAAAAGGGCAAGAGCACTGGTTGCGCTTCCCTGACCCTGCGCATACGCTTAAGGTCAGGAGCCTTGCCATGACCGAAGATCGTCTGTCCTTTAAGGAAATGTGTGCCGCGTTTGACGTGACCCCACGGACCTTACGATATTACGAGTATATCGAATTGCTACAGCCTGACCGCGAGGGTCGGTCCCGTTTTTACGGGCCGCGTGAACGTGCGCGGATGAAGCTGATTATGCGCGGGCGCCGGTTCGGGTTTCAGCTTGAGGATATCCGCCAATGGTTGCTGATTTATGAAAACGAAGGCACCGAGGCGCAGATGTCGACATGGATCGGCATGGCGGACGGCCAGTTGAAAGAATTGGCAGAGCAGCGTGTTCAGCTAGAAGAAGCATTTACCGAGCTGACCGATTTGCGTGCGAATGTCGCCAAGGAACTTGGGCTGAAGTAAGCCGCGCGCCTATCCTGCATTCCCTTTACCAACGATCATAGCGCGCCCCATCGGGCGTGTTTTTTTCGGTTATCGGCGGGATCAAGCCGAGCAATTGGATTCGCTTACAATTTTTCTAATTTTCTATGTTTTCTTGCTCCAAAGCGATTTTCCCTGCAATTCTCATAGTTTACGCTGGGGCACTCTACGTCAACGCTCAAAGTGACGTAACGTACAACTTACGTAAACGTAAACCTGCATTGTATCACCCCTTTACGAGCCCATCTTCTTGTTATGCGAGAGGCATGAAATCGACGATGTGAGTGAGAATGATGACACCAGAGAAAACTTTGACAATCCGCGAAATGTGCGAGGCCTACGACGTCACGCCCCGTACTTTGCGGTTTTACGAGGCCAAGGAATTGTTGTTCCCGATCCGCGAGGGTCAAAAGCGCCTGTTCACCAAAAGTGATCGTGGCCGTCTAAAGCTGATCCTGCGCGGCAAGCGCTTTGGTTTTTCACTCGAAGAAATTCGCCAACTGTTGGACCTGTATAATCTTGGGGACCAACAGCAAACGCAATTGGCGCGCGCCTATGATGTGGCCCGCGACCGTTTGGCAGATATGCAAGGTCAGCGCGACGCGCTGGACGAGGCAATCGCCGATCTTAAGAACCAGATGAAGTGGGGCGAGAAAATGCTCGCGTCAATGAGTCAGCCTAAAAAAGCCGCTGAATAAGCAGCCCGCAACCAACCCGATTTTACGAGCGACGGAGACCGCAAAATGCCACGTTACACAGCCCCCACAAAAGACCTTCAATTTGTCCTGCACGACGTTTTGAAAATCACCGAAAGCACGATCCCCGGCTACGACGAACTGGAGGCCGATTTCACATCTGCCATCCTCGAAGAAGCGGGCAAATTGTCCTCCGAAGTCCTGGCCCCTTTGAACGCAGTTGGCGACAAAGAAGGCTGTCGTTTGGAAAATGGTGTGGTCTACACACCGACAGGTTTCAAAGCTGCATTCGACAAGGTCAAAGAAGGCGGCTGGCCGGGTTTGGACATGCCAGAACAGTACGGCGGGCAAAATATGCCGGCGGTTATCGGGTCTGCGGTTGGTGAATTGTTTTCTGCCTCGAACCAAGCGTTCACGATGTATCAGGGTCTGACCCACGGTGCCGCATCCGCGATTTTGGCGCACGGAACCGACGCGCAAAAAGACAAATGGTTGCCGAACATGGTGTCGTGCGACTGGACCGGCACAATGAACCTGACGGAGCCACATTGCGGCACCGATCTGGGCCTGATGCGCACCAAAGCCGAGCCGCAGGACGATGGATCGTTCAAAATTACCGGCCAGAAGATCTTTATCTCGTCCGGCGAACACGACATGGCGGACAACATCATCCACCTGTGTCTGGCGAAAATCACCGATGGGCCCGAGGGCATCAAAGGCGTTTCCTTGTTCATCGTGCCAAAATTCTTGGTCAATGATGACGGCACATTGGGCGCGCGCAACGGCGTGGCTGTGGGCAACATCGAAGAAAAAATGGGCATCCACGGCAATTCGACTTGCGTGATGAACTATGACGGCGCGATCGGCTATTTGCTGGGCGAAGAGCATAAAGGCATGCGCGCGATGTTCACCATGATGAACGAAGCGCGTCTGGGTGTCGGCATGCAAGGTCTGGCACAGGCCGATGTCGCGTATCAAAACGCACTCGATTACGCCAAGGACCGTCTGCAAGGGCGCGCCGTTACAGGCACCGAAAACCCCGATGGTCCAGCGGATCCGTTGATCGTGCACCCGGATATCCGTCGTTCTTTGATGGAGCAAAAGTCATTCGCAGAAGGCGCGCGGGCGTTCATTCTGTGGGGTGCCACGATGATTGACGCCGCGCACCGCTCAAAAGACAAAGACGCCGATGGCCTTGTGTCGTTGCTGACGCCAGTGATCAAAGGGTTCCTGACCGACGTGGGCTATGACATGACCGTCAAAGCGCAGCAGGTGTATGGCGGCCACGGTTACATCGAAGAATGGGGCATGTCCCAATTCACCCGTGATGCACGGATTGCGATGATCTATGAAGGCGCAAACGGCGTTCAAGCCCTTGATTTGGTTGGACGTAAATTGGCCCAAGACGGCGGCAAGCATGTGATGGCATTCTTTGATCTGGTCAAAAACTTTATCAAAGACAACGCGGGACAAGACGAAGCATTCGACAAGGATTTCCTTGATCCATTGAAAGCCGCGTCCAAAGATTTGCAGGCCGCTGGCATGTATTTCATGCAAAACGGCATGACCAATCCGAACAACGCGCTGTCCGGTTCCAACGATTTCATGCACATGTTCGGGCACGTTTGCCTTGGCTTGATGTGGGCACGCATGGGCAAAGTTGCATCCGATACGCTGGCCGCGGGCACGTCTGACACGACGTTCTACGAGACAAAGCTGGCGACGGGTCGTTTTTATATGGCGCGCCAATTGCCATCCACTGCCTTGCACCTGACACGCATCCAATCGGGCGCGGACACGGTTATGGCGCTGGACGCTGCGAACTTTTAAACGACCATTGGTGGGGGGACACCCCCACCTTACCCACCCAAAACTAAGGTCCTGATATGCCAAAACGCTTTCGTTTGACCCGCCGCTTTCCTGTCGCAATGACAGAAGACGGCTATCGCAAACTAAAGCGTTTTGCCGCTGATGCAGGACTGGATGAAGGCGAGGCACTATCGTTTTTATTCGAAAACTTTGACAGTGTGACCCATCAAGAAAACCTGACGGCGCGCCTGCGTTTGTTCAACTCAGACCTTGATGATCGCAAGCGCTAAAGCCTACCTGAGGGGGAACGGTATGAAAGATATGGACGCGGCACCAACGGGCTGGATGACGGACGAACATCAAATGATCGCCGACATGACGGCGCAGTTCATCACCAATGAATGGGCTCCGAAATTTTCCAAATGGCGCAAGCAAGGCCAGATGGACCGAACGACCTGGGCCGAGGCTGGTGAATTGGGCCTGCTGTGCCCGTCGATCCCCGAAGAATTTGGTGGTGCTGGTGGTAATTTCGGGCACGAAGCCGCGATTTTGATCGAAGGCAGCCGTGCAAATCTGGCCAGCTGGGGCCACGGAATTCACTCAGGAATCGTCGCGCATTACATTCTGAACTGCGGCACTGACGAGCAAAAAGCACGCTGGTTGCCAAAGATGGTGACGGGCGAATTGGTCGGTGCCTTGGCGATGACTGAACCATCGACTGGATCTGACGTGCAAGCGATCAAAACCCGCGCGATCAAGGACGGCAATGCCTACCGCCTGTCCGGTCAAAAGACGTTTATCACCAATGGGCAGCACGCCAATTTGATAATCGTGGCGGCAAAAACCGACCCGTCCCTAGGGTCCAAAGGTGTGTCGCTGGTCGTCGTTGAAACCGACAACGCAAAAGGGTTCGCCCGCGGTCGCAACCTTGAGAAAATCGGCATGCACGCGGCGGACACATCCGAGCTGTTCTTTGATAATGTTGAAATCGCACCTGAAAACATTCTGGGCGGCGTCGAGGGTCAGGGGTTTTATCAATTGATGAACCAACTGCCCCAAGAACGCCTGATTATTGCCTGTTCTGCGATTGGTGCGATGGAAGGTGCTGTTGAACGTACGGTCGCGTATTGTCGCGAGCGCGAAGCCTTTGGTGGCCCGATCATGCAGTTCCAGAACACTCGTTTTAAACTGGCGGAATGCAAAACCAAAACCATGGTCAGTCGTGCGTTTTTTGATGAATGTATGGCCGAACATTTGCGTGGCGAATTGACACCTGACAAGGCCGCAATGTGCAAATATTGGACAACGGATACCCAAGCGTGGGTGTTGGATGAATGTCTGCAATTGCACGGCGGTTACGGGTTCATGCAGGAATATGCGATTGGCGAAATGTGGACGGATGCCCGCGTGCAGCGCATTTATGGCGGGACCAATGAAATCATGAAAGAACTGATCGCACGGGCCTTGTAACCCCCGCACTTGATCAAAAGAACACTTAGGGAGGCGACGACATATGACATTAAATTTGCATTGCTTTGGCGAAAGCGGA
>JBLHSG010000021.1:0-70967 GCA_047626725.1 Ascidiaceihabitans sp.
GACTGTTCAAACGACCTTCATCGAGGGCGGTAAAACCGTCGATACGCCAACCCTATTGGTGGCGGCGATGGCGATCATCAAAAACCCGTGGTTCGGCCGTGGTTACGTCGAAGATTTGCGCCCTGAAATCCGCAGCCATGGCCCCGTGTTGGGCAAACTGTTGACCGATATGATCCTGAAAGAAACTGGCGGCACAGTTGAGGGTTACGGCAAAGCATCTGTCGTCGGTATGGGCGGTGAATTGGAGCACGCCCAAGGGCTGACGCACACCTTGTTTTTCGGCAATCAATACCGCAATGCAGTGGACGCGAAATCCTATCTGGTGTTCGCGAATACGCGTGGTGCTGCGGGCACATCGCTGATGATTCCCTTGATGCACAAAGACGACGGCGGGTTGCGATCACATTATCAAACCATCCACACATCCGTGCCTGATGCCCCTGCCGAAGACGAAGTAATTGTCGCCCTTGGCGCATCCATCGGCGGACACCCGAACCACCGCATTGGCAATCGGTATCAGGACCTAAAAGAAATGGGCCACGACGCGGATAACCCCGCCGGTGTTTGAAACCGCACCTGACGGAACCGCGTTCGAGTTGACGGGCCAAAAGGATGCACCGTGTATCGTTTTGATCCACGGGCTTGGGTTGTCGTGCAGGCTATGGAACGCGCATTTACCGGCGTTTAGCGGATGGCGGGTTTTGCGCTATGACCTGTTCGGTCATGGGCAAACCGCGCCGTCCTTTAGCGTTGGCAGTTTAACCCTGTATGCAGATCAAATCGCTAACTTGATGGATCATTTGAACATCGACCGCGCGCACATTGTCGGGTTTTCGATCGGGGGCATGATCAATCGCCGTTTTGCCTTGGACCATCCCGAAAAAACGTTGTCGTTGGTCATTCTGAATTCACCTCATGATCGGGGGCAGGACGCGCAAGAACATGTCGAAGCCCGCGCGCAGGCAGCGCGGGAACAAGGCGCGTTTGCGACCTTTGATGCTGCACTAAAACGGTGGTTCACCCCGGACTATTTGCAGTCTGGCGATGGCGATGGCGCTGCCCGCGTGCGTGAATGGCGCGAACAAGTCGACGACGAAAGCTATGCCCAAACCGCGTGGGTGCTGGCAAATGGCGTACGCGAATTGATCGCGCCAGTGCCACCAGTTGCTGTGCCGACGCTGGTGATGACCTGCGAACACGACGTCGGATCAACCCCAAAGATGAGCCACGATATCGCCGCTGAAATCAAAGGGGCCAAAACCATCATCGTGCAAAGCCTTCAACATTTGGGCCTATTAGAAGACCCCGATGCGTTCACCAATCCGATCACAAAATTCCTGAACAACGTTGATTAATCGCCGTCAGCCACACCTCGCATACGGAGCCGCGCGCGACGTGCGCGATAGCTTGGCAACACCACCAAAAACACGGCGATGGCCAGTAATCCCAAGGTCATAGGACGTTCCCAGATGAACGAAATACCATCGTACAACTGCATTGAACGCGAAAAGTTATTTTCCAACATACCGCCCAAAATGAACCCGATCAGCAGAGGGGCCAATGGATAATCAGCGAACCGCAATACCGTTGCGCAGACGCCAAAACCAACCAGCAACAGCAGTTCGGTCGCGTTATTCTGACCGATGTAGGCCCCCATCAAGGTAAAGAATAAAATGAATGGGATCAGGTAGGTACGTGGCACCGACAGCACTTTGGCGATGTAGGGGATCAGTGGCAGGTTCAGTACCAATAGCACCAGATTACCGATAAACATCGACATGATGACAGCCCAGAACACTTGCGGTTCGTCGATCATCAGCCGTGGGCCTGGCGTGACGTTCAGCGCGATCAATGCACCCAGCAAAATTGCCGTGGTGCCCGACCCCGGAATGCCCAGAGTTAACAGCGGCACAAACGATCCGGTACAGGCAGCGTTGTTGGCAGTTTCGGGGGCAGCAAGACCCTTGATTGACCCTTTACCAAACTGATCCTGTTCCTCTTTGGTCGCGATATTACGTTCGACCGCGTAGCCCAAGAATGACGCAATCGTCGCGCCCGCCCCGGGCAAAACACCGATAAAGAACCCTTGGATCGATTGGCGCCCGATGACCGGTGCAATGGCGCGAGCCTCGGCGCGGGTAATCCGCAAATCTTTGATATCGTCGCCGCCAGCAATTGCCGCTTTGGGTTTCAAAACCAGAAATATCGCCTCGGGTAACGCGAACATTGCCATGGCCAAAGTGATGAAACCAAACCCCGACTGCAAATCCATCAAACCCATGGTAAAGCGCGGGGCGTTGAACAATGCGCCCTCGCCGACCGTTGCCATAATCAGGCCCAAGACCGTCATCATCATGGCCTTTGTCACCTGCCCCGTGCCTGCAAATGCGGCGATTGCGGACAGGCCAACAACCATCAGCGCAAAGTATTCGGACGAATGGAACAACAACGCGACAGATGACAGTGCGGGTGCAAAAATCATCAAAAGGATCGCGCCGATTGTACCACCACAAAAACTGGCGATTGCGGCGATGGTCAGGGCCTTGCCGGCCTTGCCTTGTCGCGCCATTGGATAGCCATCAAACGCCGAGGCAACAGTGCCCGCGACCCCCGGCGCATTCAGTAAAATCGACGAGGTCGAGCCACCAAAAATCGCGCCGTAATAAACGCCTGCCAGCAGGATCAACGCGGCCGATGGGTCGCCCATGGAAATTGCCACAGGGATCATAATCGAGATGATCGACATTGGGCCCAAGCCCGGCAACATCCCGATGAATGTGCCCAACAAACAGCCCGCGACAACCATCAACAGGTTCTTGAGCGAAAAGGCTGTTTCTAAGCCAATGAGTAATCCTTCGAGCATGTCAGCCTCCTAGCAAGTCCGCAACGAACCCCGGAACGGGTCGCAAATAAATGCCCAACGCGACTTGGACCAGAAACCACACGATACCGGTGGCAAGGGCGGCGATCAGGATCGTCAAACCCCAACGACGTTCACCCAGAATGGCAGAACCAGCGATCAAGAAACCGCTTGTCGAAAACAGAAAACCGGCAGGACGCAGCAGCAACGCGTAGGCAACCATCAGACCCAAAAGCATCAGCGCCTGACCCAATTTGTATTCCGTTAGACGGCGGTAATCGATGTCGCCGATCTTTGCTTCGCCCTTTTCAAGGCCCAGCAAAATGATGGTAGATGCGACGATGCCAAGGATCGACAGGACCTTGGGAAAGGTCGAGGGCCAGATCGGGTTACGTTTCATGAAAGGGGCCAACGCACCATCCATCGTGAACCAAGCCGTGTAGCCATAGGCCAGGCAAATCCCCAGCAATATCAATGCGATCCAGCGGTCTAACGCCATGGTAGCCCCCAACAATTTTAGAAAATTCAAGTTTGAAAATCAGGAACGGGGCGCGACCAAATGCGCGCCCCGAAAGGCTAGCTTTTAAAGAAAGCCGAGCTTTTTCATCAAGTCGCCGATGGTCTTTTCCTGCGCTTCTAGGAACGCACGGAAGTCATCACCAGGGTTGTGGATGTTGACCCAACCGTTGCGCGCGCGCACGACTTCCCATTCGGGTGTGTCATACATTTGGGCAATCGCGTCTTGGTACATCGCGACCTTGTCCGCAGGCATGCCCGGAGCGCCAAAGAAACCGCGCCAGTTCACGAACGTGGTGTCGATCCCTTGTTCCTGCATGGTCATGGCATCGGGGGCTGCGGCGACGCGATCACCTGCTGTAATGCCGATGATTTTGACTTCACCTGCGCTGGCCAAATCAACCGCTTCGGAAAAGCCAGTGGACAGTGCTGCGATTTCGCCAGACAGCAGGGCCGCCATGGCTTTGCCGCCCGCATCGTAGGGAATATACTTTACGCCCAGCGCGTCTTTGCCTGCAGCTTCCATCACCATGGCTGCAACCAGATGGTCCATGCCACCCGGTACAGAACCGCCGCCGATGGCTGTTGCACTTGGGTCCGCGTCGTAGGCTGCGATCAGGTCTGCCATTGAATTGACAGGGCTGTCTTTGCCCACCACGATTGCCGCGTAATCACCGATTGTGCCGGCCACCAACGTCAGATCGCTAAAGTTATACGGGAACACACCCGTCAACGAACGGATCACGATTGGCGTTGAATTCACCATCAATGTGCCGTGGTTGCTGTCTGCGTTTTCGATCAGGAAACCAATGGCTTTGCCGCCACCGCCACCCGACATGTTTTCGTAAGATGCTGTGCCAACAAGGCCCGCACCGGTCAGCGCTTCGCCTGTGCCGCGCGCTGTGCCGTCCCAGCCACCACCAGCACCGCCGGGGATTAAAAAGTGAATGCTGTCTACAACCTGATGCCCGTCGGCATATGCTGGTGCTGTAAAACCAAACACTGCAACAGCGCTCGCGATAAGGACACGACGTCCGAGATTAAATGTCATCATTGGTTCCTCCCATTTGACAACCGACCGCTTGGCGGCTCAGTTGACGGTGTTAACCACAACAACCTGACATAGACCTGTCACGAACGCCAAAAATTCAAGCGAGGTGCGATGAAGTTTCTGCTGATCGAAGACAATCAAGCCCTCGCTGATGCTGTTTCTGCGCGTATGCAGCTGGATGGTCATGTCATTGATCATGCTGGCACAATTCGCGACGCGCTGGCCTATTCCGAAACCGGTGAATACGATCTGATCTTGCTGGATATCATGCTGCCAGACGGTGACGGGCGCAGTTTTTTACAAGCGCATCGTGACGGAAAAAAGGACACACCGGTGATTGTGTTAACGGCTCGTAGTCAGGTTTCCGACAGAATCAGCATGCTGGATTTGGGGGCTGACGACTATGTCACAAAGCCATTTGACCACGCCGAATTGCAGGCCCGATGCAGGGCGGTTTTGCGGCGAAAAGCAGGGGCATCGCGCACCGTTATGCGGCTTGGCGATGTGGCGTTTGACCCTGTCGCGGGCAACGTCATTGTCAACGATCAGACCATCAGTTTGCGCAACAAAGAACTGCGCCTGCTAGAGCTGTTGATTAATGCGCCGGGTCAAATTTTTCCCAAACAGAAACTGGTGGACCGGTTGTTTTCCTATGACGATGACGTGTCTGAAAACGCGGTCGAAGTATACATTGGCAGGCTGCGCAAACACTTGGCCCCGTCGTCGTTAAAAATCACAACTTTGCGCGGTTTGGGCTATCGGTTGGACCATGATTGACACCCCGCACACCTCTGGATCATTGCGCAATCGGTTGACCGCAATTTTGATTGGCGGCGCGGCGGTGCTGGCGATTTTGCTGTATTTGGTTGTGCGCAATTACGCCGCACAGATCGCGCAACAGGGCCAAGACAACATTCTAAATGCCTCCGTCACCTCGATCCTGGATGCGGCCGTTATTCGTGATGGGCAGTTGGAAATTGATTTCCCGTATTCATCGTTTTCGATGCTCAACACCGGGTCCGATGATCGCGTATTTTACGCCATTTATCAGGGTGACACGATCCTGTCCGGCTACGCTGATTTACCGCGTGTGCAGGGGGCGGATACGGTGCAAATTGACGGCACTGATGTTCGAATTGCAACCGCGTCGCGGGTTTTGATTGGGGCCAACGCGCGCACAAAAATTTCTGTTTCGGTTGCACAAACCAAAGACGCGCTATCGCTGACCCTGAACCGGATTTCAAAACAAGTCGCGGGTTTTGGCGCTGGTTTTTTTGCCTTGGCGACCTTGCTGTCGTTTTGGGCCACATCAACGACAATCGGACAGTTAAAACGGCTGACCACTTCCGTAACGCGGCGTGGTCCACAAGATTTGTCACCCGTCGTCAAACCCGTGCCGACAGAAATGGTGCCGCTGGTGTCGTCGCTGAACAACTTGATGCAGCGGTTGGACCAAAGCCTTAGCCAATCCGAGGATTTCATCGCCGAAGCGGCCCACCGCGTGCGCACCCCATTGGCCACCGTGCGGTCGCATGCGGAAACAACGTTGCAGCGTGTTGGCAAAGAAGAAAACCGCCAATCTTTGCGCGCCATGATCCGTGCGATTGACGAAAGTTCGCGCGCGGCAGGGCAATTGTTGGACCACGCGATGATCACGTTTCGCGCCGATCACCTGGAACGCCAAGACATTGATTTGGTCGAATTGGTCCAAGACCTCGTACTGCGGCTGACCCCGATCGCCGAGATGAAGGACGTCGATTTACGTCTATCAGGTGCGGCCAGTATCCAGATTTCTGGTGATCCGATTTTGTTGCAAAACGCCGTGCGCAATTTGATCGACAATGCCCTGAAATATTCCCCCAGCGACAGCTTGATCGCAATTGATGTGACAGACACCCCCTCTCCTCGGGTCGAAATTCGTGACCAAGGACCGGGGTTTCCCGTTGATGAAATCGCAACTTTGACCGGCAGATTTGTGCGCGGACAAAACGCGACAGCCATCATCGGATCGGGCTTGGGGCTGACCATCGCACAAGATGTCGCCAACGCGCACGGCGGCAAAATCGCCCTCTCCAATCATCCACAGGGGGGCGCATGCGTTACCTTTTCGCTTTAGTATTTTTCCTGTTTCCTGCAATTTTGACTGCTCAAGATTGGGAAGACCGCCAGACGTTTGGTGCAGAAAATGCCCCGACTTTGCGCATTATTTCCAGCACAGACACGTCGTTTTTTGCACCTGTGATCCAAAGCTATCTGGCCCGTCACCCGGGCCAATCCGTCGAATACCATGTGACCAGCACGGCGCAATTGGACCGCATCTTTCGCGAGGATCCCAGCGCATTTGATCTGGTTATTTCCAGTGCGATGGACTTGCAATTCAAACTGGCGAACGACGGTTTTGCCCGCGTTTTGGCCGACGTTCAGCACCCTGATTGGGCGCAATGGCGGCGCAGTTTGTTTGCCTTTACCACCGAACCCGCCGCGATTGTGATCAACCGTGCCGCATTCGAAAACCAACCGATGCCACAAACCCGCCAAGACCTGATCGAGGCGTTGCGTGCTGATCCTGATCGGTTTCGCGCACGGCTGGGCACCTACGACGTGCGCCAATCGGGTCTTGGGTTTTTGTTTGCCACCCAAGATGCGCGAACTTCGGAAACCTACTGGCGTTTGATGGAAGTCATGGGCGCGATGGGTACCCGATTGTACTGCTGTTCGGGCGGAATGATCGACGATGTGGTCAGCGGTGACATCGTGGTGGCCTACAATGTTTTGGGCAGCTACGCGTCGGCGCGCACAGACATCGCGGACACAATCAAAGTGATCTTACCATCCGATTTTCACACAACGATGATGCGCACAGCATTCGTGTCGCGCGATGCACCACAGGCGGCGGCAGCGACGCTGTTTATTCAGCATTTGATCGCCATGCAGTCGGGCACATCGCCTGCGGATGGTTTTGCCTTGCCGCTGTTGGAAACCGCCAGCCCAAAAGAAGGCCAAGTCACAATCGCACTGGAGCCTGCATTGATGACCTACCTTGATGCGCTAAAGAAACAGACGTTCCTAAAAGAATGGGTCAACGCTGTCATTCAATAGGGTCAAAACGGCAAATAAACGGCTATTTTATGATACAATCTGTGTCACTCTTAGTTGTTTCGTTACCTAATTCGCACAATTTGCGCGCGAAGTGCCCTGCAACCTGTACAGTACGTAAAAATGGCTTGATCGCGTGCGTGCTGACTGCGTAAATTCACTCAAAAGTAGGGGTCCGATCATATCCCGTTGCAAACAAAGCGATTTTTAATCAACACGGTCACATTATGGCCAAAAAAACGCGCACGAAACCAGGGACACGCCACGCAAAATGATCGATGACCTGCCGCCACACCCTTTCTTGTCATTGGGGGATCACCTTTATGATGTGGAAAAAGAACTGCTGGAGGACGCGCATGGTCAGTTGATCAATCTGCGGCCACAGTCGGCGCAGGTATTGAATATTCTGGCGCGCAATCTTGGGGACATCATCACCAAAGACGCCTTGCTTGATGCCGTCTGGCCGAACGTCAGCGTGACCGAAGACAGTCTGGTTCAGTGCATTTCTGACATCCGCCGCGCGATCGCTGACAAGGATCGTACGCTGGTGCGGACCGTGCCGAAACGCGGGTACATGTTGGTCGCGCCGGCACCTGATGCGCGCCTGCAATCGCCCTCGGCTTTGCAAGCGGCGTCCGGGCAATCCTTGTCCACGCTAGAGCAAGAATTCGGGTTGATGAACCATCAGGGTGCGCGTCTGTACATACGGCTAAGCGAAACCGAAAGCGCGCCGCACGATCGCCAGATAAAGCTGGTCGATTACGGTTTGGAAGTCTCCCAATTTCTGCGAAGCCTGTTGTCGGGCAAAGATGACGGCCATGTTTCGTCATCGTTCGTGGGCGGCACATTACTGGAATTCACACAGCACAAAAATGCGATCAAAACCGCGCTTGAACTGAACAAATGGTGCGTGCAGCGCAATATGGATACGGCCAATGACCGCGCGATCACCCTTGGGATTGGTGTGGATGTTGGTCTGCAATCTGATCCAGAGGCCGATCGTATCCGCCATCTGGCAACGCTAGCAGGGCCTTGTGAAATCGTCGTGTCTGCTGACATGATGAACTCGGTCACGGCCGGTCTGGATTGCGAATTTCTGGACATGGGCGACTGTGCCCTGCCCGAAGTGAACCAATCAGTGCGTTGTTTCAAAGCCTTGCAACGCAACGCCCGCGCCATCATGCGCCCGATCCTAAATCCCGAAGATTTGCTGCCCACAATTGCCGTCATTCCGTTCATGTCCAAGACCAGCGATCCCGAAACCAAAGTTGTGGGCGAAGTGTTGGCGGATGATGTCATTTCGCTGTTGTCGCGGTCCTTGCAGATCAATGTGATTTCGCGAATGTCCACCACGTCGTTTCGCCACCGCGACGCCACACTCAGTGAAATTGGCAACGCGTTGGATGCGAATTATGTGCTGACGGGGCGCTATTTGTATTCAAACAACCGCATCAAGATCGACGTCGAATTGTCCGAAGTTGCGACAGGCCGCGTGATCTGGGTGGATCAGGCAACGCACGATGTCAGCCACGTGCTGGACGCACCCGAAACCATCGAATGGATTGTGTTTAACGTCCAGCGTGCGATTTATGCTGGCGTGGTGTCACAGGCCCGCCAAGAACACCTGCCATCGCTGCACACCTACACCTTATTGATGAGCGCTGTGGCGTTGATGCACCGTCTGTCGCCTACCGATTTCAATCGTGCCCGTGTCTTACTAGAGGCATTAATCGACCGTGCACCGGATCAAGCTGTCCCCTTGGCGTGGATGTCGCGCTGGCATGTTTTACGGGTCCAGCAAGGTTGGTCCGAAGACCCGACTGCAGAAGCCATGATCGCGATGGAATGCACAAAGCGCGCACTGGATCTGGATCCTGACTGTGTACTTGCGTTGGTGTCCGAAGGTTTGGTCATGACCAATTTACTGCGCAAACTGGATGACGCCGAAGCGCGTTATGACCGCGCGTTGGACCTAAGCCCGAATGACGCGGTTGGCCGTTTGTTGCGCGGAACAATGTACGCATTTCGTGGGCAGGGCACTGAAGCTATGCGCGACACTGAACGATCTTTGCACCTAACACCTCTTGATCCTTTGCGCTTTTTCTTCTTATCATTGGCAGCATCGGCATGTATTTCCGCCGAAAATTACGATCGAGCATTAGAGTTTTCAAATTTGTCACTACGCGCCAACAGCACGCATACATCGACCCTAAGGGTAAAGGCCGTCGCACAAATGCGATTGGGCCATGGCGATGCGGCGCGTGAAACGGGTCGCAAACTACTTAGCCTTCAGCCCAATTTACGCGTCAGCGAATGGTTAAAGAACGCGCCGAGCAGTGCCTACGCGAACGGGCGCGAATTCGGCAACACACTACGGGAAATCGGAATTCCCAACTAACTTAAAACCACAATTTTTATATCAAAGCAGGAGACAATTTCATGTCCGAAGGTTCACCAGAAGCAGGCTACGCAGGTTATGCTGGATACGCCGGTTATGCAGGCTACGCAGGGTATGCGGGCTATGCAGGATATGCAGGGTATGCTGGATACGGCGGTGGAAATTCCCCGCTGATGACCAACGCACTGATCACCAGCCGCGATGGTATCGCCGGCGTTCCGCTTCCTGTTCAGTTCCCGATCAATCCACCAGCGTCCGAGGATGCCAAAAACCTGAGCCAGCTGTCGCTGGATGTTCGGGCCAGCATTTTTGACTACGAACTATCGTCGCGAATGGGTTTTTCTGCTGATGCAGGCACCGCAACCGATCCGGCCACAGCGCAAGTTTGGCAACTGGAAACCGAAGCCGGCAGCGCCGGTGCACCACCAACCAGCAGCTATCATCCGTTGGTCAACATGTCGGCCCCGACGATCGATCAGTTCCAAGAACAGCTTAGCTTTCTGTTTTCCTACGCCGATTTGCGCGCGGATCGCAGTTCTGAAATCATGACCCAAATCGCTGGCGGAATGCCGTTTATGTCGACGATCACGTTCTTGGATGGTGCGCGAACACCGCATACAATCGAATTGCTTAGCACGGTTTTGCGTCTTGCCCGTTTCGTGGAAATGCGCGTCAAATATTCGCTCGCCTGTAAACGTCCACTGCTGTTTTCACCACAAATTCAGCCGATGATCCCAACACCAACGCACGGCACATTGCCCAGCGGTCACGCCACCGAAGCGTTCATTATCGCCCGCACGTTGTGGAAACTGCTGCGTTTGTCCGACGCGCCGCAATACACTGGCGGTCAAGAACCCGCAGCCTTTGGTGACATGCTGATGCGTCAAGCCGCGCGCGTTGCGATCAACCGGACTGTGGCTGGCGTGCACTTCCCTGTGGACAGTGCAGCAGGTGCCGTTTTGGGCCTGACGTTGGCAGATTATGTCGCCAACCGTTGCACATTCGAAACTGGCCAAGCGGGCGCAAACACCACCACCAGCGCGACCTTTGTCGGCAAAAACTTTAGTGGTGGCGACGATTTCAACTGGCACCTGATATACGACCCTGCGGACGATGAAACATCAGCCAAAGTTCCCGCAACCGGCCCTGAATGGATGGAAACCATCACCCGCGATGCACCCGCCACACAAACCGACAGCCCGGCCCTGCAATGGTTGTGGACCAAAGCCGCAAAGGAATGGAACGACGTCGAAGAATAAGGCGCGCAATACACGCACCTCCCTTATTCATAGACAACAGAAAGGAAGCGACAATGGAGCTTCAATGGAACGCGCAAAGTCCGACAAGTGTGTTGGACAACGTGACCGAATTTCGACTGAACCACACCGACACGTCGGCATCAAATCCGGACGACACATGGTGGTCGACGTTGGTTGTGCTGGATGGCACGTCGGTTGCCGCCTTTAACGACAGCCTAAGCACGGGATTTGTGAATCAGTTCATCATTTCCGAGGAACATTTTGAAGACGACCAATTGTACCCCGGCGAAGCGCATATTCTAACCGTGTATGCGCAAGCTGCGGTCGTGCGGGCGTTGAACCAGATATCAAATCCGCATGGCGTGGATACGATCAGTTTGGGGTCAATCGTCCATCCTCCGCTGGCGGGTTTGCCGACCTTGACCCCGCCAGACGATGATGATGCAGTCAGTGACACGGTTTTCCCGGCAGACACGGTGACGATGGCCGTGATCGATGACGGGATCGCCTTTGGGCACAATCAGTTTCGATCTGGCCTGACTGAAACCAGAGTAGAACGCATGTTCATCATGAACTTCCCTGAACCGGGGTCCAGCGATGTGGGCGTGAAACTGAACAAGAAACGCATCAACAAGCTGTTGCGCAATCACACCTATTCCGGCCTCTTGGACGAAGAAAGCTTTTATCGCGCGGCAGGCAGTATCAATCGCGCGAAGAATTTCTTTTCTACGACAACGTTTCGTCGATCACACGGCACCCATGTTCTGTCGTTGGCCGCTGGCTATGACATGACGGATGCGCCAAACAATCGGCCCATCATCGGGGTGCAGCTGCCAACGCGCGTGACCGAAGACACCAGTGGTTCGAACCTTGCGCCCAGCCTGACGCGTGCCATTCGCTATATCGTGCGCCAGTCGCGCAAGATCCGCATTGGTGGGCCGTCAGGTCCGATCGCGCCTTTGGTCGTTAACTTTAGCTACGGCAATTTTGCGGGTCCCCACGATGGTACCGGCCTGATCGCGCGCATCATTGATCGCGAACTAAAATCAGTGACCGGCAAAGGCCCAAATAAGGATCAGGAAATTCGCGTGATCTTGCCTGCGGGCAATTCGAACCTGTCGCGGTGTCATGCGGCGGTGTCGTTTGAAAACGCGCAATGTGATGATCGCGTGGCACTGAATTTGCGGACCTATCCAGACGATTACACCTGCAATTTTGTTCAGATGTGGATGCCTTACAGCGCGGATCCGACGCCGCCAAACTACGTTAAGGTGCGCGTCACAGCCCCCAACAATACGCAAAGCATGGCGGTGACTGCAACGCTTGGTGAGAAACAGGAACTGCATAACGAATTCGGCGAAGTCATCGCATCGCTGGCCTATGAAATGGAACCTGCGCCCACAAGTCGCGGGCTGATTACGTTGTCGATCAACCCGACCAGCGCGCAAAAGCCAAGCATCCAATTGGCCCCGTCCGGCCTGTGGGTGATGGAGTTCGAAAAAGGCGCGATCGCCGACGACGAATACGTCGAGGTCCGCGTCGAACGTGACGAAACCCTGCCCGGCTATCCACCGTTTGGGCGCCAAGCGTTCTTCGACAACGCGTGCTACGTGCGCTTTGATGAATTTGGCGCACCACTGTCGGTCGATCCACCGGATTCTGATTGCCCGGTTCGGCGGTCAGGCACACTCAGCGGGTTTGCCAGTGGCAAGCTGCCGATGGTCATTGGCGCGTTGACCGAAAGCAACGGTTTGATGTCTGACTATTCGTCTGCAGGCCCGATTTCAGCGATGCGCAACCGGTCTGTGCCCAACCGCTATGGGCCTGATGCATCGGCCCGATCCGATGACAGTCCTGTGTTGTACGGCGTGCTGGCCGCGGGAACGCGCAGTGGATCGATGGTGCGCATGAACGGCACCAGCGTGTCCGCACCCTTGGTCGCACGCTACGTGGCCGACGGATTGGCGCAAGGCCAGCCAGCAGACCGCGCGTGGCTTTCAGACTGTGCCGCGATCAGCGATCAAGACTACTTTCAGCAACGCTTTCCTGAGCCAAAACCATGTAAAACACGCACAGGCGGCGGGCGTCTAATGGTTCCTTATCCGTTCGCACCCGGGGTTGCCGAATCGTAACCTGCTGAAACTAAACAACTCTACCAATAGCCGGCGTATCAAAGCGCCGGCTACTTTCGTTTTGACGGCGTTAACCACTTGTCAACTTTCGTAAAAGTTTCGGAGAACCTTCGGGATTAACGAATGCAGTTCGACGTACCTTAATTTCACTGGCTCTGGTCAGGAAGGCAAGGAAATGGTCCCGATACCCCGTCCCAAGGTTGTCTCCCAACACCCTGCTTTCTTGATCTTCTCGATCAGAGCTCCGAACAACAAACGACCTTTTTAAGAGGTGATCGACAGTGCCAGTTTTGAGCAATTTCGCTTATGGCCAGATCACCGATCTACTTTGCGAACGAACGATTGCAGCGGTGAACGCTTCTATTTTGAAGTCTGGCCTGATGGCCTAGCCGCTGTAGTTCTCTTGTCCCGTGCGGTGCTGTATTTAGCCGTGCAATAACCGATCCTGATGTGCGGTGGCCCAGCAATGGAAAATCACACATTCCAATTATTGGACCTTGTGTTACGGCACAAGGCAGGTCGGATTAGACTGTATGTAACGAGTAAATAAGTTATCGCGAACACGCGCGCACCTGCTGGTGACGCGCATTTTTTATGTCCGGTGCGCCCTAAGTTCGCGCGGCTTCAAAATCAGCCCATGCGGCTTCGAATTTTTCGAAATCAAAGCCATCCTCGCGGGCAGGTCCAAGGATCAGATGTTCGGTATCTTGCATCTTTTTGATCGCAGCACCGATAACCGGAATGACGTCGGGTGGGATAACCACCGCGCCGTGACGATCCGCATGCACCAGATCACCGGGGCGGACCCGAAGGCCAAAAATTTCGACCTCGCAATCCAGATCCTGAACATGCACAAATCCGTGGCTTGGCCCGATGGACCCTGCGATCACCGGATAGTTTTCAGCCATATCGCCCAGGTCGCGCATCACGCCGTTGGTCAGTGTCCCAGATAGGCCAAATCCCTTGTGGATGGTCGTGTTCACCTCGCCCCAATAGGCTCCGATGGCGTGCGGATAATCAGTATCTTCGACGACGGCCACTGAGGGTTGCGGGGCCTGCGCCATGTTTTTGTAATACTGCATGCGGCGGGCACGAATGACATCTGCCGCCTCGCTAGGTGGATTGATCGCCGCGATTTTTGCCGTGCAGGCATAGCCCACGATCGCAGGATCATCCGGCGCCGAACACAGCATTGTGCCGCGTGTGAAGTCATTGAAACCGCGTTTGCCTTGCGCAACTTCAATGCCGTTGCACACGGTCGGCGTATCAACCGAGCGCAACAATTTCAGCAGTGCGGCGTCCATTAGGTCGACGCGAGGGCGGCACCCTCGGACAGTGATTTCAATTTTGCATACGCAATGTCAGGATCAACAGACCCAAACCCTGCGAATGTTCCAAATCCGCAATCTGATCCCGCAATCACCCGTTCCGCACCAACAATATCCACAAACCGTTCGAGGCGCTGTTGCACCAATTCCGGATGCTCAACAAAGTTCGTGGTGGTGTCGACAACACCCGGAACCAGAACTTTGTCGTCGGGAATATCGGCCTTGCGATCGCGGAACGTTGTCCATTCGTGCCCGTGACGCGGGTTCGATGTTTCGAATAAAACATAGCGTGCCTTGGCGGACATCAGCGTGTCGAACATCGTGGCCATCGGAATATCGCAGACGTGCGGCCCTTCGTAATTGCCCCAGCAAATATGGATGCGCACCTTTTCGGCAGGCACATTTTGCAACGCGTGGTTCAACGCCTCGACATGGGAATTCGCGATCTTGATGAATTCCGCATCTGTCAAATCATTAAACAACATGTGCCGTGACAGGGCCAAATCCGGGCAATCCAGTTGTAAATCCAGACCTGACGCCACTATGGTTTCGTATTCCGTTTTCATCGCATCCGCGAGCGCTGCGAGGTACGCCTCGCGGGTTTTGTAGTGATCATTTTGCAAGAACAACGAGATCACACCGGGGCTGGCGGCGTTCATAAAACCACGTTTTACACCGTTGTTTTCCATCGCGTTCTTGAGGTTGGAAATGTCCTTTTCCAGCTCGCCTTGGCCTTTGGATTTGACCTCGCCTATGCACATCGGGCGGGCGTATTGCGGGGTGCCGCCATCCTCTGCCAGACGTTTTAAGAAGCCTGGGAATTGTTTTAAATCACCGGGCGCATTGCGTGGACTGTCGCCGCCAAAACCAGTGTAGCGGTCCTTAACGTAGGTCGCATAACTGATCTTTGATGTCTCGCCATCGCTGACAATATCGACGCCAGACGCGACCTGACGGGCCACAGTTGCATCAACGGCTTCGGTCATCGCGGCATCAAAATCTGCTTGTTCAAATGGCGTTTCATTTTCGCGCGCAAAGATAAAATCGACGACCTTTTGAGTACGCGGCAATGATCCCACATGCGAGGTTTGGATTTTAGCCATAGTTTGAATTCCTTATCTAATCGGGCCTAGCCCTGCCACGTGGCCCCTGCGGGATCATCGTTTGAAAACACACGATAAATCGACGATTCACCGGTCATCGCGGGGTACAGCGCATGGGGTGTATTTGGTGGAATAGCAGCCGTATCACCGGGGTTCAGCGACGTGGTGCCGCCGTCAAAATCAAGGCGCCAATGTCCACGCATCGGCATCAAAATTGTGTGGTGAGAATGCGTTTGCATGTCCGCAGAAATTGAATTTCGTGACAGCAGCTCGACCTCGAAACCGGGCTTGTCAGGCAGCACGCCATCGACCCCGATCACCTTGGCTGGTTGCGTGTCGGAATAGGCCATCAGGTCGTAGTAACGCGCCACATGACGGGGCACGACCTGCACTGTTGTCGGCTCTGGAAACGCCTTCAGCGCCTCGTCACTCAGCACCGGCATCGGCTTGACCCCATCGGGCAAAACGGCACCGGCCTTGGTGTCATACAGCTTGCTGTTGTCGCCCAAAACCAAGCCATGATCGCGAGCATCCTCGATCACTTGCGGGGCCCATGTAACGCCGCCGCCTGCATCATCGCCGCCAAGGACAGCCATGATCATTCCGTAATCTGTGCCGATGTTTTCAAAGCCACGGAAAATGCCCGTCGGGATGTTGATAATGTCGCCCTCTTGCAGCACGACTTCGCCCGCGTTGCCCCAACGGCCCCAGAAAAACCGCCAGCGACCCGACAGCACAAAGAACACCTCGGCGGTGGTGTGTGAATGCAGCGAATTGCGGCACTTGGGCGGCTGACCCGCAGCGCCGATGTTAAAGCCGGGCGTGTCCGAAATATGCACATGCTGATCCGCCGATTCAGAAACCCCGCCACCAATGATGGTAAAGTTTTCCTTTTGATCCGACCCCGGTGTGTGCGCATCGATAAACGCCGTTTTGCAAGGTCGCAGATCGCCGTAACGCACGATGCGTTTTTCCATTTCAGCAGGTGTCATCGTCTCTCCTTTGTGATGCCGCAGCATCCGTCTTTGTACGTTGAAGTCCCGAAATTCACGCCGTGTGCATCAAAATTTGCTTCCAAATCGCGACCTCGTCGTACAGCGCGAATTCACGGCGCAGGCCAACGCCATCAGGGCCAAACGGGCCAAATTCAGCGTGGCACATGCCCATCACATGCACGGGCGCACCAGTGGGTTTGCCAAAGCTGCCCCACCCGTCGTGGAGGCCATCCAGTGACCAACGGATCGCAGCGCGCGGTGATAACATGCCGCCATCCATGCCGATCTGATGGTGAATTTTGAACACCGCATTCGGGAATGATGCCTTGAGGCCGACCCAGAATGCATCCACCCCTTCACGCCCGATTGACGTGACAGATCCGGCATATTCGCCAATGACCGCGCGATCATATTGGTCTGTGATGACGTTAAAATCGTTGGCCATAATACGGGTCAAAATGTCGGCGTAACGCAGGCCCCATTCGTTGTCATTGCCGGTGCCTTTGTAGTCGCCCTCGACGTCCATCGCTGGTGTGAACACCGGTTTGGCATTGGCAGCACCACCCTCGGATGCGATCAGATTTGCGGTGTATGCCTCGGGGTCCATGCCCAGTTGGCGCACAAGGCCGCCGTAATCGCGGATCAACCATTCGTCGTAAATCGTGTCTTCTTTGGCCGCGCAATCAGCGATCACACGCACCACCCATGACTTGCCCGTTGCCTTGCCGAATTGCCCGTCGCGGGTGTGAGTCGCTTTGGTCAACAAGCGGTGCGAGGATAGGTATCCGCCAACGTCGTCGCCCGACCAAATCACATCTTCGCCCAGCAATTCGCGGTCCGGAAATTCGTTGATCGTGGCCATCGTTGCCGCCATCACATCGACGTTGCCAATCGACACACCCATAGGCGAGCGGACAGGGATGTTGTCGGAATAATAGTGGTTCAACGTGCCGACCCCACGGTGTTCCCAAATCTCTTGAGTGACGCCGATGATGTAGTCGGGAAAGTCTTTCCAGCGGTTTGAAAAACCCTTCATGTGGTGGTTCCTTTGGGGGTCAAAGTTGTGGCGCGCTGGATCAGCGGACCTGAAAATTCAATGCGACGCGGGGCCATTTCGCCCTCGTCAATTTGGGCCAAAAGCATATCAACCGTCGCCTCGACCATGCGATTTAACGGCTGACGCACAGTCGTCAAATTATAGGCGGCCCAGGCAGCCAGCGGCACGTCATCATAGCCGACAATCGCGACATCATTGGGAATACAAAGGCCCAAATCATAACGCAGCGTATCCATCACGGCGAACGCCATGTGATCGTTGCCAACAAAGATCGCGTCGGGGATCTCGTCTTTCATCATGAAATCACGTGCGGCTTTTGCGGCGATTTCGCGGTCATACATTCCGTCGACGATTGCGAATGGTTCTAGGCCGGCACTGGCCAATCCTTCGGTAAACCCTTGCAAGCGATCACGGCCCGTCGATGACCCGATCCATCCCGAAATATGGGCGATGCGCGTATGCCCGCAGGCTACCAAAAGGTCGGCAATGCTGCGCCCACCCGCCACGTTCGCGGACGTCACAGACCCAACATCTGCACCATCTTGAGCACGGTTGAACATGACGACAGGAATGCCCGCATCAAAGCAGCGTTTGGTCAAATCAGACGACATCCCAACGGAGGCGGTGATGATCCCGTCGACTTGATAATCCAGCAATTCCTCGATCACTTTGGTGATCTGGCTTTGGTCATTTCCGGCCGTAAAAACTAGGATATGGTAGCCTTTGGCCTGCAACGCATTCGACAAATGCTCGAGAGCGGCGGGGTAAAATTGATTGTCGAGATACGCGACCACCAACCCGATAATCCGGCTTTTTCCCGTGATCATTGCGCGGGCCATCATGTTCGGACGATAGCCCAATTCGGCCGCTGCCTCTTTGACTTTTGCGATGGTTTTAGGGCTGGCTGATGCGCCCGGCGTGAACACACGACTGACGGCGGATTGGCTGACGCCTGCCCGCTCTGCCACGTGTTGTGATGTCACTTTGTCCATCAATCAGCCGTCCAACCGCCGTCAATTAGCATGTGCGTACCGGTCATCAACGACGACGCATCAGACGCCAAATACAAAACCGCGCCCATCATATCGGCGACTTCACCTGTACGGCCCAGTTTGATTTTTTCTTGCAGCCATTTGACCTTTTCGGGGTCACTGAATGTCGGTTCGGTCAATGGCGTGCGGATGAACGTCGGGCAGATCGTGTTGATGCGGATGCCAAGTGGTCCCCACTCGATTGCCATGGCTTTTGTGAACCCTTCGACCGCATGTTTTGTTGCACAATAGACTGCGCGATCAGGCCCACCAACATGCGCCATCTGCGAGGATATATTAATCAGCGATCCCGTTTTTCCGGCGGCAATCAAACCATTGGCAACAGCGCGGGTCAGAAAATATGCGCCCTTAATATTCAGGTTCGAAACTGCGTCAAAATCCGCCTCGGTGGTTTCAATCGCAGGGGAATGGATAGCGAGGCCAGCCGAATTGACCAAAATATCAAACGGTCCATGCGCGGCAACTGCGGCCTCGGTCGCGGCGACATCTGAAACGTCCAAAACCAGCGTATCAACCTGCATGCCCGCGGCGGTCATGTCAGCGGCCGCGGCCTCTAGCTTGTCCACGGATCGCGCCGCCAACGTCACATGCGCGCCACCTTCGGCCAACGCCACAGCGCAGCCCAAACCGATGCCAGACGATGCGCCCGCGACCAATGCGCGTTTGCCGGTGAGGTCAAAAGATGGCGTTTTTGGCAATGTCATGCTGGGTTCCTTTTTAGTCAGCTGCCGTACCGTATGGCACGTTCTGACCGCCATAGCGACGCACGCGAATGTTGCATTGTTCGGCGTGCCCAACGAACCCTTCAAGCATACAAAGGCGCGACCCATAGGCCCCGATACGCGCTGCGGCCTCGTCAGTTGTGATGCGTTGATAGCTATGTGTTTTCAGGAACTTACCAACCCATAGACCACCTGTGTAACGCCCCGCTTTTTTCGTGGGCAACGTGTGGTTTGTGCCAATCACCTTGTCACCATTCGCGACATTTGTGCGCGGGCCAAGGAACAACGCGCCGTAACACGTCATGTTTTCAAGGAACCAATCGTCACGATCCGTCATCACCTGAACGTGCTCGGATGCGATGTCATCAGCGACGGCGAGCATTTCGTCGTAGGTGTCACAAACTATTATTTCGCCGTAATCTTCCCACGATGTGCGGGCGGTGTCGGCGGTTGGCAAAATCGCAAGGATACGGTCGATTTCGACAAGCGTTTCACGGGCTAATTTTTCGGAATTCGTCAGTAGAACCGCCGGCGAATTGTATCCGTGTTCAGCCTGCCCTAGCAAATCTGTTGCGCATAATTCTGCGTCAACGGTGTCATCTGCGATCACCATGGTTTCGGTGGGACCTGCGAATAGATCGATGCCAACGCGGCCAAACAACTGGCGTTTGGCTTCGGCCACAAACGCGTTTCCGGGGCCGACAATCATATGCACAGGATCAACGGTTTCAGTGCCCAGCGCCATGGCACCGACGGCTTGCATGCCGCCCAAAACGTAAATTTCGTGCGCACCACCCATGTGCATCGCCGCAACAATCGCAGGATGCGGCGCACCATTTTGCGGCGGCGCAGAGGCCACGATACGCGGCACGCCTGCGACTTGCGCCGTCAAAACCGACATGTGCGCAGACGCCACCATCGGGAATTTTCCGCCCGGTACGTAGCAGCCCACAGACTGCACGGGGATGTTTTTGTGGCCCAAAATCACGCCCGGTTGTGTTTCGATTTCGATGTCTGTCATCGAGGCACGCTGCGCTTGCGCAAAGGTGCGAATTTGGGTCTGCGCGTATTTGATGTCTTCCATGTCGCGGGTCGAAACCTTTGACATTGCGGCCTCGATCTCGGACGCGGAAAGACGGAAATTGGCGGGTTCATATTTGTCGAATTTGGCGGATAATTCACGAACAGCGACGTCACCGCGCTTGGCGATATCAGCCAGCGTAGTTTCGACAACAGCGCGCACTTTGGCGTCATCATCTGCGCGTTCGGCTTCGGGTTTGCCCGTTTTTAGATACGTAATGGTCATGTGAAGCTCCGCTAAAAAACGCTTAGGGTTTAGGAGGTGTGAGGGTGCCGTTGTCGAAGTTTTCCCAACCTTGGCCGTTGAACACATCGACGCCAAGCTGCATCATCACAGCCGCCAAATCGACAGAAACAGGGTTGTCCGCAATGCGCCCGTCCTCGATCCGCCAGAAATCCATGTACGGGATTTTCACGCGCTTTCCGGTTGCAGGAATGCCCATGAATGTCCCCGAATGTGTGCCCACGATGTGACCAAAACACGAGGCCCATTCACCGTCCGCCATGAAATGTTCAGTGACGTAATCACGGTCCGTAAACGCAGCGCGCAATGGAAACTGCCAGTTGCGTTGAAATTCGGCGATGCCCGTTTTGGTGCCTGAGCCCTGATTGCCGCGCCATGTGAAACTTTCCGTAAAATACGGCGTCATGTCCATTTCATTGGCACCCAGCGCGTCCTCCATCCGCTTTACGGCAGCGAGGGAATCGGCGGTCTGTTTGGCATGGGTTTCGTCGTAGGTTGTCACAAGCGGTCTCCGGTTTTGGCGTCAAACAGGTGGCAAATTTCGGCGGGGATATTGGCGCTGACAGGGTCGCCGATGTCGACGCGATATTCCTTGCCGGATTTCACCGATAAAATCGTCTTGCCGGCGCGCATCGTGACCATCGTCGCCTCGCCCAACAATTCCAGCGAATAGACCGTCGAATTGGCCTGTGCTTGAGCGTCAGAAACTGTTGCGTCCTCAGCACGGAAACCCAGGGTAACCGGGCCGCTGAAATCTGTGCGCAAACCGGGGATCGAAACGTGGTCCGCTGTAAACGTGCCATTTTCCAGCACGCCATCGATCAAGTTCATCGCTGGGCTGCCGATGAATCCGGCCACGAATGTGTTCGCCGGATTGTCGTAAATATCAGTTGGCGTGCCAACTTGTTGCACCACACCGGCGTTCATCACGACAACGCGGTCGGCCAATGTCATTGCTTCGATTTGGTCGTGGGTCACGTAGACGGTCGTGGTTTTTAATTCGTGGCTGAGGTTCTTGATCTGCGCCCGCGTGGACACCCGCAATTTAGCGTCAAGGTTCGACAACGGTTCGTCCATCAGAAACACGTTTGGTTCACGCACAACCGCACGCGCCAAGGCAACGCGCTGGCGCTGACCGCCAGATAATTCCGCTGGTTTGCGATCTAGAAAGTCGTCAAGTTCAACCATCGCCGACGCTCGCGCCACCCGTTCTGCATGTTCCGCTACAGGCACGCCGCGAACTTTTAGGGGAAAGCGGATATTCTCCCAAACGTTCATATTCGGGTAAAGCGCGTAAGACTGGAACACCATCGCCACGTCGCGATCTTTGGGATCAAGGTCGTTGATCCGCTTGCCATCTACCAAGATATCGCCGCTTGTCGCGTCCTCGAGTCCTGCGATCATACGCATCGTCGTGGTCTTGCCGCAGCCAGACGGACCTAGCAAAACCAGGAATTCCTGATCCGCAATCGTGAGGTTAAAGTCAGCAACACCGACAAAGGACCCCCACCGTTTGTGGATATTGCGCAGTTGAATTTCGGCCATAACGGACTCCCGCCTTGCATACGTTTGCAAAACACTGGCGTGAATCGTTTTGCGGAACAACCCCCTATTTTTTATAGGCATGTTTTTTACGCAATTCCATGAAAAAGCTTGCCATAGCCCCAAATCACAGGGTTAACTTGCAAACGTATGCAAAGGTATCTCGATTCGGATGCCTGTGCTGTAATCGATCCTGCGGTGGTGACGCCGTGCCTTTACAATGCGTCGGAACAATCCGGCCACTCAAAGAACATCGGGAGGTTCTTACCTATGAAGATTATCAAAACAGCCGCTTTGGGGACTGCATTTGCAGTTCTGGCCGGCACAACAGTTTTGGCAGATGGCCATGCCTGCGCAATCACGGATGGTCGTGTTTCCATCGTCGGTAACGAATTTCCTGCGATCCAGTCTGTCGCTGCCGCTGCACTGGAATGTGCCGCTGGTGCCACTGAGGCGAAATCGAACCTCACTGCGGATCACCAAAAAATCAACCTCGCGGGCATGTCCGGCAACCCTGCCGAATACACATCTGCGATTGTTGCGAATTCATCGATCGTCGCGTTGATCAACGAAGACGTTGTGCGCCCGCTGGATGATCTGGTCGCAAAATATGGCCAAGACATTCCAACACGCCAGCTGATCACAGTTGACGGCAAAGTCATGGCCGTGGCCTTTATGGCAAACGCACAGCACCTGATTTATCGCGCTGACGTTCTGGAACAAGTCGGCGTTGCCGTACCAACATCCTACGAAGACGTTCTGGCCGCTGCCGAAAAAATCCGCGCAGCTGGCATCATGGAAAACCCTGTTGGCGGTGCTTACAAAGCGGGTTGGAATCTGGCCCAAGAATTCACCAACATGTACATCGGGACTGGCGGCGAGTTTTTCAAAGCAGGCACAGCCGAAGTATCGATCAACAACGCCCAAGGTGTTGAAGCGCTGGAAATGATGAAGTCGCTGACGGCTTACATGAACCCAGATTACCTGACGCATGATTCCAACGCCACCAACGCGGAATGGGAAGCAGGCAACGTTGCTTTGATGAACATGTGGGGGTCTCGTTCTGGCAGCCTGATGGACAACGAAGGCGCCGAAGAAGTTGTGTATTCAAACACCAAAGGTGCTGGCCCATTGACGGTTGGCGACAGCGGCACACCAGCGACAACATTGTGGTGGGACGGCTGGACCGTGTCCAAGAACATCTCGGATGCAGATGCAGCCGCGACATTTCAGGCACTGGCACACGCAACATCGCCAACATTGCTAAACGACAAAACAATGTCCGAGGCCGTTTGGTTGATGGACGGCTACAAGCCAGAAGCCGTGAACGAAGGTGTTTTGGCATCCGTCGAAGCGGGTTCAACACCCTACCCGATGATCCCGTTCCAAGGTCTGTTGCACACAGCCATGGGCGACAACATCGCGGACTTTTTGCAAGGATCTGAGTCTGCCGAGCAAACGCTAGCAGACATCGAAGCGGCCTATTCCGCTGCTGCAAAAGAAAAAGGCTTCCTGAAGTAAGGACGCCACTTTGAGGAGGGGTTTCGCGCCCCTCCTTATTTCCACCATTTCCAGCATCAAGCGAGAACGTCATGAAACACAGTGCCTTCTTTTGGTTTGTCCTGCCTTCCGCCTTTTTGATGCTGTTGTTCATCGCGATGCCGATTGTATCCGTTGTCACCCAATCCATGTACGCCAGCCACGAACAGGTGATCATCGAGGTCAAAAACTGTGGCCCGTTCGGGTGTAAAACCGTGTCATCAATTGACCAAGAGGCGACGGCCGCCCTGCGCGAGGCAGAACCTTTGGGCAAGTTTGTCGGCATGCAAATCTACACCGATCGCAACCATCTGGCGTTTAGCGAAGTGTCATCTGCCTGGGTCGATGCCGACGGTTTGCCGAACTTTGGCGCAGCGTTGATGAACCTGCCGTTTTACAAAGCGATGGCGTTCACCCTGACCTACACAGGCATCGTGACGCCGTTGACGATCATCCTTGGATTTATGATTGCGGTTGCGATCAATTCGGTCGCCAAGGCGTTTAAAGGGCCGACAATCTTTTTCTCACTCCTGCCGTTTATCGTCACGCCGCTGGTCGGTGCGCTGGTGATTTTCTGGATGGTGGATGCGCGCGGTATTCTGGGCACCGGCCTGCAATGGCTGGCGAACGATCCGACGCTTTCGGTCAAGGCATCGACCCCGTTGATGTGGATTATGCTGATGTTTTACGGCGTCTGGCATTCTGCCCCGTTTGCGTTTGTTGTATTTTACGCGGGTCTGCAAACCGTGAACCAAGACACCCTTGAGGCCGCGATGATCGACGGGGCCACCCGCTGGCAACGCGTGCGCTATGTCGTGATCCCGCACCTGTTTCCGCTGGTGACGTTTGTGGCGTTGATCCAACTGATGGACAATTTCAGGGTCTTCGAACCCATCGTCAGTTTCTCGGCGCAGGCACACGCGTTCTCACTGTCTTATGCGATCTTTAACGACCTGAACGGGGAAACGCAGTTGCTGTCATCGGCCGCCGCGACATCTGTTTTGACCATCATCGGGGTGGCGCTGCTGCTGTCTCCGGTTCTTGTGCGCACATGGCGCGATTTCGGCACCGGTCGGTAAGGGATTTAGATCATGTCAGCTGCAAACAAACGCCCGCTTAGCATTCAATTCATCGCCACAGCATTCCTGATGTTCTGGTTGGTTTTGGCCGCCTTCCCGTTCCTGTGGACCCTCTGGGGCAGCTTTAAGGTCGAGGGCGATTTCTTTTCAAAGGCCGATTGGGCGCAGTCCATCAAAGGCACATTAACCCAAGTCGAAACTGGCGGCGCATTCACCGGTGACGGATATTACGGCGCATGGGTGCAAGAAGAATTCTGGCGATCTGCCCTGAACACGGCCATCGTTTGCGTGTCTGTCGTGACCATCTCGCTGACCTTTGGGACCTTGGGCGGTTATGCATTGTCGCGGTCAAACCACCGCTATGCGTTCTGGTTTTTGTTGTTCGCCCTGATCTTTCGCGCGATGCCGCCGATCACGCTGGTTTCGGGATATTTACTGCCGTTCTTTGAGTGGAACCTCTGGGGGCATCTGGGCACGACGATCATCGTTTTGGTCGCGATCAACCAACCTTTTACGTTGTGGATGCTGACATCGTTTTTCCGCAACATTCCCAAAGATCTGGACGAAAGCGCAATGGTCGATGGCTGCACCCGTTTCCAGGCGTTTCGCCACGTGATCATCCCGGTGATGTGGCCCGGCGTGATCACCACGGGGCTGTTTTCATTCCTGCTAGCGTACAATGATTTCGCCGTCACATCGATCCTGCTAAGCAAGGAAAACCAAACAATGGTACCAAAATTGGCGTCCTTCCTTGGCACCACCCAAACCAAGGGCAACGTGATGTTCGCGGTTGCGGCAGTTGTCTCTGTCACGGCCCCGTTGTTTGTGATGATCATGGTATTCCAACGTCAAATCGTATCAGGGCTGACAGCCGGCGCGGTCAAAGGTTAAAACCACTTTATGAAAACTGAACTGCAAGACGCCAAGCGCATCGTTTTGGCGCATTATGATGCAATCGCACGGGCAACACCCGAAACGGTTGCGACAGCGTTGGCCGCCAATACCAGCACCAATTGGCACTGGCGCGGCCTGCATCCGTTTCACGAACAAACCGGTGCCGCCGCCGTCGCGCAGACCTATTGGGCACCGTTTTTAACGTCAATGAAATCAGTGCAACGGCGTCAGGATGTGTTCTTTGCTGGTCGGAACACGGATGATGATGACGACGTTTGGGTGGCTTCAATGGGGCACATGTTGGCGCTGTTTGACGCGCCGTTTCTAGGCATCCGCCCGACGCAAAAAATCGTCATGTACCGCTATGCAGAATTTAACCGCGTGGTCGGCGACAAGATCGTGGAAACCGCCAGTTTTTGTGACCTGTTACATTTGATGTCGCAGGCAGGCGTCAATCCAATGCCACCGCAAACCGGAATACATTTGGTGCAACCCGGGCCTGCCACCCACGACGGTTTGTTGTTTGACGAACAAGACGCGCAAGTTGGCCGCGACACCATGCAGTTGATCAACCGGATGATTGGCGACATCGACGCGAATTCAAACGACAAAGACACACCGCGCGACGCGACGCCCCAAGAAGAACTGCAACGGTGCTGGCATGACGATATGCTGTGGTGGGGGCCCGAAGGGGTCGGCGCGACCTACACGATTGATCGCTACATTCAGCAACACCAACAGCCGTTTCGCCGCCAGCTGGGCAACCGTCAGTTCAATGGCCACATCGCACGTATTTCCGAAGGGACCTATGGCGGTTTCTTTGGCTGGCCAAATCTGACCCTGACCCCTTTGGGTGGGTACATGGGTATGCCCGGTAACGGCACCGTGCGCGCCGATATGCGGGTCGTCGATATCTATCGGCGCGACGGCGACAAGCTGGCGGAAAACTGGATTTTCATCGACGTTTTGCATTTCCTAAACCAACAGGGGCTCGATGTTTTGGCCCGCCTTGAACAGACGTAGCCAGCCATTTGTCTATACATTAAGGTGGGGTTGAACCCTGCCGACTGGACCGCGAATGCCAAACCTTGTCCCGACACCTGAATTCGTCAGCTACCGCGATGTCAAAGCCACCGTGCTGCAACGCATTCAGGAAAAAATTTGGGCACCTGACACGATTTTACCAAGCGAGGTTGACCTCGCTCTCGAATTTTCATGCACGCGCACAACGGTAAACCGCGCCATGCGCGAGCTGGCGGACGAAGGGTACATTGAACGCAAACGCAAGGTCGGCACCCGCGTTCTGAAATCGCCCACCCGTCACGCGCGCTTTGCAATTTCACTGGTGCGCGAAGAAATCGAAGCCCGCGGATCGACCTATCGTTACGCCCTGTCGACCTGTGCGCAAATCGTTGCTCCGGATTGGTTGCGCGCACGATTAAATCTATCCGACGGGCAACCTGTCGTGCACGTCACCTGCATGCATTACGCCGATAATGAACCGTTCCAATACGAGGATCGTTGGATCAATATCGCCAGTGTTCCGTGGGTGGTTGATGCGGATTTCAACACGCTTGGTCCAAACGAATGGCTGGTCTACGAGGTCCCGTTTACTGACATCGAGATGTCGTTTAGTGCGGTGAATTTGGCCGCTGATATTGCTGATTTCTTGGGTTCTACACCGGGTGATGCGTCGTTTGTGGCACAGCGCACAACCTGGCTAAAAGGCGATGTCGTGACCTTTGTTAACCTGTACCACACCTCGGGGTACCGGATGAGCACGCGATACTAACAGCTAGTCGTTCAACAGCGCGTGGCCTCAATAGTTCAATGCTGCAACGTCCCCCCGTCTGTTCGCGTTGTGCAACATCCGCGCAGTCCCTAGAATGCAATCATGACGCCTGTTTTGTATTCCTTTCGCCGCTGTCCGTATGCGATGCGCGCCCGCCTTGCGTTGGTGGTATCTGGCCAGCAAGTCGAGCTGAGAGAAGTTGTGTTGCGCGACAAACCGGACGCGTTTCTAGCGATCAGCCCGTCAGCCACCGTGCCGTGTTTGCAAGTGGGCGAAACCATCATCGACGAAAGCCTGGACGTGATGATCTGGGCGCTGGAACGCGCTGATCCGCAGCACTGGTTAGACATGCCAAAGGCGGGTTGGGATTGGATAAAACGGGCAGACGGACCGTTCAAAGACGCATTGGACCGCACCAAATACGCAAGCCGCTATCCCGACACTGACGCCAGTGAACACCGCGCGATTGCAGCGCAATTCCTGACCGACCTAGACGCCCAAATCACCAGCTGGATGTTCGAACGCGCGACCCTTGCCGACTACGCAATTCTACCTTTTGTCCGCCAATTCGCGTTCATCGACAAAGCATGGTTCGACGCGCAGCCCTGGCCAAACCTGCAGGGTTGGTTGCAGCGGTTTTTGGACTCTGACGACTTTGCGGTGATCATGCCAAAATATCAGCAATGGATCGATAAAGCAGAGCCTGTTTTCTTTCCTTAGCGCCTGCGTTTTTTGACACCGCCACGCATCCCGCCACGGCCCAACGATGATCGACCAGACGCTTTTTGCGCATCATCAACGGCCTTGTCGACCGCGTATTGACGGGCCATCGGATCATCGGCAATCGCGAGATCAACGGCTTCCAAACGCTTGACCTCATCGCGCAAACGCGCCGCTTCTTCGAACTCGAGGTTCTCTGCGGCTTTGCGCATATCCGTGCGCATCCCGTCCAAAACTGTCGCCAGATTTTTGCCTGCCAATGGGCTGTCGATTTTTGCAGTGATGCGCGATTGATCGGTGTCGCCCTTGTACAAACCGGCCAAAACGTCATCGACGTTCTTTTTGACAGTCCACGGCGTGATGCCATGTTTCACATTATAAGCGTGCTGTTTTTCGCGGCGGCGATTGGTTTCACCCAAGGCACGTTCCATCGAACCGGTGATGCGATCGGCGTACATAATCACACGGCCTTCGGCGTTACGCGCGGCGCGACCGATGGTTTGCACAAGCGACGTTTCAGAACGCAAGAAGCCCTCCTTGTCCGCATCCAAAATCGCGACAAGACCACATTCCGGAATGTCCAAACCTTCGCGCAACAGGTTGATCCCGATCAGCACATCAAACGCGCCAAGCCGCAGATCACGCAGGATTTCGATGCGTTCCAGCGTGTCGATATCACTGTGCATATAGCGCACGCGAATGCCCTGTTCGTGCATGTATTCGGTCAAATCTTCGGCCATGCGTTTGGTGAGCGTCGTGCACAATGTGCGCATCCCAGCGGCGGTGACTTTGCGTACCTCATCCAGCAAATCATCGACCTGCGTGTCAACAGGCCGGATTTCTACGGGCGGATCCAGCAGGCCAGTCGGGCGAATAACCTGTTCGACAAACACGCCGCCAGCTTGGTCGATTTCCCACGCAGAAGGGGTCGCTGACACGAACACAGATTGGGGGCGCATTGCATCCCATTCTTCGAATTTTAGCGGCCGGTTATCCATGCACGACGGCAGGCGGAACCCGTGTTCAGACAACGTCATTTTGCGCCTAAAGTCACCTTTGTACATGCCACCAATTTGGGGCACGGACACGTGGGATTCATCGGCAAAAACGATCGCATGATCGGGAATGAATTCGAACAAAGTGGGGGGGGGCTCGCCGGGCGCGCGCCCGGTTAGATAGCGCGAATAGTTTTCGATGCCGTTACAAATGCCGGTCGCTTCCAACATCTCGATGTCGAAATTCGTGCGCTGTTCAAGGCGCTGCGCCTCTAGTAATTTGCCTTCGCCTACCAGTTGATCAAGCCGCGCGCGCAGTTCTTTTTTGATGCTGATAACGGCTTGGGACATCGCGGGTTTTGGCGTCACGTAGTGGCTGTTTGCGTAGACGCGAATGTGTTCCAGATTGTCCGTTTTTTCACCAGTCAGCGGGTCAAATTCTGTGATGCTTTCCAGTTCTTCGCCAAAGAACGACAACCGCCATGCGCGATCATCTAAGTGCGCCGGAAAGATTTCAAGCGAATCACCGCGCACACGAAATGCGCCGCGAAAGAACGCCTGATCGTTGCGCTTGTACGCTTGGGCCACCAAATCGGTGATCACTTGGCGTTGGTCGTAGGATTCGCCGACCTTGAGATCTTGGGTCATTGCGCCGTAGGTTTCGACAGACCCAATGCCGTAAATGCACGACACCGACGCGACAATGATCACGTCATCACGTTCCAACAACGACCGCGTGGCGGAGTGGCGCATGCGGTCGATTTGTTCGTTAATTTGCGATTCTTTTTCGATGAAAGTATCAGATCGCGCAACGTAAGCTTCGGGCTGATAATAGTCATAAAAGCTGACAAAATATTCAACAGCGTTGTCTGGAAAGAACCCTTTGAATTCGCCGTACAGCTGCGCCGCCAATGTTTTGTTGGGGGCCAGAATGATCGCCGGACGTTGGGTTTCTTCGATAACTTTGGCGATGGTAAATGTTTTACCGGTCCCCGTCGCACCCAGCAGCACCTGATTTCGATCGCCATCCTGCACGCCCGCGACAAGTTCTTTGATCGCAGTGGGCTGATCGCCTGCCGGTGAAAATTCAGTTTCCAGAACAAACGGTCTGCCACCCTCTAGCTTTGGGCGCGAACGCACGTCCAACTTGGGCTGGGCAAGAACAATGTCGGATGTTTCGGACTGGGCGTCGGGCATAAGTGACTCGCTTTCATCACGACAATTGGCACGTTTTGGCGCAGGTTCAAGTGGCGCAAGGCAACTGACGGCCGCTGCTGCCAGAAACTGTCAGGAGAACAGGACCAACTTGGACCTTCGTTCTACACCGTTCTAGGCGCAATCACGATCAATTTCGAGCACTGTTGGCAACACCACCTATTTGATCGAAAGGATGCAGGTTTGCGCGCCAATCTTTACGCAGTTTTAGCGATTATGCCTGTCTATTGCGAGTGACCAGATGGCCGACCGCCCTACCCCATTGCCCGTTTATCATGCTGTGGTCTTGATCTTGGGGTGTGCCGCGTGGCATAGAAATACAAGTCCATTTACCGGAGCCGAGCTAATGCGCGCACGTATCTTTCAGCCTGCCAAAACTGCAATGTCGTCTGGCACAGCCAAGACCAAGGGATGGGTGCTGGAATTTGCCCCTGACACTGCCCGCGCGGTGGATCCTTTGATGGGATGGACGTCCTCCAGCGACACACAAAGCCAAGTGAGCATGGCGTTCGACACCAAAGAAGCGGCGCAAGACTATGCACGCGACAACGGGATCGACGCACAAGTTCAAGAGCCTAACAAGCGCAAGCCAAACATCCGCCCAGGCGGCTACGGCGAAAACTTTGCCACCGGGCGTCGCGGCGTTTGGACTCACTAAAAGCTGCAAATCGGGGTAAAGGTTGCGCAAAAATCACGTGCGATCAAAACCTAGCGCGCCGCCTTCGGGCAACAGCTCGAATGACACTGCGTTAATTCGCACTCACGCAATGTGCCGCAGGAAATGTCATTCGCAGATGTTTTCTTTGATAAAGCAGTTTGACCCAATGCACCCGTCCCATCCTTTGGCTTTGATGGATTGAGACTTCTCATTGAATGCACCATCCGTGATTTCAACTAACTTGATTTTGTCTAATCTGAAAATCCGCTTAGAGGCATAATCACGACCCTTGGTACATCCGCGACTTTGCCAGCCATGCATGTACAGCTTACCATTATTGCCAATCGCGACTTGGTGCACATCCACAATTCGCGCAAGGCACCCTTTGCTGGCGTCCTTGTCATAAACGATTTCAACGACGCGATTTTCTGTTGCTGCCTCGCAAAGCGGCGCTTCGTGTATCGATTGGGCTTGGGCAAATGAGGCAAACGCAATTGTGGCAAACACCGCGGCACTGACGTGGCATGATTTCATTCTTGAACTCCCCAAAATGTCCGTAGCTGGACTGACCCTAAGACTAGGCTGCACCTTAGTCCCACATACCGTCATCCCATAGGGAAAATAATACGGTGCTGAAGAAAGCCCGCTGACCAATCTGGAATGCATAGTCGGATGTAATCGCTAATTGGTGAATCCGCGTGACTTACGTTTCGCCAGCCAAAAACCTCACAAACAAAGTGGTCAAGTTTTCGCGCCGCGATTGGTTGGGCCAAATGGCGTGCAGACCTAAAGGGCGCAGCGTCCATTCTGGCAAAATATGAACCAGTTCACCGCGTTCGAATCCACGACGAGCCAAATGTTCGGGGATGGCCGTCAATCCCAGCCCCCGCATCGCGAAATCAAAAAGCGCATCAGCGGTGTTCACAGATATGTTGGACTTGCCCAGCACCGTCACCACGTCCCCCTTGGCAGAGGTTAATTCCGTCTGATTGGCGCGCATGACAAACCGTACCCAATGCCAGTTTTCCAGATCGCTTGGCACCTTGGGCGTGGGCATCGATGCGACGTAATCGGGGCTTGCCACTAGAAACCTATCCACACGACCGATGGTTCGCACCATCAGATCACTGTCACCCAACCAACCCGCGCGAATGGCAACGTCGAAACCATCCTTGATGACTTCGCTTGGGTGATCCGAAAAATGAATATCCAGTTCAATTTTGGGGTATTTTTGCGAAAACCGGGCACAGGATTCCATCAATTCTGTTTGCGTCACAAACGCTGGCGCTGTGACCCGTAATGCCCCGGTAGGTTCTTTTGAAAGCGGGTTAATAGCATCCAGCCCTTCTTCGGCGGCCTGTAGCATCGCATTCGCTTTTTCGTTCAAATGACGCCCCTCGTTGGTCAAAGAAAGCTGCCGCGTCGAGCGATAAAGCAGCGTAACCCCAAGGTTTTTTTCCAGTTGCGAGACAACCTCACTGATCCGCGATGGGGCTAGGCCAAGGTGCAAGGCGGCTGCGCGAAATGACCCTTGATCCACGACTGTCGAAAAGATCGCGATGCTCCGTAATTTATCAATCATTGTTCACCTCAGCCGAACAGTTATATCGGCAACTATACTGTTATTGCGAACATAGAACGTCAGTATTTGTAGTCTCACAAGCGATTTCACAGTCAGACAAATCCTTCGGAGGACTACAAAATGGAACTCAAACGCCTTATCGGTGCCGCATCAATTGCACTAGCGACAACAGTATCGGCCGCTTTTGCAGATGACACCGCAACCGTGACAACCTTTTATAAACTGCTCAGCAACCCAAGCGATGCAGTACAGATCGAAGCCTTTCGCGATGCAACTTCCTCGAATTGGGAAAGCATTGGCAACTATTCCGGCAAAAACAAAACCCGTGACGCATTTTTGGGTCAGGTCGGTGGCTTTGCTCAACTGATGCCAGATCTGGATTGGGCCATTCAGGACATGCATCAAGATGGCGATACGATCATCGTGCGCAGTCGCGCGACAGGCACGCCTGTTGCCCCATTCTTTGGCGTTGATGGTGAAGGTCGCAGTTTTGATATCCTGACAATCGACATTCACGAATTGGAGGATGGCAAGATCGTGCGCACCTACCACGTCGAAGATTGGGCCACGGCGCTTCAGCAGCTTGCAGGCAAATAAACCCGGTATTGGCGCGCCGTTTCGGTCGCGCCATTTCACGCAGGAGTACGATCATGCAACGCAGAACTGTTCTTAAAACATCAATCGGGGCGGCCCTCGCTTTGATCTTAGCAAACCACGCAGGAGCACAAGAAATGGACGACACCAGCCAAGCAACTTTGGACATCGTGATGGCATTTATGGGGGCCATGGGATCCGGCGATATGGACACCGTAAACGCGCTTATGGCCGACAATATGGTCTGGCACAACGAAGGCGACGCGGCGTTGCCGTGGATTGGTCCGTGGCAAGGCAAAGAGGAAATCACAGCGTTCCTCGGCGTCTTTGGTGCAAATTTCCAAACCACAAAATGGGAAAACACCGACGTCATCGCATCTGGTGACACTGTCGCTGTTTTTGGCAACATGAACGGGATCACGACGCATTCCAGCAAAGACATCGGCGATTTCAAATTTGCCCTGCGCGCCAAAGTTCTGAACGGCAAAGTCGTCCTTTGGAACTGGTTCGAGGACAGCTACGCGGTCAGCAAAGCCTATAACGGCTAGCGCGAACATCACTGTGCATCGGGTCAAATTGATCTGGTGCACAGGTCATTTCCGCCATGATAGGACCGCAAATGTTAGAAAATACCGCCGTAAAAACAACGCCACCTATTTCCGTTCCTAGATGGATTTTCATGTTTGGTATTCTGCTGACAGGTATCGGAATGGGCGCTGGCCTGCTTGGGGTGTTCGCCCCCACCGTGTTTTTCAACGATTTCCCACAGTGCACCGATTGGGATCAAATTTCGTACATCACCACCGGGTGGGGCATCCGAAATCTGGGCATGGGCGTCGCGATGATAGTCGCGCTATCGCAAAAGTCACCAAGCGCAATTGGCGTGGTTTTTACAATGCGCTTTGTGACCGAAGCAGGCGATCTATTGAACGCGTTGACCACTGGGCACGGATCGATGGGCCTGCCACTGCTTGGTCTCGCTGCTGGGTGGATTTTGATTTTCTTGGTGCCCGAAGCGTTTGCGGCCAAATGGGGCCTGTTCACTGCGATGGAAACAAACACCAAAAATCTGTAATTAGGTCTTTGGGGTTACAAAGCATACGCGCGTCAGTAGGGTTAAAGACGCAAAAGTTTTAGCACGCCGTCAGCATCAAACAGCCTTGCCAAACTTTCGACTTTAATGGACAACCGATCCCAATGGTCCCTTAGCTCAACTGGATAGAGCAGCTGACTTCTAATCAGCAGGTTGAAGGTTCGAGTCCTTCAGGGATCACCAATTTATTTTATAATAACAAAAACTTAAATTATGATCACCCTCGATAAAATTTGCGCCAGCGCGTTGCGGATGCAATTCGGAAGTACTGTGCGGGCAAATTTGGTGAGTCCTTTTGAAGCCATAGCGACACCCTGAATAAAAACATAACCACCGTCGTGTTGGTCGTAATTTTGAATATTTGCGCGGTTTTGACCCAAAGCTGGATTTAGTAATTGTTCAAATCGCTCTGGTCCGCCTGTCACATTGCGGGACTAAGCAGATCTTGCACAGCTGCTACATCGGCGTAAAACAGAGCGAAAAATGACTATGAAAACATGGATACATAATGAAAATTCCTCAATCACCTTTTACCGTAACCGATTGGTCAACGGTTCCTGCTACTGAACATCCTGGAGAAACTGGCGTTGCAATTTGGCGAACAGTGAACGTAGGTGAACTTCGCATCCGCCATGTCGAATATTCCGCAGATTACCTTGCCGATCATTGGTGTGATCGCGGCCACATTTTCTATGTTTTAGAAGGCGAGTTGGTGTCTGAACTGCGAGATGGCCGCAAGTCGGTGATGACTGCGGGAACAAGCTACCATGTTTCAGATTTCGGAGATCCCGCGCACCGCTCTTACTCAAAAAATGGTGCGAAGATTTTTATCGTTGACTAAATTAGCGTGTCGCTTTCCCATGTTCAACAGGGCTCTCAACCGACCTTCGCCCCAATCGGTAAAAGTGATGGCTATCCTAACTGGCGAAGGACGCCTCCGTCAGATTCAGCGACAGCGCGAGATGTTCTTGACGCTCGATTTCAACAAAGAGATGAGACCATGATACAAGTTCTTGGGCGACCCAATTCTATAAATGTTCAAAAAGTCATGTGGTGTCTAGCCGAGCTTGAGATTGAGGTGGACCGCAAGGATGTTGGGGGAACGTTTGGTGGTAATGACAACGCTGAATACCGCGCCCAAAACCCAAATGGGAAAATACCAACGCTGATCGACGACGAGTATGTCCTGTGGGAATCCAACGCGATTGTGCGGTACCTTTGTGATCAATATGGCATTGGGTCTTGGTATCCTAAAACCACCCAAAAGCGTGGTCATGCAAATCAATGGATGGACTGGTATCAAACCGCACTGCATCGTCCGATGACGACTTTATTTTGGCAATTGATTAGGACTGATGCAGAGTTCCGGGATCAAGCTCTGATTGAGGCTGCGGTTGCAGAATGTGCAGAATTTTGGACGATACTAAATAGGCATCTGGAACAGCGACCTTTTGTTCTTGGCGATGAAATCAGTATGGCCGACATCCCCCTTGGATGTGCAGCCTACCGTTGGCATTCGATGAATTTTGAACGCCCGGATTTACCTGTCCTACAGGCTTGGTGGGACCGGATTTCAGAACGACCAGCGTACCAAGATCATGTCATGCTCCCGCTCACTTAAACTTTGGATTAGTTAGATCGTAGATGCTAGGTTGGGCCCGATTTTGGGTTCGCAAAGACGAAAGCAGCCATTCGAGCATTCTGCAGCAAAGGGGTTCAAACCAGCCGTTCTCCGCTTTGCAACATCACCGTCTCTAAGCCAGTGATCACACTGTCACTCACGGCCCTTGGCCCTTAGCGGAATTTCGAGTTTAGTAAATTTCGACCAGAGAAATTTCCTGAAGCGGGCAGTTATTCAAAGTCCGACATTCCATTCAATTCACAGTCAACTGTGCAGGGCGTCGTGCCATTCTCTGATCATTCGGGTTAGATTTGACGTGAGTTTGCCCTTCTATGATGAACTCATATCGCCCACCTTATTCCTCAACTTTTGGATCGTATTCCACGACGATGGCCGTGATGATCCACAATTCCAAATTTATTGCTGAGCCTGTCTGGGGTGTTATTGCTGGTGGAACACAAACTCGCGTTCGATATCAAGATTCGCAGTTCGAGCTTTCAAACCTGCGCTGCGCAATCTGACAGAGCTGCCGATGATGACGCGTTCCCTGCTTATTTCCTCAAACGCAGCTGAGGAAATCATTCAGGAGATGGCTAGTAAATTGCGGGAAGGGCTGCGATTTGGCTAAACCGGTTTCGCAGATGCTTCTGACCCACCCATTTTCGCAAGCGTCATGGATGGGTCAGAAGATGTTTTGTCGCAATGCTAGCGCCCTTAGAAATGCCTGGACAACGTGCCCGTCATTTTCTGCAGAGGCGGTGCAAATTTTGTCAGATCAATCCCGTCCACTGCCGTCTTGTATTCGTCTAGCGTTGGCGTGCGTCCCAAAATTGCGGACAACACAACGACTGGCGTCGAGGCAAGCAAAGATTCACCAGTTTTCTCATCAGCGTCTTCGACAACCCGACCTTTGAACAAACGCGTGGACGTCGCCAAAACCGTGTCACCTTTTGCGGCTTTTTCTTGGTTGCCCATGCAAAGGTTACAGCCAGGGCGCTCAAGATACAGGATATTTTCATACTCTGTGCGCGCTTTGCTTTTTGGCGCGATGTCGTCGAATTCAAAGCCGGAATACTTTTGCAAAACGGCCCAATCGCCTTCTTCCTTCAACTCATCGATGATGTTGTAGGTTGGGGCCGCGACCACCAAGGGGGCGTTAAATTCTACTTTGCCATGCTTCTTTTCGATGTTGCGAAGCATCTGGGCGACGATTTTCATATCGCCCTTGTGCACCATGCACGACCCGACAAAACCCAGATCAACCTTCTTTTCGGCCTTGTAATGCGAGATCGGCCGGATCGTATCGTGCGTGTATCGTTTAGAAACATCAACATTGTGCACGTCCGGATCGGCGATCATCGGTTCGATGATTTCGTCCAGATTAACCACAACTTCGGCAAAATATTTGGCGTCTGCGTCGGGCGTTAGTGCGGGTTTGTCGCCAGATTTGATTTCGGCCATGCGCTGGTCAGCGATTGCGATCAGACCCTTAAGCATTTGGGCATCATTATCCATGCCTTTGTCGATCATGATCTGAATACGGGCTTTGGCGATTTCAAGCGATGCGATCAAAGTGTCGTCTTCGGAAATACAAATCGACGCTTTGGCCTTCATTTCTGCGGACCAATCCGTGAACGTAAACGCCTGATCAGCAAGAAGCGTACCGATATGCACCTCGATAATCCGCCCTTGAAAGACGTTGTCGCCGAACTGTTGCAGCATCTGCGCTTGGGTTGCGTGAACCACATCGCGGAAATCCATGTGATCGGCCATTTTGCCTTTGAACGTCACCTTTACAGAATCCGGGATCGGCATCGTTGCTTCGCCCGTCGCGAGGGCCAATGCGACCGTGCCAGAATCCGCGCCAAACGCGACGCCTTTGGACATGCGCGTGTGGCTGTCGCCGCCAATGATAATCGCCCAGTCATCGACCGTCAGGTCATTCAAAACTTTATGAATAACGTCGGTCATCGCATGGTAGACGCCTTTGGGGTCACGCGCGGTGATCAAGCCAAATTTATGCATAAACGCCATTAATCGTGGCGTGTTTGCCTGCGCTTTCATGTCCCAAACGGATGCGGTGTGGCAGCCGGATTGGTACGCGCCGTCGACGGTTGGCGACAAAATAGTGGCGGCCATAGATTCAAGTTCTTGCGAAGTCATCAGGCCGGTCGTGTCCTGAGATCCGACGATGTTGACCTTGACCCGCGCGTCAGATCCAGCGTGCAAAACCGTGCCCGGCGTGACGCCAACTGCGTTCGCATTAAAGATTTTCTCAACCGCAGTCAGGCCTTGGCCCGGGTGCGATATTTCTTTTGACGGTGCAAAGGCAGATTGCAGTTCGATCCCAAGGGTTTCGCAAGCGATGTTTTGCAGCTTTTTGCCAAACACGATCGCATAGGACCCGCCGGCTTTCATAAATTCGACTTTTTGCGGGGTGAACGACGACGCCATATCCACCAGTTCGGTCTGTCCGGCCTCATCAAACAGCTTTTGCTCTTTGGTGTTGATGGTCAAAACAGTGCCCGTTTCAACCGAGTATTCTTGCTCGAGGATCGGGCTGTTGTCGTTGTTCAGGATCGGATTACCGTCCCCGTCCACTTTTTTGACCCAGTTTTTCAAATCGACACCGATCCCGCCAGTCACATCGACAGTCGTCAGGAAAATCGGTGAAATGCCATTTGTGCCCGCAACGATTGGCGCAAAGTTAACGAATGGCACGTAAGGGCTGGCTTGGTTTCCTGTCCACAAGGCGACGTTGTTCACGCCCGACATGCGGGAGGATCCGACGCCCATGGTGCCCTTTTCAGCGATCAACATCACGCGCTTGTCGGGGTGCTGTTTTTGCAGGTCCCGAATTTCGACCTGCGCCTCAGGCGAGATCATGCATTTACCATGCAATTCGCGGTCAGATCGCGAGTGCGCCTGATTGCCGGGCGACAACAGATCGGTTGAAATATCGCCTTCGCCAGCGATGTAGGTCACGACCTTGATCTCTTCTTCGATGTCGGGAAGCTTGGTGAAAAACTCTGCCTTGGCATAGCTGTTCAAAATGCCTGTGGCGATCTGGTTTCCGGCGACATGCGCAGCTTTCAGGCGATCGGTATCAGCCTCGTACAAGAAAAACTGGGTCTTGAGGACTTCGGCGGCTTGATCCGCAATCGACGGATCATCGCCCAAAGCCAAATCAAGAAGCACCTTAACAGACGGCCCACCCTTCATGTGAGACAGCATTTCAAACGCAAAACTGACCGAGATTTCCTGAACCACAGCGGTGCCAAGGACAACTTCCTTCAAGAACTCCGCCTTGGCATCAGCGGCGCTCGTGGTGCCCGGCAAGGTGTTGTAAATCAGGAACTTCAAAGAGTCGGTTTTGTGTTCGTGACCATCGATTTTGATCTGCGCGATAATCTCGCTTGTTAGCGCGTCATCATCGATTGGCTTAGGGTTCAAACCCTGTGCTTTACGCGTCTCAATTTCTTCGAGGTAGGCAGAATATAAAGTCATAAGTGTCTCAACGATTAAGTGTTATGAGGCGCAAAATTCCGACAATCAGAAGAATCAATGTGACGGGTTTACGTGTTGTATACGATTGTATACCAAGCATTCCGAAGTTTCAAGGCAGCGTAATGTGACGAGACGACCTGCCCGCTACGGCAATGCCACGTTGCGCCGCCACATTCAGCAAATTTTTGGACCCTACGCAACGACCCAATGTGTTTGGTTTATTTTAAACCCTCTGACATTTTGTGCCAGTGCCAGCGCCTTGCGAACCTACCAAAGCAGTTATACGTTTCAAAACGAGTTCTATTGAAGGTGTATGACGGTCAAATGAATGAAGCCAAAACTAAAAAGGTAAAATTCGCCCGAATTATTATCGCCTATCCAGTGGTGCTGATTGTTGTCAGCGTGGTCGCGAATTTATGGCTGTTTGGTGTGAATTCTATGGCTGTTTCAATGCCATCGCAGGGGGTTATCACGGCGTTGATAGTTACTGCCCTGATGCTGTTGGCCAACCACACATGGTTAATGACAAGCACGGAACTGACGCGCCTGAAATTCAACATGCACGCCACACCCGAAGAACGAGAGGCGAGCGAATACGCCAAAGAAGCCGTGTCGCTTGAGGGTTCACAAGAGCTAGAACGCCGGCACAATGCGCATGGCAATGCCACGGAAAACGTCGTGTATTTTGTTCTGCTCGCGACCCTGCTTTGCAGTGTTACACCTGTCGACATCGCCGCGCAGGTTTGGTTCTTGGGCTTTGCGATTGGTCGACTTGGGCACACGTTTTCGTACCTTACTGGACGCGATAGTCTGCGCGGAATATTCATGAGCATCAGTCTGATGTCACTGTATGGCTTGGCCAGTTACCTACTGATCAGTTTGATTGTGTAACTTCTGTTCGCGGCAGTTTTCTGACCGACGTTTCAGTCACGTATTGGCAAGGTCAGCGTAGTGGCCCAGCGTTTTGCTCAGTTCAGAATGCGTCCCGATTTCGGCGATTTTTCCATCATGCATCACCGCGATCCTGTCGGCATTTTGGATCGTCCCCAAACGGTGTGCAATAATCAGCGTGGTTCGATCCTTTGACAGCGCGTCCAATGCGGTCTGAATGTAGCGTTCAGTTTGGGTATCCAGCGCAGATGTTGCCTCGTCCAGAATAAGGATCGGCGGGTTCTTTAGGAAAATGCGCGCGATGGCGACACGTTGCTTTTCCCCCCCCGACAGGCTCACGCCACGCTCGCCGACAATCGTGTCCAGACCATCAGGCAGATGCGCGATCATGTCAGCCAGCTGCGCCTTTTCAGCCGCATCAAGAATGTCTTCTTCGCTGGCACCCAGACGGCCATAGGCGATGTTTTCCCTTAGGGTTCCACCAAACAAAAAGACGTCCTGACTGACAATACCAATCTGGCTGCGCAGTGAATTCAATGTCATGTCGATGATGTTTGTCCCATCGATCATGATGCGCCCGTTTTGCGCATCATAAAAGCGGGGCACAAGCGCCAACAGGGTCGTTTTGCCTGCCCCGGATTGTCCGACAAAGGCCATCTTTTCACCGGCGCGAATATCGAGCGAAATCTGTTTCAAAACGATCTGCCCTTGGCCGTAATCGAACGAAACGTTGTCGAATGTCACAGCCCCTTTAAAGGCAGATACGGCTTGCGCGTTTGGCCCATCGGTCACATCAGGCTGTGTGTCCAGCAGTTCAAGGTAGCGGCGAAATCCGGCAATCCCACGGGGATAGGTTTCGATGACTGCAGCGATTTTATCCAAGGGGCGAAAGAACACCGCGACCAACAACAAGAACGCAACAAAGCCCCCGGTGGAAAGCGAGCCGTTCAAAACATAGGCCGCACCCGCGACCATCACGACAACCTGAATCAACCGCATCCCCATATAATTCAGCGCCGAAGACGCGGCCATAAGGCGGTACGCGGACAGTTTAGTGGTGCGGTAACGTTCGTTATCATGCTCGAACAGCGCCTTTTCGTGCTCTTCGTTGGCAAAGGCCTGAACGACGCGAATACCGCCAATGTTTTCCTCAAGCCGGACATTAAAATCAGCAACACGCGCATAAATAGCGCGCCACGTCGTCGTCATCTTGCCGCCGAACACCGCGACGATCACCACGCAGGCTGGCACAATCGCGGCGGTGATCAGGGCCAGTTGAACATTGATCGTCAGCATCAAAACAAACGCGCCCGCAAAGGTCATGATTGCGATAAATAAATCTTCGGGACCGTGGTGCGCGACCTCGCCGATTTCCTCGAGATCGCGGGTGACACGGGACACCAGTTTGCCGGTGCGCACTCGGTCAAAATACGAAAATGACAGACGTTGCAGGTGACCAAACGCGCGGCGGCGCATTTCAGTTTCAATGTTGATGCCCAACATGTGACCCCAATAAATCACGATCGTCATCAACCCAGAATTGACCACGTAAATGATCAGCAGCCCAGCCGCCGCAACCAATGTCAGCGTCAAATCACCGCTTGGCAGCAGCACGTCGATGAACCCTTTGATCGCCAGCGGAAATGCCAATTCAAGCAAGCCAGACAAAACTGCGCAGCCAAAATCAAGCCAAAACAAGGCTTTCCAAGGACGGTAATATTCAAAGAATTGTCGCAGCATCACAAAGATCCATGATTGGTCAGGCCGGTCGTGCCGGGTCCCTAATTCTATAGTCCTGACGTTTGAAGTACGCCACCGCCTTGCTGATCCGCACCTAACGCCCGTCGGCAGCGATTTTGGCCTGAATGTACGCAAAAACATCAGCGTTTCCAGCGTGTTCTGCCCATGCCAGTGCCGTCGCATGGTGGTGGATGTCTTTGACGTCCAATCTGGCACCAGCGTCTATCAGCGCCTTGACCGCCTCAAAATGCCCCTCAGCGATCGCAGAATGCAGGGGCGTGCAATGTGAATGACCACCGGGGGGATTGTAGCGATCGGGATCGGCCCCTGCCCTGATTAAAAACGTCACCGCATCCGCACAATTGTTCTGGGCGGCCAGTGACAAACCCAGTTGAATTTGCGCGATGTTGGCTGTGTCTAGCAACCTTGCAACATCATCCATTAACCCCAATGCGGACGCTGTGGACAGATCAAGCGGCGCACCACGCGTCAGCAATAATCTGACCGCATCCAGCTCGCAGTGGGCCAACGCAGCATGAAGACCAGCGTTAGGATCAGCCCCATAATCGCACAACAAATGCAGCAACAGTTTTTGCGCGCCATGTTCCCTTGCGATCCGTCCTGACGCAGTCAACATCAGCGTTTCATCCAGCGATTTCTGATTTTCCTTGGCACCCGCGTCCAGAATAATGCGCGCGATTTCAACTATGTTTTCCGGCATTTTCCCTTGCCTGATCGGGTTCTCAGCGACAAATTCAATCAGGGTTGGTTCGGCAAAATAATTGCCCCCTTCGAATGTCACCGTCTGATGAACCAACTTTGGATGATCTGCTAAATGCTTGCGCAAATGTGCCGCGTGACCTTCGTCCACGAAATCTAACGCTTGGCGAAAAGCATCGTCTGTTATGCGTTCATTATGGTTCAAATCAGCATCATGCCCACAAGCATCAGCCACGACTTTTTTCAGACGCGGCCAGCTTGGGTATCCGTATTCCCGCGCGATTGTTAGCAACGCATCACTTAGGCTGAACGTTTGCGTCGACATCGCATCGTCGGTCAGTCCGGACAGTTTCGGATGAAATTCACGCACCCGCTGATAGGCGCTCATTTTTCCATCGCGGACGTCCGATAGCAGGTCTTTTGATTGATTTTTAAGGTGGTTGATGTCCGCAGACACAGGGAGCCGTTTGGTCGGCATGCAACGTTCCTTTTTTTAACGCTCAATGCCTGCATCACGAGCTAAAAGGTCAGTTCATCTGACAAGTATTATAGTGAGTGAACTTCTGTTCTATCCGCAGACTGGTGGCGCCTCAAAACACCGCCCTTAAATTTGCATAGGGACAGTGCAAAGTAAATCGCCAAGGTGCGTGCGCTGTGATCCATCGCGGTGCACGTTCGACGCAAAAAAAGAGGATGAGTTTCCCCATCCTCTTATCAGTCCAGTCATCCGCGGTACGAGGTATCAAACCGCATCTAGCCGTTCCGTTTTTTAAAAGCCGATTACGAAGGACACGCCCAGTGTGTTGTCGCTGGATTTAAGGCCAGCACCCGGGTCTGTGTTATAGTCCGTCCGATAGCTTACGCGTGTCGACAGGTTGTTCGACATTTTAAAGTTAATGCCCGCATCGTTCGACACGATTGTGTTCGCTTCAGACCCCAGAATGTCGGTGTCCATTGTGAACGACATGGTGTCGTTGAACGAGTAGAAGTAGCGTGACGAGGCAATAAAGCCGACTTCGGTTGTGTCAACGCCAGCAGAGTTTTCAACGTAGCGCACGCCAGGACCTGCTTGGACGCGCCATGCTTTGTCATCTTGGTTTACAACGCGGTAACCCGCACCAAAGCCCAAGAATGCATCGGTTTTGTCGCCCGCAATTGCGGCACCTGTCGTGTCGGTCAAAAAGCCGTCGTATTGATAACGGGCCAAGCCAAAACCATACCATTGCGGTGTGAAATAGCGGCTACCTTCGTATGTACCAAAGACTTTTTCTTCGCTTTTTTGGCCATTTGCTTCGCCGTAACCAACGGCAAAACCGATCAAGTGGTTCCAGTCACCCGCGCCGTATGTCAGACGACCCGCACCAGATATTTTGCCTGCGTCTGTGTTGCCGGATGTCGCAGATGCGGACAGGGCAAAAGAGCCGCGCCAGCCTTGAACAACGCCGTTCGGACCGAAACGTTCTGTGTCTTCGCCGCGACGCAAATCTGTGTTCACGTCATCTGTGATGTCGTCGATTTCATCGTTCAGCGCGGTTACGCCAGCAATGCGGTTTTGTGCATAGGCAGGGGCGGCGGCGGTCAAGGCCAGCATGGAAACAGTGGCCAGTTTCAAAAGAGTGTTCATGGGTCATTCCTTTCCCAACAAGGTGACCCGTCTTCCGGCAACAGTGCCGTAGATCGGGAGCATCTCTGCTAAAATTGGGTATAAAGAATGGCTTGAAACGAGTAAAATTCAAATAAATTATAGATGACGTGAGTATTATGAATTTGTAATCCGTGCAAACTGAGCAGGTTCCGCATCCTCCATGACGTCCAAATTCTCGATAATGTTTTCTTGTTCATTTTCAGCGTTTTGCACGACCGCCGCCAAAGTTGACCGCGCCACTTGTGCGATGTCATCGTCCAGATCATCGCGCCAAACCACCCAGGATGGATACGGAAAGCGTGGCGCGTCTGCCACGATATGCAGCTTGCCCGCGTCCAATCGGCGCTTTGCCGCGCGTGCTGGCAAATATGCGATGGCGCGGCGATTAACGATGTAGTCCCCGGCCAATGCGCCAAGTGCCATCGTGACCCCTGAATTGCCAAGATTCGGAAGCGCGATTGCTTGGGCATGCATAAACTCAGGGCCCCAATCCATCGACACATATTCCTTTTGCATATCCGGCGTCGCATCGGGAAACGACGACACCATAATCAGTTCGTCATCAAGGGCATGTTCGACCACCAAACCGGGGCGCAATTGGGGGGTGTATAACAGCGCGGCCTGCACGACCCCTTCGATCAAAAACCGGGTCATCCGATCGGTCATGCCAACTTCTGCGCGCAGGCTCAGCGTTGGCATTGTGACTTGCAAGGCATCCATCCAACGAAACCCCAAACGCGGCCACAACGAATACTGCGCACCAATTGTCAGGGCACGACTGTACCCTTCGGGAATGGCGATTTGCTGGCGCGCTTCTTCCCAGATTTTCAGCAGGCTCAAGGCATAGCGTTCGAATTGCACACCCGCGGGTGTCAGGATCGCGCCTGATTTAGACCGTGTGAACAATGGATGGCCAAGGCTGTCTTCTAGTCGCTGAATGCGCAGGCTGACGGCTGATTGTGTGACGAACAAGCGATCACAGGCCGCGACAAACGAACCTGTGTTGGCGACCTCGATAAAGGTCTTGATAAGTGTAATGTCCATATTTTAACTCATGAGTAAAATGCGCTTTATGCATTAATACTATTCGTTATACGCACGCAAACATAGCTAATATGTATCGCATAGCGAAGTTGAGTAAGCGCAAGTTTTCATGATTGCACTACATGGCAAAGGGATGCACATCCCAACACCGCATCCCCGGGACTCGACTTCGCCCCAAAGCTAACGCGCTTGGGATGCCCTGTGAAAACAGCAAAACTTACCAGTTTTAGCAGACGGAATTTGCCGCGTAGATCGCAGGCATATTCACTGCGCGCCCCTTGAAATTTGCGCATCACCCTATCGCAATTTTATGGGCGAAGGGCCTGAACATAGACCGGTTGCGGGTCGATCATCATACGCGACGTGCGCGGTTCCTCATCCTCGTGGATCGCGGCAAACGCGACCAACATCACGACGAGGACGCCGCCCATGATGATTAGAAACAGCGGGCTGGTTTTTGAATCTTTTGACATATTTTAACCTGACGTATCTCGGATCACGCCACGGCCGTCGATCATTCCTAATCGGGCGCAAAGGCGTAAAATCAACCAATATCCGTCCTTGATGGCCTTAGGTTCACCAACAAGATCAGAGTGATAGGGTAGAAACAGGATTTCATCGACGCGTTCGCCGGGTCCATAAAGCAAAGGTTCAGGACCAACCTGATCATCAAGCTGGTCGACCATAATCAAGCAAATTGTGCCGCGCAGCCAAGGGATCGTCGGCAACGACATCAACCGATCCAGGATTCCCCCAGCGACCGGAGAGAAACAGGACACAATGATGTTAGGCCCCGGCCTCGCACCGCCGATGCGGTAACCGATCGTGTTTTTAGACAGCGTCGACGTCAATATCTCGACGTTTCGCCTGCCAGTTTCACCGTCGTTTTCTATGCTTTTCATAAGCATCGTTTTCCTTTCCGATCCTCTCAACATAGATCCATTTCACGGCACTGAAATTCGCGCCAAACGTGCCCGCCTTTATCTTATTTTGCGCGAAAATCATCTTTTCGCAAAATTCATAATAATTATAGTTAAGGTGATAATTTCATATGCATGAACAACTGACCTGACAGCAAACTACACCCTGAAACATCACGCCTTCATGTCGATCAAACCGGGAAAACCACTTCGGATGTGCAGATCTCTTTGAGGGAACGGAATTTCGATTTTGTGCTCACGAAACCGCTTCCAAACCGCGAGATACAGCTCGCTTCGAACGTTTGCCACGCCGTCTTCTGGATCGTTCAGCCAGAACCTAAGTTCCAGATCGACGCTGTTGTCGCCGAACCCACTGACAAGGCAAACGGGCCCCGGGACCTTTAGAATGCGCTTACAATCACCAGCCGCCTCAAGGCAAAGCCGAATAGCCATTTCGACATCAGTATTGTAGGAAACGCCCACCGGAATACCCCGTCGGATACGCTTGTCCGAGAACGACCAATTGGTCACAGCGTTCGAAATCAGCAGCTCATTCGGAATGAGTGTTTCGGTGCCGGATCGGGTTCTGACAGCAACATACCTCGCGCCCAGTGTCTTAACTTCGCCGTAGGTCGGGCCGTCGCCGGTTTCGACTTCGATCACATCGCCCGGTTTGATCGAACGATCCGCGAGCATGGTAAATCCGGCAACCAGATTGCCGATCGTGCGCTGCAATCCCAAACCAACACCCAAGCCAAGCGCACCAGAGAAAACCGCAAATGCAGTCAGATCAATCCCAACCGCCTGCATGCCAAGCACAACAGCCAAAACCACAAAACAAGCGCGCATGATCTTTGAAACCAGCATTTTCATCGACGGGTTCAGGGCCTCGGATGTTTCCAATCTAGCCTGCGCAAACCGCGCCAAAATCAAAGCAAACCAAAGCAAGAGTCCCGTGACCAAAACCCCCTGAATGACGCTCCAAAGTGTTATGTTCAGTTCGCCTGCGGTAAGCCCGAAACTGTCCATCCAGCGGATTAACGGATCTAGCTGACCAATCGCGTTCAAGGCAGCGATCGACCACGCAAACCACGCAAATATGCGCGACCAAAACGGGCTGGGTATCAGCGCTGACGCGACCCTGATGACGACCCACGCATTGATTAGGCTGGCGACCAAACGGATCATGGATGTCTTCCAACCCAGTTCGCCAAATATGAACAACACCAGCCACAGGCTGATCACCCAGACAATTGACATTGAAATCGAAGAGACTGTTTGAATAGCCCGTCGCCATCTGGCGTTGCCCATGTCTGGCGCAACTTTTCGAATGAATTTACCGACGGCACGATGAACGATGACGGCCAAACCAAACGTGACGACGATGGCCATCGCTTGTTGGATTGAAGCGAGCGCTAAGTATTCCAGCCACACTCTATTTGCGAAAACAACGACTGTATCGACCGTTGGTGATAGTGATTTTTGGATTTCTTCCATGACGGCTCCCCTGACGGGTGCCAGCCTAAAGGATGTCTTTGCATGAGGAAAATGAGTTATAATTGACAATAAGATGATTATCTATTGAGTTAACCGTCACCTTTATCAAAAATCGTCTCAGAAACGTCAGCCCAATAATCGGTAGCACCAGAATGTCTCTGATGGTTCTAATCAAGCGATTTAGCCGTGCTGGCGAAAACCCAGCGGCCCGTCGCACGGCACGTTCCATGAGTGACTGATCCGAATACCCCGCATCATTTGCCAAAGCCGCCGGCGACAATGATGGCGACGCAGGCAAGTGATTGAACTGGTCGTTCGACGCCTCGCGTATCGCGCAGGATTGCGGCAAAAACACAGCTCGCCAAATGTGCAGATGAAAAACGGGGCCTATATTCTGTTGGATCAATGGGATGACATGTCGCGTGATTTCTAAGCCTACAATAGCCTTAAAACGTCATCGACGCCGGCGCTTGATCGCATCAAAATAGCAGTTGAATTAGCTTTGGGTCACGGTGATGCGTTACAATTCGAAAAAGGGGTAACCGTTGTTGATGGGACCAGAAGTCAACTTGGTTAGTCCGGACACGAGCGCATTCTGGTTTCAAAATTCCACGCTAAAAATGCATCAACGTGACAGCTTGCAAACGCGTGCGAACGCCAATTTTTCGATAGATGGTCGTGACACAGCGCGCGACGTGATTTTGACGCACGTTCAATTCTACAGATATTTGCACGTTGCTCATTCCTAACTTCATGAGCGTCAAAACCTGCTGTTCCATCTTGCTTAATGTCTTCAACAACTGTTCCGCTTTGGGCGTTACCACGGCAACTTCGGTATCCTCGACAAGGTAATTTTTGCCATTCACAAGTTGATGCACAGCGTCCATGAAATCGCTCGCACGCATCTTTTTGGACAGGTACCCCTTCATCCCGATTTTCAGGGCAACGCTAACGTCTTCTTTTCGCGCCGAACCTGACAACAGGGCCACGGGTTTTCCCGCATTCGCCGTGATAACATCCAAGTGGTCGGTCACTGTTGTGGCATCGGGCAATTGCAGATCCAACAGAACCAAATCGTACGCACCGTTTTCCGCAATCAAGGCCAGCGCGTCGGCTTTTGACTCGCACCCGACGGGGTGAAAATCATCGCACGTGTCCATGTACAAACACAGCGCGTCCTGTACCATAACCTGATCTTCAACAACGAGAATTTGAGACTGCATTACGTTCTACCCTTGAGCCACATACCAATAGTTCCAAGGGGATAATCCAACATGTTGCGCCCCTAAATCAACATGAAATCAATGACATATCCCGATACTACAAACCTTAGTCCTTTCGTATAGGATGCCTATTCCTCACAAAACCTTGCGGCGCGGGTGTTCAAATCTACGCCAATATAAGGCACAGTTCCGGCCGCCAAAACGCAGGCATATTCCAGATGCTTTGACATGTGTGGATGTTGCAGTCATCCTGTATTCAGTCATTAAAATCACCCATCACAACGGGCACACGGGCACCTTTGCCCCCAGCAAAACAGCAGGCCGCTCAACATGATTTCACTATCGCTACAGGCGGCCCTTTGGGGGTTCATGGCGGGCGGCGCGCTGCTGCTTGGCGCGGCGATCGGGTACTTTGTCAAATTGCCCAAGGCTGTCAGTTCATCCGTCATGGCGTTCGGCATTGGCGTGCTGATCTCTGCCCTTGCGTTTGATCTGATGGAAGAGGCCACAGCCGCCGCTGGCGTGTCTGCCGCCGTCACCGGTTTTGTATTTGGTGCCGGGCTTTATGCCTTGGCCAATGCCGCCCTTGCACGTGCGGGCGCACGAGAACGCAAACGTGCCGGCCGCGCGGCGGCAGGTGCCAGCGCATCACTTGCAATCGCGGTTGGGTCGTTGCTGGACGGCGTGCCTGAATCCGCCGCAATCGGCATTTCACTGCTCGACGGCGAAGGCGTGGCGCTTGTTACTTTGTTGGCGATTTTCGTGTCCAACGTGCCCGAGGGTCTGTCCAGTTCCATCGGCATGAAAGCGGCGGGAAAATCTGCGGGCTATGTGTTCGGGATTTGGGCCAGCATTGCGGTGGCCTGCGGGCTGTCCGCGTTTTTGGGTTACGCGGTTATTGGCGCGTTAAATCCGTTTTTCATTGGCGCTGCGATTGCCTGTGCGGCGGGCGCGATATTTGTGATGCTGATCGACACGATGATCCCCGAAGCCTTCGAGGACATTCACAATTGGTCAGGCCCGATCGCTGCGGCAGGGTTTTTGTTCGCCTTTGCTGCAGGGCATCTTTTGTAGGTGGTGATCAGAACCGCAACCTGGGGAATTCAAGTGGTCTGCGCCGCACCCCGAAACTCCCTGCCCTCTTTTACGATCTCCATCACGGCGAACGAATTGGTCTGCAACACGCCGGGCAGTTTGTTGATTTTGTCGCCCAGCACGGTTCGGAATTGCGCAATGTCACGGGTTCGCACCGTCAGCAAATAGTCAAATGACCCCGCGATCATCAAGCAGCTTTCGACCTCAGGAATTTGGCGAACCGCAGCGTTAAAATCATCCAATGAATTGTTGCCGGCCGTCGCTGCCAGCGAAACCTGCATCACCGTCACGTGGCTTAACCCCAGCTTGTCCATGTTCAAAATGGCGCGGTATCCGGTGATGTGGCCAGCGCGTTCCAGTCGTTTCACACGTTCTGAACAGGGCGTGTTGGTCAGGTTCACCCGTCCTGCAAGTTCAACAATAGACAGCCTGCCGTCGACTTCGAGTTCCTTGAGAATCTTAAGATCGATTCCGTCTAAATCTCTGCTCATTAGGTTATATTCCTGTTTGTACCCTGCATTTCCAGATATTTATCTATAATAAGTCGTATTAAATGTCCAATATCTAGTGATTATCACTGATACTGAAAACAGGCAGTGCCCATGAGTTATTCTTTACACACTGCCTCAAATGGGGAAGCATGATCCCCAATAAGTAGAAACTAAAAAACGGAGGACAGAATGACGGTAAAAATAGTCATTGGACTAGACGGCACCGAAACCGGAGATCGCGCCCTAGCGTTCGCAAAGGATTTAGCCTCGCGAACCGAAGCGTGTGAACTGTTGGTGGTCTACATTATCGAATGGTCACCATTCACATTCCAAACCGCAGAAGAGAATGCACAACGCCACAAGCGTCGCGAAGAAGAAATCGCATTGGCCACCTCACGCATTGTCGAACCTGCCCTGAAATCGCTAAAAGACTCCGGCTTTGCAGCCAACGGTCTGGTGCGTCACGGGGATGTTGCGGAAACGCTGAACAAAATCACTGTCGAAAACGGCGGCTCGCAAATCATCGTTGGTCGCATGTCGGCAAATGGTATCAGCAAGCGCCTGTTTGGCAGCTCAACTCAGAACCTTGTCATGCACGCAGACGTGCCTGTCACCGTTGTTGGATAGGGGGACATTATGAACAACACACTAAAAATCTGGCTGGCAACAGCGTTTACGGCGATGGCAGCAAGCCCGCTCGCAGCCCAAGAAGCCGTGTCTCTTGATCAAAGAGTAAACGACATTTTCGCAGCCTCCACGGGCTGGTTTGTAAACTTTATTTTCATGTCTTTTCCGGGGACCAATTTCCCTTGGATCGTTATGTGGCTGGTTATCGCAGCTACGATTTTCACCGTTTATTTTGGCTTTGTGCAGTTCCGTTATTTTCGCCATGCGATTCAATTGGTCAAAGGTGACTATTCTGACCCCAATGATGCGGGTGAGGTTAGCCACTTTCAGGCCCTTGCGACGGCGTTATCGGGCACTGTTGGCCTAGGTAACATCGCGGGTGTTGCGGTTGCCGTTGGTATCGGTGGGCCGGGTGCGACGTTCTGGATGATCCTTGCGGGTCTTCTTGGGATGGCTGCAAAGTTCACGGAATGTACGTTGGGTGTGAAATATCGCAACGAATATCCAGATGGCACTGTGTCTGGTGGTCCGATGTATTACATCTCTAAGGGTTTCAAAGAATTGGGCCTGCCGGGTGGTAAATTCCTGGCTGTTCTGTTTTCGATCTTCTGTATTCTTGGCGCACTTGGCGGCGGTAACATGTTCCAGGCAAACCAAGCCCACGCACAGATCCAAACTGTTGTTGGCTTTGAATTCTCTGGCCTGATCACCGGCTTTATCTTTGCTGGTATCGTGTTTGCTGTCATCGTTGGCGGTATCAAATCCATCGCAAACGTCACCGAAAAAATCGTGCCGATCATGGGCATTCTTTATGTCGGTGCGGCGTTGATCATTCTGATCGTTAACTACGACATGATCGGTTGGGCGTTTAGCCAGATCTTCCTTGGTGCCTTTACGGGTCTTGGGGTTGCTGGTGGTTTTGTTGGTGCCTTGATCCAAGGTTTCAAACGGGCTGCGTTTTCGAACGAAGCGGGCGTTGGATCTGCGGCGATTGCACACTCTGCGGTGAAAACCAAAGAACCAATCACCGAGGGTTTTGTATCCTTGCTTGAGCCACTGATTGACACGGTTGTGATCTGTACAATGACCGCTTTGGTTATCGTGATTTCACAACAGCTGATCGTTGATCCGACAACTGGCAACTATATGCTTAACGAAGCTGGCACAGCGATTGCAACAGTTGACGGCAACACCGGCGTATCACTGACATCGGCGGCATTCGGCGCTGGCATCAGCTGGTTCCCATATGTTCTGGCGGTCGCGGTTGTGATGTTCGCATTCTCAACGATGATCTCGTGGTCTTACTACGGTCTGAAAAGCTGGACCTACTTGTTCGGCGAAGGCAAAGCATCCGAACTGACGTTCAAGATCATCTTCTGTATCTTCATCGTGATCGGTGCAGCCGCGAGCCTTGGTCCTGTCATCGACTTCTCTGATGCGGCGATCTTTGCGATGGCTGTTGTGAACATTTTCTGCCTGTACTTCTTGATGAAGCTGGTACGCACAGAACTCAATTCTTATGTCGCCCGCCTGAAAAGCGGCGAGATCAAGAAATTCACGCACTAAATACCAAACTCCGGCGCGATATTCTTGCGCCGGAGACACCCATTTTTATACGCCCCGTTCAATCGACTTTGCGCGCTAAAATACGCCGCTATTGCAATTGAATGTCAGCGCGTATTGCACCAGTGTCCCCAAAAATAACGCATACAAACACAGGCCGAACGGGTCGCTCTGTGTCCTTGTTTTCGCCCTTGGAGCACTTCGCCAAATGACCATCACCCACCTTGTCACCCATTCCGGCGGCTTTCATGCTGACGAACTGTTGTCGTCCGTTATTCTGACGCGCCTTTTCCCTGATGCCACGCTGATGCGCAGCCGCGACAAAACATGGCTAGCCCCTGCCGCGGACAAGATAATTTACGACGTCGGTGGTGCCTTTGACGCTGATGCGCAAATCTTTGATCACCACCAACGTCCCGGCCCTTTGCGCGAAGACGGCCAGCCGTTCAGTTCCTTTGGATTGATCTGGGCGCACTACGGACGGGCGTATTTGGCGGACATGGGCGTGCCTGCAGATGATGCCGAGGCGATCCACACAAAGTTCGATGCAAAATTTGTACTGCCGATTGATCTGCTTGATAATGGCGCGATGGAACCCTCTGTTGCGGGTCCTCTTTCGATCATGACGTTGCCTGCACTTTTGGGCAGCCTGAAACCGGTTTTTGACGACGGATCCCCGACGGCTGATGACGATGCGTTTATGTCAGCTCTTCCAATCGCACGTCGTTTCATCGAAGCCTCGATTGGCAATTTTGCAGCCAAAGCCCGCGCGCGCAGCATGGTTCTGGATGCTATCGCACAGGCTGGCACGTCTGCCATTCTCGAACTGCCGATGGGCATGCCATACCGATCCGCGCTGGACGAAGCAGCGGCCGATCACATCCTGTTTGTGGTCACGCCACGTGGCGGCGACTGGACAATTGGCGGCATCAAACTGTCAAATGACACCTTTGATCAACGCGCTGATTTACCCGCGGCTTGGGCCGGTTTGACCGATGCCGCCCTAGAGGATGCAAGCGGCGTCAAAGGCGCAAAATTCTGCCACAACGCACGGTTCATCGCCGTTGCCAGCACGCGCGACGCGATCTTGGAAATGGCAAACCTTGCCGTTCAGGAACACCAAGCCACTGCAGGGTAAAAACCCTAACTAGCTTCGACGCAGCCCGGTTTCGACATCAAACAGATGCGCTTTTCCGGGCTGTATCCCAAACCGGATTCGCGCATTTTTGTCGGTCAAAAGATGAACGCCCTGCATGCTTGCGGTAAAGGTTTCGTCAGAGGGCGACAGCCTCCCGTGCAGCAGCGTGTTGGCCCCCAGCGGCTCCGCCATTTTGACGTTCACGGCAATCGGGCCCGCGTCTTCGAACACCAAATGCTCAGGCCGAACGCCCAATTTCACCGGACCCTCGGCGCCGATTGCATCCGCGACGACTTCGCCGCCCAAGACGACCTTGCCGCCCTGCACCTGCGCATCAATGATGTTCATCGCGGGGCTGCCAATAAACTGCGCCGAAAACAACGTGCGCGGGGTTTCGTACACCTCAAGGGGGGTGCCGATCTGTTCCGCCACACCGCCGTTCATCACAATCATGCGGTCCGCCATGGTCATTGCTTCGACTTGATCGTGGGTCACGTACAGCGATGTGATGCCCAGTTTCGACTGCAGTTCCTTGATCTCTAGACGCATTTGTACGCGCAGTTTTGCATCCAAATTTGACAGGGGTTCATCAAACAAAAACACAGCTGGTTCGCGCACGATTGCACGCCCCATCGCGACGCGCTGACGTTGCCCGCCGGACAATTGTCGGGGCTTGCGATCCAGCAGTGGTTCCAGTTGCAACAGCTTTGCCGCCTCAACCACTTTGGCGTTGATTTGATCCTTGGGAAGGCCCGCAATTTTTAGCCCGTAACCCATGTTTTGACGCACGGACATGTGGGGATACAGCGCGTAATTCTGGAACACCATCGCGATGTCGCGGTCCATCGGTTCTTTGTCATTGGCACGTTCACCGCCGATGAACACCTCACCTGCGGACACCGTTTCAAGGCCGGCAACCATGCGCAGCAGCGTGGATTTACCGCAGCCCGAAGGGCCGACAATCACGATAAATTCGCCGTCCGCAATATCAGTCGTAATGCCATGAATTACGTCAGTCGGGCCAAAGCTTTTCTTGACGTCTTTTAGGGAAACCGTTGCCATATTCTATTTCTCGCTATCAACGAGGCCGCGGATAAACAGCCGTTGCATGCTAACCACGACGATCACCGGAGGGATCATCGCAAGGATCGAGGTGGCCATAATTACCGGCCATTCCGCCACATCATCGCCCGACGGGAACATCTGTTTGATGCCCATCACGATGGTGTTCATTTCGGGGTCTGTCGTGATCAACAGAGGCCACAAATACTGGTTCCAGCCGTAGATAAACAGGATCACAAACAAGGCGGCGATGTTTGTGCGGCTCATCGGGACGACGATATCCCAAAAGAAACGCATCGGTGATGCACCGTCAACGCGCGCGGCTTCGGCCAATTCATCGGGGATGGTCAGGAAAAACTGGCGGAACAAAAACGTGGCTGTGGCCGAGGCGATCAGCGGCATGATTAAACCACCATAACTGTTCAGCATGCCAAAGCCTGCGACGACTTCGTATGTCGGCACGATGCGCACCTCGACCGGCAACATCAGGGTCAAAAAGATCATCCAGAAAAACAACATCTTCCCGGGAAATTTAAAATAGACGATGGCAAAGGCAGACAGCAGCGAAATGGCGATTTTTCCAACCGCGATGCCAATGGCCATCACCAAACTGTTAAATAGCATCGTCGAAACAGGTACATTCACGCCGGAAAACAGCGCCTTGGAATAGTTTTCGATAAAGTGATCGCCGGGCCACAACGGCATCGGCGGTTTCACAATTTCGGGCTGCGTCACGGTCGATGCGACAAACGCCAACCAAATCGGAAAGAAGATAATCAGCACACCCATGATCATCACAACGTGGGTCAGCCAAAGGCCGGTGCCACGTTTTTCGACCATGCCATGCAGTTCTTCGCGCTTGAAAAGAGCCATCAGTAGTGCACCCTTTTTTCTACGAATTTGAATTGGACAATGGTCAGTAATCCGACCACGAACAACAAGACAACTGACTGGGCAGACGACGATCCAAGGTCTTGACCGACAAAGCCGTCGGCGAACACTTTGTACACCAAAACGGTCGTTGATTGTTGCGGTCCACCAGACGTTATCGTGTGGATCACGCCAAAGGTTTCAAAGAACGAATAGACGATGTTGACGACCAATAGGAAAAACGTGGTTGGCGACAACAACGGTAGAACGATCGTCCAGAACCTGCGCCAGAACCGTGCGCCGTCGATTGCCGCGGCTTCGATCACCGATCGTGGAACAGCCTGAAGGGCGGCGAAGAAGAATAAGAAGTTGTAACTGATCCGCCCCCAAGCGGACGCGACAACAACAAGGCCCATTGCCTCGCCGCCATTCAAAACGTGGTTCCAGTCATACCCGAGGCTGCCCAAATACCACGACACCACGCCGACGCGGGTGTTGAACATGAACAGCCACAAAACGCCTGCAATCGCGGGGGCCACGGCGTAGGGCCAGATCAGCATGGTACGGTAAACGCCCGATCCCTTGATCAACCGGTCGGCCATAACTGCAAGAAACAGCGCCGGGATCATCGAGCAAAGCGTGACAAGAATTGAAAACATCGCAGTCGTGCCAAAGGCCGCGCGGTAAAATCTATCACCAAACAGGAATTCGAAATTGCCAAGGCCGACAAACTGCGACGACAGGCCGAAAGGGTCAGGGATAAACAGCGATTGATAAACCGCCTGCCCCGCCGGATAGAAAAAGAACACGGCAGAAATTAACACCTGCGGCGCGATCAGCAACATTGGCAGCCACCAGCCGCGAAATGTGACGCGTTTTTCCATCTATCTGTCCCTTAGAAATGAGCAAGGCAGGCCCGGTTTCAGGCCTGCCTTTGTCGTGTTTAGCGGTTGGCTGCTTCAAAGCGGCGCAGCAATGCATCGCCACGTTCTTTGGCGCTGTCCATTGCTTCTTGGGCTGTTTTATCACCAGACCAGATGCCCTCAAGCTCTTCGTCGATGATGCCGCGGATTTGGTCGAACGACCCTAGGCGCAGACCCTTGGAATTTGCTGTTGGCTGCTTTGCCGTCATTTGGATTACAGCCACGTCGGTGCCGGGGTTCGCGTCATAGAAACCGGCAGCGCGTGTGGCTTCGCCTGCTTCGACTGTGATTGGCAAATAGCCAGTGTCCTGGTGCCAAGCGGCCTGAACATCAGAGGACGACAGGTAGCTTAGGAATTCGCCCGCGCCTTTGTATTCGTCCGCTTCGTGACCTTCCATAACCCACAAGGATGCACCGCCGATGATGGTGTTTTGTGGCGCGTTTCCAACGCCTTCCCAGTATGGCAATGGGCGCACATCAAATTCGAATTCCGCTTCGGAACTGATGCCCGCGTAGCCAGCCGAACTTTCTGTGAACAACGCACAATCGCCTGCGCGGAAGTTTGCGCCACCTTCGTTACGACGGCCTGTGTAGATGAATTTTCCGTCTTGCGCCCATTGACCCATCGCCGTCAGGTGCGCAACTTGCGCTTCGCCGTTCAGCATCAATTCAGTATCAAGACCGGCAAAACCGTTGTCTTTGGATGCGAATGGAACGTCGTGATAAGCGGACAGGTTTTCAAGGTGAATCCAGCTTTGCCATGCGGTGACCAGCGGGCATTCTTCGCCGCCAGCTTTTAGCGCATCCAAGGTCGCGCCGACGTTCTGCCATGTGGACAAATCCGTGTCAGGATCAACGCCAGCGGCTGTCATTGCGTCGCGGTTCACCCACAAAACCGGCGTGGATGCGTTGAACGGCAAGGACAACATGTCGCCCTCTGTGGTTGTGTAGTAACCTTTGACCGCACCGATGTACGAATCCGGATCAAATGAGGCACCACTTTGCGCCATGACTTCGTGCATTGGACGGACCGCGCCGGGGGCTGCCATCATTGTTGCGGTACCAACTTCGAAGACCATCAAAATCTGCGGCTGTTCACCCGCGCGGAATGCGGCGATGCCAGCGTTCAGCGTTTCGGAATAGTTGCCCTTGTGGCTTTCGACGACAGTATAGTCGCTTTGGCTGGCGTTAAAATCTGCAACTTGGGCTTTCACCAGCTCGCCTAGGCGGCCTGTGAATGCGTGCCAGAATTGCACTTCGGTTCCTGCCATCGCCGCGACAGGCGTCAACATTGTGGATACGGCCAATGCGCCGATCAAAGACTTTTTCATAGTTCCTCCCATGCACCAGATTGATGCGTTGTCATTTGATGCTTTGGGTCGAAACCCGCACCGATTGAATGATGTGAAAACGATACACCCGGACTAGCATAATGCAAGGCCACAAACCGTTGAAGAAATATAACATTATGTTATGACCATCCAAGCGCATTAATGAGACTGGGAAACATGAAACAGAAGCTTAGGTTACGCCAGTTCGAGGCCCTTATGGCCGTGGTTCAACACAGTTCTGTGACACGTGCCGCAAAAGAATTAGGGATCAGCCAACCTGCTGTTAGCCGGTTGTTATCTGACCTTGGGCACACGTTGGGGTTTTCGCTGTTTGACCGTCGTGACGGCCGGTTGGTTCCTACCCAAGAGGTGCGGTTTTTGCAGTCCGATATTCAACGTGTCCTTGATTTGATGGGGCAGATCGGGGACGTCAGCCAAAGCATCACGCAGCGCAAAACAGGGCATATCAGGATCGCCTGTTTGCCCGGTTTCGCCACCAGCCATTTGCCAGCGGTGATTGCAAAATTCCTAAAAGACCGTCCCGGCGTAAGTTTCACCATCGAACCGGATCGCCCCGAGCGCATCTTGGAATGGATGATCGACGAGCAGTTTGATTTCGGCATTACCGATGGGTTTCGCGGGCATTCAGCCGTGGAAAGCAGGGATATTGATGTGCGAACCGTTTGCATTTTTCCAACGGGCCATCCTCTCGAAAGGTGCACAAAAATTTCACCGACTGACCTGGTCGGCGAAAAGATAATCCACACGCGCCGCGATAGTGATTTTTTCAAAAGCCTCGCCAATGCATTTTTGGACACGAACACGCCTCTGTCGACGCTGGTTGAAACCCGTCAATTTACGGCGGCCTGCGAACTGGTGTCCTATGGTGCGGGCGTTGCGATTGTTAGCGAACTGGATGCCATTAAATTTTCGCCCGACAAAATCCAAATTCGCCCCTTTGTCCCAACGATCACACACCGGTTGTCGCTGGTTCGTCCCACGCTTAAACGCCCGTCAGCTGTAACGTTGGAATTCATGGATGCATTTGCCGCCAGTCTGGCCCCGTTTCGCGCAACCAATGCACTTGATCCATCGCATCGCGGCGTTCTATGAACGGGCCTGCTTCAAGTTTGCATCGAAATTTATCTATCACACCCTAGCCCCAGCCAATCGCCCCAAAGTAACGAAAAATTAACCAAGGTTAAGCAAGTATCACCCCGAAAGAGGTGTAGATGTTTCGAGTGCTATTTGTTTTGTGGCTGACGTGTTTGGCAACGCATCCTGCGTATGCTGGCGCGTGGCTGCGCGAAAAAGGCAAAGGATTTCTGGCCTATTCGAACCTGACAGCAAGCACGCTTGATACCACGTTTAGTGCCTATTTTGACTATGGTCTCAGCGAACGCGCGACAATCGGCGCGACGCTCGATTTTAACACCCCCCTATACGGATACCCATCAGGCAAGCTGTTGCTGTTCATGCGCAGATCATTGGACTGGGGGGGCACGGACGCAAACTGGGCTTACGAATTGGCATTGGGGGGGCATCATACCGGTTTGGAGTTGCTACCTGTCGCCAAAACAACGTTGTCTTACGGGCGCGGCATCACGTGGGGCAAACGCAACGGCTGGCTCGCGATTGATGCGGGGATCGAATGGGATTTAGGCCATTCAAAACACATGGTCAAAATCGATTCCACACTGGGCATGGAATTGGGTGCGCGCAGCAAAGGGATGTTATAGATTTTCAACACCTACGGCGACACGTGGAACAGCATAACGCTTTCGCCATCCTACATTTTCCAAACAAAAAAGAAGAAGAAAAACTACGTTGTCGGATTTGAAGCAAACAGCCTAACGCCGAAAACCGTTGCGATAAAAATCGGGGTTTGGCAGACATTCTGAAACACAAAAGGCCCGCCAAAACTGGCGAGCCTTTGATCGTTTTTCTTAATCGTCCATGCGCACGTTAACTTGGACTTCACCTGTGACGGCGGTGCCCCATTGCAAATGGACGCGGTCAAGCTGGGTGCCTTCGCCCAATTCAGCATAAGGCGCGATGTACTGATTCGTTCCAGAACTGTTACGAATACGCCCGATCGCCTGAACGCTATCGATGCTCAACGTTTGCCCCTCAAAGGGCAATAAACCAGCCGTATCAACAACCCAAGTGGCGGCCGCAGTTGCAACCGAATGCGTCATACGCAGCGGGTTAGACACCTGTTCGCTGACATTATGGAACGAATTCCCGTGAAAACTGACGTCTTTCATGCGCGCGCGATTGAGATCAGCAAAGCTGGTATCGACCCGTTCAGCCCGATCAATCGACCCGTTGAACGACCGGAATTTGTTGCCGGTGATCGACACGCCATTCAGGAAATGCCCTGCGCCATGCGGTTTAACCACGATGTAGCTGAACCAAGGCGCAACTGCGCCAGACAAAAAGATGTTGTCCGTAATGCTCATCGCGCTGAACGAAAAACCGCTCGTGAAATCTGGCGAAGGATCATATTCGTTGGTCCATTCGACAAAACAATTGTCGACATAATTGTTCGAGATAATCGCGCTACAATACCCATTCGCAATCACAATACCAGCGGTGCGAATACCGTTTGGCAGGCCGTCACCTTGGAAAAAGTGGTTGCCGATAAACTGCGTATTCGTGCCACCAAAGATTGCGAAATGACGATGACGGGTCGCGCGATTGTGGCGAATTTTGATGTCATTCGCGTTGGTATTGATGCCAATCGAAACGCGTTCAGTAACCTCGAGATCGTCTTCGGATGACAGGAACTGACAGCGATCAATCAAGATACCCTGACAGCCCGTGCCATGCGATGAAATCCCGTGGTTCAGCGGACGAGAAATATGGCAGTCACGGACATGAAACGTCAGACCCGCGGGTGCCAACAAAACAGCGCTGGCCACGCCATTACATTGAATTTCAAGGTCGTCCAAAGCGAACTTGCTCAGCGCACTAAAGCCGCTGAAATCCAGAACATATTTATGGCGATAGAACGTGAAACTTTGACGACCCACAGCATCATACAACGGCTGGCTTAACGTGATTTCCTTGTTGGAAAGGTCCACAGATTTCACGTAGATCGCGCGCCCGACACCAATGCCTTCGACCACGGAACCAACCGCAATATTGGCGATATTGGTCACATCTGTCAGTTTTTTGGTATCCGACGTGCTGTAGGTGGCTTGCGACGTGGCAATCGTGGTTCCCCAATCGCCGTTTGTCGTCGCCTCAAGTTGCCCGTTGCGAATGACACGACGGGTCGCAAAACTCGTGCGATTTGGCACTGCGGCTTGCATATCAATTGGGCCCGTAATCGCGACTTTGCGGCCCCCCATATCCAGGGATTCGTGATCTGCGTTGTTCAACAGCGCCTGAAATGCCTTACGAAAGGCTAATTCTTCGTTCCCGACCGCTTCGATGTAGGTGGCCAGATCGAACTGACCTGTCAGCGACAAAATCTTGTCTGTAGGTAAAACCAGCGTACCTTCAAAACGCATTCTGGTCCCGATTGTCATGTCGCTATTGATGTAATAACTGCCCGCCGGCACCAGCAACATCCGACCATTGGCCGCCGCATTTGCAGCATCAAAAGCAGCCGCGTCATCCGTCGTTCCATCACCCACAGCGCCATAGTCTCGCACGTCGACTGTCGAAATAATGTCGCGCAAAAACACAGACGTAATGTCGGTGACTTCGATGTCATCGATACGCACGATACCGCCATTCGGGCCGGTCAGATCCAAACCAAAGTGGCCATAAATTGCCTCGCGGCCCCAGACCATATCGACGCCAGTGCGATTGCCCGCACCGATTATGGCCGATATTTCCAGCACCTCACCGTAGCTCGTCAGTGTCGTGGTTGGCCCGGTCGCAACAGCGCCGCTGACAATCCCGCCGCCTGCTTTTCCTGCATATCCGGCGATTCTGACAGTGGGCAAACTGCCACTAATGGCCTTAATCCGGACTTTGACTTGCAGGTAACATCCCGGCAGCAAAGGCGTTTCGCCCATGTACCGCACCCGCGTCGTATTGGATGTTTTTTGAACCTCCAGACAGCCGCCAAAGTCCTGATCCGCGGGCACAAACGCCGCATTGGATGCGTTGAGGTACGTGTCGGTGCCGGGCGTTCCGTCGCCGCTTGACCAGACATCCAAACCATTCGCAAAGGCAGGCGGCATCAACTGCACGCCATCGGTAATTGCCTTGTTCATTCAAAATCCCTTTCCCGCCGGGCCACAGTTTCCCCCACCTGAAGGAAATCGCACGCACCGATATGATCCACGGGCTGGCAATCAGTATTGGCCAGCTCTTGCGAGGCAAGGAAATATCAATGAAGCCTTAAGAGGGCCTCACACCACCGTGACGGTGGGTCTGAATTTTGGGTTTGGGATTAGGCCGCGACATCAGGCTGCGACAACAACTGAACGCCATTGATTTTCCAACCCATATCGGTTTCCAGCATACGGTAGCCCAGAACATGCAAGCGGCCCTGCTGGTCTTTGATCAGAACCTTCTGCCAAAGGTCACCGTCAATTTCCGCCAGATCAAGATACCGAACATCAGCAGGCCGCGACACCATCGGATAGCCCTGCTTGACCATTTGGCCAAAGACATCCGAGCTGCCAAAAATACGCTTGATACTGGGGCTGGCAAATTCAAATGCACCGGCAAAATCGTCCGCTTTTAGGGCTTCGATTTGGCTGTTGATTGTGGTTTGAATATCCGCGCCTTGGGCATGGACCGTGTTGGCGATCAAACCGCTTACAGCAAAAACGCCCGCGATGGCGGTTAATTTTAAGGTCCGGAACATTGGCAGTCTCCTGTTTGGTATTAAACAGGTTAGCCCGTTTGCATCAAAAAACAATGTTCGCCGGTCTGCGGGTAAGGTGCGGGTGTCCCGCACCTGTTCCCTTTAAACCAGATCGCCAGCCAACGCGGAATCGATCAGTGCCACGGTTTCATCGACACCATACAGCGCGATAAATCCACCAAACCGTGGGCCTTGGGACGCGCCCAACAACACTTCGTACAGGGCTGTGAACCAACCGCGCAACGGGTCAAACCGCTCACGCCCACAGGCAAATACTTCGGACTGCAATGCTTCGGCGTCCAATCCACCGTCCCACGCAACCAGACGCGCGCGCAGGTCTTCCAATGCTTCGCGTTCCAGATCGCTCGGCGCGCGGAATACTTTGGATGGCTTCACGAAATCGTTGTAATAGTGCACGGCAAATCCTGCCGCCTGATCCAGATCAGGATGTGTGTCTGCGGATGCATCAGGTGCATAGCGTTGGATAAAGCCCCACAGTTGGTCTTTTTCTTCGGCACCGGAAACAGCTGCCAAATTCAGCAACATCGAAAACGGAACAACCATGTTCGACGTCGGCACATCGCCACCGTGAATATGCCAAACCGGGTTGTTCAGACGCGCTTTGATGTCTTGCCCTTCATAGGCTCGCAATTGCTGATGATACTCGTCCATGGCTTTTGGGATCACGTCAAAATGCATCCGCTTTGCCGTCTTTGGCTTTTGATACATAAAGTACGACAGCGATTCCGAAGACGCATATTTCAGCCATTCATCAATGCTGATGCCATTGCCGCTGGTCTTGGAAATCTTGTGACCATCCGCATCCAGAAATAGCTCATAGCTGAAATGCTCGGGCGCTTTGTGTCCCAAAATCCGGCAGATGCCGTCATAGATCGGCGTGTTGGTCGAATGATCTTTGCCATACATTTCAAAGTCGACCTCAAGGGCCGCCCAGCGCGCACCAAAGTCCGGCTTCCACTGCAATTTCACATTGCCGCCAGTAATCGGTAGCGTCATTTCCTGACCGTCTTCGGTGTCAAAAGTGATCGTGCCGTCTTTGGCGTTCACTTCTTTCATCGGCACGTACATGACGCGGCCCGTTTCAGGGTGAATTGGCAGAAAAATCGAATAGGTCTGACGACGTTCTTCACGCAGTGATTTTAACATCACCGCCATGATTTCGTCGTACTTTTCAGCCGCGAGCATCAGAATGGCGTCGAATTTACCTGTGCCGTAAAATTCCGTAGCAGAGATAAATTCATAGTCGAACCCGAAGGTATCCAGAAACCGACGCAGCATTGCGTTGTTGTGGTGGCCAAAGCTTTCGTGCGTTCCAAACGGATCGGGCACAGACGTCAGCGGGCGCTGCAAATGTTCTTCCAACGCTTCGGGGTTGGGCACATTCCCCGGCACTTTGCGCATTCCGTCCAGATCATCCGAAAAGCAAATCAGCTTGGTCGGGATATCGCTCAGCTCTTCAAACGCGCGACGCACCATTGTTGTGCGCGATACTTCGCCGAATGTGCCGATGTGGGGCAATCCTGATGGGCCATATCCGGTTTCAAACAGGACATATCCCTTTTCTGGCGGGGCCTTGGCATAGCGTTTGAGCAGCCGGCGCGCTTCTTCAAACGGCCATGCTTTGCAGGCCATTGCGGCCTCTCGTGTCTCAGTCATTTCACTATCCAATTGATCAACCCCCGCGCCTCATGCGCGCAGTTATGCCGCTACCTATTGCCCAATCGGATGCAGGTCAATATTCTGCCCCTGAACAAATGCTGCAACATCCCCCCCTTAAAGGACGCAAACACGTGCAAGATCTCCCCCATTCGATGACCGCCCAAGACGCGTTGGTCGCCTTGATGATCGCCGTTTCCGCGTCCGACGAAGACATTCGCACAGCCGAATTGGTTAAAATCCAATCCGCCGTGAACATGTTGCCGGTCTTTGCAGATTTCGATCTGGACCGTTTGAACACTATCAGCCAAATCGTGTTTGACCTGTTCGAACAAGAAGACGGTCTAGACGCCCTGTTCGGTTTAGTACGCGAAGCATTGCCAGAACGTTTGAACGAAACCGCCTATGCGCTGGCCTGCGATGTGGCCGCCGCGGACGGATCATTAGACGAGGCAGAATTACGCCTGTTAGAAGAAATGCGGTACGAGCTGAACATCGACCGCTTGCACGCCGCAGCCATCGAACGTGGTGCGCGTGCACGGCATTTGACCTAAGCCCAAAACGCCGTTGGGTTTCGCGCATAATTTCCTTTGATTTACGCGGTACACAAACGTATACGCCCCTCAGTTGATGAGACTCGCATGGGAGAGCACAGAGCAATCTGTCGCCGAAGGAGCAACGCCCCGGAAACTCTCAGGCACATGAACCGTGTGAGCCGCTAAAGACATCAACTATCTGGAGAGCGGTCAGCGCACGCGCAGTTGGCCCACCGAAGGAGAAAGCTGTCCCTAAATAGGGGCGGTCAAGCTCTCAGGTCACGCGACAGATGGGGACAAAACGCCGGCATTGACGCCAGCAGTTTGTCCGTCCCCCATCGCGCCTGTTAAAAGAGCTACGACATGACCCACATCGCTGTCATCGGCGCCGGCATTACCGGTATTACCACTGCCTATTCGCTGGCCTCACGGGGCTACAAGGTTTCTGTTTTCGACCGCAATCGATACGCGGCGATGGAAACGTCGTTTGCAAATGGCGGCCAACTTAGTGCCTCAAACGCAGAGGTCTGGACCCGTTGGGGCACCATCTTTAAGGGCCTGAAGTGGATGATGAAATCCGACGCGCCCCTGTTGGTTAACCCGCGCCCGAGCTGGCATAAACTGTCGTGGATGGCCGAATTTATGGGCAACATCCCGAACTATGAAAGCCACACAATCGCCACCGCGCGTTTGGCTATCGAAGCCCGCCAGCATTTGTTGCGTTTTGCCGACGAGGTCGGGTTTTCATTCGATATGGAAAAACGCGGCATCCTGCATGTTTACAAAACCGAATCCGAATTTGCGCACGCCCGCCGCGTCAATGATCTGTTGTCAAAAGCAGGCCTGGATCGTCGCGAGGTCACCGCGACCGAGGTCCAAGACCTTGAACCAGCCCTACGCACAAAAACGCTAGGCGGCTACTATACCGAAAGCGATTTCACCGGCGACATCCACCAATATGCGCGCGCGTTGTCAAAGGGCTGCGAGGCGCTTGGGACCACATTTCACTACAACGCCGATGTATCAGAATTTCGTCACACAGGGCACGGCGTTAAAATCAGCTGGCATTCAGGCGCAGGCGATCAGCAGCAAAACTTTGACGGCATTGTTGTGTGCGCAGGGGTCGGCAGTCGCGCGATTGCAGCATCGCTTGGCGACCGCGTGAACATCTATCCGGTCAAAGGCTATTCAATCACCGTCAATCTGGACGACGCAGAAAGCCAAGCCGCGGCACCTTGGGTCAGTCTGCTCGACGACGAAGCAAAAGTCGTGACATCCCGCCTTGGCAAAAACCGTTTCCGGATTGCAGGAACAGCAGAATTTAACGGCTACAATCTGGACATTCGCGACGACCGGATCAAACCCTTGCGCCAATGGTGCGAGACATTCTTTCCAGACGTTTCAACCGAACACTGCGTGCCGTGGGCCGGTCTGCGCCCGATGTTGCCATCGATGATGCCAAAGGTTGGACCGGGGTCAAAACCAGGCGTGTTTTACAACACAGGTCACGGGCATCTGGGTTGGACCTTGTCCGCGGCAACTGCCGAAGCTGTCGCTGATTTTGTGGAAATTGATCGCGTCAAAAACGCTGCATAATACTGGAGGCGGGGCGCTTAGGAGCTGTACAGCGTCCCCCATCGTTCTATCAGTTTTTGCTGCATCTTTTTGGCGCGCTTGTTGTACCCACGCGCGCCACGCGGTGCTTCGCGATTGGCCTTTGTGATGCGTTTGCGCACCTTTTCATCCGCACTAAAAATCGCAAAAGCCAAAACCGTTCCGTCGGGCGATTCCATGTATCCACCCAGCCCCGACACAAAATTCAGTGTGCCTGTTTTGGCATCAACTTTGATCGGGTGGTTTTTCAACACTTTGCCCTTGGCATCGCGCAAGGCGACAGGTTTCAGGATCGGGCGCAGCGTATTGTTGGCATAGACCTTAACCAATGTCTCGACCATGCTGTCCGCTGTCATGCGATTGGCTGCACCCAGACCGGAATGATCGACCAGTTTTAACCCTTGGGTCCCAAAACTGGCGCGCGCCCAGGTATTCATTTCCGACGCAGACGCGCGCAGGCTGGTTGGTTTTCCACGTCGTTTTGCCGTGGCTGCCATGCCGATCATTTCGGCCATCAGGTTGTTGGAAAACTTTAATGTATCGCGCAACAGATCACGAAGCTGCCCGCTTTGATGGGTGACAATCGCGGTGCCCGATGACGATCTGGACACCACTTTTGCGGTACGTAGCTTGATCCCTTGCGACGCGGCCATCGTGCGAAAAACATCCCCCGCATAGGCCGCAGGATCACGCACAGGCAACCAGCGCGCGCCGCCTGTTCCCAAGGCAGAACGCGAAACCGTCCAATTGTCGATCCCGCCAGCGCCCGAATATTTATAGACCGGTAAATTGCGATCAACGATGCGCATTTTCGCCATGGTGATGCCCGGACGATACTTGTTGGTCCGCGCCTCCATTGTGACACCGTAGGTGCCGGAATTTCGCCGCCATTCAAAATGAACACGGTTAAAGTTTAGCGCGATTCCCGACACCGCTGGGCTATAGCCAACATGCGCAGGTTGGTCTTTGTCGATCGTTTCGATCCGCGGCAGGGCACCGTCATAAACCTTGAAATCGCCACGCACGCCTGTGACGCCTGCGGCCTTTAGTCGGCGGGCCATGTCAGCCAGCGTGTTCGTGTCCAACGTCGGATCACCCCCACCGGCAAGGATCAAATCACCCTGAATGATACCACCAGAAATGCCGCCAGTTGCGATCAATTGCGTGCTGAAACGGTGGGACGCGCCTAGGGTTTCCAACGCATACAGCGCTGTTATTGCTTTTGTGACACTGGCCGGTGCCGTGCCCACATTGTGATTGCGCGATTCCAACCGCATGCCGGTTTTTGCATTTGCCGCAACAAACGCGACGCTTCCGCCCAACTTGGCCTCGGCCACAATGGCATCAACACCGCGCACCGTTTTTTTGCTAAAACCTGCACCGCGCAACAAGGGGCGCAGCGACGTTTTAGGCGCATCCGCAAGCGCCACGCCGACAGCCGCGCTCGACAGCGCTGCCCCCAAAAACAATCGTCTTGATATACTACTTAACATGGCGACAGGTTAACCAATCCAATGCGGCATGAACAAGTCGAGAATCGTTCACTTTTGCTCCAACTTTACCTGTGTTACGCCAGCCCAATGCAACGCGCCATATTCATCATGTTCATCGCCATGTCCTTTATTCCTGCGGGGGATACGGCGGGCAAATTGCTAAGCTCGGATTTGGGTGTGCAGCCGCTGTTTATTGCGTGGTCGCGATTTGCCCTAGGGGCGCTGTTGATCCTGCCGTTTATTCACCGCGACGCGTGGCGGTTGCTGCGCGATTGGCGTATTTGGGGACGCGCTGTAATTTTGTGTTGCGGCATCAGTTCAATCCAGGTTGCGCTGTCGATGGCCCCGATTGCCGATGTGTTCGCCGCGTTCTTTATTGGCCCACTGGTCAGCTATGCACTGGCGGCTGTTTTCCTAAAAGAACCTATAACATGGCAGCGCACCGTGCTGGTGGGTGTCGGGTTTGTCGGTGTGTTGATCGTAGTGCAGCCCGGCGCAGAGATGAACACGGGGCTCATTTGGGCCGCGGTTGCTGGCACGTGCTACGGTATGTTTTTAACTGCGTCACGTTGGCTGTCGCATCTGGGCACGCCCATCGCCTTTACCTTTACGCAGCTGTTTATCGCGGCCTTGGTGTTGGCCCCGTTTGGTCTGACCAACGTGCCTGCTATGACGGTTAATGTATCCGCGCTGGTTCTCGCGTCCGCGTTGTTTTCAATGCTGGGGAATCTGTTGTTGCTCTACGCCTACAGCACTGCGCCCGCGACAAAACTGGCGCCGTTTGTCTATTTCCAACTGCTTGCAGCGGTTTTGTTGGGCTGGCTGGTCTTTGACACATGGCCTGCGATGCTCACGTGGGTTGGGCTGTTGGTTGTCATGGGTGCAGGCGTTTTGTCAGCTCGGCTGAAAACTTAGGATCACGTCCGTTTAAGACTGCCACCCCCCCGCCGCACGAATTGCAGTGGACGATTGCGCGATCATTGGCACATTTACAAAACACCATGCGGGCACATCTGACAGCGTCAGCAAATGCGACATACGTCCGGGAATACGCTTGCCGCTGTATAGACGCGCGGCGGGGCTCATCCGTGCTGAAATCCGGTCACCCGGTCGGGCCAAGACACCCACATGCACATTTTCCATGATCCAACGCCAGTCTTGCCAACGGTGCAATTGCGCCAGATTGTCGGCCCCCATTAACCACACAAACCGCACACCGACGTATCGCGCCTGCAACGCTTGCAATGTGCTGGCGGTATATCGCGTCCCCAATTGACGTTCGATATCCGTGATCTTGACGCGCGGATGATCCATCACTTGGCGCGCGCGTTCCATCCGTTGATCCAGCGGCGCAGGGCCACGTGTCTTTAGCGGATTGCCGGGGCTGACCATCCACCAGACGTGATCCAGCCCAAATCGCTTGATCGCTTCGCGCGTGATATGCGTGTGACCGGAATGTGCAGGATCAAATGATCCTCCCAAAAGGCCGATAGTCTGGCCCGCGCGGGCATAAGGGAGGGACGCATTCATAAGGCTAGGTGCCGCGTTCCGACCCTAATTGTCAATCAAACCACAACACATTGCCCCCGTGGCGCGCCTCCGGTATCACGTGCCAAACTTATTCCCTTTTGTTCGGAGTCGCTCTAATGGCCGCCTATCAATACGTCTATCACATGTCTGGTGTTTCCAAGACCTACCCCGGTGGCAAGAAATGCTTTGAAAACATCCATCTTAACTTCCTCCCCGGTGTGAAAATCGGCGTTGTGGGCGTGAACGGTTCGGGTAAATCGACGCTGATGAAAATCATGGCTGGCATGGACAAGGATTTCACCGGCGAAGCATGGCACGCTGAAGGCGCAAAAGTTGGCTACCTGCCGCAGGAACCAAAACTGGACGAAACCCTGACCGTGCGTGAAAACGTCATGCTGGGTGTGGCCAAGAAAAAAGCCGTTCTCGACCGTTATAACGATCTGGCGATGAACTATTCCGAAGAAACCGCAGACGAAATGGGCCAATTGCAGGACCAGATCGACGCCGAAAACCTTTGGGATCTGGACAGCCAAATCGACGTCTCAATGGAAGCCCTGCGCTGCCCGGCCGATGACGCAAACATCGCGGATCTGTCCGGTGGTGAAGCCCGTCGTGTCGCCCTGTGCCAACTGCTGCTCGAAGCGCCAGATATGCTGCTGCTTGATGAACCGACCAACCACCTTGACGCCGAAACAATCGCATGGCTGCAACAGCACCTGATGGATTACAAAGGCACCATCCTGATCGTCACCCACGACCGTTACTTCCTTGATTCCATCACC